>DASVRW010000002.1:0-600000 GCA_036388415.1 Candidatus Saccharimonadales bacterium | reverse complement strand
TCGCGGGATAGAACCATGTACAACGAGATTACCATTGCTGATGGTACACCAGTTGACGTTGTTCCATTCCATAATGCTCGGCGTGTATGGACTCAGCAGCATCGGACCAGTCCGGAATGAATGGTCTGCATAGCTTGTCCCATAGAAACAGATATTGTTCATGTACAGCTTGCCAGGTCGGCCATCGGTGTGAATCCTAAGACCATACGGCGCACCCCAGAACAACACGTCTGACAAATAGACATCGGCAGCGTAGCTATCGGCTACAAATAAGCCGGCTGTAGCTGAACTGTTATAACCCCGAATCGTGGTGTTGCTGACCCGCATTGTCGCGGTTGGTGAATTGTTCGGATTATAGCATTGGATGACATCGGCGTGATCATCGCCTATTCCTTGTGCCTCGAGCCAGCTATTCTGGATAACCATAGTACCGGAACCGTTACAGCGGTAACCTTCCCGGACGCCACCATTGACGTCTGCACCAAGACGAACACGGTTGATAGTACTCGTGCCACTGCCACAGTTGTTGTTGACAGATGCCGGCTCAGCATGAGTAGTGATCGTTAGATTAGAGCGGGTTTCACAGCCGAGCCGGATAGGTGACGATGCTGTCATGTTCGTGAAAAACTGGGTGTCACCGAAGCTGTACGGGAAACGATGGATGCCCGTTGGCGGAGGCGGTGTAACTGCGGCAGCAAAGTTGACAGCTTTTCCTGCTGAAGCTGTTACGTCTGATATTATGGAACCGGCATCAGAGCTGATGGTTCCATTTTCCGGTTCTGCCGATATGAATGGGGTAGCAGCTCGAATCGACAATGCAGCTGCAATACCAACCGCGACAAACGTAGTAGCCACTAAAAAAAGCAAGATGTGTCTGTGCAATAATGCAAATCGGGAATTTGGTGTCGTTTTGCTCATAATACAGCTTGTTTGAATACAATTCTACTTCATAGTAAGCAATAGCGCAATAGTTCGATATATTAACGGCATGGCTTACGGGACGAGCCAAATGATGATGTCGTATATATCCGATAGCGTCATGTCAATCATGAACGGCTGCATCTAGAAATCAAACAAATCACCCAGGAAGCCTTCTTTCTTGTGCTTTCGATGTGTATTGTGCTGGTCGTGGTGGTAATCGGGCTTTGACGGCTCATAGTGGCGCTGTTGCTCATACTGCGCCGGCTCTGGAGTGTACGGGCGTGTTGACGGTGGGGGCGTCGGGGCAGGTGACGCGTCGCTACGTTCGATGATTTTGTCAAGTTCGCCGCGGTCGAGCCAGACACCCCGGCACTGCGGGCAATAATCTATTTCTATGCCTTGACGATCGGTCATATTGAGTTCAGTTTGGTCTATTGGACATTTCATATATATTTCCTCCTGAATATCATTATAGACCAATTATGTCTGACGCCGCGGTATGTCGTAGAAATATACCACCGCAGGCTACGTGCATTGCACCGCTTTTAAACAGCATAAACTGTTATTTACAGTACCGTTATATAGTATTAACAATAAAAATATATTGCAAAACGATAAATAGTTTGCTATAATACAAGAATAAATTAATCGAGATACCATATGCAACGCAGCTCAACATTGATATTAAAAGCAGTTATCGCGGCCATCGGTCTCATCGTGCTGGCGATTTGTGTTTTCGTATTGCCACGTTTAATCGGCGCGGAGTTGCGGGGTGATTTCGATTACGGCCCGATCTTCGTCGGCATGTATGTATCGGCTATACCTCTTTTCTTCGCTCTCTATCAAGCCCTCAAACTCCTTGGCTACATAGATCGCAATCTGGCTTTTTCGACTCTATCCGTCAGGGCGGTAAAATACATCAAATACAGCGCTGGTGCTATCAGTGCTTTATACGCGGCGGGTATGCCGTATATATTTTATGTAGCAGACCGGGATGACGCACCCGGGGTAGCGGCAGTAGGGTTCGTCATAATTGGCGCGTCGCTTGTCATGGCAATCTTCGCGGGCGTTCTGCAGAGGCTTGTGCAGCATGCTGTCGATATCAAGCGCGAAAATGATTTAACGGTTTGAGGCTAGTACTATGGCGATAATAATTACTATTGATGTTATGTTAGCGCGTCGCAAAATGAGTGTGACTGAACTCACGGAAAAGGTCGGCATCACTATGGCGAATCTCTCTATTCTGAAAAACGGCAAGGCAAAAGCGGTGCGCCTATCAACGCTGGAGGCGATCTGCCGCGCACTGGACTGTCAGCCTGGTGATATTATGGCGTACCACAACGATAAGTTGTCGGATAAGCCAGGCCGGTAACGGCAGATAACTGCGTATATTACGTGAGCTATGAACGTGTGCCGGGCCGGGAAGTGATGCGCCCTACACGTACTACTTCTATGTTTTGATTGATGTGACGGGCAACCAGAAGCCAAAGACGCTGCCTTGCTCCGTGGCTGGACGGTAGTATGCTTCACCGCCATGTCCTTCTGCAATTGATTTGACGACGTAGAGACCAATGCCATTGCCGTCCGGCTGTTCCTGGCGGGCATTCGTGGCTCGATAGAATTTACCAAACAGATTCGGCTGCTCCGCTAAAGGTACGCCCATACCCTGGTCAGTTATTTCGAAGATGATTTTATCGGCCGTCACAGCCAGATCGACAGTGACCGTGCTATGTTCCGGACTGTACTTGATGGCGTTTTCGATGTAGTTTGACAGTGCTTCATTTATTTTGGCGACATCGACATTAAGACGGACGGGGTGATCTGGCTTGAGCAGTGTGATACGACTATTCTTCCGTGATGCCAGTACCTCGACCTGATCGATGACTCTTTCGGTGAGTAATACGAGGTCGGTATTGCTCTTGTCGATTGTAAAATGGCCGGCTTGGAGACGTGCCATGTTGAGCATGGTCCGTACGACAGTAACCAGATGTTCACTGCTAGCTTCCGCCATTTCTATTAGCTCGTCACGATCCTTTTTTGTGATCATCGGATGGTTGAGCATGCGGAGTGCGTCGTGTACGGAGGCGGCAGGGGTGCGCAGCTGATGCGACGCTGTCGCAATAAAGTCATCCTTGAGCGCGTCCAGGGTTTTGAGCTCTTTGTTAGCCTTGCGGAGCCGTGACGTTGCCCGTTTTACTTCAGAGTGCATGGTGTCGGCGAAGTGTAGGATCTGTTCAAATTTTTTGGCATTTTCGAGTGACAGGCTTAGGCTTTTTGCGCATATACGCAGCAATGCTACGTCCTGGGTGGTGTACATGCTGCCGTTTTGCTTCGTACCGAGCAAGAGTAATCCTGCGGGCTTATCTGGCGTACCGAGACGAAGTAGTATCTCGGCGTCACCTTGGGCCATTATGCGCGCGATGCTGCTTGTCGGGTTTTCGTGAATGTCGATAAGCATTTGTTTTTCGTGCTTGAGCTGGCCAAGTAAAGCATTGATTGATACCGGCTCTTCGCTTCCTCGGGCTGCCTGGTGATAGACAGTTCCTGAGGCATTAAGCACTGCGAGATAAGCCGTGCGCGGCTTTAGGGCATCTCCGAGCACCGTGAGACTTTGCTCCATGATAGTATTGATGTCGTTTTCGGTGATGAGCGCGTCTGATAATTTGTCCAAAACTTCACGCTCGTTGTAGGCGTCGCGGTAAAAGAGACGCTGTGTGTGCTTGGCTACAAACCGTTCTACATAGTGAAATGTCAGAGCTATAAATATAGTCGGCAACAGTAATACTGTAAGATCCTTAGCGTCAATATCATTGAATGACGTAAGCTTCGTGCCAATGAGAACAATCAGCAGCGAATAAAATGCCGCTACAACGCCAATTGTAATCGAATATCCAATCACCCGGGTTATGGCGAGCCGAATGTCGAACAGCCGATACCTCACAATTGCGTACGAAGTAGTTGCGACTAACGCAAAGAACGATAATGCGCCCGCCAGGTTTGAAAAATTCGTTGACTGGTTTAGCATCGTCAAAAATATTCCAGTGACGACATTTACTAGTAAGCCAATGAGTAAACCGGTCATAAACAACATGATCTGTGCCCGCTGCCGCGAGTTTACGTGCTTGCGCTTGCGGAGCATCATAACAATACATGCGATGAAGCTTCCTGCTATATATAGACTCTGCAATGTGTACAGCAGTCCGAGGTCATTAGGCTGTGCACTATGACCTTCGATAGTAATACCTGGGACAAGAAGCGGTGTATAGGCCGCCGACAGGAATAGCGCGCTTGGTATAACTGCAAACGCAAACAAAAGATTGGACGGCTTGCTAGTCTGAACGGGGAAGGCGTTGCCGAGATATAGTAGTAGCGGTGCCATAAGTGTGCCTACGAATGTTGCTGTACGAACAGACCACAGACTGATTGTAGTGTCAGCCGCAAGATCCGCAATGAATAGCGCACACAGCCAGAGGGCAATCACGGTAGATAGTAGAAAAAACAGTCTGTTTACAAGCTGCCGGGAATCCTTTAGTACTGTCACTAACCCAATAACAAAAAGTCCGATGATAGGTATTGAGTATGAAAGCCATGTATAAAGCATAAGTGTTATCTTGACTATATCACGGTGCTTAGCAATCCCCAATCAATAACAAGTGCACATAAAATGCTTATGGTTGATGTTAGAATATGAACAGTACATAAAAACACATAAGGATGAGAATGATGGGTGAAATTGCTCAATTCCCGGACTATAGTCCGGTGGATATTTCTATTAGGGATCAATTGCTGGCCTATACTGCGCGGTACGAGCCGTACTCCGATTTCAATTATACGAATATGGTCAGCTGGGATGTTACGGGCGGTGCGCGGGTGGCACTGCTCAATGGAAATCTCGTCGCCAGGTTTCCTGATTATTTGAATGGCTCTGAGTTTTATTCCTATCTAGGAGATACTCAAGTCGATGCTACAGTAGAAATATTGCTGAATGAGGCGGAACGCTGTACGCCAACGCGGGAACTTCGATTGGTGCCTGCCGTTGGTACACTGGCGTTAGCCAATTCTACTGAATATAGCCTGGCAGAGGATGTTGATGGCCACGATTATGTTATTTCCTTAACTGACATCGTTCGGAAGCATGGTTCATCTTTTCGACATATGCGTCACGAAATCAATCATTTTTATACCAGGCATGGCCAAGCAACCTTGTTTAGCGAGCTTGATTTGACCGATCCAGGTACGCAAGGCGATGTATTCAAAGTGTTCTTGAACCGCGAAAAGACGAAACTAGATAATGACCATGAGAATAGAGCCGAAAGCGAACTGATGGCATTGGGGCGCTTGTTCTCGGCGGCTGACCTGTCGATGCTTTCGGCGTACGGACTTACCATTGACGGTAATTTGAAAGCATTTATGATCAGCGAAAGAATTGATCAAGAGTGGTACACTGGGCATTTTTGGAAAGCTGATACGCATTATCGCGGAATATACCGGTATTTAATGCATCAAGTAGCCGAAAGACTTGTTCAAGATGGCGGCAGTTTGATGAATATTGAGCAGGATTTAGGGATTGGTGGACTGCGTCGCATGAAACAGCAATTTAACCCAATCAGCCAGCTAAAGAAATACACGATAACTGATTCTCGCTAGCTGACTGATACTCTTAGCATACGAAAAAGCTGGTGCCCGACAGGACGGGCAAAATCAGTATCAATGCCAACGCGCTGAAATGCCATTTGTGATATGCGTGGCACCTTTTTGTTGCTTTCAGTGTCACAGGCAAATGTTATGACTGGTTCTATGCCGGCCCGCCTAATAACCCGGCCCATCATACCGATGGTGTGCATGCTGGTCGATCCGCGGGCTCGGTGCGGGTTGGCTATGATGCCCGGCGAACAGTACACGAGACCCGCATCGTATTGTTCGCTGAAATGCTGTTTATAATAAAATTGGTTCATCCAAGAACAATTTCTTATATCGATGAACAGACATAGATTAATAATGTCTTGCTGTTCTTTATATAAAAACTTGATACATTTCGGAGATTGCATGAGTGCTTTGAAATCATGTTCATCAAAGCCGGCTTGAACCGGATCGTCATGTGACAAGCCATCAAACACTGGTTTATAAAAGCTCCAGAGTTGTTCGATATCTGCCAGGGAAAGGCTAGGTGCAACGACTGCGTCATTCTCGCTAAATACATTTTCTCTTATGCCGGCTGCATACGCATCGTAGAGCGACAGGCTTTGGGATGATGTAGTCTGCTCCTGTGGCCGCGCAAAACTTGCATAATGATAATGTGGCGTAATCTCTCCCTCTGGGCCTTCGACGGGCGTCAGCGTAATGGCGAGATCGGAGGCTAAAGCGCCAAGCTGACGGTTGATTATTGGTGCTTCATGGTCTGTGTGTTCGACTACGATAACTCCCCTTTGATCGGCTAACCGCCGGAGACCGGATTGCATGGCTTGAGTGTACGGACCGGCGTGCTGTTCGTACAGGGCAGATACATGGCCGTAATATACGAGTGGTACGTCTGTGCCTGCGTATCTCTGATGGTAATCGAGGTTGTACCAATCGAGCAGTTCCAAGGGTGTTAGTAGCGGCGTGCGCCGGATCGCATTATCAGACCGGGATTCCAGTATCACCGATCGCGGATCATGCAGCGCCCGGCCAAAAGCATTTTCATCAAATATCCCTTCGGCTTCGATGCTTTGGTACCGCCCGTCGTTTTCGAAATTTTGACGGTATAGATTGAAATTAGTTTGGTCGCCACACTTGGCGGGATCTTGTCTGTCTGACATGTAATTTCCCTGGGATCTAATGAAGGCGCACGCCTCAATCGGTCCGGCTGCGTCATAACGGGATAACTACAATAGATACATCGCTATGTGTAACCCGGTGCTTACGGACAATCTATGCAACCGATGGAATATCGTTGCGGGTATAACCAGCAATAACTTCTTCGACCATGTCAGCAATTTCTTTGGGCTCGTGCTCGCTTTTGACGATATATTTGACGGCGCCTTTCATGAGGGCTGTTTCTGCGTCTTGTTGTCCGGCCAGGTTTGTCAGCATTATAACCGGTATGGCTTTGGTAGCAGGATTAGCTTTGAGTATCTCAAGTACTTGCAGACCGTTCATTTTGGGCATCATCACATCGAGCAAAATGACTGTTGGTTTTGTCTCGGCGACTTTTGTGAGTCCTTCTTCGCCGTCGCCAGCTAGCTCTACATCGTATTTTTGAAACGTGAAGATTTTCTGATACATACGAGACATCAACGGATCGTCTTCGATAATAAGTACTTTAGTCATATGTCTGTATTCTACAGTCAAGCACTAGCCGATAGCAAGCAAAATAATTATATTTGATCTGTTTTAGTGCTTTTGTCTTGTACGGTCAGCCCCGTCGCTGTGTCTGTGATTGTATCGTGTCTGCTGGCCGCCGCATTGTTCTGTTGCTCGGGCGTAGCTAGTGGTATCGTGAAGCTGAACGTCGTGCCCTTTCCTTCGACAGATTCGTCCAGAGCTATGGCACCGCCCATATTCTCTACGATCATCTTTGATATGTATAGTCCAAGACCAGTACCGCGCGTCGTGTCACGGGTCAGTAAACTGCTGCTGGCCTGCTGAAATTTATGGAAGAGCAACTTTTGTGATTCGATCGTCATACCCCGGCCCGTGTCGCTTACGAGAACTTTGACAGCTTGTGCGGCCCGGTCTAAGCGAGCGGTAATCATGATACCGCCTTCATCGGTAAATTTGGCCGCGTTGCCAACGAGATTGTAGACGACTTGCTTGAGCCGGTTTTTGTCCACCCAGACTTGTGGAAGTGTATTCAAGGTAAGCTCGTCGAGCTTGAGGTATATCTTCTTTTCGTCGAGCACGGGACGCATTTCGTACACAACACTTTCGATTACCGGCTCAATATGAGTTGCTTCGTAGTTAAATCTAATTTTGCCCTGTTCGAGCCGTGACAGGTCCAAAAAGTCGTTTACGATATCGATAAGTCGTACACTGCTGGTATGCATATCGTCCACCATCTCTTTGAGCTGGTCGTCCTTAAGAGCTTCTTTGTAGTACTCCAAGATCATACTACTGTTGCCCTTAATACTGGTAAGTGGAGTTCGGAGTTCGTGAGAGGCGATTGAAAAGAATTCGTCTTTGCTGCGTTCCAGTACTTTGGCTTCAGTGATGTCGTCCAGCAGGACAATTGCTCCGATGATACGATCGTCACTGCCCATTATCGGAGCACCAAATATACGAAGTATACGGTCGTCATACGATATTTCTCCTACCTCAAAGCTTTCACCGGTCTGTTGACACGCCTCTAGCGACTGTATGAGGTCGAATCCTTTGGTCAGCAGTTTTGTCCTGAGTGCCTGAAGCGTAATTTGCCGGCCGGACTGCGTCATGCCAAGTCCAAGAATTTTCGGCATTACTGTGTTGTATGAAATCGCCTGATCGTCTTTAAATGTCATCAGCAGTCCTACGTCGAGGCTGTCTATAGATGCTTTAAGTCGGGCATGCTCATCATAGAGCTTCTGGCCGGATGTCTGCAGGCCCTGCGCCATCGCGTTAAAGGCGCGCGCTAATTCTCCAATTTCATTACGAACGGCAATATTTGTGCGGACGGCCAGATCGCCTTGGCCGATTTGCTCTGTCGCTTTTTGGAGTTCGACGAGCGGCCGGGTTATTCGTCGGGAGACGTAGTAGCCAGCAGCTGTAGCTGCCAGTGCGCTTAACAGAAATACTAATAAGGAGTTATATAGATTACGAATGATAGGCGCGTAGGCTTCGTTTACCGGCATTTCAACTATGACTGCCCAAGCTGGCGACCGAAGCGCGGCATGCGAGGCAACGACTTTGCCACCGTTGATACCTGTAGCTGTGTACGATATACCGGCGGCATGGATTGATTTATTGCGTATAAATGCGTCTACCTCTTCTAGGTTTTTGAGATTTTCGCGAGCGAGTACCCGGCTCGTATCTTTGTAGGCTATAAGGCTGCCGTCTTTGTTGACCACATAGGCTTGGCCGCGCTGACCAACTTTTATGTTGTCAACAAGTTCCCACATAAATTTTAAATTTACTTCAGCTACAAGCGCACCCTTGTAGTCTTTGAATACATCTTGAATAGGCGTCGCTATTTCTACTAATGGTTCGCTCGTCACGGTATCTATGTAGACTGGCCCGATATAATTCTTGCCACTCTTTACTGTCTCAAGCAACGCTTTGCTGTCGTTTGAGGTCGACGTACTGAAGCTGGCGTTACGGCTAATCTGTTGCTTTAGTACGCCGTTTGTATCTACAACTTTTACGTATCGAAATGCGGGCTCAATCCCGAGCAGCTTGCTGAGAGCTAGTTGGCTGGATTGCGTATTCCCAGATGATAGATTGTACAGTTTTGTTGACAGGCTAGCTGCGAGAAGCTTGTCATCCATAAAGCCCTTTACGGTACGGGCGGCGCTACCCGCGACTAGTTGCTGGCGATCGGTAATCGCTCTGCTTTCAGAGCGATAGGCAAAGTATGTGTTGATGCATCCGGCAACCAATAGAGTACAAAGACTTAAAATCACAAAGGATAAGGCAAGGGTAGCTGACAGGCTTTTAAATCCGCGGGTATATTTGTGTTTTTTCATAATTAACTTCTCGTTAGCGGACTATACTAGTTGCGGTACTGAGCAGGCTTTCATCGATGGTCAGCCCGAGCCTTTGAGCCGCTTTTATATTGAACTTTAATTCATTTTCAGGACTGACAATCGGAATATCACCGGCCTTGGTACCTGTAAATATTTTGACGGCTAATGGTGCTGCAAGTTTGCCGACCTCAAATGAGTTTGGCCCAATAGTAAAAATGGCTCCACGGTCAGTGCTCGTTAGTGCACCACCGCCTACTGGCAGTAAGTGAACTGCGGCATAGTCGCATAGTATTCCCACCGTAGAAGGGAGAGCGGCGACTGGCTCTGGTATAAATAAGATACCATCAAATCCAACGTTTCCTTTAGCAGGTAACGAACTAAGGTAGGCTTTGAGATCGGTAGGATCAGTCGTGTTTAAAGGAACTTTTATGAGCTTTATTCCGGCGGCGGCGGCTGCTGGTTCGATGGCTGCAAATGCAGCAGATATCGAGGGATAATCTTTGAGGTACGGCACCATTAGACGTTTGGCTTTTGGTGCAATTTGCTGCATCAGTTCAAGACGTTTTAATGCTATTTCAGGAGCAGGAAATCTAACCCCGGTAATATTGCCGCCGGGACGCTGCAGGCTATCTACCAGGCTGCTTCCTTCTATGATCGTATTGCCAGAGACGACTGGAATGCTCGTGCCTTTTGTTCCGGCTTTGGCCTCTATTGCCGCCTCGGTAGGAAAGGCTAATATAAGGTCTACTTTGGCGTCAACAAAATCTTTGATGATCGATTGATTCCCAACAGGCCTGTCGGCTCGGCGTATGTCGTATACAATGTTTTTACCTTCTATGTATCCAAGTTGAGTCATTCTTTGCTTGAAGCCTTCAGTCGTTGGGGCAAAAAAATCGAGAGCACTTAGTATACCAACATGATATAGCTTTGGTGTGTTAGCTGTTGTTGCCGATGGCGGTGATGTGCGGTTGCTTAACGAATATATTCCTATGCCAGTCAACAAAATAATAAAGAGAATAGCAGCAAATATTTTGCGCGGCATGCGTTTTGTTTGAGGTGGACGATCTTCAACAGGCGTATCAGTGGGACTGGCTGCATTAAACTGACTAGTCGTATCTCTCGACTGCTCCTTTTCGGCGATTTGACTAGCGGTCTCTGTATTCATAATGATTGTCTTGTCGAAGTGCTAGTGCTTATATCCTACCATATGCATGCTGCAGGAACTATTTATGCCTACCCGGCGTTTATTTGAAGATATGTCTTGTTATTCCAGCTGATATGCCAGGTATTTCGCGATGAGGTAGGCAGGAATAATAGATAGAATCAGCAAAAGTGCCGTGACTGCGAAGGTAAGTTCTATGGATCGTCCGGCGGCTTGCAGTATATTTGACTTCGGCTGGCCGATAAACAACATACCAATGACGGTGTTGTCGATGTCTTTGAGCGGAGCGTACACGGCGAGGTAACCCCGGTTTTGTACTTCGATCGGCCCCTGGAAGGTGCGTCGTTGTTTGAGAACAGTATTTTGTACTTCGCTGCTGGTTTCTTTGACACCGATCCAGCGCGACACGCCGTCTGGCGCGACGAACGTCGTTGCTGAACGGATGCTGCCGGCGTATATAGCACTATCGAGCCCTGTCGAGCGCTTGATGCCATCGACAAAGGCATTGTCGGCAACCAGGCTAGCCGTAGCGGTACCGACAACCCGTCCACCTGGCTCACGGATCGGAATAGTGGACTTAATGTAGATGACTGGCGCCAGCACGCCTTCGCGGCTGGTGACGCTCGAGCTGGGCTGGCCGATCAGTGCCCGCCGCACAAGTGTATCTGACGACACCGAATCACCATAGCGGTCCGGATCCTCGGCACGCAGCAGCACCTGGCCGCTGTCGTTCGTAATGAGCAGTGAGGACTGCTTTTTGTCACGAAGGAAGGACTGGGTGAGGCCGATCAGCGCAGTGTGGTCTTTGGCACTGACGGCTCTGGCGATATCAGGATTTTCGGCGATTGATTGTGTATTGGCGAGCGTCTCAGCTTTTTTGCCGTCGATTGCATAGCCAAGTACGGCGGCGGCCGTCTTGAGGTTATCAAGGCTGGATTTCTGAATATTGCTTACGAGCAAGAAGGTAAAGCTGATTGTTGTGAGCAAGAAGATTGCCAGCGTCAGTGAGGTGAAGATCATAAATAGTTGCGATAGGAAACGGCGAGTTAAATACTGCCACACCCATCGGCCGAGTACGATGACGGCTGCCAGTAGAACAAGCTGCTGCACGATCCAAAGTGGCCCAAATGCTGCCACCAGTGCCGCGACCTGCGGGTTGCTACTGTCTTGCCAGAGGCTGGTCAATGCCAGCGTTTCGTACAGAAACAATAGTCCAAATGAGATAGCCACTGGCTTGTAGTGCCGCTCCAGCCCAGTTGTCGCCCGGCGCCAGTAGAGTGCAGCGATCGCCAGTGCGCTAAGTGGTAGTAATAATTGGGCTACGTTTGGCAAGCTGGCAAAGCCGACTGCTTGCATGCGCTTTGCAGGCTTTTTGGCAGGTTTCTTGTGGATGTGACCAGCAGGCGTCGAATGCGGATGAACTGCTACTTGCACTCCAGACTCGGAAGTCGGCAAAGCGGAGACAGATTGAGCGTGGGTGAGTGGGGCAGGGGTGAGAGACGCGGACTTAGGTTGCTCAGATGCTACGGGGGCAGGCGTATCCACGAATTCTTCTGCCTGGACGCCCTTCAGCTCGGGTATTTTTTGGAGTGGGTCAAGTAACTGGGCGATGATAATGCCGATATAGCCGAGTGCCCGCAGGACAAATGCAATTGTCTCTGACAGACTACCGAAAAACGACTGGCCAAGTACTGACTGCTCGATGATGGTCGCGCTGAATAAGAATGACAGGGCAATGAGCAGGAAGCTCGACCACTGTATTAGTTCCTTCGGTGCGCGCTTGGCGAGCCAGGCGTCGAATTCAAGCCAAAAAACGGCGAAAAACACTAGGGCCGCAAACAGACTGATTGCGAAGTGGATGTTTTGACCAAAAAATTGTAGCGGCACCATATGAGTTACTTTTGTTCCCTGGCACTGCTGGCCGGTGACGTGTTGCTTCTACCTAATGATATAGTAACCATGAGCTTTTTCATATGATTCTTGAGCTTTGCTGCTTAATAGCTTGATAATATGTCGATTATTCGCTGTTTAGTGACAACGCCTGTTTCTATCTGCCGGACCACGCCTTTGCGGTCGAGGAAATAATGCATCGGGAGATTTGAAATGTCGTATTTGGTGGTGAGCGTACTGTCAGGATCGGCTAGCCAACGCAGATCCAGTCCGGCTATTGCTGTGTAGGCCCGCGTCTTGTTGATGTTTTCCTGCAACGCGACGGGGATAATATTAATGTCTTTATTGCGCTGTAGTTCGTCGAGCGTACCCAGCTGTTCGCTGGCGGCGGGCATCCAGGTCGAAGCAATTGATATCAGCGTGGGTCGGCCGAGCAGGTCGGCGGTGTATACGGTAGCGTTGTTGGTGTCCTTAAGCGTAAAGTCGGGTGCTGTTTTGTCGATTACGGCATCACGGACTTTCGTAGATTGGTTATTTTGATTTTGTTGGCCATTTTGTAGAGTCATGTTTTGGGCTGCCAGCAACGGAAATGATACGCTTGCCTTGCCGACACCAATTTTATGGAGTGGTTTCAGTGTTAGCGTGCTACTGAATGCCTGAGATTGCTTAATTTGAAATATGCTGCTAATAAGGGTTTTGTAATTCTTAGCTTCGGACCGGATGTAATATTTTCCAGCCGGCAGGAAATATTTGAAGTAACCGTTGCTATCAGTGACCTGCGGATTTGATTGACTGTAGCCAGCGGCATCCCAAATAACCCAGGTTTTGGAGGCAGGCTCCTGGTAGTACAGCGTGACCTTGCTGATAACTCCGGCCATCGTCCGTTCGTCGATCGTTTGTGCAGGGCTGGCGACCTGTGCGGCGCTGAGGACGCGGGCGGTACGGTTGCCAGCACCATCAACGGCAGTGGCTACGATGTCATAACGACCAGCCGAGCTGAAATTGACGTCACCCATCCATAGGCCAGTATCGCTAGATTTTGTCAGATAAAACGACTGCGGCTGAGCGTTTTTGCCGGTCGTGCCACCGCCTGGCTGGCCGTCTGTTTGGGCGGCAACAAGCGTGATTTTTGTTGGGCCGCCAACGGCGCTGACGGTAATTCTTTGGCTGACACCGGCCATGGCGGAGATAGTTCCGTCACTAGCGGGTGATATGACCTGGGGACCCTGCGATACGACAATACCGCCGACCAGCGGATCGAGCCGGTCAATGATCATGGTAACGGCAGTTGTCGTGCCGACATTCGCGGATGTATCAATGGCCCGGACGAGCAAGTTGTAATTGCCGTCTTCGAGTCCCATTGGCGTAAAGCTGTAACTTACGGATTTACCTCCAATGCCCGGTGCGGCGTCTACTGGTAGCCAGTCTTTGCCGTCGTTCATTGAGTATTCGATAATGGCGACTGACTCATTGTCCTGCGCTGTTCCGGTAACGAGTGGAGCGACTTTGAAGGGCTTCGTGAAGTCAGTTTTGGTTGCAATGGTTGGTACTACTTTCTCGGTTGGCGTGGTTTTGAGCGCAATGCCAAAATTGCTCAGACTGCCGCCGCCGGAGTTGTTATTAATGACCTGCGGTGTGGTCGCGACACTGCCGGGCGGTTCATAGAGCGTCACAAAGGTATTGTCGCCGGATGTACTGCTACTGTCAGCAGCGTCAGTGCCGGCGATCTTAAAATGATAGGCGCTATTCGGTGTTAAACCTGACAACGTAGCCGTATGGCTGGTTGTGTAGGTGCTACTGAGTGCCGAGGCACTACCATACTGACTTGTCTTGCCATAAAACACTTGTCCGTTTGACGGCTGATCTGATGTCCAGGTAATAATCGCCGACCTGGTATCGACATTCTCGACGATAATGTCTGAAAATGTCGGCGCCGCGCCGTCGCTGATGGCCAAATCCAGACCGCCATTAGCGCAGGTAAATGGATTATTGCCGCCCGGATCGTCGGAGACTTGTATCAGCCAGGTTGCAGGCGGTGTTTCATTGGCAGCGGCGTCAACCGACAGATACAGCCGGTTGTATGCCGTGCTCGGATCTAGTGAGCTGCCGCTAAATACGGCGGCATCATCAGCGAAATTGGCTGCCCAATCTTCTGAGCTGGCGCCGGAAATGACGAAATTATTGTTCGGCCGCACAACGCGGATCCAGTTGATAGGATTATTGCTTTCGTTGTTGACCTGTATGTTCAGGTTGCTCTGCGTGCCGGGCGTTATACTGGATCCTGAAAATAGCGCTGAGCAGGCATCGATATCACCGTAGACGGTCGCCGGGATAATGGTACTGATGGTAAGAACCGACAAGATTACAAATGTAAACGGCCTCGATATAATCCCACTCAGTTTATACATAACCGTATTGTATCATTTACACTGTGTGATTACTGCAAATCATAAGCATTATAATCTGTGGATATATCAGTGAATTATGGTGTGGTTTTATTCGGAGCTAGTGGAGCAACCTCGATCATGCGATCGATGCTGGGGCGGTAGAGGTAGGCTTTTTTGGCCTGGGCGTACACAAGGACTTTATCGCCGCTGGCGGCGTTAGTGAAGAAGGCTTGATTGCGAACTTTGCTGGCGTCGGATACGGTAGCGACGGTTGGTTGCTCGCCAGAAGGTAGTAAAATGTGCTTGCTGACTTGCTTCACGACTTCGGCAGTTGTCTGCAGGTTGTTTTGGGCCGGGCTATTGGTTTGGCTCTCGACTTTCTTGCCTTGGTTATAAAAATAGTAGCTCGGTAGGGCAATCAGCAGACCGATGACGAGTAGTTGTAGGGCGCGGGAGCTCAGAACCCAGCGCAGCGTCGATCGGCGTTGTGGCCGGGGTGCCTGATCGCGCTGTTGCTGTGAGCGTGGGGAGAACGATTGTTGCTGACGGGGATTTTGACGGGCAGAATTATCAATGGCTCGTGGTGGATTGGTTTGGATGGGCTGCTGCGGAGGAAGCGGGCTGGTGTCGCTCGCCTGTGATTTGGATTTCTTCTTGCTCATATGTCTATTGTCCTTCTGCGAGTGATGATGTTAGAACGGCCGGTGCTTCGGTGGTGTCTGCATCGCCGGTTGTTGTCGTGGGATCCTTGATAGCGACGGCATTCCAGCTGAATTGGAGATTTTCGGAGGCCTTTTTGTTGAGTACTATTGTAAAGCCTTTTGTCGTAGAATTCGAGACCAGGTAGCTGTAACCAGCGGCGAAGAGACGTTGTTCCTTGAGTTTACTATCTTCGATGGTGCCATTTGGTAGGACCGTCTGATCGGCGACAAGCGTCACGGCAACCACCGGTGGGCGCTCATACGGCTTGTCGAATACGATGTCGACTCTGGTGCCGCCCTTGGTGAGGAGTCCAAGTCCACCGGCGTCTTTGTTGAAGGTGACGCGGCCTAGAGCGTCAATGTCACCCTGGAACTGAGCCAGCTTAGTGAAGGTCGCAATGCCATTGAAGAGGGCGTCGCCATCGACGATCAGGCCGCCCTTAGCTTCGATGTCGCCAAGTGCGACTAAGCTGACACCGAAGGTGGCGTTGCCGGTGGCATCGATACTGAAGGCTGGTTCGCCAGCCCGGCCTTTGACGACGAGCTTGTTGCTGTCACCGAGAATGAAAGAGATATCACCACCCGATGAGCCGATGCTATTGGTCGTCAGGGCATCAGTGATGACTGATGGAGTAATTATTTCAAGACCAGCAGTCACGCGGTCGGTTGTAATCTCTGATACGTACTGCGAAGCAACGGCTTCGTCCTTTTTGGTGAGTAAGTATTCAAGTGCTTGCTGGCTGACGGGTACATCCTGGTTCGTGTCGAGGCCGGGGATGAATTCGGCAAGGGAGCTACCATTTGAGACATGGTTTTGGACGAAGGCGACGACGTAGCCATCAGCAGGCTGGCCATCATAAGCTGTTAGTGCCTGGCCGATAACGGTACCGGCTTTGACGGCTTTCATGGCTACGCCAGGTATAGATGAAGCCGCAAGTGAATCCCCGGATTTGATCGGGCCGTTCTCGAGGGATACTTTGAGCGGAACACGTCCGGCAAGAGCTACCAGCACCGGCTTGGCACACTCTTCTTCGACGGTACCGATCGTCAGGCCAGGAGCCGTAGAAATAACGCCAATAGCGGTGTTGTCATATGGCTTGGTGGTTTTACGGACACCAGCGCGAAGGGCAGGATCGATTGATACGGCGTCGCCAGCGACCATGTCTGAGTCGTTCGTACAATAAATTTCAGCAAGGTCGGCGCCTTGGCCACGGAGGGTGGTAGCTCTGAAGAATCCGGATCCTCCAACTCCTCCTGCGCCACCAACTTGCGTACCAGTGCCAGCACTTGCACCACCACCGCCACCACCGCCACCACGAGTGCCACCTACTCCTCCTGCGCCACCAACGCCACTGACGGCACCTGTGGAGCCACCACCACCGCCACCGTCACCACCACCTCCAACACCAGATGAGCCGGGACCACCAGCTTGTCCGGCAGTTGAACCGGCTGTACCACCGCCACCGCCACCGCTAAGTATGGGCGAACGACCACCCTGGCCACCGGAACGTTGAACATATGTAGTGATAGGTGTGCTTGCACCACCACCACCACCTGCTCCTCCTTGATAACTGCCACCACCCGGACCAGAGTTATTGACACCAGTGGTGGTCGATGCTCCACCACCACCACCACCCATGACGCCAGTTCCAACTGTGAATGTTCCGGTTGTAGCGGTTGATCCACCACCACCACCAAATGCTGCGTTGGACGCGGTTGCGCCTGATCCGCCTGGGCCACCGCCAGTACCACCAGTTACAGATGTCGAGTTTCCTCCAACAGCTTGTGACCCGCCACCACCCCCACCACCATTTCCGACTGCGACAGATGCGCCTCCACCACCACCAAATGTTTGAATAAACATAGTTCCTCCGCAACTAGACGTGCTGCTAAGACATGTCTGTCCACCTGCACCACCAACTGTTCCAAGGTTTGTTGTTCCGCCGTTTCCAGCAGTACCACCACCACCAACGGTTACAGGTATATTTGCGTTCGGTAAGCCTAAAGATGAAGGAACAATTGTTGTCGTGTTATAAGCACCACCACCACCTCCACCACCACCAGAACGTGATGCAGCCAGAGAGTTTCCGGTACCACCTGCACCACCACCACCCCCACCCCAGGCTTCAAGGATGGTTATGAGTCCATTTACTGGAATAGTAAAAAATCCATTTGCAGATAATGTCTGAACGTTCGTATCCCCACACGGAGAAATGGAGAGATTACCGGAACCATCCGATTTCAGACAGCCAGCAGCATCAGCCGACGGCAATTTCCAGGTTACATTCGAAGTAACAGTATCAGGTGCCTGCAGAGCCACCCAGTTCGAGCTGTCGGTATCGGCAAAGCGTATGTCAGTTTGAGCATTTAGATTGATATCACCCTGAAAAGTCAGGCCTTTATTGAGCGTATCGAAGGTCGCTAAGTTTGTGCCATTTGACGACTGGATCTGAAAAGCAGTTGTTGAATCTTCGGCATTTTTGAAGTTAATTGGTGATATGATGTTCGAATTGATACTGAGCGTACCGGCACCATATGCAGTTGGAGCTGCACCGAGCTCGAGCTGGACGGCGTCAATGTTCCAAGTCCGTGCTGCAGATGCACCAACTTGGCGGATCGTGATAAAATTGCTGGCGCTGGCGCCGCTGACGGTAATCTGGCACCAGTGGCGTGTCCAGCCGGTAGTTACGACAACAGCGCTATTCTGGCCGGTACAATCGACAGCGGCTCCACCGGTAGCTGAGTATGCGGCGCGAACATCAGTAAAAGCTGGCCCAGAGATAAGCTTGTCATACCACGAAATAGTGTAGGTACCGTTCGGTAAGGCGCTCGCAAGCACTTGTCTGAAGCCTTCGCCGGCTGCCGTCACTGCTGTGACGGCTCCGGATGCGATACCCAAGTATTCAGTGGTTGTAACGCGGGTCGGGGCGGTCGTGTTGGCGGCCGTCCAGCCGGTGATAGCGGCTTCAAAACCGGGATTGTTGGCAATGAGATTGGTGTCGGTGGTGTCGACGCTCAATATGTCAGAGCCGGATGAATTCTGAACCCGGAATGCGGTGGTAGAATTGGTTGTGCTTTGGAAAGTTTTGTCACCGGCAAATGTCTGCGCCGCGTTGGTAACTGCACCAGCTGTGGTTGTCGATGCATTACCGATAGCAACAGCGACGGTGTTTGGGGTTGCGCCGGTGTTTAGTGTAAATGTCGTACCGGTAACTGTACCGGTGGCAGTAGTATTAAGGAAGTTAGCGTCAGTTGCGGCCGTGCCATTAACCGAGATACTGTCACCGCCACCACCTGAACCACACGACCCAAACGTAAGTTGGCCAATGGTCGTGCCGTCGTTTTGGAGACACTGGCTGAGGGCTGGGGCAGTAGTCGGCAGTCGCAGAACGTAGGACGATGTTGGGTTAGTGGTTGGAGCGGTCAGGGTGATAGTGTTGGCACCACCAGACGAGCGGAACAGTATCGAAGCGTTGTTGGTGCTAGACGTGCCAAGTGCCAGGGCGTTGGCGCCCTGGATGGTGAGTGTGCCGGTAAAGTTAGCCGCTGTGCCAATTGTCTGACTGTTGATGTTGCCAGACGTGATAGTACCAGTACCGATATTGATGTTGCCAGACTGCGTCGCGCCAAGCTGCACGAAGCCAGCCGCGCCAATGCCACCGACTTTATCGGCATTTAGTGCATAGGCAACGCTGTTCAGGTGCACACGAGGTGTCATTTCGCCGGCTGCATCGTTGTTGAAGCGGACGCCGAGGTAGAGATCAGTATAGAGGCTCACATCGATCATCGTTGTCGTATCGCCGAGCTCAGTCTGGAATACGCCGTTTGTAACAGTTACGGTCTTGCTTTCTTCCCATTTACAGCTGTTGGCGCTACAGACATTGGCAGCATCAGTCGGAGCGGTCGAGGTGTACAGCCGGAAGCGAAAGGTATAGCTGCCATTCGTGACATTGGTGCCATCGCTGTTTACGACTTTACCCTGGAAGTTCATCATGTTTGGGTTTGGCAATGCTGAGGCAGTTTGGTTGGTGCCAACATACGACAGGCCGAGTACAGCAATAAACGCTATGCTGGCAGCAGCGTAGCGGAGATATTTATTCCCTTGAACCCAACGAAGCATATGACTCACCTGATTATATGTCCCATCTGCGTTTTAGTATAACCGTTTTGACAGTCAACCACAAGCATCTTCGTGTAGTGTATAAACAATTTTTACAGCGGTCACGAGCACCAGGGCTACGTCGATGGGGCGGCTGTGCGAGCTCGTCTTTGGCGCAGTCTGTAGCCTGTGTATATTGTTAGGATCAGCAGTACAATGATGAAGCCGAATCCAGACAGATTGTTGTATCGAAATGCAATTAGCTTGCTGGCAAACGTGTCATATCCATCGTAGCGATAATCTACGCGCAGTGTATATGTGCCGGGCCGCCAGCCTTGATTGCTGACAGGTTCTGTCTGTACGACGAACTGGCGGGTTGTTTCTGGCAGCACATATGCTGATGCCTCATTGATGACACCTTTGCTGATAGTCTTGCCGCCAGGGGCGATCAGCTGTACGACACCGCGTGGGACGACATGGACATTGCCAGTGTTTTTGAAATCGAGCGTGATGATTTTGGGCAGTTGTCGCCAGTCGCCGTCCTTTTGAATATTCGTGAGCTTTAGGTCATAGACTTCACCACCGACTTTCGTGGCAAAGAGCAGGGCGGATATTTTTTGCTGAACGCTGACTGTCTGCTGGCCGACAGCATCCGCATTGTCAATAGAGACGACGAGAGCAGCGTAATGGCCGCCTGGACCGAGAGAGGTTTCGTTGACGACAGTAGCTTGTATTTTAGTGCTTTCGCCAGCCTTGAGGCTGACACGATCGCGGGGCAGCCGCAGCCAGTTGGCAAGACCATATTTCCGCACCAGCTTGTCGTCGGTATTGCCAGCAAAGGCTATACCGCCACTTTCGTTGAGCGATCCAAAATCGACAACGGCTATGGTGTAAGTTTGTGCAGCCGCAGTATTATTTGTTAAGTTTATACTCACGTCTTTCGATGTATCAGTGGCTGCAATTTGGACTTCGTTGAGAAAAGGAGACACCACAACTGACTGATCTGGAGCTGCAATAGCGGGAGCGGTTGATTGTGCTGCCTCTACGGGTGGTGCTAGAAACAACAGACCGCACAGTGCCGTCACGACAATACTAACCCGAAATATTGTCTGCGTCATCATTGCTCAATGCGGGACTTTTTGGTAGCTCGTTCCCGTGCCAGGCGCCGTTTGAAACGCCAATTGGTAAACAGATACACCGCCACTGCTGGCACGACCGGGATGGCGATAGCGATGAGGATGAGGCGCCAGGGAATTACCCAGAAGCTGACGGTAGCCTCAAGCGGGACATCCGATTTACCGTTGTCATACGCTAGCAAGACATGGGCGGTGTAGCGTCCGATGCGAAGCTTGGAAACTTTGGTAAAATCAGCCTTGAGTTCAGTAACGGGCTTGTCGTTTTTGTCGAGCACTACCTGACCGCCCGCTTCTTTCGGTGTGTATACGGGGAAGCCGTCTGTCCAGCTGGCGGTAAAGATGCGGTTGCTGGCGGGCAGGACATTACCGCCAGGCGAGTTGACGTTCAGCGTAGCGACGGTTTTGTTACCACGTTTAATGAATATATTTCCCGTCGGCACAAGGTGAACGTTACCGGTATTGCGAATTTTGATTGCAAAATCAGCTGGCAGGAATTCAAAGGTGTGTTTGTTGACGGTGAAGCTCTTGATCTCAGCCGTGCGCTTCGCACCGGGTACGTCGACATCTACGAGTACTAGGACAGCCGTTGAGCCGACGAGGACATTCTGCCTAGATGTAGCCGGCTTCGGGGTATCGGCCCGCGAGAACACGGCTGCGTAGTAATAACCAAAAGCCGCGTCCTTCGGAACTGTAATCGACATTTTGATCGTTACCCATTTGTTGGAAGGCGCAACAAATCGTTCAGATGAGAAATTTACCCAATCGAAATAAGTGTCACCAGGACCGCGGTCCTGAATCGAGGGCTTGCCTTCTTCGCCGAAGGCAGAGAACTTCATGAGGCGGACTTTGAGCGTTTCGCTGTGCGGACTACCGTTCTTGATACGAATTTCGGTTGAGACGGTACTACCTGGCGTTGCCTTAAGGTCAATAGGAAGAGGCGAGGTAATAAGATTGAGCGTGGTGTCCTCGGCGGTTGCTGCATGGACAGGCGCTGATGTGATCAAAAAAATACTAGCAGACAATACCATGACTGCTAGTAGTCCAATGAACCTCGATGTACGCATACTTATGCTTATAATACACGAAGCAGATGCACACGCCAAACCATGCTGCTGTAGAGTTGTAACGTAAAAGAACCGGCTTCAGTAAGCCGGTTCTTTTAGAGTGCAGACGAAGTCTAGAACGCTGCTGCGCCGATGATAGACAAGGTGTCTGAATAGTCGTTGGCGGCAGGCGTGTTACCGGATATGGTTGCGCGCTCTGTCAGAGTGATGACGTCGCCATTGGCAGTGCCGTTGGCGGATGCGATAGCGCGGTAGTTTGTCGGGTCAAGGACGCCGGCTTTTGTACCGGTGCCGTCATAGGCTGCATCTACGGCGACTGCACCGCCACCTGATGCGTCGGTGGTTATGGTAACGCCGAGTCCGTAGTCTTCGGTACCGGGCGTCAGGGTGTGTGACGCGCTGCCGAGGGCGTTGGCATTGAGGGTTGGGATTGTGTAGTTTGCAGCAGATGATGAACGCAAAGCACCCTTGGTGGTGGCTCCGCTGGAACCGTTTGCGTTTTTGGCCCAGGCAATCCAGCCTGCTGCTGCATTTGATGTGATAGTAACTGCCTTACCGCTTGTCGACACAACGGAGCCAGGACTCAAGCTGGTTGTAAAGCTATCGGTGTTTGGTCCAGTGATGACAAAGTTAAAGGTCGGCGGCACGGTCGCTGACACAACAATCTGATCATCAGAAATAGTTCGAACGGCGACTGTTGTTGAATCGCTACCGACGGTGATTGTTGGGTGGTATTCACCAACTGTTGCATTTGTGACGGCATTAGTAGCCGTTAGGTCGACACAATAGGTTGTTGTTGCTGCGAGTGCGGTCACCCCAGAGATAGTGAGGGCCGAACCAGATCCGGTCGCAGTTAAGGTGCCAGGAAGGGCCGTGCTGCCTGTTTCAGATGCACAGGTCGCTGTGTTGGTAGCTTGTGCTCCCGTCAGCACGACGCCCGATGATCCGGTCCAGGTCGTAGAATCAGTGCCATTGAAGTTGATAGCAACTGATGTCGCGCCAGCACTCACGGTACGAAAGACGACGCGGTACGAGGTGGTCTGTCCGGCTTTGATACGGTTTAGACGAATATAGCTGGTGGTCAGAGCAGCAGCGTCCACAATCTGCGCGTTAATCGATATGAGCACAAATGGCACGACCAGCATGATAGCGGAGATATAGTGTGCTGTCAGAGTCAGAGGGCGCTTATATGACATTATTTTTCCTTTATTTTAGACATTAATACGGATACTGATGTAACAATACCAGTTATGCTTTCGTGAAGTCAATATAATGCTTGTGCATATCTGAAATTTTTAAAAATTTCCAGAGGCGAGCATGGTATTGACTTCGCTGTAATCATTGGCGGCCGCATCAGTTGCAGTTGCTTTGGCTTTGAATACCACTGATCCAGTGCCTCCGGCAATCGGGCCTGTTGCCGTTATGATGCGCCGAATAACTGTATCTGTAACGCCAACGTTGTTTGCACCTCCGTCGTACGGACTGACCCGAAGAAGTGTTCCTGTCGTTGTTCCGACGCTTGCTACCTGGGCGCCATAACCTCGCTGCAGTGAGCTCAGATCACCTGTTGCCGAAGGAATGGTTACGCCAGCTTTCGTACTGAGTAATCCGATATTTTTGCCACTAATATAGATGTCGCCACCAGAGGCCGCATTGGTCGCGAAAGTAATGTTTACGGCCGGCGCTCCAGTGGTGACGATCGAGGGCAGCAGCGCACCCATAGTGACGGCATTGGTCGATACAGAAAAGGACACGCTGGATCCGACGGTAGTTGCGCTTGAGACCGGACCAAAAGCAGATTCGGTGAATTTGCCCTGCGTAGCTTTGACTCGAACGTAGTAGGTTGTGCTTGGGGTCAGGCCGATGATATTGGTACCGCTGGCACCGCCAAACGCAGCATAAGTCTGATAGTCGGCGACAACCAGGCTGGAGCCAACCGTTAAGTCACTTTTGACATAACGAATGTCGCTACTAAAATTGTCGGTACTGATGCTGAGCGCATACAGCGCGTCAGATGGATTACTTTGGGTGTCGATGACGAAATGCAACTTGTTGTAATAGGTGTTACTGCCGTTATCGAACGCCGATAATTTTGGCACCTGGGCCTGCTGGGTCTGAGTAAATCCTGGTTTTAGGCTGTACGCCGCCGTCGAACTTGCGCCGTTTGAGCCACTGAGCTCACCAGTTGTACCCTCTAGTGCGTAGGTACTGGTGGTGGCATTAGAAACACCGCCGCTGCCGAAGCCGTAGCTATTGAGCTGATAATTGGGTGTTGCCGGCAGCGCGCTAAACAGCACAAGGCCCGCGGACAGTCCACCGATGCCACCGAGCCAATCAAATCCAAATACTTTCATACATAACCAGTATACATGACGCTTTAACTAAATTTTCAGAACCTGAATCCCAAAACCTTCGCCTTGAGTGGCAACCTGCGGGGCGGCCCCAAAATTATTTTATCCCTAAAGATAAAAAATTTTAGGGGCGGACAGGTTGACGAGGCTCATGGGAAAGTTTTGAGATTCAATTCTACAGATTATTGCCAAATGAGGCTCGTCAGTATAGTTTGCAGCTCGGCATCGAGTGTCGAGCTGGAGGTATCGGCGATGAGCGTGACGGTCAAAAGATATTTGCCATGTTCCCACAAAATTGTTTTTTCAAAATTTGGATCGACGCGGCTGGCGGAAATAGTATTTTCACCACCAACTTCAGCGGTCATAACGGTGTAGATATCAGGTTGAGACATATAAAGTTTGTAGCTGCTGTGTTCGGTGACACCTCCGTCAGGAGTTGGCTCAACGGTAATAGTAATCCGGCTGCCGGTACCAAAGCGGTTCTGCTGCCGTGCTTTCAGAACTTCGGCACTCAGTGAAGCCGATGCTGTCGGCCGTGGCTCCAGGTCGTAATTGACAGGATATTGCAAGCTGTAATACGGCGTCGTCAGCGTCTTGGTGGTTGGGGTATCACGCACAGTCGGCTGTTTTGTTTGAATGATTGTGCCGTTAACCGGCCGATTTATTTGAATATATATAAATACCAGCACCAGTGCAATGCCGAGAAAACAAACAGTCAATAGTGAAATGAATCGGAAGGTACGGCGCCCGGGAGCAGATTGTTCTGTTTGCCGGTCCTGAGGATGCTCCATAATGTCTATAATACACCGGAACCGCTTAAGCTGTACCACGCCGACGGTTGTAGGAGTTATAGTGCGTTTCGAACAGAAATAAATTGATACGGTTGATCGCTCCACATCGCTCGTGGATATGTTATTGTGCAGTATGCGAAAATAGTTAGGTATAATCGAACGTATCAAAGCTATAAACCACGGCAAAAATGACAAAGCATAAGAAAGCAGCAGCACGTAAAAAATCCAGCCGAAAATCTGCTACTCCCAGACGGACTGCAACTGCTGTCCGCCAACCGCCGCAAAAAGTATCCGCGGAGGGTTCAAGCCTCGTACCGCCGTATATGCGGACGACCAGCTTTGCCAAAGCCTTTGCCTGGATCAGCCTTGGTATATTGATTGCCACGACGCTGTTTTGGACTGTTTTGACGGCCCGGCTACACGAACTGAACGCCGACCAGCTTATCGATGCCTATTTGTTCGAGAGCCTACAAACATTTCAACAAGCTGTATTCCCAGGCGCCCACAGCTTCCTCATTAAATGGCCATTATTTCTGGCGATAAGCCTTCTCGGCAGCTCGCTGGCAGTGTTTATGCTTGCAACGATTGTTATGGTGTTTATTACTGTTGGAACATTGGTCTATATTTTGTACCGGATAGAAAAGCGTCCGATCGTATTTGGTCTGTTCTGTTTGATACTGGCGTCCATGTTGCTGCTGGTGCCAGCACAGCCGATACCGGGTACATTATTACCGGTGAACATGGCGATGACGACGACCCGTAACCTTGAATACGTCGTTTATATTGCCGCGCTGTATCTGGCGCTACGGTCGCGTAAGTTGATGAGTTATAGCTTTATGAGCGCTATGGTGCTTATGATTTTACTCATTGCTAGCGACAAGCTTTTTGCAGTGCTAGGTATTGGTGGTGGTATTGCTGCCTGTGCTTGGTATGGTATTTGCACGCGCCGCCGCGACGGGCTGCTACCAGAACTGCGCTGGCTGGCTGCTGCAGCCGTCGGATTAATCGCCGCAACCGGACTGCTCTTGGCCATAGACAAGGCATCGGTTACCAATATCGGCGACGGCGAGCGGGCTTCGCCGTACCCGCTCGTACAGTCAGCTAGTCAGCTGGCCACCGGTATGATCTATAGTATTGATGCGATTGCCGCAAATTTCGGTGCCAGTGCCATACACGGAACCAATATCGTCCGGGACATACCGGCTGCACTGCTACAGAGTCTGACGCAGTTTTCAACGCTGCCTTACACTGTCAATTTATTGTTGCTGCTCGGGGGCCTGTATGCATGTTTACGGCTGATTTTCTTTAAGCAAACCCGCGTCCAAGAAGGAAACGAACACGGTGATATTTGGACGCGGCTGGCAATTGTACTACTCGGCTCGACGCTGACCGCCGCCGCTGTTTTCGTCCTGACTGATCATTACTATCCCGTCGATGCGCGCTATATGACGATTGGTTTGTTTGCAGTTTTCATCGCCGCCGCCGCCTACATTCGGCATCGTACAGTGCCTGAATCATATGTTGTTGTCGTAACAACGCTTTTGATACTTGCAATACCTATCGGACTATACACATCCTGGCAGGAGTACCGGACGGACGTCGCGGCATTATCGGGTAAAAACATAGTCGCTAACCGCGTCAGTGAAGAGTTGGAGCGGCGTAATATTGACCGTCTAGTTGGTGATTATTGGGACGTAACACCGATCAAGGCCAAAACCAACCGGCCGCTCACCATTATGCCAGTTGATACCTGTATACTACCGCGCCAGGTACTGAGCAGTGGCGCGTGGTTCCAAAAACCTGACCGTACCTCCGCGGCCTATCTTGCCGTAAAAGACGCTGATTCTGCTAGCGCCGGCACCGCCAAACAAACGCCCACCTACAATGGTTGCAGTCTGGCCCGCGTGGTTGGCGAATACGGTGTCCCGAGCGAGCGTGTATCCGTTGGCAGCACTAAGAGTAATGCCATGCAGACTACACCCGATGTTCTGCTGTTGTTGTATCCAGACGGTATTCGTTCCCCCTTATTTACCCCCTCCAGACAATCCGCTGCACCTACTAATTCTTCAAAACCGGCAGCTGCCAAGCCGCCTGAGATAGTATCGTTCGTGCCGTTTACTGAAATCGATCCCTGTCGCCGTGGCACGACGCTACAAGTGATTGCCCATCAGGACGATGATCTGTTGTTTATGAATCCGGATGTCTCAGCTAGTATTCGGGAGGGAGAATGTATACGGACGGTCTACGTGACGGCTGGCGACGCTGGCGAGCAAGTCAATTATTGGGGTGGTCGTGAGCTTGGTGCCAAGGCAGCTTATGCCGAAATGTACGGTATGCCAAACATCTGGCGTGATGAGCAGCAAATGTTAGCTGGCCGCAAAGTGTCCGTCAGTTACTTAGAGAATATACCGCAGGTGTCGCTGGTATTCCTACGGTTGCCGGACGGCAATTTGAGCGGGCAGGGATTCGCCGGCCGTTCGCATGAAAGCCTGCAGGCGCTGGTTAGCGGAGCGATGCCGCTCTTGCATACAGTGGACGGCACGAATACCTATACCAAGGAGCAGCTGGTGACCGCACTGCGCCAGATTATGATCGAAGATCTTCCGAACCAAATTCGTACGCAGGGCTCACATGATAAAGCAGACGGTGATCATGCCGATCATCATGATGTCGGTACGTTAACGACTGAGGCAGCCGCAAGCTATTTGCAACCGCACGAATTATTACAGTACCTCGGATACTCTAATAAGCTTCTGCCCGCAAATCTGTCTGATGATGACGTGACTGTAAAACAGTCAACATTTCTGTCATATGCCAAATTTGACGGTGCGGTCTGCCAAACTGCTTTTGAATGCCAAAACACCTACACCTACGGTAATTATTTGCTACGACAATATCCGCAGTCTGTAAGCGGTAACGCCGGTAAGTAAAATATATAAGATGGTTTAGGCGCGAGGAGAACCACCGCGCCCATTTCCATTATGGCGGGACCCATTATTGTGTGGATGTCTACTTTTGCGCTCGGTCAGCGTGTTTTCTATTTTTGATATTATTTCTTCGATCGTCATATGTGTTTCCTTCTGTAATATTTACTACTTTCTGTGTTGGCTGTTTTAATGTTGCTTTTGCGGTTTATGTCGAATTTATTTTGGTTTGCTGTTTTGCTCACCTGCAAAAACTTTAAAACATTCAGCACATGCTTACAGTTATATATTTCACATATCCTAGCTAACTTACTATCTTATTTCCTGGCTTATTCCTGGTTCGTACCGGCCCCTTCGGTGCTTTTCGGTGCAAGAACATGTATAATCTGGGGAGTAATACGGCAACAATTAGAGATTACACACTATCAGGCGCCTTGGCGGAGTGGTTACGCAGCGGTCTGCAAAACCGCGTACACCGGTTCGAACCCGGTAGGTGCCTCCATATTTGCTATATCTTTATTTGTTTAAACACGAAAGGCGATCGTAGGGGATTGGCACTACAATATGTCTAAAATTCAACAAGCTGGTTGTGTGATTCTCGATGACTACAGCAGGATTCTGCTGTTGCACAAAGCTGCCTCGGAAAAGACGTGGTGGGAGCTGCCGGGCGGTGAGGTGGACGAAGATGAGCCGGCCGAACAGGCAGCTGTCCAAGCTATTGCTGATGAGCTCGGTATTGCAGTGCGTCTCACCAAAGCGCTCGGTTCTGGAGAATTCGAAGATGACGAAAATGACTATCATTACACCTGGTTTCAGGCAGTCGTTATAGATGCCGACCCAGTCCTGCATGAAACTGCGATGTATGACGACTTAGCATATTTTGATACCGAGGATCTCTTAAGTTTAGCGCTTGCACCGGGTGTCCAGGCATTGTTTGACAAAATTATGTCCGGCGAAGTAGTTTTAGACTGATGAATCGTAGTATAATCGGGCTATTGCCAGTATCAGCGTCGCTGAAGTGTCACAATGTCGATATATTCGGGCGAGTGGTGGAATGGTTTACACAACAGACTTAAAATCTGTCCCCGGTAACGGGTTGTGGGTTCGAATCCCACCTCGCCCACCAAGCAACGATAAGATAGGTGTTTTACATGGCTGATCCGATAAATTGTCCGTTTTGTCATCCGCAGGAACGTGTCCTCGAGGGTAATGAATTGGCTCAGGTTATCCTGAGTGACCCACACAAAGTACCTGGCCATCTGCTGGTCATGCCGCGTCGCCACGTCGAACAGCCATGGGATCTCACCAAAGATGAAATTACTAGTATTTTTGATTTGATTTTCGATATAGAGCAAAAACTGATTGGCAAACTTGGCGACGGCTTCGATATCCGGCAGAGCTACCGCCCGTTCCGACCGCAAAATGAGATAAAACTGGATCACCTGGTGTTCCATGTACTGCCGCGCTCCAACGACGATTACATCTTTAAAGTCGCCGAACAGTACGAGTCAGATTTGTATGCCGAACTCGACGACATGGAGCGTGATGCCGTGACTGATCTTCTTAAGTAGGATGCTATACTGATCCTATGAATATAATGCAGTATGCGACGATGCGATATATGCCCATGCGGGCAGTCTATTTACGCATTTCCTTATACTACAGTCAGTAACAAAGACACCGGAAACGGTACACGAGGAGTCTCAATGAAATACTACGTGACAACATCTATTCCATATGTAAACGGCGAACCGCACCTTGGGCACGCTATGGAATTTGTCATGGCGGACGTACTTGCCCGAGCTGCCCGTATCCATGGCAATGATGTCATATTCAGTACTGGTACCGACGAACATGGCGGCAAGATTGCCGAAAAAGCCGAAGAAATGCATCTCAAGCCACAAGAAATGGCCGATCAGATGAGTCAAAAATTCCGCGATCTGGCGGCTTCGCTTGACATCAGCGCCGACCGCTTTATCCGAACGACAGACAAGGGGCATGAACAGCGGGCGCAGGTGATATGGAAAGCGCTATCAAAAGACATATACAAGAACAAATACATCGGCTGGTATTGTACCGGCGACGAGGAATTCTTTACTGAAACGGTCGTCAATGAAAACAAAGGAGTGTGCCCGGACCACAACCGTCCCTACGAAAAGATTGAAGAAGAGAACTATTTCTTTGCGCTTAGCAAATATAACGAGCCAATCAAAAAAGCTATTGAATCCGGCCAGTTCCAGATTATTCCTAAAACAAAGCGTAATGAGATACTGTCGGTTATTAACGAAGGTTTAGAAGATATTAGTATTTCGCGCCCAAACGATAAAATTTCATGGGGTATTCCGGTTCCAGGCGACAAAGACCAGGTTATGTACGTTTGGTTTGAGGCGCTCATGAACTACATCACCGTCCTCGGCTATCCAGAATACGAAGACTTTAAACATTACTGGCCAGCCAATATTCAGGTCATCGGCAAGGGAATACTGCGTTTTCATGCCGCAATATGGCCCGGCATGCTGCTAGCGCTTGATTTGTCATTGCCAAAAACGCTGTATGTCCATGGCTATGTCACTGTTGACGACAAAAAAATGAGTAAATCACTCGGTAATTCTGTATCCCCGCATGACGTCATAGCCAAATACGGCGCCGACGCCTTCCGGTACTATTTCCTGCGCCACGTGCCATCATACGAAGACGGCGATTTCAGTTGGGAGAAACTTGAAGCGGCCTACAATAATGAACTAGCCAACGAACTCGGTAATGCAGTCCAGCGTACCGCTGCCATGATCATCAAATATCAAGACGGCCTGATCGGTGACATACCGGAACCGCAGCATGATACTGCGGAATACCGCAAAGCGCTGGAGGTCTGCCACTTCGACAGAGCACTCGATGAAGTCTGGGAACAAGTTCGCGGCATCAATCAGTATATCGATGCCGAAAAGCCGTGGACAATAGCAAAAATCGGGGATATGGATCACCTGCGTGAAGTGCTGGCCTATCAAGCCAGTTCGCTGATGCAGATTGCTGAACTGCTCGACCCATTCATGCCGACGACGGCCAGCCGCATCAAAGCGGTGTTCGAACAGGGCATTGTCCATCCGATCGACGGCACGCTGTTTCCGAAGCACGATCGCCCGCAAGAAGATTAGCCGTTACCGCCCGCAAGATTGGAGGGCCATTCGGTCAGTCGCAATATTATAGAGGCGAGAACACTCAGTGACATACATGCCCCGTCAAAGTGTTAAGAATTCACGAGAGGAGTAGTATATGGAGTTTATTGATACGCACTGTCATATTCAAGGTTCGACCATTAAAAGTGGCGATGGCGGTGAAGCGATAACACGTAATATGTGGCAAAAAGCTGGCTTTCCGACTGGCGACGAGCTGATCGTACGGGCGACTGATGCGGGCGTCCGGCGAATGATCTGTGTCGGCTGCACTATTGCGGATAGCGAGCTGGCCGTCGAATTTGTGCAAAGCCGTGACAACTGCGTCGCCAGCATCGGCATACATCCGCATGAAGCCAAAGACTACAGCAGTCATGACGATAAAACGAAGTCCCAATTGCAGCGATTTGCTGCAATGGCCGCGCATGACAAAGTTGTTGCAGTCGGTGAATGCGGGCTTGATTATTTCTATGAGCATTCAGCGCCGGCCGAACAAGCCCGAGTATTGCATTACCAGATACGACTCGCATTAGAACATGACTTACCGATGATATTTCACGTCCGCGAGGCGTTTGATGATTTTTGGCCAATTTTTGATCAGTATGATGGCATACGAGGCGTCCTGCATAGCTTTACGGATTCGCCGGAGAATCTGGCTATGGCGCTTGAACGAGGCTTGTACATCGGCGTAAATGGGATCGCAACTTTCACCAAAAGTGACCAGCAGCGTGAAATGTACAAAAGCATCCCGTTGTCAAGACTTTTACTGGAAACCGACGCGCCGTACTTGACACCATCTCCGTACCGTGGTAATATTTGTGAGCCATATCACACAAGTGTAACGGCAAAATTTTTAGCAGAACTTAGAAATGAAGCCCTCGGCGAGCTAGCTGAAGCAACATCGAGTAATGCAAAACAATTGTTTCGGATATAACTCATTTCGAATATAGATTATGAAAACAAGCAACGACATACGACACAAGTCTTTTGACCAGCACCCCCGCAAAAGCAATGCGGAAGGCCGCCTTCCGCTCGAAAAGCGGGCTACTATTCTCAAAGCTATTGTCAACGAGACGTTTGCAGCTGTCCGAACTATCGATCCGCAGCTGGTAAACGAGATAGAGGCTAGCTCCAAGCTATCTAACGAAATGTCAGCTGGTGCGGCATCAGCTGACCAAATATCGGGTGAGCAGGACGTGTATGCAGCGCGGTTGGCTCGTCCGGCTTTATCAGTTGTTCCAAAGCCAACTCAACTGAACGCTCCGACAACCACGGCGTCTATATCATCATCAGATACGAACAGTAATGTTTTCAGTCTTGATGAAGCGCGCAGCCGTGTGGCTGAAATCTATCCTACTGATGATAATTATCTGTTCAGTGACTCTGATGGCTCTGGGGCTGGTATGAACGATGGCTACATAGAGACTTTGTCAGACGACAATCATACTGAAGAAGAGAACCGTCATGCTGCTTAACAACTACTTCCGCCAAAAACGAGAAGAGCGCCAAGCCGAAATCTACAGCGCGCTGATCCATCACGAAGCCAAAATCGGCGGCGAATTGTTCGGGCCGATTCCGGAAGGCCACCGCCGTGAATTCTTTTGTCTCGATGAGCACACTTGGGTGTGGCACGAGGAATGGAAGGATGAAAACGGCCAATGGCAAGCCGTGACTACCCGCTACGATGTCCGCCCAAACGGTATACTCAAGTCGCAAGGCGGCGCTTCGTATCAGCGCCTTAGCCGGCAAGAGCTGGCCAATCTGTACCGCGCCGTCAAATTATACAATGATAAAATCGGCACCGAACAACAGCTGATGTTGCAAGCCGTCTAGTCGTAGCGCCGTCGCCGGGCTTATACTGTATACACGCTATGGATATGATTTATCTTGACCACGCGGCTGCCACGCCGTTAGACCCACGAGTGCTGGCAGCAATGCAGCCGTATTTTAGTGAACGATTTTATAACCCATCTGCCATGTATAGCGCTGCCCAGGGTGTGTATAGGGACATCGAGGCGGCGCGGAGTGTCGTGGCGCTGTGCCTCGGTGTGCGTCCGGCAGAAGTCGTCTTTACGGCTGGCGGCACAGAGGCAAACAATCTGGCGATCAGCGGTGTAATGCGCCGCTACCCGCAGGCCCGCATGCTGCTGAGCGCAATTGAGCATGATTCTGTCCTCGAAACAGCCAAACAGTATGAGCACAGTATTTTGCCGGTATCAGAGCAGGGGATCGTACAGGCTGAAGCCGTACAGGCCCGCATTGACGACCAAACGGTGCTTGTAACAATTATGTATGCCAATAATGAAGTCGGTACAATCCAGCCAATCCGGGAGATTAGCGGCATCATCAACCAAGTTCGTAACGACCGTAGAGCACGCGGTGTCGACCTGCCGTTATATTTTCACACCGATGCGGCGCAGGCGACCAATTACCTCGATATGCAGGTTTCTCGATTGGGCGTAGACCTCATGACACTCAATGGCGGTAAAATGTATGGACCAAAACAGTCGGGTGCGCTCTATATACGGGCAGGTGTTACGCTCTTGCCGCTGATAACAGGCGGGGGTCAGGAACACAAAATTCGTAGTGGAACCGAAAATGTACCGGGCATCATTGGATGTGCGGCCGCTCTCCAGATTGCGCAGGGCATGCGAAATGAGGAGACGAAACGACTTGCTGAGCTGCAGCGATATTTTTATCATCAGCTTAAGGAATATCTGCCGACTGCTATCATCAACGGATCGTTGAAACGCCGATTACCTAATAATCTGCATATAACGATTCCCGGCAAAGACAATGAGCGGCTGCTGTATCAGCTTGATGATGCAGGCATCATGGCAGCAGCTGGATCGGCCTGTAGTGCCAGCAATGAGGCTGCTTCGCATGTTTTGCTGGCAATGGGGCTGTCCGAAGCTGACGCACGTTCCAGCTTGCGGCTGACTATGGGCCGCGCTACCGACAAGGCGGCACTTGAGCGCACGCTTCAAGCACTTAGTGATTTTGCCCGCTAGTCTTGTGTATAGTTGTTATGCTTCTTGCGACATAACTCAAAACGTTTATACTTAATCCTACAATGCTTCGTTTTACATCTTTTGCTGCTACCGCGGGCTTGCTGGCCCTGCTTGTGCTTAGTCCTGGCACGGTTGCTGCCCAGGCCGTCACCCGGGCCTACCTGACAGATTCGCAGCTACAACGGGGTATGATTGTCAAATTAACCTCCAAAGATAAAAATAAAGTTGAAGCCCTGGCTGATACTGAAGCTGCCAAGATGGAAGGTGTGATTGTAGCCGCCAATGACTCTCCGGTGACATTGTCGAGCACTGATGCGACATTACAGCAAGTCTATGTAGCAACAACCGGACGCTATAATCTACTCGTCAGTAATCAGAATGGTGTCATTAAGGCCGGGGATTATTTGACGATATCATCCCTGAAGGGCGTAGCCATGAAAGCTGATACTAATCAGCCGATAGTCGCTGGCAAAGCACTGGTCGGCTTTGACGGCAAATCGAGTATTAGCGGCACTACGTCACTGAAGGATTCGGCTGGGGCAGCAAAATCGGTCTCCTTTGGCCTTATTCCAGTTGATATCAATATCTCCCATAACCCTCTCGAGAAGCCAAAGGAAAGCCGCGTACCGGGAGTGGCATTTTTGCAATCCGGGGCCAAGGCGCTGGTCAACAAAACGGTTGATCCTTCGCGCCTCTATCTGAGTCTACTGATATTAGTTGCCGTAACCGCCATTGCTGGAAGTATTTTATACGGCGGTGTTCGCAGCAGCATGGTATCAATCGGCCGAAACCCGCTTGCCAAAAAATCTATTCTCCGAGGCTTATTCCAGGTAGTGCTAGTGAGCATAATAATTTTCATAATCGGCTTACTTGGGGTATATTTAATATTAAAGCTTTAGCACTTACGAATATAGCTGGCGATCGTTTGGATGTTCAAAAAATATGCAACAGACGATTGATTGCCGTATCCGCCAGTGTGGCTCATAAAGACCGGTAAGACAGTATGGTGGGAATAAATACATGACAACCTGGATGATTGTAGCGGCACTGGCAGTACTCGGTAGTTTGGCCGCGGTATTAATCTATGTAACAATCGAGAATAATATCGTGCACAAAAAGCCCAAGGTAAAGGCGGCGGGCGGCATCCGGGCAATCGATGAAGCGGCAGACAAGCATGTCGAGCAAATCTTTAATGACGATTTCCGTGAAGAGCTTCGTAACCGTGGCCGGCTGCATTTCGAGAAAATCATTGGTGAGAACGCGATGTTCCTGCAACAGGATTTGCGTCTGACGACTAGCCAACTGAATGAATATATGAAATCGGAAATCACCCGCAAGCTCAAGGAAGAATTTACAAAGTACGAAGAATCAATCATGGACGCCAAACAATTGGCCGTCGATTCAATAGAGAAGACCAATACTGTGATCGAGGAGCAGCGCCAGACGCTTGGCAAAGAGCTACAGCAGCAAGTGGCCGCCGAGAAAGAGCAGCTCATGAGCCGCTTTGAGTCAGATATGGCCCGGGTCGTCAATCATTACGTGCTGGCGGCTATCGGGAACCAGATCGATATGAGCGATCAGCTGGGCTACATCATGAGCGAGCTGGAAGCCAACAAAAAAGAAATTATGAAAGACATAGCGAATGGCTAAAATACTGCCGCTGACAACCATGATTGTCTCGCCGAGCGACCTCAAGCGAGCCCGCCGCGAGCTGGAAGCGCTGGATGATTTTATGCATCAGGCCAGCTTGCGCCAAGGCGGCAAAGCCCTCAAGATGCCGCAAACCAGCCGGCTGATTGATGAGCTGGCCAGTGAAACGAATGTCAATATGTTGCAAAGCGCCGACCGGGCAAAATTATTAAAATATTTGACTGATCTGATTACCAGCGCACCGGTATTGCACTTTAGCTTTGCCAGCGAACCGTCGGCTTCATTTATGAATAAACTGATCATCTGGCTGCGTAGCAACATCCATCCGCAGGTGCTGGTGCATCTAGGCCTGCAACCATCGATTGCAGCCGGCTGTATCGTGCGGACTTCCAATAAGCAATTCGATTTTTCGCTGACCCAGGCATTTGAGCGCCAACGCGAGCTGCTCGTCAGTAGTTTGCGCGAGTATTCGCAGCCGAGCACTCAGTTGCAGCCAGCCGGAGTAGTGCCAGCCCCTCAGGCAGTAGCGCCTGCCGCCACGTCGACTGAAGTCATGATCGACGAAAATGGTACCGTCCGGTCGGCACCCGCAGCTAAGCCCGTGGCACCAACTAAGCAAACCGCCGGAAAGAGTCAGGCATGAGCGATAATAAACATTTTGATGCCCTCGTCAGCAAAGGCAATCCCGTTGGCGAAGTCATCGGCGTGGACCGCTTCCTGGTCCGCGTCAAAGGCTTGCAGCCAGTCAACATCCATGCGCTCATTATGTTCGAAGATGGTAGTAAGGGATTTGTTTACCAGATTCTTGACGACCATGTGATCATTTTGCACCTTGGTACCATTACCGTGACTGTCGGCGTTATGGCTGTGGTACAGCACAATGAACTGGTATCGAAAGTTGGCAAAGGCTTCATCGGCCGGGTGATATCAGTCAACGGCGATCCGCTTGACGGCAAAGGCCCGATATCAGCCGAGAGTGTCTGGCCGATATTTAATGCGGCACCGATGCTCTACGAGCGTGAACTGCTCGACAAGCAGCTAGAGACAGGTGTGACCGTCATCGATGAAATGTTCCCGATTGTTCGGGGGCAGCGTATGGCGTTGATCGGCGACAGCAAGTCCGGCAAGAGTGCACTGGCAACCCAAGTCGCTATCAGCCAGCGTGATACCGATGTCGTTGTTATCTATGTCTGTATCGCCAAGCGCCGTAGTGATGTCGACATGCTGCTCACCCGGCTGGAAAACACTAATGCGATGAGCACGGCTATTGTCGTCGTCTCGACAATGTTTGAATCGCTGGTTTCGAGCTACCTCGCACCGTACATGGCCTGCGCGATGGCGGAGTATTTGTGGCAAAAACTAGACCAGGATACCGTCATTATCTATGACGACCTAACCAGCCACGCTCAAATCTACCGCGAAATTTCATTGCTGGCTCAGACCAGCCCAGGCCGCGAATCATACCCGGGTGATATGTTCTATGCTCACTCAAGTCTGCTGGAGCGCGCCGGCAAGCTGAACCGGAATCATAAGTCACTGACGTCGATCCCGATTGTCTTGGCTAACGGCGGTGACATTACCGCCTACATGCCGACCAACATCATGTCTATCACTGACGGACAGTGGATCCTCGATATGAATATTTTCCGTGATACCATGCGCCCGGCAGTCAACACTGGTCTGTCAGTCACCCGTGTCGGTGGTGTCGGCCAAAGCAAGCGGCAGCATGATCTGCTGGCCCAAACGGTCAAAGCGCTGAATGCTTACAAACAGGCTGAACAATACGCCCACTTCGGCTCCGAGCTGGCCCTGACGGCTCAAAAGGATTTGGAGCGCGGCAAGCACATCTATGAGCTGCTCAATCAAACTCCTGAAGATACTTACAGCATTGTGGCGCAAACGCTGATGCTCGACATTGTGATGAACTTCAAAGATGACCAGGTAATTGATGTCAAACAAATGAAGCTCCATGTCCGCGAATATGCCGCCAAGGTCAAATCTGACAAGGATTTTGATAAAGTCTGTGCCGAACTACTCAAGAAATCGTTGGTGGAGCTCAAGAAATGAGGCGGCCGCAGGATATCGCCCTTGAGGAAGCTGACATGACAACCATCGTCGGTCTGACCAGTGCTTTCGAGAGCCTGGCCAGTATGCGCATTTCGCAGACTAAAACCCAGGTATTGCAGTCGCAAGGCTTTTTCAACGAGCTGTGGCATATCTACTCGCAGCTGCGCGTCGACAGCTTGTTTCGGTTTGGCCGGTCTGAAGACGACAAGATCGGTGACAAAAGCTTGTTTATAGCCGTGACGGCAGAAGGTGGCTTCAGCGGCGATATCGACCAAAAGCTGATTTCCACGCTTCTCAAAGATTACGATCCGACCAAACATGACCTGATAATTATCGGCCACCACGGTGCGACGCAGCTGGCACAGGCCAAGGTTGAGTATATGAAATTTTATAAATTACCCGAAAAAGACGACCATATCAATGTCCAACCGCTGATTCAGCAAGTCAAAAAATACCAGTCGACTAGAGTTTACTATCAGACATATGTGTCTCTGACCACGCAGGATGTCAAGCGTATCGAGCTTAACAGCGCCGTACAGCTGGCGGGAAACATGGCTGGCAAGCCCGAGGAAGAGATCAGCGAACGGACCTACATATTCGAGCCAAGCCCCTTCGAAGTTGTGGCACACTTGGAGCGGTCGATGCTCGAGATTACGCTGAGTCAGGTCATTTTGGATTCGAAGCTCGCGCAGTATGCCAGCCGATTTCGGGCTATGACCGTCGCCCATGACCGGGCCGGCGAGACACTGGCCGATCTGCACACGCTGTACAATCGCACTAAGCGCAACATAGCTGACGAACGTCTCAAGGAAATTCTTAACGGACGCAAAAGGGTAGAAGCATGAACAAGGGAGTTATTAGATCAATCAAAGGCCTGGTTGTTAGCGTTGAATTCGATGATGATTACCCGGATATAGCTGAAGTATTGCTAGCCGCTGACGGCGATGACTCACCGCTCATGGTCGATCATGTCACGGAGAGAGGCAAGGTTATCTGCCTAAACGTTCGTGGCGCGACGACTTTGCAAAAAGGCATGGCAGCCGTCCGTACCGGCAAAAGTATCCAGATTCCTGTGGGTACCGAGCTGATCGGCCGGGTGGTCGATGCCAATGGCCGACCGGTTGACGGCCGGCCACCAATCGTCGCTGCCAAAGGCAAGATACTGGAATACCGCAGTATATTTACGATTCCGGAGCGCAGCACCTCGTTTGCTGTCACCAAGCCGGAGATACTGGAAACAGGCATCAAGGTCATCGACTTCTTTACGCCGTTCGTCAAAGGCCGCAAGATCGGCATTATCGGTGGTGCCGGTGTCGGTAAGACAGTGCTTACCATGGAGCTGATCAACAATGTGTCGCGCTCCGGCGCTGGTATGGCGTTCTTTGCTGGTATCGGTGAGCGTATTCGTGAAGGCCATGAACTGTTCCAGACGCTGGGCGAAAATGACCTGCTTAAGAACACCTGTATGTTCTTCGGACAGATGGACCAGAACCCGGTGCAGCGCGCCCTGATCGCACTGTCAGCCGTAACGCTGGCAGAATACTTCCGCGATGAACACAAGAAAGACATTTTGTTCTTCGCTGACAACATGTACCGTTATATCCAGGCCCGCAACGAGCTATCCACGATTTTGGATCAGATTCCGGCAGAAGGCGGCTACGAGCCGACACTGTTCTCTGACGTCAAGCTGTTGCAGGACCGGCTGAGTTCCAATCAGCATGGCTCAATTACTGCCGTCCAGACTATCTACGTGCCGGCCGACGACCTGTCCGATCCGGCGGTGCAGATGATTCAGCATGAGCTCGACGGAACGCTGGTACTCAGTCGTAAAGTCGCCGAACAGGGCATTCGGCCATCTGTCGACTTGCTGAAGACAACCTCAAGCTTACTGTCGCCGGATATCGTCGGTGAACGACACTATGTCCTCAGCGTGCAGGTTCAGGCACTGTTGCAAAAATACGAATCATTGAAGGGTATTATCGCCATCATCGGTGAAAACGAACTGAGCCCCGAAGACCGCAAAGATTTTGCCAAAGCCCGTAAGCTAGTTGATTATTTCGGACAGAAAATGTTCGTTATGGAAAAACTTAATGGTATTCCGGGAGAATTTGTCACCCGCGAAGAAATGCTGACAAAAATTGAAGAGATAATTATTTAAGCGGGTTAGATCGTATGGCAGATGATACCAAAACTCCTGCAACCGCCGCGGCAGGCGCAGACAGCGTAAAAACGGAAAAGAAAGAACAGCATGAAGTGCCAATTATGCATGTGCGCGTGTCGTCGCCGTTCAAAACGTTCTTTGATGATGATGCAGCCAGCCTGTCTGGCGTTAATGCCAGCGGACCATTTGATATATTACCGCACCACCATAACTTCATTTCGCTGCTGAGTGAAGCAGAGCTTGTTATAAAGACGCTCTCCGGGGAAGACGTCCGAGTGCGTATTTCGGGCGGTATCATGCACGTCAAAGCTGATCAGGTTATTATTTTTCTAAACGTGTAGTATTATCCGACGACGATATAGTCATATCCGAAACTACTGTTGGCCGGAGGTGTAGAAGCGGCGCAAACGCTAAATCCAGAGGTCGTTCGAGTTACGTAGTAGTCGAGTGCTGCTCCGGCTGGACTTGTCGGCGTGATTACAACATGCGGTGTGGAATTATAGCGATTACTGAAGTTTACGGTTAGGAAGCAACCGCCGGCCGGGCCACCGCCAGTGTTGATATTGATGCTGCCAGCGGTGTCAGTCCCACTGACGGATGTCGTGCCACCACCACCGAGAGCGCCACCGTTACTGCGTCCCGGTGTTGGACCGCCAGCAATAAAGTGGTTACTGATCGTCAGGTCACCAATGAGCTGCAATTGATTCGTCGCAATTTGCGGCGCTGTTACCGGTCCGCCAAAGGTGCCACCGCCAGTAACAGACATACCCTTTTTGACATTGAGTTGTCCTAGCACCGAGGTGTCCCCGCCAACATTAAGTGTTTTATTGATCTGAAGTTGGTCAAATGATCCCTGGCCGCTAACGGCTATATCCGGTATAGACAAGCCACCATTGACCCGAAGCGCACCGGCGACATCCAAGCTGTCTCGGATCAGGACCTTGCCGGTAAAGACAGCGTTTGATTGGACGTTCAATACTTGTTTTGGATCACCGACAGTAGCATCAGATTTGGCGAGCTGCTTAAGCACGTCACTAGGTATGGCCTGGCTGGATATTTTGGCGGTGTCATCGTCTGTCTTTTGTGAGGTAGCTGTAATAATGACGATTGCACCGCTGATGATAATGACCAGCACGAACAATAATAAATATATATTAAACTTGTGCCCGAACTTCTTCAGACCATTTGGTTGTTTCGGAATGACAGGGGCTTGTTGCTGTCCAGGAGCCGGCTGAACACCACCTTCGGACGGCGTCTCAAGCGAATCGGTTTCGATAACCGCAGGTGCGTCTTGCTGTGTGTTTGTGTCTTTTTCGTCGGTAGCCATAGTCGATACAGTTGTTTCTGGGCAGCGCCCCTATGCTATAACTATACTAAATAAGTATTTAAACGTAAACGGAATTGTCAAAACGGCCGTAATGCTGCACACTATGTATAGTACTTATGATAAAGCCAAAACAAATACTAGCTGCATTCCTGCTCAGTACGCTGACTGCTCTGTCGTATACCCCGACAGTCATGGCGTCACAGGCTAAATCCTCGAATTATGGCGTCAGCGAGGTACAATTCGGCAGCGGTGGCGTCCTACGGGCCTGCTCCACCAGTTACTGTGCCAAGCAATCTGCCGGCGAATTGACAGTCGGGAATACCAGCAGTACGAACTATCAAGCCCAGGGCGGGTTTAATACGCAGCGTGAACCTTTCCTGGAGGTTAGCGTATCCGGTGCGGTCGTTAACCTTGGGGATCTGACGCCCGAGACAACCGGTAAGGGAAGTACGACGTTTGCCGTTAAGTCGTACCTCGCTTCCGGCTACAACGTATATATCGACGGTACAACGCCGCGCAGTGTCGGCGGTCATGCACTGACGCCAATGAGTACTGCGGCTGCTTCGCAGGTTGGTATAGAGCAATTCGGCATTAATCTACGGCTCAATACGTCGCCGGCTGTTGGTGCCGACGTGGCCCAGATTCCGAGTGGTACGTTTAGTTTCGGTGCTCCATCCGCCGGGTACTCAGCAGTTAATAATTTCAAATACGTGCCAGGAGACCTTATCGCCGCGTCAAACAAGAGCAGCGGTCAAACTGATTACACGATGTCAATGATAGCCAATATCGGCACGACAACTGAAGCAGGCGCGTACGGCGGCAGGTTGATTATCAATGTTGTGCCTACCTTCTAACTACATAGCCGCATAGATCAACTTGCAAATTTGCATAAGCGCTATTGCAAATGCAAGAATGCTTATGGTAAAATCCCTAAGTAATCCAAAAAACAAAAATTAACAAGGAGAAACCATGAATTCTATTAAACGCCTTATCGGCCGCAGCGGCAGCGCGCTGACTGCGTTTGCTTTTGCGGTTGCTACCGTTGCACCGGTAGTGATATCCGGCTCAGCCTCTGCTGCAGGGCAATTCTCACCCCGCAAGCTGACTATGAGCAGCCAAACAAAGGGTGACATATCTACTGACGCCAACGCTGCTACCGTCGCCAAAGGTTCTGGCGGCAACGGTGCTTTCGCTCGGCACACCTTTGACTTTTCGATTGGTACTGCTGGAACAGTTCAATCCGTATTACTGCAATACTGTACGACGCCACTACTTGATACCACCTGTGTGGCGCCAACTGGCTTGAATACCGGCACTGTCGCTTCCGTTGCCACTCAATCGGGTGGTGGTGCTCAGCCATTTACGCTCGACACGACTACGAGCGTAACGACGGGTAATTACTTCGCGACCTACCCTTGTACGAGCCGGGCACACTGTATCACGCTGCAACGTGCGAGCGGTACGAATATTACTGCTGGTCAGGCAATATCGCTGGCCTTCGGACAGGGTACCGGCACCGATTGGATTCAGAACCCAACTGCCGTTGGTACGTTCTATGTCCGTATCTACACCTTCAGTAATACTACCTACACGACAGCCAGCATGATCGATGCAGCCGCAGTCGCTGGCTCGGTGAACGAAAACATCGATATTACCGCCAAAGTCCAGGAAAAGCTGAACTTCAGCGTCTCGGCAGCTAAAAATCAGGATCCCGGCGCCGGCTGTGCGGCTCTGACGGGTACCGGTGCGATTACGCTTGGTTCCGGCGGCGTGCTTGATACGTCAGTTGCATATGACAATCACACTTACTTTCGCCTCAGCACTAATGCAGCCAATGGAACCGTCGTGTCCTATACTGGTGATACATTAAAGACAGCTGGTGGAACAAATTCTATTGCTGCAGCTCTAGCTACTGGAGAACAAAGCAAAGTGGGTACTTCTCAGTTCGGTCTAGGTATTGATACGGATGATACAACGCTGTTCGGCCATAGTTTTACAAACCTCGTAGCCACCTCGCCGTATGCTGCGGCTGCAGGTACTATAACTAACTTGGGCACAGCTAACTTCGCCTTCAATACTGCAAGTATGACGTCGCCTGTACAAATAGCTAGCGCAACGACCGGCACGACGGTTGCATGCGATACTGGCTCTGTACGCTATGTCGCGAACATTAGCCCGGTAACCAAGCCTGGTGTTTACAAGACAACTATTGGTTACATCGCAACACCCACATTCTAAACATCAAATGTAAGTGATTACATCAACAGCCCTCATATGAGGGCTGTTGTATTTTAAATATGATATAGCCGTTTTGACAAAATGCTTATTCTAATAAGTCGCGTCTTTTGCTACAATAGTCGGGACACGAGTTTGTAACAAAGAGGAAAATATGCGACATTTGCGAACGAAAATTTATTCTAGTATAGCGGTCTTTGTATTGCTGTCTACTATGCTCACTCCAACAATGCCAGCATCTGCGGCGTCCAACAGCCTTGGAGTTAATCCGCGGCGTGACTATACCATTAAATCGGGAGAGAAGGTGAGTGATGTACTCAGCGTCTCGAATTTGAGTAAAACTGACGATCTTGTTATCGATATCAAGCTGATAGATTTTGGTCCGCAGGATGAAACAGGTTCTCCCAAGCTGCTGCTCACCGAAAAAGAGCCAACACGCTGGTCCCTAAAGCCGTATTTGACTATTGCGAGCAATGTCCGCGTACCAGCTGGTAAGTCTATCCAGCTGCCATTCACGATTGCCATACCGGCCAAAGTTGGTGCCGGTAGCTATTACGGTGCTATCAAATACTCAACTACGGGTGGCGACACGGCCAATAATAATGTGAGCTTAACGAGCTCGAGTGCAACACTCGTCTTCGTGCGGGTGCCGGGCGAAGCCAACGACGTATTACTGCTTAACAAATTCGGGCCGTTTACGCCAAATTCTACCGGGACGAGCGGTAGCTTCGGCAAATTGTATATCGGTACGCCACCCAAATATTTGTCATACCGCCTCACCAACAAAGGTAATGTGGCCGAGCAGCCAACAGGCAGCATAGCGCTCAAAAACGTCTTTGGGAAAAAGATAAAAATATTTGAAAATGCCAATCCAAATAAGAGCACAGTGCTGATAGATCAGACTCGTCGCATTGATTTGTGTCTCAACGAACAAAAGATTACTCGCAATGACTCGGAGAGTGGCCGTGAAGTCGAAGAGACGAAGTGTAACGATTCTAATATGTCCCCCGGTCGCTACACCGCCCAGCTTGCGCTTGTATACGGCGATAATGGCAGCTCATCGCATGAACTACGTTCGCTCGTCAGCTTCTGGTATTTGCCCGTTTGGTTTGTACTTGCTGTCGCCGCCGGATTGTTGCTGATAATTGGCACGGTCGTGCTGATCGTACGTAAGCTCGGTAAACGACGCTATTCTGCCAGCCGTCGCTAAGATGTGAGGCAGTCGTACCTACCGTACATGTGGATAAGCAGGTAACGAAAGTAACTCTTAATTCAAATAAATACTTGTATGTATTAAAGCGCTTATGGTACACTCAGTCTGTAATCAAAAAAACTAAAACACAAAAATGAGGAAAAAGCATGACTTTTAATACTAAAGTAAAGCGCGCCGGTTGCTTGTTGGTCGTAGCCGCCTTTGCTTTGGCTGTCTTCTCGACAGTGCGACCAGCACCGGTCGCAGCTTATGGCTTGCTCAGCAGCCGATCTATCCAAATGAGTAGCTCAGCCAACGGTGCCACCAACACAGCTTACAAAGTGACGTTTACAACGGTAACAAACAACCAGAATGTCGGATCGGTTGTGGTTGAATTCTGTAGTAATTCGCCAATCCTCGGTGATACCTGCACACCGCCAACTGGCATGGACATCAACCAAGCGACACTGGCGCTCTATAACTACTCCGGTAACGTTACAGGTCTTACTATTGACACGACTAACAGCTCGGCTAATCGCCTTGTACTGACTCGTGCCAACGGCACAGTCGCAAACGGTACAACAACCTTTGAAATGGGTAATGGCACGAACAACGGTGTCACCAATCCGACGACGACCAATACGACCTTCTTCGCTCGGATTATTACCTTCAACTCGACTACGGGCGCCGGCGATGAGATTGCAGACTCAATCGACGCCGGTGGTGTCGCCCTCAGTACTGCTAACCAGCTGAACGTCACCGCCAAGGTCCAGGAAACGCTGACCTTCTGTGTCTATACTGGCATCAACTGTGCCAATGGCGGCACCGCAGTTGCGCTGGGCGATGGCAACGGTGTACTATCCTCCACTAGTACGACCTACACCAATACTGCCAGTTACGATCTTGCCAGCAATGCCCTTGGCGGTGTCGCCGTCAAGCTCAAGGGTGATACCTTGAAGTCAGGATCATTCTCGATCACACCACACGGTCCTGTATGTACCGCAGATGTAGTAGTCACCGGTACTGAACAGTTTGGTCTACGTGTCAGTACAGTTGGCGCTGGCCAAACGGCTGATCCGCTGTACGGCTGTCAGACTAACAATCATACCTTTGACGTTGCAAACATCAACACGGTGTACGGCCAAAACATAGCATCGACTGCTGGTGCCACCGACTCGTCGACCAGTGTCGTTGAACTAGCCGCCAAGTCCGCCGGTACCACTGAGGCCGGTGTCTACACGACGACGCTCACATTGATAGCAACAGCAACATATTAACGGTAATTCTGTGAGAGGACGCATATGTTGCGCCGGATACGACAGCTGAATCTTCTGCCCATACGCCGTTCTACATATAGAGCAGTTTCGCGTTTGACGGTACTTCTGCTAGCAGCAGCGGTGCCATTTTTGCTGTATAGTTCTTCGAATGCCGCTCAGTTGTCTTTTCGACAGCTCCAGTTGTCTGACGCGACGGTAAGCTCTACAGATGTAAAATACAATTTTAGTTTTAATACGAATACCAGCAATTCAATCGGTTCTGTCGCCTTTGAGATTTGTGATAATTACCAATACGAGCAGGGCGATCCCTGTACGCCTCCCGCCGGATTTGATGCGAGTAATGCAACACTGTCTGGACAGACCGGTATTGCAGATTTTACACTCAATCCTGCCTCAACCGGCAATAAGCTCATATTGAGCCGGTCTGTCAGCTTGCCGGCTTCACCGCAGCAGCTGACAATGGAATTTTCAGACATCACCAACCCGAGCACCATCGGGAGTAGCTATGTTCGTATCAGCACATTTGTAACGACTGATGCCAGCGGCCCCGAAACAGATTATGGCATTGTCGTATATGCGACGACTGAAGGTATCGGTATCACAACAGAGGTACCGCCATACTTACTATTTTGTACGGGTATCACGATCGATGGCTATGACTGCTCAACGGCTGCCGGCAATTTTATCAGTTTCGGTGAGTTATCAAGCCAAGCGCCGCGGTCTGCAACATCGCAGATGCTAGCCAGTACTAACGCAGCCTATGGCTATAGTGTGACACTGGCCGGTACGACGATGACTGCCGGTAATAATGTCATACCAGCTATGACGGGCGGGGCTTCGCAGCGTGGAACGAATCAATTTGGCGTCAATGCTCGCCAAAACGTATCGCCAGCCGTCGGCAGTGAGCCCAACGGGCCTGGACTGATCAATCCAGCTAATGGCTACAATACGCCCAACATATTCAAATTTAACAGTGGCGACATCGTCGCCAGTAGTAGTAATGCGGATGATTATCGCAAGCTTACTATGAGCTATATCGTCAACGTCGGATCAAACCAGCCGCCTGGCAGGTACGTCGCCACTGTCTCCTATATCTGTCTCGCAAATTTTTAGTCCTTGAATAAGCTTTAGGGGTTTGTTACCATTATGCTTAGTAGACTAAAACGTGAGGCCCCTTGTGAGGAATGGAATGATTCGTGCTCGAAGCACTGTAGCTATTGCAGCTACTCTGTGTGCCTTGATTGTTGGTGTTATCTGGACTGCTGCTGACAGCAGCGCCTCAGCTCAGGCCCCAGCGGCAGGCGCACCAATAGGTACTGGCAACGGTCTGAAGATCGCACCGGTTCGAACTGACCTCACTATAGATAAAGGGACGAGTCGGACTGTCAGCTTATTTGTCGAAAACGTGACTGCTTCTCCCGTCACGGTGCGAGGCGTGACGAACGATTTTATACCGAGCGACGATGAATCGGGTGAACCCCGTATCATTTTGGATGAATCACAGCGGGCGCCAGGGAATAGCTTTAAGTCGCTGCTAAGTGACCTACCGACTGTTACATTGCAGCCAGGTGAACGGCGCGAAGTCAAGGTGACGCTCAGCGTTCCCGCCAAGGCTGCCAGCGGCGGCTACTATGGTGCCGTCCGGTTTTCGCCAGGTAACGGTGAAAATGACAAAAACGTTGCCCTCAGCGCCAGCGTCGGATCAATCTTCCTTGTCCGCGTCCCCGGCAATATCACTGAAAAAATCAGTATCGAAAGCTTTGGGGTAGCACACAACAACGAGCTGGGCTCGCTGTTCAGTAGTGGTCCGATTAGCGTTGAGACTCGTTTCCGTAACTTCGGTAATATCCATGTCCAGCCATTCGGAAAGATATATATTAAGAATTTTTCCGGCAAGATTATAGAGACGATCGAAATAAACAATGCTCAGCCCCGGGGCAGTATCTTGCCGGCTAGTATTCGTAAGTTTAGTAATCCTGTCAGCAATAAAAAATTCTTCGGTAAGTACACCGCAGAAGCTAGCTTCGGCTATGGTAGCAATGGGGAATTACTGCTCGCCAAAAAGACCTTTTACGTTATCCCATACAAGCTGATAGGCGGCGTCATCGCACTCCTCGTGTTCGTAGTATTCATTCTTCCAAGACTGATACGTGCCTACAACGAAAGCATTATCCGAAAAGCAAAACAAAATCGAAGACGCTAGGCATGGGAAGAATAGTTTTTACAGATTATTTCAAAAGCAAACAGCGGGCGGCTGCTGTGGTAAGGACGGTTGTACGTCGCGCGCAGTATAGTGCTATGTCTGGTATATTGCTGTTCTCGGCGATCTTTAGTTTTATGCCCGCCACCGCGTCCGCTTACGGCGCACTTACCAACCGCTCTATCCTTATGAGCAGCACAGCCAGTGCTGCCACCAACGTTGCCTATTCTGTGAGTTTTACGACCGTTACCGACAATCAAAACATCGGTTCGGTAGTTGTAGAGTTTTGTAGCAACAGCCCGATCATAGGCGATAGTTGTAGTATCGCATCTGGATTTGATACGAACTACGCCTCATTGTCGCTCAATAATGTGACCGGAAACATAACGGGGCTTAGCATCAATACCGCTCAAGGCACAAGCACGTCGAACCGAGTCGTACTGACGCGGACACCCGGTGCCGTTGCTAATGGACCAGTCAGCTTTACGCTTGGTAACGGCACGACCAATGGACTGACTAATCCTGCTAACGACAATACGACTTTTTATGCCCGTATCCTGACGTTTTCGAGCACGACTGGAAGCGGGAGTGAAACTTTAGATTCACTCGATGCCGGTGGTATCGCCCTGAGTACCGCCAACCAGCTGAACGTCACTGCCAAGGTCCAGGAAACGCTGACCTTCTGCGTCTATACCGGCGCCGATTGTGCGGCGGGCGGTACGGGAATCGCGCTCGGTGATACTAACGGCGTCTTGCTCAATACAAGCACCACGTATACTGGTAATGCCTATTACGATGTGGCCAGCAACTCATTTGGCGGTGTATCCGTAAAAATCAAGGGTGATACCCTGAAGTCGGGATCATTCTCGATCTCGCCGCATGGCAACGCCTGTACGCAGGACTCAACCGTCGGCAGTGAAGAGCAGTTCGGCCTACGCATTAGCGCGCTGGGTACTGACCAGTTGGCAACAGCTCCGTTCGATTGTGCAACTGGATTCCATGGATTTGACCCAACATTTACCAACACACTCTATGGTCAAGAAATTGGTAAGACGAGCGGGCCAAATGATGTATCAGGCAGTACGATTGAATTTGCTGCTAAATCCGCCGGTACGACCGAGGCCGGTGTCTACACGACGACGCTGACATTGATTGCAACCGCGACGTATTAGTGGACCGACGCACGCAAAACTTTATATCGGTTATGGTAAAATATAAAAGTAATCTCCTATGACGCAAAAACTATTTCACTCTTGGCGAATTATTGCCTTCAGCGCTGCCATTTTGTCAATTGGCACTATGCTTTTGCTGGCGCGCCCCGTCGTGGAAGCAGCAGCGCCGTTGCCGCAAAATCCCCAAAATGGTTCAGTCGGCCTTGAAGGCACGATATCTTCACCACCACCGACTCGCGCGGCCACAATAACGACTCCAGTGAGCGGCCGGTCGTTTACGACGCTGCCGGTAACCGTCAATGGTCTCTGTCCGCAGGGCGTCATGGTAAAACTGTTTTCAAACAATATTTTTATCGGATCAGTTACCTGTACCAATGGTAGCTATAGCCTGCAGGTGGATCTGTTTAGCGGCCAGAACGAACTGATTGCACGGGTGTTTGATGACCTCGATCAGGCTGGGCCGGACTCGAATATTGTTAACGTTACCTTCAATGATGCCTCATTCGGTACGTTTGCCAGCCGGGTGACGCTGAGCAGCTCTTTCGCGAAAAAGGGCGCTAACCCCGGTGACGCTTTGACCTGGCCAATTATCCTCAGTGGCGGCGTCGGGCCGTATGCTATAAGTATTGATTGGGGTGACGGTAAGCCCGTTACACTCAAGAGCGTGCCGTTTGCAGACACGCTAAATTTTGACCATATCTATGACGCTGCCGGTGTCTACCGGATTATCGTCAAGGCAACTGATTCTTTGGGGTCGACTGCCTATCTGCAGCTGATCGGAGTTGCGAACGGAGCCGTTGGCTCCAGCAGCACCAATGCTAAAGATGACAAAAGTGGCTCGACCACGACTGTCACCAAAACCAAGTATTCAATTATTCCATCACTCCTTGCGTTGCCGCTGACACTGTCAACGTTCTGGCTGGGCCGGAAATACGAGCTGCAGGTACTACGCCGCCGGATTGAAGCCAGCACCAACAGTGAATACAATAATTAGCTGAATCCACGATAAGTTTGATAAAATATAAGTATTATGTCTAAAAAAGTATATGTCGGCATGTCCGGCGGTGTTGATAGTTCTGTTACGGCTGCGCTGCTGCTTGAGCAGGGTTATGACGTGACGGGTGTGTATATGAAAAACTGGAGCCAGGATCTGCCGGGCATGATTTGTCCCTGGAAAGAAGATTATCAGGATGCCAAACGCGTCGCCGTGAAACTGGGCATAGACTTCAAAATGTATGACTTCGAAACCGAGTACCGTGAGCGAGTCGTCGACTATATGCTGGAGGGCTACAAGGCGGGGATTACGCCCAATCCTGATATCATGTGCAATCAGGAAGTGAAGTTCAAATTATTCCTCGATGCTGCTCTAGAAGACGGCGCGGATATGATTGCTACAGGGCATTACGCCCGTATCCGAGATGGACAATTGCTGACTGGTCTCGATGCTAATAAGGATCAATCATATTTTCTGTATCGTGTGCAGCAATCGGCGCTTCTGCGGAGCTTGATGCCGATTGGTGAATACAAAAAGCCGGCGGTTCGCGAGCTGGCCCGGAAGTACGGCCTCAGTACAGCCGAGAAGAAGGATAGCCAAGGAATATGCTTTGTTGGCAAGGTGGGGATCAAAGACTTTTTGCAGCAATTCGTCCAGACCGAACCGGGTGCGATCGTTGACAGCACAGGCCGCCACATCGGTGAGCATGACGGCGCCATATTCTATACTATTGGTCAGCGTCATGGTCTCGATGTCGGTGGCGGCCTGCCGTACTATGTTATCGGCAAAGACATGCATAAGAACGAAGTTTATGTCACCACAGACCTGAATGACGACAAACTCTGGACCCGCGAGCTGACGCTGACAAGCGAGCACTGGATTAATAGTTATCCGACGCTTGGCCGCGAATACTATGTACGCACCCGATACCGGGCGCCGCTCGTGAAATGTTTCCTTTCACGCGATGCTTACGAAGCTGAGCTGGTCGTCGATATGGAAGAAGAAGTCCGGGCGATAACACCGGGTCAATCAGCCGTCCTCTACGAGCAAGATGGTGCTCATGGCTACCACGTGGTCGGCGGTGGGATTGTTATATAAATAGCCAGGCTTAGTGCCTGGCTATCGAATAAATGTGTGTATAAAGCAAATTGGGAAATGTAACGAAAAGCTCTACGAGGGGTGGTGATGGGTGGTGGATTGGTTCGACGTATCGTCGAGATATAATCCAGCACACCCTGCCAATTTGTTAATGCTACCTTGCACAATCTGGGATGGCGGTACGGCCGAGGTTGCGGAAAAATCTCCACGCGCTCGGCCGTACCGACGCCGGTTCGCTCAGAGCCGAACGCCTTCGCCGAGCTTGACCAGACCCTGCGATGCGAGGTCGCTGTAGGCGACGATGGCCTCCTGGAAGGAAGAGACCGTGAACAGCGAGGTTCCCAGCAGGATGACCAGGAGACGCAGGAATCCGCTGGTAGGGTTTCTCCGCAGGAAGATGATCGCGAACACCAGCAGCACGATCACGAGCAGGGTGAAGACGAACGGTCCTGCCACCTCGGGTGCTCCCCAGTTGGTTGCCAGGGTCGTGATGCCACGCCGGATCCAGCGACCGAAGTCGAGCAGGAAGCCGACATTGACCACGAAGACCCCGAGGATCAGGATCCCGACGATAATGCGAACCGCCATCGAAGTGGGCTTGAACAGGTTGAACAGTCCGAAGATCGCCAGAGCGACGATGACGCCGGCCAGACCGTTCGTGAAGTTGGGACGGCTGGATGCCTCGCTTGCCGCATTCGCAGCCAGCGTCAGACCGTCCGCGAGGACGTGTGCGTGAATGGACATGCCGTGCTCCGTTCTCGTTGTGACGGTCAGCTGTCTGTCCGCCGCTGGGATGAGGTAAAGCAAGTAAAGCTGTTAAGCTACTAGAGGCAAGTCGTAAATGACTTTCTTTCTCGGAACTTTTCGTTACCAACCCACAGTAGCACTTTTTCGTCAAACCTGCTTTATAACAAGTATAAAATACAACAGATTCTGAAGAAGTAAATTGTGGTGTGGTTTACATACGAAAGGGAAACATTTAACGATATGATCGAACTTTGAAGAACACAACGACAACGACTATCAACCAAACTGGAATGAGCGGATTATCGAGCAAGCCAATACCTGGAATAATATCGTCAAGTATTGTGATGGGTCCGAGCCCAAAGGCAAACTTTAGTATAATACTAACCTGCCTGTCACGCAGGAACAACATAAACGCTTCGCTCCAGCTGCGCTGAGCTGGTACATTTTCATTTGCCTGCGCCATGTGTACTCTCCTTTGAAATCACTGTAGCACGGCGTCCAAATTACTGGAGTAACAAATTGTATAGATTGTCCTGTAACTTCATAAAGCAAGTTATGAAAAAAGCCGGGGAAGTATTAAGTAGTGTTGAGAGTAGATGATGCCAAGGTTGGCTATCAAAACGTCGATCAAACTACAAATTACTTCCACGGCTTGCCCCTCGGGTTCCAATCACACTCGTGATGCCTGTGTGACCTCGGTGTACCGAAGGGTGTTCGTTCGACGGAGTCACAGCTCACGGTACCTTGCGGTACTTGTTGACCTTGTACACCAGCCAGACGGCTGAGAGGAAGTTGATCGGCATGACCACATCGTCAGCCATCCCAGCGAATGGAAAGAGCACGTCATTGGCAACGTTGACAGGCAGGTAGGCCGCCACTGAAGTGACGAACACCCGTGCGGGGACAACCATCAGCTTGATGAAGGGACCGGAATCCGGACTCTTCAGGAAGAGCTTGAAGGCCTCCCACCAGCCTTCCCACCAAGCGCGCTTCCTGGGGGGCTGCTGTGCATACGATCGGTTCATACGACTCACCTCACTGTGTAGTGATGTGTGCTGAGGCGGTTGCCCTGCACATTTCGACACTCTCGAACGAACGTATGCCGACTGTACCATATTATATCTATTCTGTCGACTATCCAATCTGTTACAATAGTAGCTATGAATGCACAAGATATCCGCGCCGCCTACCTGAAATTTTATGCCCAGCGTGGCCATGCCGTTATTCCGCGGGCTTTGCTGGTACCACAAAACGACCCGACGACATTATTTACCGGCTCGGGCATGCAGCCGCTGATTCCGTATCTACTTGGCGAGCCTCATCCGGAGGGTACGCGGCTGGTGGACAGCCAGACCTGCCTGCGGTCGCAGGATATCGAGGAAGTTGGCGACAACCGGCATACAACTTTCTTCGAGATGCTTGGCAACTGGTCACTTGGTGAATACTTCAAGACGGAGCAGATCAACTGGATGTTTGAGTTTTTAGTCGATGTGGTCGGACTAGACAGCAGCAAGCTCTATGCGACTTGCTTCATCGGCGACGAGCGCTATGACATACCAAAAGATACAGTCGCCGCTGAAACCTGGCAAAAATTATTTGCCGCCAAAGGCATCTCGTCTGGCATTGCTGATATTGGTTCGGAAGAGAACGGTTATAAACGCGGTATCAAAGAGGGTGAACGCGTCTTTTATTATGATGGCAGCAAAAACTGGTGGAACCGCGGTAAGACTGGTCCGGATACGACGCCAGTCGGCGATCCGTGTGGACCGGACTCTGAGATGTTTTATGATTTCGGTACGCCACATGACACGCGGTGGGGTGAATTCTGCCACCCAAACTGCGACTGCGGCCGCTTTATGGAGATTGGTAATAACGTCTTTATGGCGTACCGCAAAGTATCCGATGACACCTTTGAAGCCTTAGAAAAGCCAAACATTGATCACGGCTCCGGACTCGAGCGGATTGCCGCCGCTGCTATAAACAGCCCAGACGCATTCCGTATCAGCCTATTATGGCCAATCATAGAAAAAATTGAGCAGTTGTGTGGCAAGGGCTACGACAGTAATGCTGCCAGTATGCGCGTCATCGCCGACCACCTCCGCGCGGCTACCTTCCTGGCCGTTGATGGTGTCGTCCCAAGCAACAAAGAGCAGGGCTACGTCATGCGTCGGTTGATGCGCCGGGCGATTATGAAAGCCTTCAATCTTGGTATTGAACAGAATTTTATTGAGCAGATCGTACCGGTAATCGCTGATTGCTATGAAATGGATTTCCCGGAGGTCAAAGCGAAGCGGACTGATGTCATTGCCGTGCTGGCTAAAGAGGAAAAGGTATTTCGCCAGACGCTCAAAAAGGGCTTGAAGATTTTAACTGATATGCCCGGCGGTGATTATAAGTCGATTGACGGCGAGGCTATTTTTACGTTGTACGATACGTACGGCTTTCCGGCTGAACTCAGTGTAGAGGAAGCGTTTAAGCATAATATCGAAGTGAGCGAAAATTGGCGCGCGCAATTTGACGCTAAAATGGCCGAGCAGCGAACCCGCAGCCAAACTGCAGCCAAAGGAACATTTAAGGGCGGTCTCGGCGGTCAAACCCTCCAGCATAAAAAATACCACACGGCGACGCATCTGATGTATCAGAGTTTGCGTACCGTGCTTGGTGATCACGTCGTCCAGCACGGTAGTAATATCACCGAAGAGCGTCTGCGCTTTGACTTCAGTCATCCCGACAAAATGACGCCGGAGCAAATTACGCAAGTTGAGAACATGGTAAACCAGCAAATTGACAAAAACCTGACTGTAACCTGGGAAGAGCATCCGACGCCTGTCGCCATTGACGAGATGCATGTGCTCGGTGCGTTCGGTGACCGCTACGGCGACGTTGTGAAATGCTATCGTATGCAGGCCGACGGCGATGATGTGCCATTTAGCTTCGAAATCTGCGGCGGTCCGCACGTTGACCACACCGGCCAGCTTGCCGAAGACGGCAAACGCTTCAAAATCACCAAAGAAGAATCATCGAGCTCCGGCATACGCCGCATCAAAGCCGTGTTAGTGTAACCGGCTATAAAATGCGTCCGATATTTGTGAGTATTCGGTCCATAAACACATCCGGCTCTCGATATACTTGTATCATTTTCGCGAGGTAGCTGTCCCTTGTCTCCATGTTTAGATCTCTACGAGATATTGCAGTTATGCCTGCGGCAACACTAGCTTGTACGCCTCGTCCATTCTGCTGAGTCGCGAATTTTAATGCCGTCGCAGCAAACGAATCATCGTCGACGCCGAGAGCTTGGCGCACGTCAAGACGCACGGCAATGTCGGTTTCTTCGGGATTTCGGTATGTCTGAACAATTGTTTTACCGACTTTCATGATAACCGTACTAGTTTCGTCGTTATAAGTTTGATATATGCCTTCCTGTACTTCTCGTACCTTTGGCGAAGCTGCTATAAGCGAATCGCAAAATTCGTCAATCGTGGCCGGCTCTGGCGTGCCACTCTGATAGCGGTGTGTTTGACGTCGTATATCTGCTAAAAGGTCTAGGGTAGCTGGTTCATCGAGTAGTTGGGTACCTGCGTCTTTGAGCTCATGTATTAACTTCGCTTGAGATAGTTTGTATGTTGGCTTAGATGCGCCACGTTTATCGATTCGTATTTCGGCACAGCCAGTATTGCCGGCGTTTCGGAGTTGAATAGTAGCGGTCGTTAGATTACTCCCACTTAAGTCTTCATCCGAGGTGACATCGTACTGAACATAGCTAAACGGAGTGTCTAATAGGCCTCGATGTGTTGAGCCTGGTTGAAAATGTGCAGGAAATAAAGGCGTTGGAGCAAGTGATTGTTGTCTGCGTTGGTGGCCACGCCATAGAAGAGCGTCTGATATAGGGCCAGTTAAATCCGACAATGGAGCGTAGTCGGCTTTTTCTAATGCAATATTACTGGTTACGACAGTTGACGATTCGTCATACCGACGCGTCCTGACATACCAGTCAGGTAATTCAGGCTGTCTCATAAATATAAAATACACTATATATAACGAAATGTCAAGTAAAGCTATTGTGATGACGTAATTGCACAGCGCGTTTTGAACTAGACGAGGCTGTAAATTCGGGTTACAGTGATTGTAGTTATGTTTAGCAAGTTGACTATGGGTTCTCTTTCATTGATGGCAGGTGCAGCAATGCTGTTTGCCGCCGTACCGACAGGAACGACGTACAAGCTCGAAAGTTATGGTGTCGGCTCGGGTGGTACGGCTAATTCAACTTCTTCTGCCTATGCCATGGAAGGTATAAGCGGGGAAGTGAGCGGTACCCAGATGTCTGGCACAACATACCGCGGCGGCAGCGGGCTCGTGACGACACAGTTGGCGAATGTTCCGACTGCGCCGACGCTGACTAATCCAAGTAATTTTTATAATAAACTACAGCTTGTCATAAATAACGGCGGCAATCCAAGTGACGCTATCTTTGCCGTTGCTATTAGCAGTGATAATTTTGCCACGACGCAGTACATTAAAAGTGATTTTACTATTGGCTCGTCGCTCGTGATCGGCGATTATCGAACCTACGCCAGCTGGGGTGGTGCCAGCGGTGTTACGCTGGTTGGCTTAACTCCCAATACAAACTACCAGGTCAAAGTACGGGCCCAGCACGGCAAATTTACTGAATCCGGATATAGCGCCGTAGCCACGGCCGCAACGGTAAATCCTTCGCTGACATTTGACCTCGACATCGCATCGAGCGACGTAGAGACGGCGGCACCCTATAATCTCGCGTTCAATGATTTAGTCCCGAATACCGTCGTCAACAGTCCGCAGAAAATTTGGGTTGATTTTGATACTAACGGCGATTTTGGCGGTAATATATACGCATACGGTCAAAATGGCGGTCTGCGCAGCGTGGCGGTTGCTTATACGATCAGCGCGCTAACTGGTAATTTGGCAGCAATCGCACAAGGCTTTGGCGCGCAAAGCACTTCGGCGACACAGAGTTCAGGCGGACCATTTACCGTAGCCAGCCCGTACAATGGTACGAGCGATACCGTAGGCATAACTGACACCAATATTCGCCGAGTGTACTCTGCGGCAGCTCCAGTTACTGCAGGTCGTTCATCGTTGCAACTCAAAGCAAAGATCACCGCTACAACCCCGTCATCAAGCGATTATAGTGAAAAGCTAACCGTTGTTGCGGCAGCGAGCTTTTGATATGACGCAGCTACCTGACACGCTCAGCACCAATGACGCTTCAGAACCTAAAAAGCCGAAACGCTCACTACGAAATAAGTTTAAACGGTCTATTGTGCTGCTATTTGTTACGGCTGGACTTGCCGGAGTTGTGTATATCTGCGCTCAGATGCTGGTCGGTCCGTCGGAAGGAATAATTGTTAATGCAATTCCTGAAAATCCATCTCAGACACAGTCAGCCGTGGAGCTGGAACAATTCGAAGGCGTCCATATGACATTTGCGTATCCTAATACGTATCAAGTGCAGCCAGCCACAAAGGATAATTCCAACAGCCTGGAGACGCACTTGCTGAGGGCGTCTGGAATGATGAGTAAAATACTGACGGTCACCGTCGTGGCGCTGCCTTCAGGCCGGCTTGAAGATGATGCGTCGTATCTCATGCGCAGCCTGCATCCGGAAACGTACAAATTGACGCCGCAAACTATACAGGGTGAAAAGGTGATTGTCGCGCTCAACGAAAAGGATTCTCAGCAGGCGGCTTTCTGGGTGCACCAGGGAAAGCTGCTCACGTTTACAATAACGAGTGTGACGATTAATTCTGAAGCGACAGCCGGTGAATACCAGAAAATGCTTGAATCTGTACGGTGGCGATAAGACACTACAATGACGTTTTATAATATGTTGACACCATAAGCATCAACAAGTAATATGATACTAGTTAGCATAACCATAAAGGTTGAGACGGCGAGATAATGCGGATACAAACAAACATAGGACAAAAGACTGCGTTATTAGTAGCGTTTGTTCTTGGTCTCGGCTTATTACTACCTGGTAATATTTCTGCGGCAGGTATGACTAATACGTATGTCCGTTTGGACAGGATGAAAGCCGCTACGCAATCGAGCGTGCGTGTCGTATTTACGACGTCTACTGCTACGGCAACTGAAGATACGGTCAAACTTGATTTTAACGGTACCGATACAACGACGTGGACCGGTTCATCTGGCGTCGTTAATGCAGCCCAAACCGTGACAACGGCCACGTGTGCGACTGAAACGGGAAAAACCGCTTTACCCGGCACGCTTGTTGTCAGTGGCGCTAGCCCGGTCGTGACTATTACAGGTGTTACTAACTTAGCACCTTCAACCGGCTACTGTTTCGACCTTACTTCTACATCGGCAGTCACATTGCCGATAGCGGGCGAGTATCATGCGGTCTTGACCACCCAAACTGGCGCAACCGTCGATGACAAGGCTGTAGTCGCACTGCGTGTTGTCGCCGAAGATCAGATTACCGTTACTGCCAATGTTCCGCCGACTTTCAACTTCCAGCTTGATAGTAACACGACTGCATTCACGGCAGACTTATCGCCAGGAACGAAACGCACAACTACTCCACGTACGTTTACCGTTAATACAAATGCCAAGACAGGTTGGGTAGCTTGGATTCGAAATGCCGATGCAAACGGATTGTATTCGACTGGCGTCGCCAAAAATATCGCACCTACGACACCCGGTACGGCTGTCGATGTCGACACGGCAGCCTCAACCGAACAGTATGTCTGGGGTGTAACCGGTATGTCTCAGGTCGCTGGGCTTGGTACTATGGCAGTCTCGACTGCATTTGATGCAACAGGTGGTACGTTTGAAGGAACGGGCGTTGACAACAGTTACCGTCAGGTTGCATCATCAAGTGGTACATCCGATACGTCGGTTGTGACGCTAGCTGCGGCTGCTACTATCGCTGGTATTACGCCGGCAGCATCGGATTATACGGATGTCGTCCAGGTTATTGGCGCCGGCCAGTTCTAGCGCGGTTGAAATGATACTACATCGTCAAATGTAAATTCTAGTATTCCTGATTATACATAAGCGGGACAGAGAGTATATAATGGTTGATAATGTCTCACGTTAAAAAATTCGGATCATGGGCATTAGGGATAGCAGCCATGATGGCTTTGGCGCTCAATATACTGTTGCCGGTCGCAGTATCGGCACAGGCAACTACGACGAGGCCGCCGCTCAGTCTGACGACTTCGCCGATTCCACTCAATGTGGTGACACAGCCCGGCGAAACGGTTACTGCCGATCTTCGTGTCAAAAACAATAATACGTCGACGGAAAAACTCAAGATTGAGCTGCTCAAGTTTGGCGCGAACGGCGAAACCGGCAATCCGCAACTTCGTGAGCGGGAAGCTAAAGATACATATTTTGAGTGGGTGAGTTTTTCAGAGGATACTTTTACAGCTGAACCGGGAGTTTGGAAAACTATCAAAATGACAATCAAAACGCCACCATCTGCGGCGTTCGGATATTATCTAGCCGTCTTGTTCTCGAGGGCTACACCGGACAAACCAACGGGTGGCTCCAGCGCTGTCGAAGGCGGCGTCGCAAGTCTGGTATTACTCGACGTCAATGCGCCTGGGTCCAAGCGGGAAGCCAGTGTTATTAGCCTGACGGCAGACCGCAAAGTCTATGAGTTTTTGCCGGCTAATTTCAAAATCAAGCTCCGGAATAATGGCAACGTCCATGTAGCGCCCGCCGGCAGTATATTTATTAAACGCGGCGACAAGCAAATTGCCCTCATCGATTTTAATACGCAGCGCGGCAATATCCTGCCAGCTTCCACGCGCGCCTTCGAAGCCACATGGAATGATGGATTCCCGTATTATGATGTCAAAACAAGTGGCACAAAGACTACCAAAGAACTAAAATGGGATTTTGGCCAAATACAAAAACTACGGATTGGGCACTATACGGCAACGCTCGTGGCTGTTTACGACGATGGTCAACGTGATATCCCTATCGAAGCAACTGTCGGTTTCTGGATAATACCGTGGCGCATACTCGGAGTTTTGCTGCTTATTTTGCTGCTCGTCGGGGCAGGTCTGTGGATGATACTACGCAGTATATGGAAAAAGATTCGGCGGCGTCCCAGTGATACGGGCGGCTCAGCCCCGACTGCGGCAGCGATGTCACCTGAGCCAGCCTTGGTGGCAAAAGAAGACGAGCGCACAGTATCTGATGGCGTCGATATGCCAGTACAGCATGCTTCCGCGGATGACACCCAAACTGCGCCAAAGCTGTCCAGTGTGCGGCATACAGATAACTTAGAGACAATAGTACCAGCAGCTGATGGTACGCCGAAAACAGCTCCAGAAGTTAGGCCGAATCAACCGTCAAAAAGTTCTGGTATCCCGCCCGCAGAAGCGTCCGATCAACGTAAAACAGCTCCCGAGCTCAAGGACTGATGAGACATCGTCTGCACGGCAGTATTTTCGGTCTCGCTATCGTCGGCCTGCTCACGATAGCTTTACATGCGGCTCCAGCGGCAGCAGCAAGCCAGCTGCTAGCGCCGATCGGTAGTTCATTTGCTGCAACTGCAAGTCAGCAATCCGGCAATCGGCCAGCTGTCGGCACATCGAAACGTGGCGGTGTTACCGTTTCACCGGCCTTCCAACAGATTAGTCTAACCTCAGACAATACCACAAGAACATTTGATTTTGCGGTTACCAACAATTCGGCTCAGGAGTATGAATTTGCGTTGTCAGTTGTCGATTTTGGAAGTTTGGACGAAACTGGCGGTGTTTTGTTTGTCGGCAACGCCGAAAAGGCCTTGAGCTACCGTTATGCATTATCTCCGTGGGTGACACTCGAAAAAGATCGGATCGTGGTAGCTCCGTATGCGACTGAGAAGATCCCGATTACGCTGAACAACAAAGAATCGCTCACTCCCGGCGGCCACTACGGAGCAGTACTGGTAACACCGACCGAGGTCGGCGGTAACTCGCAGCAAAAAGTTCAAATAGATCAAGTCGCATCTTCGCTGCTGTTTGTGAAAAAGCTCGGCGGGGAAGTCTATAATCTCAATCTAAGCAACTCAAACATAGCAACCCGTCTGCTGTCACTGCCCGGCACGCTTGATCTGCGGTTTCAAAATCGGGGTAATGTTCATGTCACGCCGCGGGGTATCGCGACGGTGACTGATCCGCGCGGCAGAATTGTTCAGCGGGCAACTATAAATCCAGACTCGGCCATCGTGATGCCGGAGACATTCCGCAGTATCAGTATGCCATTCGACAGGCTAGCAGCTGCGTGGCTGCCGGGTCGCTACAAGATGACGATCGCATACCGCTATGACGATCAAGCCACCTTTCGTACGGTCGAATCAAGCTTTGTGTATGTCAATCTCGGATTTGCCCTCGGAGTACTTGCCATAGTGGCTGCTGGCTTATCTATAGTGCTCAGTAAGCGCGTGCGTACGTGGACTAAACAAAGTCTGAAAAAACTTGGTAGCCGATTAAGACGGCTGCCAGGCCGAGTCGGTAAGAATCCTCGGTAACGAAGTCTAGCTGCTGAGGGTAAACTGACCCACATTAACAGACAATAATACAGACGTAGTGTGAAAATTTCGATAGCGTAAGCGCATTGTTTTGAACTGCCAAAACTGTTATCCTTAAAGTACTACGAAACAAGGGTGACGTACGGGGTTGTCTGATTGAAATTTGGGATGAAACACATAGTTTTGCGAATAAAAACGCTATTTGAGGCCCGTCGGGTCCTCGTTACGGCTGTAGTAGCTGTATTCGGATTGTGTCTAGTTGCAGCTATCGCCATTGGTGTCACCTCGACAGCACAGGCAGCTCCCGGTGTCTACAAAACTGTCAACTTCCAGGGTAAAGTCGTGAGCACCAGCGGCATCAATGTTCCTGACGCCAGTTACACATTCAAATTCCGTATCTATACCAGCGCTACTGGCGACACTGCAATTCCTTGTTCGACGACGTGTCTATGGGAAGAATCCAAAAGTCTGACGACCGTCAACGGTATATTCCAAACCAATCTTGGAGACACGACTGCTTTGCCGGGATCAGTGAACTTCAATACCGATTCATTGTATATCGGGGTCGTTTTCAATGGCGATACCGAAATGACACCGCGCATCCGTCTCACGTCAGTACCGTACGCCTTTAATGCTGACATGCTTGATGGCCTCGACAGTTCATCGCTGGTGCAGCTATCTCCGTCAGCACAGCAGACGGGTACGATTAACGTCAGCGGCAACATTACCAGCGGGGCTGCCGTCAATGCGGCAGCTATTGACTCGGCTGTTGGTGGTACGGCACTGACGCTGGGATCGGCTAATGCCAGCGGCATTACACTTGCTAAAAATACGACGATGAGTAGTAGCTTCACTATGTCGCTGCAGGGCAATAATTCACTTAATTTGGGATCAACGACCGCTGCTGGCGGCATAGTATTTCGGGACGGCACCGCCAACAACCGGCAGGTGACGTTGTCGACAATCGGTCTTACGGCGAGTTACAGTATCAATCTGCCGGCGTCAGCGCCAACTGCCGGCTTGCAGTGTTTACAAACGGCGAATGCTTCGACAACAAACCTGATGTTTGGCTCATGTTCTGGCGGTAACGCCTATATATCTCTCCAGTCCAGTACGCCGGGTACGGCTGAAACGGGTAATTTCAACATCACCGGTGTCGGTATCGCAGCCAGCTACCAGGCAGGATTTTTTGATCAAGCATCAGCCGCAGTTCTCAATATCGGTACCGTTAATGCATCCTCAATCACAATCGGTAAAAGTGGGTTTTCGACGACCGTCGCCGGGACCTTGAATGTCCAGGATTTGAATGTTGGTTCCAACAGGAGTGTTGTGTTTACGGGCGGTTCAGGTAACTTCAATCAATCTGCATCGAGTGGCACCTTCAGTACGGGTACGGGCACCGTGGCGCTAAATGGTAATACAACTATAGCTAGTGGCAGGACACTGATTGTAAATGGTGATACAACCATCAGATCATCATCCGCTACCGCTCTGTCTGTACAAAATGCTGCCGGTACCGCAACGCTCTTTGCGTTTGATACGTCAACTGGTAATTTGTCGCTTGGATCCGGCGCCAGCCGTACGATAGCCATCGCTGCGTCAGCTGCCGGAGCGGGTACCGACCTGACGCTGAGAGGCAGTGCTGCCGGTACGGGCAATGTGAACGGCGGCAATCTGATCCTGAGCGGCGGCGCTGGTACCGGAACCGGCGTACAGGGTCTTGTAAATCTCTCAACGGCAGCATTTTCGGCTTCGCCGCTTCAGACGAACTCTATCGCGGCTGGTATAGTCGATCAGTATAGTTCGATACCTGTGACGGCAAATACCACCAACTTGACGATAAGTGTTCCCGTACCGCTCAGCGCGGTGACGGGACGCGTCTTGTATGTTACTGCAGCCGGTGGATCGAATGACTTTACGATTTCACTTGGTGGGACGAGCATTGCGATTGCCATGAAGGCAAATTCGACAGCTACGCTTATCTGGAATGGTACTGGCTGGACGGCGGCCGGTGCGTCCAGCTCGACTGACCTTCAGTCTGCTTACAACAACACGTTGACATCAGCTGGTGGTGCCGAAATCGTTCTCAATGGTTCCGGTGGCAACGCTGACGGATTTACGATTCGTAACAATGCCACGACGCCGATCACTGGCGGACTGCTCGAAGTTCAGTCCGCTATTGGTACCAACCTGCTGTCAGTCAACAATAACGCCACAGAGCTCGCCGCCAACGGTGGTGCCGAGACGGCAGCCAGCTTTGGCACGGCCTGGACGGCTATCGGCGCAGCAACAGTTACACGCAACACGACACTGGCTAACGTTGCGACCGGACAGGCTTCAGCACAAGTTGCAACCACCACAGCCATTAACACTGGTATCCGGAACAATCTGGTAGCAAACCCGGCTGTCAGTACGACATACCAGGTTTCATTCACCGGTTTGCTTGGCGGTGGTAGCTTTACGACACTCGATGTCGATTATTCCCGCGATGGCGGTACGACGCTAACAGCCTGTACTAATGTCAGCACAACGACGCTGGTAACGACCGGTTGGAGCAAGGTGACCTGTACCTTTACGACTGATGCGACGACGGCGACAAACCCTGATCTGATTATTCGACAAACGGATGCAACTGCCCGTACCTTTTGGGTTGATAACCTTAGTGTCACCATCCTGACGGCGACTTCGACACCACCGAACGTGCAGATTGGTGGTGGTCTGTACGGCGGCGCGCCGACAGTCCTGACACTCGACCGATCATCGAGCGCACCTGTTGCCACCGGCAATACGGCACTACTCGGCTCGATGTACTACGACACAACATCGGGCCGCATTCAGTGCTACGAAGCAGATGGCTGGGGTGCTTGCGGTTCATCACCAGACAACTACGTTAACCTGGTGCCTGAGTATACCGGTGCCGTGCTTAATGGCACAGGTATCGGCACGTTGACATCTGACTTCTGTTCCAATCAGTCAACTGTGCTACAAGTCAATTTGTCTCTCTGTAGCACTGGCCAGGCGCTCAACTACTACAAATGGACCTCGCCGCAGGCCACCCAGCAAACCTACAGCATCTACGTGTCGTACCAGTTGCCGGCGGCGTTTAAGCAGTTCCAGAGTGATAGCACGATCCAGCTGACCGCCCGTACAGATAATGTTGCAAATGGTATCGTGAGCTATGAAATGTTCCGCAGTCAGGCTGGCGCGTTGTCGGCATGTGGTACTGAGACGACCGTTACCTCTACTCTCAATACATGGCAGACTGTAGGCATTAACGGAAATGAATTAACATCCTGTGGATTTAGCAGCAGCTCAGCCAATAACTTCGCAATCTTCAAAATAAATGTAAAAGCCAGAAGCAACGCCAACGTATATGTCGGTACGCTCAGCTTTACGACGACGGGCCAGTAGTGAGTATGAACATACACTTGCAACAACTTCAGCAGCGGCTACGCACCAAAATTATTTGGGCGGTCAGCTATTTGCCAGGTGTACGACGCTATCCTGTTCTGGCTCGACTCGGATGGGGAATGATGGCGCTTCTGATGAGTGCGACAGTGTACATGCAAGTGTTCGAAGCCCGTGTTTCGGCACAGGATTATAAGCTGTCGCCTAAAGCCGAAAAACTGGTTGGCCGTGCCAACAGTGCCTATGCTGCCAGCCTCAGATACGATGCTGCCAGCCAAAGCTATGAGTACAACAAGGGGTACAAACCGGGCGACGGTGCCAGCGGCGTAACCGGGCTTGGTGGTGGACCAAAATTCTCAGCTAATTTTAGCGCCAAACCTGAACTGGGCTCAACGATTATTGATCCAGTCAGCCAGGCATCACTGACGATGAAACCAAAATTTGCTATGGCCACGCCTGTTCAGGACGACAACCGGTTGGTATACCCGTTACTTGGCAAACCAGGCCAAAATATCTACACCTTCAAGGGAGATGGATACAAAGAAGACATCGTGCTGAACGCATATGCCGGAGATGCTTTAAAATTTGCCTATGACCTCGTTCTTAGTGATGGTACCGAAGCTCGTCTCGAGCAGGATGGCTCACTCGGGGTGTACGGCGTATCAAACAGCTTACTCGGTAATGTTACGACGGGAACAGCACAGGATCAGGAACTGCTCAGCAAGGCGCGCACTAATGGCGAAAAAAACAATCTGCTCTTTACCATACCGGCGCCCTTTATACGTGAATCCGGAAGCAAATCGAGTGGCGCCAAAGCCTGGTTTAGTCTCGAGAAGAATGTTTTGACCATGCACGCTGACCGGCTCAAGCAAGCGACATACCCACTGTCAATTGACCCCAGTGTTTATGTCGAGACTGCCACTAAGCTGATGCGCGGAAACAATGAAACAAATGTCGACTTCGATACCAGCAATGAACTTATCCAAAAGGGTAAGTTAACTGGTGCGCGCTTCGACGCCTGGACAACCGGCCTGACACTACCGGCTGCCCGCTGGAATTTTGGGAGCGCTGTTGCCGGGGGCTATGCCTACGTCGTCGGTGGCAGTAGTGGAAGCGTCAACCAATCAAATGTGTATTGGGCCAAGTTCGATACCTCGACAAATGCGATTGTCGCACCAAATCCTGGCAACGGAGCCTGTGCCAGCTGGTGTACCGATACGGCGTACAATCTGCCAGCAGCCCGCGCCGGCCTGTCAGTCGTGGCGTACAATGGCTATCTCTACGCCTTTGGCGGCGTTGATGGCGCTGGCGCCCGCAGTAATAGCGTCTACATTGCCAAGCTCGGCCAATCTGGTGAGCCCGCCTTATGGCATCCGACTGACACAAATCAGAACAACTGGGTGTACTGGCACACGGCGGCGTCGCTAACGTCCGAACGTAGCTATTCGGCAGCGGTCGCGTACAATAACCGCATGTATCTCCTAGGTGGTCAAACCAATGCAAATTCCGGTGGTGTTAATACTGTCGAAGTTGCTGATATAAATCCAATCGGAACACTTAGCAGTTGGTCTATAGCCGGAATGACAGTTATGCCGAGTGTGCGGCATAATCATAGCGTACAGATATACAACGACCGTATGTATGCCATCGGTGGTAATAGTAACGGTACGCTTCAGAACAGTGTGCAATATATCAAAATTTCCAGCGACGGCACGCTAGCCAGTTCGTGGGTAACGACCACACCATTTACGACGGCCCGCATGGCCTGGGGCGGTAATATGAGTACCATTTGGGGCGGCTATATTTATGTTGGTGGTGGCTGTACCTCACTGACGACTGGCAACTGTTCGGCTGCTGGGATCACCGGTGGCAATACAATTCAGCTGGCCAGTATTAATGCCGATGGTAGCCTGACGGACTGGTCCGATATCATCGGCGTCACTGCACCGCGGATAGGCTACGGTCTCCTGGCGTGGCGTAACACATTGTATGGGATTGGTGGCTGTACTGCTCAAAACACTACCACTGGTGCATGTTCGACAACAGCTCCGGCAATACAGTACGGTGTAATAAATGGTGACGGTGACGCTAGTACGGTGAACAGTTCCCAGCCCTATAGTGCTGGTGTAGTCGCGGGCAATCCATGCAGTGGCTTTGCAACGGGTAGTGCATCGCTAAATACCTGTAATATTCCACCAGCAGGGAGCGGTGCAGGACAAGGTGGCCAAATGAACTCCGGCGTAGTTGTTAATAATGGCTATATATATGTCATAGGCGGTTGTACGGATATTTCGCAAACCAATGAATGTACGGCAAATGGCGGCGCCTCCGCAATGAGTGGAAACGTATCCTATGCCGCAATTGCTTCAGATGGTACAATCGTCGCTCCTGCTAGCTGTAGCGGCACTTTTTCGAGTGGCACATGGTGTGTCGATAGTACCAACAAAGTTCCAAACCAGTTTTATTCTACGGGTACTGCTTGTCAAGGCAATGCCGCAAATAACTGTACAATCGCCGGTACGAATATAACTGGTAACGGTACGACGTGGACAGCAGCTATGGTAGGAATGAATATAGTTTTTGCAAACGGCAGTAGAGGTACTATTACCGCTCGTAACAATAACACGTCACTTACTGTTACTACGACTCAGGCTGTTGCAAATCAGAACTATGTTATCTATACGTCGGGACTAGGTACGATGGCGTTCAGCGTGTTTAATAATACATTGTATGTCTACGGAGGTACAGACGGCACTGGAACATTCGAAACGACGCTGAGCTACGTGGCTTTAAATGCGGACGGCAGTTTAAGTGGCGCGTGGACTCCGCAGACTGCCGCAGCAACGGGTTTGTCTACAACCGGACGCGGCTATAGTTATATGTTTACCCGCGCTAATCCTGCATCAGCCGGTACGAACCCTGGAAATATGTATATTATGGGAGGCTGCTCTAGTAATGCGGGCGTTGGTTGTAGTGCGTATTACACGGAGAATTATAAATGTAATATCACGATTGCCGGGAGTGTCTCGGGATGTAGCACTGCTGGCCAGCTGCAGGTCGATGCCGATCCTGGTGTAGCCGGCAATCAGGGGTTGGGATTGATGGCAGGCGCAGTATATGCAAACTATGTTTATTTAGTCGGTGGCTCTGATGCTAATACACCGCAGCGCGGGGAAATTATTTATGCTAAAATCGATAACTCTAATAATATTGTTGCGGTGACCGGTACAATATGGACCGTTTCCTCCGAACAGCTTAATCCAGTTCGGAGGCGCGGATTTGCATTCGGTTACAACGGATATCTTTATGCACTTGCTGGGTACAACGGTACCGCGTCGTTAAACGATTTGTTGTATGCCAAGATTAACGTAAGCAATGGAAGTATTGAGCCGTTCAATACTTCAAATGTAACTGTGACTACCAGATGGGATCTGCGAGCAATTGTAGCGAACGGTTATGTGTATGCCATTGGCGGTTGTAGTACAGGAGCCCCTCCGGCCAGCTGTACTGCAATGACTGCATCGATTCAGACTTTCCAGCTCTATAACAACTATTCTGGTTCTCCAACTGCATATAATACGACAAGCACAACTGGTGTAGACAGAATCGGAGGTAGTGCTACGGTGCTGAATGGCTACGTCTACTACAGTGGTGGCTGTACAGTTATCGCTTGCACGACAGCTAGTAATAGCACCTATTACGCACCGCTAAACCCCGACGGTACTGTTGGCGCCTGGACATTAGCCGCCAGTACCATGCCGGCCGTTCGGGCATGGGGCAAGCTCGTGGCGGCAGGTGGCACCTTGTACTATGTGGGCGGACAGGATAGTGGTGGCGCCGAACAGGCCACTGTTTACTATACTTCCGGTATCAGTAACGGCGTTCCGACATGGAGTATTACTGCTGCGACTAATGGATTGCCTGCAGTACGCAGTCAGATCGGTGCTTCAGTCTGGAATAATCGTATCTATGTAACGGGCGGACTTGATGGCGCCAATGCCGCGCAAACAACAGTCTATCGTAGTCCAGACATGAGTGCCGGTGGAAACATCAGCTCAGCCTGGGTAACGACAGATACGGCCTTTAATATTGCACGATCTGGCCATACAACAATGGCATATGCTGGAAATCTCTATGTACTTGGTGGTTTCGACGGTACGAATTATCTGAATGATGTCCAGTATGCCAAAATCAGCTCTACTGGTGCAGTCGGTGCCTGGAGCTATACGACGAGTCTGCCGCAGCGCGTCTACCAGGCAGATGGTTTTACGGCCAACGGATATATGTATTTGTTCGGAGGCCGGTCAAATGCGACGACCTGTACGACTAATACCTATATTGCGCCGATCAGTGCCAATACCACTATCGCATCCGGCAATAACCCAACTGGCCTTGGCGATTGGTCACAAACCAATGTCAAATATGCCGGTGCCCGCTACGGCGTAGCAGCAGCCTACGACCAAGGCCGAGCCTATATCCTTGGGGGTGGCTGTACGGCAATGGTGGCGGCCGGTGAACGAGCTTACTATTCGACATTGCAATCGCAGCCACAGGTCGCCAAATACTCGTTACTTATCGACACCGATACCGATGTATTCCCATCAAAATGGCTGATGAACGGCCTCGATAATGATGTTGGTGCCCGTTGGAAGTTTACCTATCGTTCCAGCACCGACGCGACGGCAGCATGGGGCCAAACGACCGATTACGGTACGGTAACGCTTGGCACGCCTGCGACATACACACCAGTCGACAGTGTCGGCACTAATACGAATTTTGCCCGCTATTACTACCTCAGCGTGTCTATCGACAGTTCGCAGGCATTTGGCTATCCGGAAGATGTGTCTCGTGGCCCGACGATCAATGACTTGTCGCTATTCTTTACCAGTGACCCGTCCAAGCGTTTGATACACGGCAAGACGTTTACTGGCGGCGTCCAGCAGCCGCTGGATACACCGATCCCGTAAGCAGTACTTTTTAAAGCGACGAAACGCCAACAGTTCAATTGCCGGGTTGAAGCACAGTGCACGCTTATGCTAAGCTGACAGATATGGCGAGAGGGTAATAATGGAAAGCACGAAGTTGAAGAGTGTTGAAATTGATGCGACTAACCAGCGTAAATCTGTCAGCGCGCGCCCAAAAATCAAGAAACCAGCCAGTAAAAAATCAAAACGAAATCCAAGACCTCCGCGCGCTGTTCGCTTGTCGCATTCTGAGCGGCGCATGCAGCCAGCCAGGCCGTCCCGAATGGGTGTATCGGTTACCGTTAACGTTGCTGCACCGCGTCTTCATCCAAAGATAGCTGCCAAATTACCAAAACTACCAAAGTTTTTCCGGCTGCGCCGTCCGCTCGCCATCGGCCTAACGCTGGTTGCCGTGTTCGTTGTCGGATTCACTATACGCATGGCTCAAGATACAACTACACCTGATTCAGGCAAAGTAGCTGCCGCCGAACGAACAGAACCTGATTTTAAGCCGTTAATGCCGTCTGCCGAGCAGGCCAGTGCAACACAGTATGACGGCAAGCGCAATATGCTCAGTTACGCGGCTACCTTTAGTGGTGTACGCCTCACAGTTAGCCAACAGCCGGTACCGGCACGGTTTGCAAATGACCCCAAGGCAATTACAGCTGCTGCCGACAGCATAAACGCCAAGCAGCGCATCGATACTGGCAAAGGTCCTATCTATATTGCTACTAACGAAGACAAAACTCAGCTGGCAGTATTTGGTGATACGCAGGTTTTATTGTTTATTCATACCGACCGCCAGCTTGATGATGCATCCTGGAAGGCATTTATCGAATTACTAAAACCTAAGTCATAATGGCAGGAATAGCACAATGGTAAAAAATCCAAAATCAAATTTCAAAAAATCCACGCGGAGAAAACAATCGGATGCAACGAGTGTCCAATCTCTGGATAATTCATCATATAAATCTACCTCAATGCCAACTGTCGCTCCTCTAATGCCGCCGGCTTCGAAAACAGCGCCAGAAGTTGAATTAGTTACTTCGCATGATGCTGAGCAAGCGGCCTCAATTGATAGCCAACAACTTGACATCAACAATGCCGCCCCGGAGACCGAGCTAGATTCATCTACTACAGTTCCCGGCATATATACAGGAAGTACTGCTGCGGTACAGGCAAAGCCCGTATCGGGTGATAGTAAATCTATTGATTCGAATGATACGACGGACGATTTGTTTGTAGGACTAAATAAATCAACAGATAATGCTTCTCGACCTCTGCATGACAAACCCAAACAATCCCAAAGTCATTCCGAAACTGATACCCTAGAATCATCACGAGTACAGCCGCCATTACAGAAACACAAAATTCTTAAAGTAACCCGTACCCGTCTGATTGTCGCCAGTTTCGTGCTGCTCGTCGGTGTACTCGGACTCGTCTGGGCGTATCAAGCCCGCAGTACAGACGATACGACATCTGCTGCCAACAAAGCGCTTGTAGCTGAAGTTGCCGAGCGAGCCGTCCTACCGCAGGGCGAAACGCCCACTATCACAACAGTCGTTGATAAGAAGAAAATAAATCAGACATTTCTAGCAAACGCGGCTGATGGCGACAAGGTATTACTCTATTTTCAATCAGGGCAAGCTATCGTCTATCGGCCGTCGACGAGGCAAATTGTCAATATGGGCCCACTTGCACAGCCGGCGGCCGAGGTGTTCGTACGCAATGGCTCGAGCAAAAATGTGCCTTCTTCGGTCAGCGACAAGCTCAATCAGGCGGCTGGATTTACCATTGTGTCGCGGGACACCTCCAATAAGCGAGACTACCCCAAAACACTTGTCATCGATATAGCGGGTAATCGCCCAGATGTAGCCAAGCGTACAGCGGAGCTAATCGGCGGAGAAGTAGCGCAACTGCCGGCAGGCGAAAACCGTCCGGACGCTGATATACTGATCATTATTGGTGCAAATGCGCAATAACTATGCCGAAATGCAAAATACGACGTCTCAATCAAATACTTGAACTGCTGGATGTGATAAAATAATGCATATGCTTGATTTGCAAAAGATGAAACAACTCGGGCTGTCAGCCGCTGGCAAAGCAGCCGACAAAGCCAGGGAAAGCGCGGGCAAGGCCAACGCTTCTCTTAAAAATCGCAAAACCAGCAATAGCTCGAGCGATGAGCAGTATATCGTCGCACTTGATATAGGTACCGAATACGTCAAAGCCTTGATCGGCAAAGTCTCCGCAGACTCCAGCCAGATTGATATCATTGGTGTTGGCCGCCAGCATCAATCGCTGTCAGATATGCAAGCAGGGGCAGTCTCTGATATTGCGGGCGTAGTGCGAAACTGTGACGAAGCGCTCAACAAAGCAGAACAGCAAGCCGGCGTCAGCGTACGCAGTGCCGTTATCGGTATCGCAGGAGAACTCGTCAAGGGGACGACAACCACAGTCCGCGTCACGCGCAAGCTAGCGACAAAGCCGCTTGATATTGCCGAAATGGAAAAGATCATCAAGCTCGTGCAGGAGCGTGCTGAATCCAAAGCTCGCACGCAAATGGCTTGGGAACTTGGCGGCAAGGATGTCGAGGTCCGCTTGGTGAACAGCGCGCTTGTCAGTATTGAAATCGACGGCTATCCAGTCACAAACCCGATTGGGTTTCAGGGCAGTGACGTCGTCGTGCAGCTCTACACCGCTTTTGCACCGATGATTCATATCGGCGCATTAGAGCGTGTTGCCAGCGAGCTGGATATCGATCTGTTGGCAGTCGCGGCCGAACCGTTCGCAGTCGCCCGCTCGGTTATCGGTGATGAATCAAACACCGGATTCAGTGCAGTGCTCATGGACGTCGGTGGCGGTACCACGGATATTGCTGTTATCAATGAAGGCGGTGTGCAAGGCACGAAGATGTTCGGTATCGGCGGGCGGGCGTATACTCGATCAATCGAACGCGACCTCGGTGTAGATTTCGATATTGCTGAAAAACTCAAGCTAGCGATGGCTTCCGCTGATGTTCGAAGCAGTTTGCCGCCAGCCAAGATCAAAGCCGTTGAAGCTAGTCTGCAAAAGACGTTAAATGTCTGGACTAGCGGTGTCGAGCTGGCGCTGGCTGAATTTCCGCAGCTCGACCACCTGCCACACCGCTTACTGCTCTGCGGTGGTGGTTCAAGCCTCGATATGCTCATGGACGCACTGCAGAAAACCGATTGGTACCGCAGTTTGCCATTTACCCGCAAGCCGGTCGTCCAGCACATCAGCCCAAGCCAGGTTGTCGGCATTACCGATCGAACCGGCAATGTTTCCGACCATACTTTCATTACTGCCATGGGCTTGCTCCGCGTCGGTCTCGATACGTTGCACTACGCCGGAGCATCAGGTAACTCTGTCAAAGAAAAGATTGACCGCATTCTTCAAACGTAATAATAACCAAGAGAAATTAGCATTATGGCCGTATTACCCGCATCATCATCCTCATCGCCCTCCTCGTCGAGGGAAATCAAAAAAGACACCGTCTACATTGATGTCGATGATGAGATAACATCAATCGTTGAAAAACTGCAAAATTCACCGCAGCGTATCGTTGCTTTAGTATTACCAAAGCGCGCCGCCGTTCTGCAGAGTGTTGTTAACATGAAACTACTCAAGCGATCCGCTGACAATGCCAAAAAACATGTCGTCCTGATTACTTCAGAGTCTGGGCTGCTGCCGTTGGCTGGCGTTGTCGGTCTCCACGTAGCCAGTAGCCTGCAGTCTAAGCCGGCAATACCCGTCGTGCCGGCTTCTCTTGGCGGTGACATGGCAATGAATAACGGTGATGATATGGTAAGCGACGTCGAAGATTTTAGCGCCGACGCCGCAGCAGACAAGCCAATCGGCGTTTTGGCAGGACTGCCACCGGAAGAACCAGAAACCATACAGATGAATGACGACGAAGACAGTGCAAAACTTGGCGCCAGCGCCGCAGCTGTATCCGGTAGCGCCGCTGCAACCGCGGCCGTCAAGGGTAAAAACAAGAAACTCAAAATACCGAACTTCAATAAATTCCGTACACTGCTGATCGCCGGAGTCGCCGTATTTGTCCTGCTTATCGGCGGATTTATATATGGCAATATTGCGCTCGCCAAAGCCACGATCACGCTCAAGACTAACAGTAGCGATGTACTGACTAAGGCCAGCCTAACGCTTGACCCGTCCGTGAAGGAGGTTGACCTCGAAACAGACACGCTGCCCGCTCGTATAGAAACCAAGCAGCAAACTGGCTCCCAGCAAGTCAGTACCAGCGGTGAAAAGAATAACGGTACGAAGGCAACAGGTGAGGTGACATTAACGCTTCTCAATTGTGATGTGGATTCGGTGACCGTACCCGCGGGTACCGGTGTCAGCTCGGGTGGTCAAACCTTTATAACGCAATCAAGTGCCACGATGGAAAGCGTGAAGATTGCTGGTAAATGTCGCAATACTGATTTCAAAGATGTATCAACTGCAGGGGTTAGCGTCGTAGCTCAAAAAGCAGGTGCGGGTTATAATCTCCCGCCCAGCCCCTTTACAGTGGCTGGTTATTCGAATGTCAGTGGCGGTTCAAGCGATCCGATGTCTGGTGGCACCGACAACATCGTAAAAGTCGTTGCCCAGGCAGATATCGATAGTGCCAAGCAGAAGATTGCCGGTCAGGAAAAAGACAGTAATACTGCCGAAGATGACTTAGCTAAAAAATTATCCGCCGCAGGCTATACGGCGATCGCTGCAAGTCTCAAAGCCGGTGAACCGACGGTTACGCCGAGTGCTGCCGTCGGTGATCAAGCCGATACGGTTACCGTATCGCAATCGACGACCTATACCATGTACGGCGCAAAGTCTGCCGATATCAAAAAGATTATCGCTGCCCATGTCCGCGAACAGATTGACACGAGCAAGCAGGAAATCCTCAAAGATGGCTTTGACACCGCCAAATACGAGATCAATACCCCGAACACGGCTGGTCCGCTTGGAGTGACGCTCAGCGCTACCTCACTTGCAGGCCCGGACATCAAGACTGATAGGCTCGCCAGCCAGTTAGCGGGCAAGAAAACCGGTGATGTGAAATCTGTTGCGAAATCCATCCCAGGTGTCAGTGATGCTACAGTCAAATACAGCCCATTTTGGATTTCATCCGTTCCAAAGAACGCCAGTAAAGTCGAAATTATTATAGAAAAGTCAGCTCAACCAGCCCGCACGACTAATGGATCAAATCAGTAACGATCACCAGCGGAGCGGGATGGCGCTTGATGTCGGCACACAGCGGATTGGTGTGGCTGTTGCCAACCTCGGTGTTCGCTTCGCAAGACCCTTAACTACACTTGAGCAGCCAGACCGTTTCGTTGATGATATATGCGAACTAGTGCGCCAAGAGGATGTTGCTTGGGTAGTGATCGGTTTGCCACGCGGCATGCAAGGCCAGGATACGGCACAGACGGCACAGACACAGGCATTTGGAGACGAATTACAACAGCGTCTCGCAAGCGGCAACGCGCCGATTCCGGTATACTGGACGGACGAGGCGCTGACCTCTGCTCGCGCTGAAGCCGAGATCCGCAGCCGAGGCAACGCACGTAAACCGTATGCACACGCCAAAGGCGACATCGATGCACTAGCGGCAACGTACATACTCGAAGATTTTTTGATCGAACAATCAAAGGAGCATCATGGCTGAATATTCAATGTACTCGAGAGTCCGGCACTGGCCGAAGCGGTTGTTATACACGGCGCTGGCATTATTAGTGCTACTGATTGCGGGCGTGATTGTCGTACGACATATCTACGACGTCAATCTGCAGCCCGTCAGCAGTTCAAAAGACGAGAAAGTCATAACTGTAGAGTCTGACGCTACCGTCCCGACGATTGCCAATGATCTGAAGCAGGCCGGCCTTATCCGGCAGGTCTGGGCCTTTGAACGCTATGTTCGCAACCACTCGCTCGGCACGCAGCTGCAAGCCGGTACCTATAAATTCTCTCCTTCGCAGAGTGCTCGTGATATTGCGCGGCAGATTGCTGACGGCAAGGTTGCAGTAGACCTGGTGACCATCCTGCCTGGCGCGCGCCTGTCGCAAATTCGCGACGCCTTCGTCAAAGCCAAATTTGATCCGGCGGCCGTTGATGCTGCGCTCGATCCGGCCGCCTATGCCGGCAATGCTGCGCTAACCGATAAACCGGCCGGTGCTTCGCTCGAGGGTTTCTTGTATCCGGATTCATACCAAAAGAGCGCTTCGACTGACCCGAAGCTGATTGTGGAGCAGTCGTTGTCCGAAATGGCCGCCAAATTAACGCCAGACCTGCGGGCTGCCTACGCCAAAAAAGGCTTAAACACCTTTCAGGCCGTTACGCTGGCATCGATTGTCGAACAAGAAGTGTCTCGAAATACCGACCGGGCTCAAGCAGCACAAGTATTCCTGAAGCGAATTGAGGTCGATATGCCACTCGGGTCTGACGTGACGGCGTTCTACGGTTCGGTCATTGCCGGACAAAAACCTTCACTGACGTACGATTCTCCGTACAACACACTGATGTATAAGGGTTTGCCACCTGGTCCGATCAGTAATGTATCCGAGAGTTCGCTCAATGCGATTGCTCGCCCGGCTGATACCGACTGGCTGTATTTTGTAGCCGGTGATGACGGCAATACCTATTTTTCAAAGACATTTGAAGAGCACAACGCGCTCATCAAACAGTATTGCAATAAACTCTGTAATTTGTAAACATAACCGTAAAAAGGTTGATAATTGCAACATATTTGGTATACTACAGGGGTAGCAAAGCTACATTTCATTAGTATTACACCAAATATCAGCTTTAATAGCCATAGTATACGAGCCAGTGTCAGATTTCTGCTGCCGGCTCAATACTGAGGAGATTTGTATAAGCAACTCACATCTGCAATCGGTTACCTCACATCTGCCGCTTGAAGCCGTGCAATCAACTGAAACCTACCGCAAGCTCGACCAAAAGGTCCATAAAACGCTTCGTCGGAAGTCTTTTCGACGCCAAGCTATCCGCTACGGACTTGTTGGTCTCAACGTCGTATTACTGCTCGGCGTTATTAGCTTTGTGGTGGCTGGTCACCAGGCAAATGCTGACAGTACTAACACCTTACGCTCGTCGGCCCTAGCCGCGAGCTCACCTAAGTCTGTCGCGAATCCGCTTGACCAGGTATCATCAGCTGATATCGCATTCAATGTTGCCAGTATGAGTGCAATGTCCGAAGTTACTGCCGTCGCCAACCAGGCCGCATCAGTCAATATCGAACTGACCATTGCGCCGGCTACTGCCAGTATCGTCTCCAAACCGCAAGTCGTCAGCACGGCGCTCAAGAGCAAAAAAGACATTAAGACGTATGTTGCAGTTGCTGGTGACAATGTGGCGATTATCGCAGCAAAATTCAACGTTACCTCAGACAGTATCAAGTGGTCCAACAATCTGTCCGGCTCTGTCGTGACCGTTGGTCAGACCTTGTCCATACCACCTGAAGGCGTGTCTGGTATCGTCTACACCGTCAAAGCCGGTGATACCCCCGAAAGCTTAGCAACAAAGTATAAGGCGAGCAAAGATGAAATTACCGCCTTCAACGACGTCGAATTAACACCGCTTAAGGTCGGTGAACGCATTATTATTCCTGGCGGCAGCATCGCCGCACCAGTCATCGCGCCAGTCCGTACGGCAGCCTCAAACGCTGGCGGATTCGCTTTCGGTACCGCGCCAATTTATGGCAACAATGCCTACGCCTATGGTTACTGTACCTGGTATGTTGCTGGTCGTGTCGCCGTGCCATCAAACTGGGGTAATGCCAACACCTGGGATAACGGTGCCGCCATCAGTGGCTGGACAGTCAGCTCGGTGCCGCGCGTCGGTGCCATCGGTCAGACGAACCGCGGTGCAGAAGGCCACGTCGCCATCGTCACCGATGTCTCGGCAGATGGTACCATGATTAAATACTCGGATATGAATGGATTGTCTGGCTGGGGCCGTGTCGGTTCAACCCCTGATTTCGTCAGTGCGGCCAAATTTGAAAACTATATTTACCAGTAATTCTATCCCGAAACAGCGCTGATAATAAAAATTTCCGCTTGGCAGTGCCTACACCCTGCTATACTGAGGCAGTATGAATTTTATAGACAAGACAAAGGTGTTAATCAAAGCCGGTGATGGTGGCAATGGCAAAATGAGCTTCCGTCAGGAGAAGTTCATCGATAAAGGCGGCCCGGATGGCGGCGATGCTGGCCATGGTGGCAACGTTGTATTCATGGCCAGCCGTAATCACAATACGCTGGCCGCCTTCCGCTATCAGCGCGAATTGCAGGCAGATCCTGGTATGCCAGGCGGTACCAACAAAAAGCATGGCCGCAACGGCAAAAGCCTAATCGTCAACGTGCCCGTTGGCACAATAGTCATGAATGCCGACGGTACGGAAGTATTGGCTGATCTCATCGAAGACGGTCAGGAAGCCATCATCGCCAAAGGCGGTAAGGGTGGATTTGGTAATGCCCACTTTGTTAGTTCGCGTCGCCAAACCCCGGCATTTGCCGAAAAGGGCGAGCCAGGCGAAGAGCTGGAAGCAATGCTGGAACTCAAGATGATCGCCGACGTTGGCTTGGTTGGTCTGCCGAATGCTGGCAAATCGACGCTCCTGAGCCGTATCAGCAATGCCCGTCCAGAAATTGCCGATTATCCGTTTACAACGCTTCGTCCCAATCTTGGTGTGGTCGATATCGATAAAGGGTCGAGCTTACTCTTTGCGGATATTCCTGGACTCATCGAGGGTGCAGCCGAAGGCAAGGGCCTGGGCCACGAGTTCCTACGTCATATCGAACGAACCGCAGTTATCGTGCATCTGATCGAAGCCTACAATGACGATGTCGCAGCAGCATACACCACTATTCAAGACGAGCTGGCTGCCTATGAAATTGATCTCAGCGCCCGCCCGCAGATTGTTGTACTGAACAAAATCGACGGGCTTGACGCCGAAATAATTGCCGACCTAACCAAACAGCTGCAAGAAGTTGCTCCTCCTAGCACACCAGTGTATGCTATCTCGGCAGTCGCCGGTACCGGCCTTAAGGAGTTCTTGTACGCAGTGCACGCCGTCGTTACGACGCGCCGCAGCATTGTTCAAGAAGTAGCGCCAGAAGATGACATCCCGACGCTTCGATTGTCAGCGGCAGACAGTATTCCATGGAGTGTTACGCCGATTGAAGGCGGCTTCCAGGTAACTGGCCCCAAAATCGAACGCTTTGCTGCCCGCACCGAATACGACAACGAAGAAGCCATCCAGCGCCTGCGTGACATTATGAAGAAAATGGGCATCATGCACGCCCTTATTCGTCAGGGTATCGAGCCGGGCCAGGTTATCCGCATCGGCAGCGCCTACTCGATAACCTACTAGCATAAGCGCATTGACTTTTGTTGACATAAGGTGTATAATAAACTTTATGAGCAAAGAAATGTATCATTATGGCGGCGAAGACCCTGATGAGGCTGAATTGTCAGGCCAACTCATTGAAGTGACTGCTGACCGAGATAGACTAGTCGCTATGAGAACTGAAGTTGCTGACCTCTATACAGCCGTCACAAATCGCGAAAGATTTGGTGACTGGAAGTGTGATTTAATTGAAGATGGTGTTGCTCGGTTTCAGGCAACGCAATCCTACCCTGCAAAAAAAGTCAAGGTAATTGATCTTATTGTGCCGACTGATAATGCTATTTCGGCTGAAATGAAAGTAGTACAGAACACGACAGAAAAGTTCCGTAATTTTACATGTAATGACGTGGAAGTCTTAATAATTTCTGACACTACATACAGGACCCGCGGTACTCTCACAACTTATTCCAACGGATTTCTTGGTAATGATGGCGTAATCAAAACCGAAACACAATTTCCAAAGAATTTAGATGAATGGCAACAAACCTTGAATCCACTTATTGAAAGCAGAGGCAAGCTGAGTATTGTAGAGGAATTTGATCTTCCTCAGCCGCCGACTATTCGCGGAATTTTCAATGCTATTTATAAGCGTAAGACGTAGTAATAGCATGCCTTCAAACGATATTGTTAGTGATATGGCTACGAATTGTTTGTATTCTATATCGTCGAATTTTAATTTATAAGTGTACAGTTCATTCAATAATATATTTTCAATCATAATATTGACAAATTTCATAATGTTGTATAATTGATCAATGGCAATTTACGATTTTAATGGAGATTTGATGGGATTGGCTAAGCCCGATGTAAGATTGCTCAGCGATCCCGACCCAGTACTGCAACAGATTGAAGAATCTGCACAAATCCGTACCGATGTCGTGTACGCCGCACTTCGAATTTCGACACCTGTAATTAAACAACGACGATCAGCTGATTGGAAACCTGATCCCATCGAACGGCCTCGACCTTTAATGAGTTCTCGTTACACGAGTAGTGTAGCTGATTTGGGTAGAACTACTGTTGAAGTCGTATATAATCCAATTGGAAATACATGGCATTTATCCCATGAAGAAGTCAAAAATGGAAAAAATGACATTGTTATTGTTAATAAACATGATCGTGTTGTGCATCCTGATCACGCATGCGAGGTCGCCCGTCGCGTAATCGTTGCTTCGTTAGTAGGACATACTGCAATAAAAGAAATTGAGCCACTTGAGCCATTTGATTCTAATACATGGATAGACGGCATGTATCAAATCGCCGACGATATCGGCCTGCCTCCTATCAGTCGCTTTTGACCAGAACCTTTCGACCTGAATTGCAATTAGAACGTCCAATTCTCCACAAGTCTGCTAAACTGGAAACTACGTATGGCTGCCAGTTTTTTCTTTTATGATCTTGAGACGTCGGGCCTGAATCCGCGCGATGCCCGCATTATGCAGTTTGCCGGGCAGCGGACTGATATGGAACTCAACCCGATTGGTGAGCCGGTAAATGTGCTCATCAAACTGACACCTGACATCGTGCCGGAGCCGGATGCCATCATGGTGACGGGTATCACGCCGCAGTCAACGATCGCGGACGGCGTGACTGAAGCTGAATTTTTAAAAATATTTTACGACGAAGTCGTGCAGCCGGGGACAATATTCCTCGGCTTTAATACGGTACGGTTCGACGATGAGTTTATGCGCTATCTGCATTACCGCAATTTCTATGATGCCTACGAATGGCAGTGGTGTGATGAGTGTTCGCGCTGGGATTTGCTTGATGTCATCCGGATGACCCGTGCGCTGCGACCGGAAGGCATCGAATGGCCGTTTTATGCTGACGGCAAGCCGACTAACCGCCTGGAGTTGCTGACGAAGCTCAACGGCATTGAGCACGAGCAGGCGCATGATGCCATGAGCGACGTCACGGCGTCGATAGCGGTGGCCAGATTAATCCGGGACAAGCAGAAAGGTCTCTTCGATTATTTATTGGATTGCCGCGGCAAGAAAAAGTGCAAAGAGCACCTCAATAGCTTCGTACAGGGCAAACAGCCGTTCCTGTACACCTCTGGCCGGTATTCAGTAGAGTATACGCATACTACCGCTGTAAAGTTGTTGGCGCACCACGTGGGGCAAGCCTACGGCTACGTCTACGATCTGCGGGCGGATCCGGCACAGTTTATGGATATGTCAGTCGATGAGCTGGTGAAATGCTATGAATTCAGCCGAGACCCGGAACATGTCAAACTCCCAGTCAAAATCATGCGTTATAACCGCTGTCCAGCGATTGCGCCAATCGGCATATTGTCGGATACATCAGTGCAGGACCGTCTGAAATTACCGCTTGCAACGGTACAGAAGCACGTCAATGCACTCAGCGGGCAAACTGACTTTGTGGCACGGGTTATTGAAGCGATTGAGCGGGTTGAGGCAGCTCGGCCGTATCATCATAGCGACGTGCCAGTCGGGGACGTGCAGGCCGTAGACGGGCAACTATACGACGGTGATTTCTTTTCAAAGCCGGACAAAGACGCAATGAGCGCAATTCGGCGTGCTGACACGGCTGCCGCCTTTACGGATCTTCATGTCGAGCTGCGTGACAAGCGGTTGCAGGCACTCCTGCCGCTGTACAAGGCCCGTAACTTTCCGCAGCTGCTCGGGCCGGACGAGCGGCAGGCTTGGGACGAGTTTTGCAAGCAGCGTCTCATCGACGGGGCACAGAAAAGCCGTTTGGCAAAATATTTTCAGCGGATTGACGAATTGGCCCGCCAGGATGGCCTGACTGAAAACCAGCGTTATGCACTCGAGGAGCTACACCTATACGGCGAATCGATTATGCCGATCATGGACACCGATCAGGACGCTAGCCCTTAACGCGCTGCTTTATACGAGTTATGCGGTCGCGGTTCATGCCGGCTATCAGCAGCGCGATAAAGAACAGGGCCGTTGCCAGGCTGATTTGCCACAGTGCCGCATGCCGCCAGGCCAGCCATGCCACCAGCGCCAGCAACGCTACGGTAATAAAATCGTACAGTGCCTGAACATGCGGATTTTTTGGAAATAGCTTTTCGACAAATTTACCACCGTGTTTGATAAGGTAGTCACGCAGCCGGCGCGCCCATTCATTATTGATTGATAGTAGGCCAAGACCAGCCAACACGAGCGGAATACCGCCCGGGCCAGGCAGCCAGCCGGATGCGATACCGAGGAGTACCAGGGCGTAGCCGGCGATATCGGTGCCAATGCGTTTAAACTTTTTAGATATTTCCTGTGACATTTCCATTAGTGTACGCCATCTCTAGTAAAGTTACTAGTTACCGAAGAGCGCCGGTTGACGATTTTACTACAATAGATCAGTGTACACGATACAACAATAGTCGTATGCTGAGAGTTATTAGCTCATATTAGCATGAGCATTATGACAGAGGAGTCCATTGTGGCCAAAGGAAGTCGCCCAGGTAACGAGTTCGTTATTGTTGACAAGGCAAGAAGCAGCAGAACTGCACCTGCAGAAATTAGAGGTCCCTGGCCAGAACTCCGGATTGTCCGTCAGGCTGAACCAGAGTCTCGCATAGCGCCTGACTGGCACGAATACCTGGATGATGTCGGTAGAAGGAATTATGGGAGCGGCACTGCCCGGTCACTTGGATCAATCGCAATTGTGTTTATACCTGCGAAAGCTATGAACATGATGCTTGAGGACAAATACCCTAAATTATACGCATCTAGGGCAAAGACGGTTGATTTGCAGCGCAAAATCGCAAGCGGATTATATGACCTGATGCGGAGTGCTCAGATGACCGCTAATGCTGAGCAGCTCCGTGATATGCGGATTGCTCATGACATGCCTAGACATGATACACATAGTCAAGCTCGCTCGTGGCAAGAAATCAGATATGTCCCAAACCAAAACCAATTGAGAGATCAATACGGCCCCGATGCGGATACCGAATCAATAACTGAATTACAGACTCAGCCTGTATCCGTCAAATCCGCTGATCTTCCATTTGTAGCTGCAACCTACAAAGTTCGCGGTGTTGGCATGTATGGTCCAGGATATGCCTTGGACTTGTCGACTAACCCGGATCTATACGAAGAGCGAGATGCTATGGTACGTCATCTTCGAGTCAGTGAACGCGTGGATACCTCCAGGTTAGAAAAAGATGGATGGGAACCGCATGCTACCATTTTTACTCCTGAGGAACACTTTGGTAATAAAGGACTTCCAAGTGCTTTGAAATATCAAGTACAACTATCACCGGTCATGGATTTCGGTGCACCGAAAGCAATATTGAGCAAACACCAATAGTTAACCTGAATCTCAAAACCTACCCATTAGCTTCGTCAACCTGTCCGCCCCTAAAATTTTTTATCTTGAGGGATAAAATAATTTTGGGGCCCCCGCAGGTTGCCACGATAGGGTAGAGGTTTTCAGATTCAAGTTAGTTAGTGTTACAATATCGTGCATAATGTTGCAAATTACATGACAACACCAAATCCACGAGAGTACGCCTATATTCAGGTCGACAGACCGATATCGGATGGAAGGCGGTTTTTGACTCAAGCACGTGAAGTCGGGCGTCGAATTCTTGGTGATGACACGCAACACGCAACATCGCTCGCTCGATATGGATTTGATGTTTCTGATGAATGGCAAGATGAACTCCATGAGCCCATTCATGACATTTCACCAATCGCAGATCCGTTACTCGAAGTATGTGCGCCTAATGATTTGACAATGGTCGTTGTCTCGCGAGGAGTGCCCGGTCATCTTGCGTCAAGATTTGCTATTGGTCGTACAATGTCTCAACTCGGAGCAAAGACGGTTACCCGCTATGATACTATACGGGATCCTGAAACCGGGGAGCGACGACGAGCGAGTAGAAAATTTGCTGGACTGAGTCAACAGTTTGAAGACATAAGCCTTACTCATAGCGTAGATCCGGTTCACACGCGAGTCTCATGTACTGTTGGCGTCGTTGGAGAACGTGGCCGTGATCACGTTGTGGGACTGTTCCCTGATCCGTCGAAAGTACCTTACCGCGTGCTCAGTGAGCAGTCACGAGCAGTCACGATCCGGCTTGAGCGCGACAGCCCTCGGATTGCATATCCGTCAGATCTGTCTCAGATCGTCGCCCCTTTCGCTCGATTTCCGGGAGATGTAACAGACGTCCAATATACTCGTATTATCGAAGGGCTCTGTAGGCTTGCCCCCGTTATGGTTACCATGGGCAGTCCTATTGTGCGTAGCGTATCAAAGCCATAACGCATATTACTCAAGCGTGGTTATTGATTAGACTAGAAAATCTTCTTGTTTTCGGCTATAATGGCACGGCTATATGAGTAACAATATTGTTGTTAGCGGGGCACGGGAGCATAATCTCAAGGATATCAGTGTAACGATTCCTCGGGAGAAGCTGGTCGTGATTACGGGGTTGTCAGGTTCTGGTAAATCGAGCCTGGCTTTTGATACCATTTACGCTGAAGGGCAACGCCGCTACGTCGAGTCGCTCAGCTCATATGCCCGCCAATTTTTGGGATTGATGGAGAAGCCCGATGTTGATCAGATAGATGGGCTCAGTCCGGCGATATCGATCGACCAGAAGTCGACCAGCCGTAACCCGCGCTCTACCGTCGCGACGGTCACAGAAATTTATGATTATTTACGTCTGTTGTATGCCCGTGTCGGCGTACCGCATTGCCCGGTCTGTGGCAAGCCGGTCGCCCGTCAGACAACCAATGCCATTGTTGACCAAGTCAGTGCGCTGCCGGCTGATGCCCGCCTGATGATCTTGGCTCCCATCATTGTCGACAAAAAGGGCGCCTTCGAGCACGTTCCGGAGCAGTATACACGGGCTGGCTTTGCCCGCGTCCGCGTGGACGGCGTGGTGTACGCACTTGATGAATTTCCGGAACTCGACAAAGCCCGCAAGCACACCATTGACGTTGTAGTTGACCGTCTCGTCAACAACACCGATAGCCGAACTCGTTTGACGCAATCAGTCGAGCAGGCGCTCGACGTAGCCGAGGGCCGTCTGGGCGTCGTCAATGCTGACACTCAGGAAGAATTTAGCTATAGTCTGATGTATGCCTGTGTCGACCACCCGGATGTACACATACCAGAGCTCGAACCGCGGACGTTCAGTTTTAACTCACCGCACGGTGCTTGCCCGGTCTGCACTGGGCTTGGCTCGCGCATGGAAGTTGATCCGGAACTCGTCTTGCCGAATGGCAAACTGACGATTGCCGAAGGCGCCATCCGGCCCTACAACCGCATCAACGTCGATAACTGGTATATGAAAAAGCTGCAGGCAGTTGCTGAACGCTACGGCTTTAGTCTGCACGTGCCAACAGGCGAACTCAGCAAGGAAAATCTCGAAAAAATTCTGTATGGTACTGGCACTGAAACCTACAAAGTCCGCTTGGGCGCTGGCCGGTCATTCAATACGACGTACGAAGGCGTTGTGCCAAATCTCGAACGCCGGCACAAGGAAACAGACAGCGACTTTATTCGTCGTGACATTGAGCGTTTCATGCAAGAACGCCCATGTTACAAATGCAAGGGCATGCGTCTGCGTCCTGAAGTATTGGCTGTTACAATTCATGGCCGCTCGATTATGGATATTTGTACACTGTCAATCGATGATGCCCTGGGCTGGTTTGATGAAGTTAGCCTGAGTGACGCTGAGCGCCATATTGCAGAACAAATTCTCAAAGAAATACACGCCCGATTGAAATTCTTAAAGGATGTTGGCCTAAACTACCTTACGTTGCTTCGTAGTGCGACGACGTTATCCGGCGGTGAGGCGCAGCGCATCCGCCTGGCAACGCAGATTGGCTCCGGACTACAGGGCGTACTCTATGTGCTTGATGAACCGAGTATTGGACTGCACCAGCGTGATAATGACCGCCTGATCAAGACGCTGCATCATCTGCGCGATCTTGGCAATACGGTGATCGTCGTGGAGCACGATGAAGATACAATCCGTACGGCAGATTACTTACTTGATATTGGGCCTGGTGCCGGTATTCATGGTGGCCATGTTGTTGCGGCTGGTACGCCGGCCGAAGTTATGAAAAACGCCAAGAGCATTACTGGGCAGTATCTGTCAGGCAAAAAGGAAATAGCCACGCCGAAGAAGCGCCGGGCAGGCAATGGCCTGCGGCTGGTGATCAAAAATGCCCGGGAAAACAACTTGCAGAATGTCGACGTGACGATACCACTCGGCAAGATGGTGGTTGTCAGTGGCGTGTCCGGTTCTGGTAAATCAAGCCTGATTAATGATATCCTCGCCAAAGAACTGTTGGCTCGGCTGCACCGCGCCAACACAGTGCCTGGTCGTCATGATGATATTGAAGGTATCAAGCTGCTCGACAAGGCGATCATCATCGATCAGTCGCCGATCGGACGGACGCCACGTTCCAACCCGGCAACATACACCGGCCTCTTTACACCGATTCGTGAGCTGTTTGCGCAAACGCCCGAAGCAAAACTGCGCGGCTATGCCGCCGGCCGGTTTAGCTTTAATGTCAAAGGTGGTCGCTGCGAACACTGTTCGGGCGACGGTATCATCAAAATTGAAATGCATTTTCTACCCGATGTCTATGTGCCTTGCGAAGTCTGTCATGGCAAACGCTATAACCGCGAAGCGCTTGAGATCCATTTCAAGGGTAAAACAATTAGCGACATCCTGGAGATGACCTGCGAGCAGGCGTTACAATTCTTCGAAAACATCCCGTCGATTTCCCGTAAGCTTCAGACGCTGGTTGACGTCGGGCTTGGATATATCGGGCTTGGTCAGTCGGCGACAACTTTGTCCGGAGGTGAGGCACAGCGTATCAAACTGTCGACAGAACTATCCCGGCGCCCGACCGGAAAGACGCTCTACATTCTTGATGAACCAACCACAGGGCTGCATATGGCCGATGTCGACAAACTGCTGCATATGCTGCACGCCCTTGTCGATAGCGGTAACAGCATGGTTATTATCGAACATAACCTTGACGTCATTAAGAACGCCGACTGGCTGATAGATATGGGACCGGAAGGCGGCTCGGGAGGCGGCCGTGTCATGGCTGAAGGCACGCCGGAGCAGGTTGCTAAAGTAACCGATAGTCACACCGGCCAGTTCCTGAAGCGCATGCTGAAGAAATAGCCAGTTTCTATTGGTTTACGGCTTCATCGCTATGAGCATATGACTCGGCTTGATCTAAAACCTGCCGAAAATCTGTGAGCGTGTCGATGTTTAACGGCTGTAAAACTCCATTTTCACAAAAATCAGAAACTTGAGAATAATAAGAATGAGTATCATTTTTATTTCCAAACTCGAATGACAAAGGTTCAGTGTCCTTATTTGTTTTTACAGTAGCGGCTATGCCGCCCTCTTCGATACAGGCAATGTCCTCATAAGTTGTAACTTTTCCTGGATTAAATGAGCCATGAGTATGTACGATTTTACCGATGTGTTTCGCACTCAAAGTCCATTGTGTTTCAATTCCGTAATCCACGTGTCTAGTGTCGTGAAGGGCTTGCCCCGATTCTGTGGTTCGTGGAAGATCAGACTTAGACGTCTCAGGTGGTGTTATTGTTGCTGTAGCAGTTACTTGCGGATCTGGTGATTCAGATGTTAACGCACTACAGGCGCTTATGCCAAGTAAAGGACTTGTCAAGGCAACAATTGCACCGGTTCGTTCAAAACGTTTTTTCACGACATATTCCTAACTCGTAATTATGTTTGTGTAATATTTATAGCATCAAATAACAGTATCCGCAACTTTACTTTATATAAGTTTAAATGGTGCAGTCACCGCGGTACTGTAATCTTCGGTATGCGTGGGCGTACTGCATGACGCTATCACGAATAAGCTGGCGCCTGTAGGTGTGTATATACCACTTGATAATGAACTAAAATCAGGTTTCATGGAGTCGCACGTAAGATGTTATAAAGTAATGTATAGTTTATTGTTATAAAATACAAACTATAAACTTTGTGTGGAGTGGGTAGTCAGATTGCTAGTCGATTTGCTCATCGGCCGCTGCCTGGCTGGCTTCGAGCTCGCTGGCGTCGACTTTTTTACGTTTTTTATTCTTTACGCCTTCGCGGACAGCGTGAAGTAGACTGCCACCGATAGAAAGTAGCATGATGGCAAAGACAACTGGGATAACATATTTTTCAATATCTATGGCTTCCCCAAGGATTCGGTAGGCATAAAACCCGACTAGCGGTATGGATACTGCCCATAATGCTGCGCCAACCGTGCTGTACAAGAAAAAGCGGCCGAAGGGCATGTTACCGATGCCAGCCACCAGTGGTGCGAAGGTGCGCATAACAGGGACAAAGCGTGCTAGGATAAGTGTCTTGCCACCGTGCTTCGCGTAGAACTGCTGTGCCTGCAAAATATATTTCTTCTGAAAAAATATACCCTCTTCTTTGCGGAACAGTTTGGGGCCAGTGCGTTCGCCGATACGATATCCAACGACATTACCAACGACTGCTGCGATGAAGATTGCCAGCATCGTCAGGAAAATATTGTTCTCGCCCTCACCGGCAATGAAACCAGCTAGAAACAGAAGACTATCGCCAGGTAGGAAGAAACCAAATATAAAGGCGCACTCGATAAACACGGTTGCGGCAATGACCAGCAATCCGCTGGTAATAATGAATTCGGTTAAGCCTTCGCCAAACATATGTAATCAGGGTACCGTACTGACGACAATAAGTCCAACTGCATAAGCAGCTTGACGAACAGATACAGGAATAGGGGTGGAAATGTAGCCCGAATCTGTTAAAATAGAATGATTACACGTATAAATAACCGTACTCTGCAACGACTGAGAGTAGTTTGAAAAGGAACTGACATGTCACAAGATAAAATTGCATTAACCCTCGAAGCGCGTACTGTCGAAGGCAAAGCCGTCAAGCACCTGCGCAAAGCTGGCATCGTTCCTGCAGTCGTCCATGACCACGGCAAAGATTCTGTACTAGTTCAGGGCGATGTCCGTGTTATAACTAAGGCCTACAAACAAGCCGGCAAGCACCACCCAATCCAACTCAGTGCAGCCGGCAAGAATTACACTGCTATGATCAAAACCATCGAATTCGAGCCGCGCAAACAGGCTTTGACACATGTTGTCTTCAACGCCGTATCGGCAACTGAAAAGGTAGAAACAGAAGTTCCACTGCTCGCTGTCTTCGCAGAAGGCAACGAATCATCACCGGCAGAACGCAGCGGCTTGCTGGTACTACCGCACTTGACGGTTGTAACTGTCCAGGCGATATCATCCAAACTGCCTGATGTTCTGGAATACGATGCTGAAAAGCTGGTCGAAGTCGGTGACCACGTTACAGTTGGTGATCTGGTTGCGCCAGCCGGCGTCGAGATTATGACTGATCCAGCGCAAGTTATTGTGACCGTTAACGACCCGACAGTTGTTGCAGCGGCTAATGATGCTGCTGGTGGTGACGCCGAAGAAGCAACCGGCGACGAAGCTGCCGCAGTTGACTCTGAGCATGGTTCAGCCGAAACCGATGATCAGACATCCGGTGCTGACGAAATTCGTCCAGGCGGTAAAAAAGAATTTGAAGACAAGACTCAGGGACACAACCCGGAAAAGCACTAGGCACCGCGTTGTCGATTGCGGACAATACCTAAGTTCAATAAAAAGACGGCTTACTCAGCCGTCTTTTATATATAGCCCATGACCTGCCCGCGGCAAGCTAATGCCCGCCGGCAGTTTAACAACCGCTAGCTAGTCTTCAATAAAGCCGCCGGTTTGGTGGCTCCAGAGTTTGGCATAGGTGCCGCCAGCACGAATGAGTTCCCGGTGGCTGCCTTGTTCGACGATTGTGCCGCGGTCGAGTACCACGATGCGGTCCATGTGCTGGATTGTGCTCAGACGATGAGCGATGACGATTGCCGTGCGGCCTTCCATGAGTTTCCATAGCGCATCCTGGATCAAGACTTCACTTTCGCTGTCCAGTGCGCTGGTGGCTTCGTCGAGAACAAGTATCGGGGCATTCTTGAGCATTGCCCTGGCGATGGCCACGCGCTGCCGCTGACCACCGGACAGTTTGACACCGCGCTCGCCGACCAGTGTGGCATAGCCCTTATCAAGCCGATGTATAAACTCATGGGCGTTTGCTGCCTTAGCAATTGCTTCAATCTCACGCTGCGAGGCATCCGGCTGTCCATAGCCGATGTTTTCCGACAGGCTGCGGTGGAATAGCAGCGGCTCCTGTGGAACATAGGCAATATGCCGGTGTAGATCCGATTGCGTAATGTTACGAATATCGTGGCCGTCTATGATAATTGCGCCGCTATCAATATCGCTGAATCTTAGCAGAAGCCGGGTGAGTGATGTTTTGCCGCCGCCACTTGGGCCGACAAGTCCGATTTTTTCACCGGCTTTGACGTGCAGGTTGAGCTTATCAAACAGCGGGTCTTTGTTTTCACCGTGTGTAAATGTAACATCTTGAAATTTTAGATCACCGCGGATGATTCGGGCTGGTTCCGGATTAACCGGATCCTTGATAGTCGGCTCAATCTGCAGAATCTTCACCATGTCACTGGCATCACCAAAGGCTCGGTTGTATTGCCGTAGCACGTTTTGGAAGTCCCACAGGCGTTGGCCGACAGACGCAGTGTAATTCACGATCAAAAAGAGCGTTGCAATATCCGATTGGAAGGCGCCAGCTCCAACGACGGCAATGACAAGCGCTGATATACCAATGCTTGAGGTGATGATGCTCGAGTACGTTTCGCGCACTGTCGTGGCCCGCATACTGCGGAAGCCGGCTGCCTGCGTCTCGCCAGTGACGTCCCAAAACCGTTGCTTTTCGTAGCCCGATGCGGCAAAACTTTTGACAACCATCAGATTAGATATGCTGTCAGACAAATACCCAGTTTGGCGGCTTTGGGCTTCAGATTCGTTGATATTAGCGCGGCGGACAGATTTTGAAAAGTAAATTGTACCGATCACATATATAATTGAAAACCCGAGCAGGCTGAGCGCATAGAGCGGTACCCGCGGCGCCAGGATGACCACCGTAGCAATCATAGAAACAATCAGAGGAATGAGATTAAACACCGTCGAATCAATAAACCTGATGTACGACCCGGTCAGCTTCTGAGACTGCGACACCAAAGAACCAGCAAAGCGGTTGCTGTGAAAATCGGCGCTCAGATCAACTAAATGATCAAAGCTGCGCTGTGACAGGTCGCGGACAACCCGGAGCTCGAGCTGCCAGATCAGCCAGACATTAAGCCGCCAGCCAGCTATGCTGCTGAGGATAGTCGCCAGGGCGTAGGCACCGATATACGGATAAAAGCTCTGCCATAGATTATTGGTATCGTACTGTTTTTGGCTGATCTTTTGGAAAACCAGCGATAGTATATATGGTTGCAAAAATTCCATGATCAGTATAGTAAGAGGGATAGATATCAGCAAAGGTATTAGAAAACGCTTGTAGCGTAAGGCATGGCTCAAAAAGAGCCGGATTGCCTGGCGGGTCGTGTTTTCAGAGTCTGGAATTTTAGGAATTGTTTTGGTGCTCATGGTGCTTAAAATGGGGCCTTATGTTGGCTAGTTGACGCCGTGCGGCAGTACAGACTAGCAGTTACTTTGTAAATGTCGAAGAGGTATAGCGGAGGACGGAATGTTTGTTACGATATCGAATGCAATAACGGGAGTCGAGCAATTCGATTATCCATACGGAGGACATGCGCGGCGCGTGCGAGGTGTACGACGTCAGAAGAGACGCGAACGGCGCAAATACTGTATGACTGAATTGACTGGAACATGTCGCCGACTCCGGATTGATTGCTAAATAATAGCTCTTATCTTATACGTTTGCCGTTATAAATACAAGAACGCACAGAAGCAAGTTGTCAAATAGTGGTTATTTCGCTTACACTGTACTATAGCCATGGAATTCGGCACATTTTCATCACCGGAATCATCCTCACCAAAGCCATCATCAGAATCACAAAAAGATGATGACTCTAAAAGCAAAGAAAAGAAGAAGAAATCAACGTCGGCGGCCGCGCTGGCTGAGATAGCAACTAGCGATTCGGTGAAGCGCGAGCAAGCCGAGCAGCGCAAACTGCGCAGCAGCAAAAAAGAGTCGTACTGGCAGAAAATTATCAGTGCGCCTGAGAACAAAAGCGACTCCGCGGACATACCGTTGTTCGGTATACCGAAGCCTGAGGATACTGCCAGCGGATTAACCAGCGCGGGCAAAGAAGCAGCAGCTCTCTCTGCCTCAGACAATGCGGAAAGGTCAGAGACCACTTCCGCCGAACTCAGCCCAGCTGACAATAGAGAGCTTAAACGCGCTGCCCATGACTTTGCGGAAATCCAATTACACGCGGCAGACGGCGAGCTACATGATCTGCCACTGGATATGTCAGCCAGTCCCATCGCCGCTGAAACAGCAGCTGATGTGGCGCTGCTGCGCAGTATGCAGGAACGCCTAGCTGATGATAATCCGCAGACAGCGGCGCAGGCCATCGAACAGGCTAGTCAAGCAGCTGTCGAACGCATTGAAAATCTTTCAATCGAGCCAGCAGAAATTGTCGATACCGACCCCCAGGGCGCTGCCTTACCGCCAAACACCGACACGCTCGGTGGTATGGGCCCGCAGCGCAGTCTGGCCGAAGCGCTGCCCCCGTTGCCAGATAGAGCCACTGAGGACCGCATGGTATTTGCGGCATCCGCGGCTGCGCCACCGATACCGCCGTTGTATGGCAACAGTGGCCCGTCATCTCCTGATTATTCAGGTGGGAGGCCAGGCAGCTTTTCGGCACGAAATACAGAACTAGCTGCAAATGCTGTTTCGCTAGGAGAGGCAGCGCGGGAGGCACGTGCGGCGGCAGGCCAAGGCTTGCTGGCAGGCGGACTGGTCGGATACTTCATTGGCCGCCGCCGCGGCAAAAAGATCGGTCAGGCTACTGCTGAAAGGCAATCAGCTCCCGTTAAGCGCGGTTTGGAACGGCAGCTTCAAAATCTGCAAGCAACCATTGTTCATAAAGAAAGTCAGATTAAAGCCCTGGCCCGTGAAAAAGTGCAGGCTATCACCGGCGTCCCGGAACGCCAGCGTTTTGTCAAAGATTTACTGCAGCCGGTACCGAAAGCGACTGGCAAAAACATTGTTGTACCTCATGCTGAACAGCCGACTGCGGAAGCGGCGGTATTCGCCGGAATTGGTGCCGGTATAGCGGGCGAGCTTTACGCCCGGCAACCGGCTACGGCAGCATCCGCATTCAAGGCCGAACTGCAGTCGAACCAGTCACCAGCTGAGTTTGCGAGATCCGAAAACGTCGGCCGTTTACTGGTAGAAGTGCCACTTGCCGCCGCCGCTGCAAATATCGCTGACAAAGCTGAGCGCTCTCCTGTTGTGCCATTCCATAAAACTGCCGAAGAATTCAGCCGCGAAGAACTGGTCGGGGCAGCTGAAAAAATCAGCGTCCAAGGTCTCAGCCTCAAAGAAATGATGCAACTCGGCAGTCTTGACGAGCGAGCCGTTCGCCGGGTGGTCGGCGAATTTTTGGAAGGGCGGGACGTCAGTGCCGCTGTCAGCCGAGAAATACGGGAAAAAGAATTAAAATACGAACGCGACCCGCGCATGCGGCAATCGACCGGCGGACAAGCCGCTTCTCTAGTAGCCGGCGGCATAATGGCAACTAGTTCTGACAGTATTAACGGACACAATGACGCAAATGATCATCGGCTGGCGACTGATGATCAGTCCGCGTCCAGCACGTACAGCGGTCCGCGTCCACAGCCGGACGCGGCGACACTCAAAGCGATTCGCGACAAGCAAATCGCCACCATAACCGTGACGGTCGTCCTTGTCAGCTTGACGGTTGCGGTGCTGCTGGGACTGACTGCGTAGTAGCTGCGCAGACTATTTGTACCTACCTGAATCTAAAAACCTTTACCCTATCGTGGCGATCTGCGGGGCAGACCCAAAATTATTTCATCCTTAAGATGAAAAATTTTAGGGGCGGACAGGTTGACGAGGCTCATGGAGAGATTTTTAGATTCAGGCGTGCCTGTACTGACATACTCCGCATCAAGACAAAACTGGCCCCAATCAGGTATACTGGACACATGCAAAAAATTATTCTTTATTACAAATTCGCACCAGTTACTGACCCTGCGGCAGTTCGGCTGTGGCAAAAAGCTCTCTGTGAGCGTTTGGAGCTGCGCGGCCGCATCATCATATCCAAACATGGTATCAATGGGACGCTTGGCGGTGAAATCGACGATGTCAAAACATACATCAAAGAAACCAAGGCCTACGATGCCTTCAAAGGCACTCAGTTCAAATGGGGTGATGGTGGGCGGGATGATTTCCCGAAGCTTTCTGTCAAAGTGCGCGACGAGATCGTAACGTTTGGAGCGGCCGACGAGTTGCAGGTTGATAATCACGGCGTTGTCGGCGGCGGCAAACATCTCAAGCCAGCTGACGTGCATAAATTAGTTAAAGAACGCGGCGAGGATGTTATCTTTTTTGACGGCCGTAACGCCTATGAAGCTAAAGTGGGTAAGTTCAAAAACGCGGTTGTTCCTGATGCCCGGACCACGAAAGATTTTTTGACTGATCTGGCAGGTGACAAGTACAATGACATTAAAGATAAGCCCGTCGTGACCTACTGTACTGGCGGTATCCGCTGCGAGATTCTTAGCAGTTTAATGAAAACACGTGGGTTTAAAGAGGTCTATCAGCTGGACGGTGGTATCGTGACATACGGTCAGCAATACGCTGATGACGGTCTATGGGAGGGCTCATTGTATGTCTTTGACGGACGTATGGGCGTTAAATTCTCTGACAAGGCTACAGACATCGGTGTATGCGTGCACTGCGGTGATAAAACCAGCCGCTACACGAATTGTGCGATCAAGCAGTGCAATGAACTGATTGTCGTTTGCACCGCATGCATGGCCCGAACCAGCTGTCCAGCCTGCGAAACTGCTGTTACTGTAAAATAGTTTTAGAGTACACCATAAACGGTATGCTTCCGTGATAGAATACAAACAAAGCATAACAAGGATTCAAGCCATGCCGAGCAAGCCAACAAAATCACCAGCCAAATCAGCTCGTGTTGCAAAAGCAAGTAAAGTATCAAGTAAGAGCATGAGTAGTGTCTGGAGTAGGTCGCGGTCAACGAAGTCGAAGGCCGCAACCCAGAAAGAGCGGTCGGTATTTACGGCGGGGGCTGTACTTGCCGCTGCTATGCTGGTGTCTATTTCACTAGGCCTGGCAGACTATGATAAGCCGGCATCTTTGCAGAATGCCGCCAGTCAGCAAAAAAATCTGCAAAAAGATACGCAGGCTTCATTATCACTGAAGCCGCTGGTGCATGCTCAAACAAAGCCAGACAATATGGTTACCATAAGCCTGTATGCAAATAGTCAAACCCAACCTGTTAATGCAGTCCAAGGAGTTGTCCGTTATCCATCTGATAAACTCAAGATCGTCGACGTCAAAACGGCAACTGCCTTTCCTCAAGAAGCTGCAACTGACACAACAACGCCAGGGTTAGTCCGGTTTGCTCGTTCTGTCGAAGCAAACGCCGCGTCTGTAACAGGTGAAAATCAAGTGGTAACTTTTACATTTAAGGCGCTTAAGGAAGTTGATCTGGTGTCTGAGTTGACGGTTGATTGGGGAGAATCATATTTGGTGCGAAGTACCGATAATCAAAATATCCTCGGACAATCAACCGGGTCAATGCAGCTACGCTAGTCGCCCATAATATAAGGAAATAATATGAAAAAGTCCAAAAAATCGAATAAAAAGATTGCAACCAATCAGCGTTTCAGGCTAATGTCAGCCGGACTGGCAATTGTGGCGGTATTGATTGTTGGGGCTGCAGGTGTCAACTATCAGAATAGTAGCCAGGCCGCACGCGCCAAGCCGACTGCTACAGTTCAAACATTACTTATCAAACCAGCATCGACGACAATTACACCAGGTTCCAATGTGTCAGCTGCTATCTATGCAAATAGCGGTACAGTCCCAGTTAATGTCGCACAGATTGCGCTCGTCTATCCTGCGGGCCAACTTGAATTTATGAGTATCGGGGAGAGTACGGCGTTTCCAGTTGTCGCATCAACCGATACATCAACGCCTGGTCTGATCCGCATCGCACGAAGTATTGCAACTGGTTCAGCCGCTGGTGTGACCGGCGAGCAACTAGTTGCAACTGTCAATTTCAAGGTATTGCCAGGTGCCAGCGGCACAGCAAGCCTGAGTTACGATCTGAACTCAACGCTGCTCGTGAGTGCGGCAGACGGCCAGAACGTCATCAGTACCACAGCCGGTGCAACATACCGAATTCGTAACCGTTAGTTGGCAGATATGAATGGGCTTAAACCCTCGTCGGCATAATTTGGAATAGAAAGCAGGCGTAACCGATATATAATAGATTATGCTATGCACATACAAATATCATCGGCGCTTGAAACGAAACTGCAGGATCTTCCCAAACAGCCGGGCGTCTACTTCCACAAAGACGCCAGCGGAAGTATTATTTATATCGGAAAAGCCGCCGTCCTGCGTAACCGCGTCCGTCAGTATTTCCAGAAGTCGCGCCTCCGTGATGTCAAAACAGATGTATTAGTGAGTGAAATAGCTGATACCGACTGGATGGTCGTGGAATCCGAAATTGAAGCCTTGTTTCTCGAAGCAGAAATGATTCGGCGCTATATGCCGAAGTACAACATCTTGCTGCGCGACGACAAAGCCATGGCCTACATCAGGATTGATTATGATGCTAGCTATCCAACGGTAAGTACCACCCGCCGGCCGCTCGATGACGGTGCCCGTTACTTTGGGCCATATCCATCGCTATCCAGTGTCCGCGTCGCGCTCAAGCTGCTGCGCCGCATTTTCCCCTATGCCACCAAGCAATCGACTGGTCAAAAACGGGCCACGCTGCAGTATCACCTTGGACTGGATCCCGGCCTCGAGGAAGGCCGGACAACGCTGGAGGATTACCGGGCAAATCTGCGTCGGCTGATGGCCTATATCGAAGGCAAACGGGTTACAATCATCCGTGAACTCGAAAAGGATATGAAGACAGCTGCCAAAGCACAGGATTTTGAGCAGGCAGCGCAGCTTCGCAACCGGCTGACGGCGTTGCAAAACCTCAACAAGCAGGTCATTTTCAGTGATAAAGAGTTTATGGATATCAGCAAAGACCACGCGCTCAACGAACTGGTCGAGCTCCTCGGGCTGGCGCGGTTTCCGCAGCGCATCGAAGGTTACGATATCTCTCATATGTCCGGTACGGATGTTGTCGCCAGCATGGTTGTATTCACAAATGGTGCCAGTGACAAAGCAGAGTATCGCAAATTCAAAACCAAAAAGGACCATAACAATGATTTTGCTAACATGCACGAGACGCTCAGCCGCAGACTATCAGAGAAAAATCTGAAAGCCTGGGGCAAGCCGAGCTTGATACTGGTCGATGGAGGCAAAGGGCAGCTCGATGCAGCCACCCGCGCCCGTGACGAAGCCTGCAAAGCTGGTCCAGTTGACGATAACGGCGCTGTGACAGCTATCCCAAGCTGCCAAGACATTCCGATGATTGGCCTCGCCAAGCGTGAAGAGCAGATTGTCATCAAGCATAATTTCAGTAATGTCACGCTTAGCACGGAGTATCTGCATAAACTCGGCGGTTTTAGTACCGTCAGCGAGGATTTCACGCTCGTTAATCTGCCGCACAATACAAACCTCGTAAAATTGCTGCAGCGTATCCGCGATGAGTCGCACCGCTTTGCAGTCAGCTATCACAGCGTGCTTAAGTCAAAGCGTCAGACAGCTAGCATGCTGGACGATATACCAGGCTTCGGGCCAGCCACCCGCAAAAAACTGCTTAAAACATTCGGCAGTATGAAGGGCATTGCCGAGGCCTCTCCGACCGAACTCGCTGTCTGTCTCGGCGATAAAAGGGCAGCCGAGCTCCGTAAGTATTTGCTGCCGATAAAGTCAGCCCAGTCATAACCGCTGGCTTTTTGATATACTTGAAAATTAATGACTATGAACACTAATCTATTATTTACAGCAGAATTTTTTGCCGGTAACCGGCAGCGTCTGCGTGATGCAGTTCAGAATGCTGTTCCAATCGTCGTAACGGCTAATGGTTTGTTGCAGCGGAATGCCGACAATACATTTCCGTTTCAGCAGGATAGTAGCTTCTGGTATTTGACGGGCATTTCCGAGCCTGATCTTATGCTCGTCATGCATGACGGCCAGGAATATTTAATTGTACCCGGACGCAGCGCCAGCCGGGAAGCCTTTGATGGAGCCGTCGATGCGGCTGAGCTAACGCGGATTTCGGGTATTAAGACGGTGCTTGATGCTGACACTGGCTGGTCGAAGCTGGCAGCTGATGTCACGAAGTCAAAGTCAGTGGCAACTCCGGTAGCGCCAGCCGCATACATTGAGCAATACGGTATGTACACCAATCCAGCACGCCTCGGCCTGGCTGACCGGCTGCGCCAGCATGTCAAAGACATTAATTTTATTGATATCCGCGCCGAACTGGCAACACTGCGTAGCATCAAACAGCCCGCCGAGCTAGAGGCTTTACAGTCCGCTATTGATACGACCATCGATAGTTTATTGCTGTTGACGGAACCAGCCCGTTTCGGCGGCTACCACAACGAATATGAAATCGAAGCCGATCTTGGACGAGAATTCCGGTTCCGCGGAGCTAGTGGCCATGCATTTGCGCCGATTATCGCCGGGGGTAAGCGGGCTTGCACGCTGCATAACGTCGCAAATAACGGCGCTCTGCAGGCTAATTCGCTGGTTATACTGGACGTCGGCGCCGAAGTCAGTCACTATGCTGCAGATATAACCCGCACCAAAGTCTACGGTACCCCCACGGCGCGTCAGCAAGAAGTGTTTGCGGCCGTGCTAGACGTCCAGACATACGCTCTAACGTTGCTCAAGCCCGGTACCCTACTCAAGGAGTATGAAGCAGCCGTTGAAAAGTATATGGGGCAGACTCTACAAAAACTGCAGCTTATCAAAACGGTAGACCGCGAATCAATCCGTACCTATTTTCCACACTCCACGTCGCATTTCCTGGGCCTAGACGTCCATGATGTCGGTGATTACACCAAGCCGCTCGAACCGGGCATGGTCCTGACCAATGAGCCCGGTATATATATCCCAGCCGAAGGAATCGGCGTGCGTTTGGAAGACGACGTTCTGATTACAGCGGACGGTGCCACGGTCCTGAGTGCCCGATTACCTAAAACGCTTATGTAATCTGATATCTGAATGCATGTCCTGCATGCTACAATAAACAGTAATGAAACGGCCATTTTACCGATTTTTGATCCGCTGGCTGGTATCAAGTCTGGGCCTCTGGATCGCCGCAGGCTTGCTGAGCAATAGTATTGATTACCAAGACCGCGTCTTCGTGATTATTATCGCTGGATTACTTCTGGCGATTGTCAATGTCATCATTAAGCCAATCGTGGTGATATTGTCGCTTCCTGCTATCCTTTTAACACTTGGATTATTCATGATTGTCGTCAACGGTTTGATGGTATTTCTGGTCAGTAAACTGTATGCGCCGCTCGAAATAACTAATTTTTGGGCTGCAATACTTGCCGGGATGATAATCGGGCTTGTAAACTATCTAGTAACAGCAATTCTAGAAGAAAGAAAATAAGGGGATAGAATGACTATTTGGAATTACGTAACAATCGGTTCAACGGTACTTATGACAATCTTAATCCTAGTGCAAACACGCGGTGCTAGCCTTGGTGCCGGTATCGGTGGATCGGCTGAAGTAAATACGACGCGGCGCGGCACCGACAAGACAATTTTCCAGTTAACGGTCATTACCGGACTACTGTTCACATTGTCACTGCTATTTAGTATCCTTGCGTAAAATACACTATGCTACACGATTCCAAGATTTTCTTTCGGCGCAAGTTCCGCAAACGGCGCACTCAGGTGGAAAGCCTCAGTGCCCGTGCTGAGCATGCTTCAGAGCGCTTCTTCTTCAAACGGCTTGACCGCTTAGTTGCAGTGCGCAGATTTGTCGCTGGCTGGCTGGTGCTTGTAGCCTTGCTCTGTGCCGCACTTGTCGGGCAGATACGGGCACTTGATGGTTATTTTCAAACTTTACAGCCGACAACTGGTGGAATTTTTACTGAAGGAATACTAGGTGACTTCACCAATGCCAACCCGCTCTATGCCACCAACCAGGTTGACGAATCGGTATCAAAACTTATATTTGCCGGATTATTTAAATACGACGACGATAACAATCTCATCGGCGATCTGGCAGCCGGCTACACGGTTGACCCAGGCGGCAAGACCTATACGGTGACCCTTAAGCCCGGACTGACCTGGCATGACGGTGCACCGCTGACCGCCGAAGATGTGGTCTTTACGTACGGCATGATACAAAATCCCGACGCCCTCTCTGTTCTAAACCGCGGCTGGCAGGGAATTACTATCGCTGTTGTCGATCCGCTCACGGTTAGCTTTACACTCCCGAGCGTACTCGGCTCATTTCCGTATAACATGACGAACGGTATTATTCCAAAGCATCTGCTGAAGGACGTTGCGCCGTCCGAAATGCGATCAGTCAGCTTCAACACGGAAAGGCCGGTTGGTGCTGGTCCGTTTGCCTGGCAAAATATTGAAGTAACTGGTGAATCACCGGAAACCCGCCAATCCAAAATCGCGCTGCAGCCATTCCAGGGCTACCATGGCGGTGCGCCCAAACTGGCAAGTTTCGTCGTCCATGCTTTTCATGACGCTGAACAGCTGCGTGAAGGCTTCAAAAATCAGGAATTAACAGCTGCCAGTATCATGGATCCGCCGAAAGATCTCGTGGAGCAAGACGGTATCAACTCGAACAGCTTTATGTTGTCGGCGGCAAACATGGTGTTCTTTAAGCATAGCAATCCAGTGCTGGCTGATGTTGCCGTCCGGAAAGCCTTAGTACAATCAGTAGACGTCCAGGCGATTATAGACAGCTTGAGTTACCCGACACACCCGGTACGCGGCCCGTTCCTGCTGGGGCAGCTAGGCTATGACAACACGCAGGTACAGCCAGTCTTCGACGTCGCTGCTGCAACGGCCGGACTCGATGCTGCCGGTTGGAAGCTTGGTGAGGACGGCGTGCGCAGTAAAGCCGGTGTTCCACTGCGTTTTTCGCTCTACGGGCAAGACACGGCCGAAAGCCGAATGGTAACTGGTCAACTCGTCAAAGCCTGGAGCACTATAGGCGTTGCGCCAATCGTTCGCCTGCAAAGCAGCGAGGATCTGCAGCGTTCAATTTCTAGTCGTGACTACGATGCCTTACTGTACGGAATATCTGTCGGCGTTGATCCAGACGTTTTTGTATATTGGCACGGCTCACAAACCGACGTTCGCTCGAGCGGACTTAATTTTTCAGAATTCAAATCCAAAACTGCTGATGTCTCACTCGAGGCTGGCCGTACTCGTATTGAGCCGGATTTGCGGGTCGTAAAGTATAAACCATTCCTGCAGGCCTGGCAGCAGGATGTTCCAGCGCTCGGCTTGTACCAGCCGCATTATGAGTATCTGACGCACGGTATCGTCTACGGCATGGAACGGCATGTCTTGAACACTAATACCGACAGATACAACAACGTGAATAACTGGCAAATCCGCGAGATTGAACAGACTAATCAGCGACCGCAGTAAGCCTGCTTGCTTCAGACATAGTTGTACAGTACAATTACCCCTGTACTTTAGCCGAATCCTGCGGATGTGGTGAAATGGTATACACGCTAGTTTCAGGTACTAGTGCCGCAAGGCGTGGAGGTTCAAGTCCTCTCATCCGCACCAGATAAGTTTTGCAAGTAATCCATAGTTCGAAAAAGATCCTTTCTGATAGGAAAAGCTTTTTCGTTGTTTGCGGACAAGTTATATATTACATTGTCGTAACGCATCTATCTCAGTACAGAGATAATCGTCGGATTATAAGTGACCTCAATAATGTTGCCAATCTAAAGCGTCATCAGTCAGTGTCTTAAATAATGTTCGTCCATGACTTTATAGTTTGATGCATACACAATATTTTAATTACTTTCAACAATACAAATGAATACCTACGACATCATGCCAGGAACTCCTGGACTCAGCATTGACGAAATAGCACATGTCATAATTCCAGGCCGAGGCAGAGACGAAAGCGGTAACGGGCTTTCTGAGCATAGTATTGCAAGAGCAAAACATAGTGCTGAGTTTTATAATGATCACAAGCTTGAGCGTAAAATGGGTTACTTAGTTTGTACTGGATATAAAACTCCTGCAGAAAACAAAGGCGTAGCCTGGTCTCCCGAAGATACTCCTGATGAAGTATACGTAGGTGTGCCTGAAGCTGATTCTATAAAACAGGTATTGCTTTCCCAAAAAGTAAATCCTGCGCGTATCGCTGTTGAGCGCCGTTCAATTGATACGGTTACAAACTTTACATTCAGCGAAGACGGTGGATATTTTGGTCCGAATGACGCTCGACCTGTGGCAATTGTTGCCCAGCTTGCGCACCTAGAGCGTATGATTGATGTTATTGCCCCGAAAACGCTGCGTAGAGATTATTTAGGCATCATTGTTCCTGAAGATGGAGAACCCGAGACGGACAGCATTCCATACGCAAAACTTATAAGTAAAATTTTGCTAACCGGTATTAACCCATACAAAAAAGATGCGGCCCAAATTACCGCGCGACGTGCGGTAAAGGCATGGCATATCGCAAACTCAATACGTAGTTTCTCGCCACATAATAAATAGGGACTCTCTCAAAATAGGCTTTAGCTTGTTATCAAAAAACGACGAAACAGCTATGGCTGTATGTTATGAGCTCGATCGATAAAAGCGAGCATAACTATTATCGGTATATACATTTGCTGAGCCGCCCTCGGCGGCTGACGTATCCAGGGTATTCGTAATAGTCGGAATGCCCGGTACGCTGATAGACGGATCAATCACAAATGGACGAGAGGTGCCACCGGCCGGATGAAGCGTTGGATAGTTTCCTACGTTGCGTTTAATTGAATGTGCGACGCCACTCGTGTTAGTTTTGCCGGCCTTAATCCAAATTAGCCAGGTGGCACCATAAGCGAACCAATTGTCTTCGATAACGATCGGGTGGTTGGCGGCACTGACATTTTGGGTGACGCCGATACACTGGCCGATGGCACTAGGAGCGTAGCTGTTGGTGCCCGTCAGCGGCGGATAGCCATCATAGCCGGAGCCACGTTTCGATGAAGCATTGCAGGAGAAGCGGTTGCCGTAACAATACACGCCGCCCCAGCCGGGAATCTGCATGCAGTCATTATGGGCGTTTGGCCGGTTGCCGGCGCGGTCAGGCATCCAGACTGCCAGGTCGGATATATAATTGCCGTACATGTAGACCTCAGCCGAAGCTGTCGTCGTGGGAACACCGACAATATCAAAACCGTCGGTGACGTTTTTGATGCGATTACGCCGAAGTGTCACATGGTGGCCGCGGATACCGGATATATATTCATTTGGATGGACAGGATCTATCGTACAATCCTCAATTTCTATACCGACCAGCGAGCCTGAAGTGCACTGGATAAGCCCGACATCTGTCGTCGTCTGCGATTCGCGCGGGCCGCCGACAACTTTGCATTTGCGGATTCGGACATACGATGCGGCGACAACAATACGTTCAACCGTTTTCAGCTCATAAATAAACGGATTGCCAGGGGTTCCGCCCGTCGACAAGGTGACCGTTCCGGTAACAACGTTAGCGGCAATAGCCGCTTGTTCCCCGGCGGGTAGCGTTGCTATGCCAGTCGTACTATCGGTCGGCTGAGCGTACATAGCCGTGCCGGTGCCAAATTTTACAGATGTACTGCCACTTGCAGTAGTATCTGATATGTTGCTCGTACCGCTGGCAGTGCCATTTTCCGGTTCGTTAGATATTGCAGGTGTCGCCGCAGATGTAGATAACTCACGCAGCAACCCAGCTATGCCAAAGAGAGAGACGACCGCCAAAGCACTGACACCGAGAAATTCCTTACGGCTCATTTCTTTTTGTAAAATTTGATGTAAGGGCGTATTTTTCATGAACAGATGGAAATGGCTATATTGGTTATGACTATATGGAATTATAATTCAAAGTGCAATGCTCGGCATGGTTATAATGGCGGCTAGGAACAGCGTAGAATGTAAACACGAGCGCAACGCCATTGTTCGTGCTATTATTACCACAGTTAGTATGATAAAAATTATAGATATGCATGATATCAAATTGAGAGGTCAAGCTACCGATGAGTAAAATCGCACACTATCTGCAGGATCATTTGACGGGTGAAGTTATGACCAGTGCCGATGCCCGGCGCTATTTTGCCACAGACGGTAGTATTTTCACATTGTTACCCTTGATGGTGGTGTATCCGCAGAATGAAAATGATATACGTAAGACTGCCCGCTTTACCTGGCAGCTCGCCGAGCGTGGCCGTGTCATACCGATTACAGCCCGCGGTTCGGGTACTGACCAAAGCGGGGCGGCGCTCGGCACTGGCATTGTCATGGCAATGCCAGCTCACATGAACCGCATCATTGAATTTGACAATAAAACCGGCGTTGTTGTAGTAGAGCCGGGTATAAACTACGGCCGCTTGCAGCAAACCTTGCATACTCACGGCCGCTTTTTGCCGCCGTTTCCAGCCAGCTATGAATATTGCACCATTGGTGGTGCAGTTGCCAATAATTCCAGCGGTGAAAAAACGGTCAAATACGGCGCTACACTGGATTATGTCCGTTCGCTCCGCGTCGTGCTCGCCAACGGCGAGGTCATCGAAACTTACCGTTTGAGCAAAAAAGAACTCAGCAAAAAGCTTGGTCTGGCTACGTTCGAAGGTGAAATCTACCGCGCACTTGACGGATTACTTGAGGAGCACAAGCAAGTGCTCGACGACTTGATTTTATCTGTGTCCAAAAACGTCGCTGGCTACAATCTGCTCGATATCAAGCGCCGCGACGGCACCTTTGACCTGACGCCACTATTTGTCGGCAGCCAAGGTACACTTGGTATCGTCAGTGAAGTAACGCTCGAAACAGAAGTGCATAATCCAGTCACAACGCTATTTGTCGCCAGTTTTGATAGCATGGACGCCGCCCAGACGGCGGTACTGGAACTAAAGCGCCATGACAGCGCACCGAGTGCCATAGAAATGGTCGACGAGCATCTCTTGCAACTTGTCCAGCAAGCTAATCCCAATCAATTGAAAGACGTCATCGAAATGCCGTTTCCAAAAGTCGTTTTGCTGGTCGAGTGTGACGAAAACAGTGATCGAGCCCGCAAAAAGACATCCAAGCAGGTACGTAAGGTGCTGGAGCAAACTGCCGCCAAGCTGATCGAGGAAACAGACCCGCTGAAGCAGGAAAAGCTATGGAAGATCCGTCATGCGTCAGCCGCAGTTGTCGCGCATAGCGTGGGCGCCAAGAAAGCGGTACCCATCATTGAGGACGGCGTCGTGCCACTCAACCGTTTCAAGGAATATGTTGACGGCGTCTATAGTATATTTGCTAAAAACCACTTGCAGGTCGCGCTCTGGGGCCACGCCGGTGATGCCAACCTGCACATGCAGCCGTTCCTTGATCTCAGCCAAATTGGTGACCGGCAACTGGCCTTTCGAATAATGGACGAGTATTACAGCCTGGTACTATCACTTGGCGGTTCTACGTCCGGCGAACACAACGATGGCCGCCTGCGCGGTCCGTACCTCGACAAAGTCTATGGCCACGATGCCTACGAGCTATTTCTCAAGGTCAAAAAGATATGCGACCCATATGGCACGTTGAACCCCGGTGTCAAAGTTGGCGTCACTATGGAAGACCTCAAGGGAATGGTGCGCACCCACTACAGCATGGAGCATTTGTACGACCATTTGCCACGAAGCTAGACTGTTTGGATAGGCGTTCCGCAGGTTATTGACATAAGTAGTATCACAACCGATGTCAATAGCTCGTTTGGGTGCAGAAACTTCGGTAATAAAAAACCTTAGCCATGAAGCTAAGGTAAATTATGTGGTGCGCGAGAGAGGACTTGAACCTCCACGTCCTTGCGAACATTAACACCTCAAGCTAACGCGTCTACCATTCCGCCACTCGCGCGTTCCGTGCAATTATAGCAGCCTCATGTTGTTTTACAAAGTTGAGAAGCTTTAGTCGTTTACGCGACAGTGATACTGCTGTATCGGCATAGTACAGCGCAGACGCAAGCTTAATACTATCTTTCTTAGCGTACCTCAGCGTTTGCACGCCTGGCGACTGATGTACAGAGCCTTTTGTAACTCCGAAAAGCTCCACATTTTTATCACGTATAAATTGAATAAATTGCGGACTGGCCGAGGCGAATTCAGTATAAAACATTAAACTATTCGTCCAGCGTGGGTCCATGTAGCCGCGGACACAGCCGTCGCCGTCAAGGATGCCCCGTAAAAGATCACGATAAAATTCATCAGGCACGCTCACGCTGCTGATTGTCATGCTTTTCGCAGGCGTTAGACCAGCAGCCAGTAAAAAATCGTAAAAGGCGACATCGCTAAACTGTAGGTGGTAGGCAGGCGTAGAGCTAGCATTGGATTTGGATGCAACAGGTATATCTCGTCGCAATGCCGTACAAAAATTATTGAGTTGTTCGATGTCGGTTGACGTAAGGTCGATATGCCTGCCGTCCTTTGACAAACAGCCGTCACTGGCAATAAGCCCGACGCAGTACGCAGTATCTGCAGACCAGGTATATACTCGTTTTGGGGCATATCGCATGTACTTATATTATATAACTATATGCCGCTGTAATCTGTTGTGGTATACTCAATCTGGTAATTTAGTAGTAAGTAGTTTAATAGTTATGGGTGATTAGCTCAGTTGGCTAGAGCATCTCGTTTACACCGAGAGGGTCGGGGGTTCGAGTCCCTCATCACCCACCAAAAGTTCGACGTTCGAACCCCGGACACGGGTGAAGACGCCGTAGCGGCCTCCGCTACGGCGTCTTTTCATGTCTCCGACCATGTCGGGTGCTGGCGAGCTGCCGCTCCGGTGGTCCTGCCTATGCGGCAAGCAAAGCCGATCGTGGTGCAAACAACATCAGTGTCTGTCACTATGAGCTCAGCCAGCAGCTCGACGTGCCCCAGCATATCGCTATACTGAGACATTAATGTCGACATGCGAGACCAACTGGTCTAAAATGTACTGTAGAGTTACACATATGAAAAAAATATCCACCTCGTGTCCAGATCAGCAACCCGATCAAGGTCCCAATTGCGGACATGAGTTGAATCTACCATCTCCGGTATCTGTCGGTCGAATAGCGATAGGACAATCTGATAAGCTTCACGAGGAAGCCGCGAACCCATTTCTGCTTCCCGAGCGTGAGTTATTACGGTTGACCATAGAAGAACTCGACGAGCGGGTCAATCGCTATATCGATGATAGATTTAAACGTGAAGTCGGGTATCTAACCCGACGATCAACTGAGGACTAGTTTTTCATTCTAAGCGTATTGACCGCTATCTCGATACTACAACATTTGCGCGGCCGCCGTCTGTCGTGTTTACAGTGCATATCGATCGAATACGTACCACAGATCAGTGGCGACATAAAAATAAAGATTATCGCAGTCAAGGTCCATGCATCTGAGTGAAGCCCACGGAAATGCCTCACAGCCAGCACTGGTAGAACCAATACATCAGCCATAAGTATTAGATCCCAAGAGTCCCCGCTTTTTGAACAAGATTAACAGCATCTCTCCCAAGAACTATTACGATGATGCTGTCGAGTGGGGTAAGGCATGGCTGAAGACACACAATGTCACATACCCGTGACATGAGCGATCTGGTAAAATGATCTTATGAGTGAAGACGAAGGCCCCGTTCTCGATAAGCTAACGGGACGGCAAAAGCGACCCGCTACCGGTGACGTATTCCGTGTTCGCTTCGCCGACAGTCCGTATTACTTCGGATTGGTCGTCGATGGCAACATGGCCGTTGGCCCGATGGCTCCCGGCAGCATCCTCGTGACAATTTTCTCAGGTGGTTCGGAGTCGGGGGAGATCGAAGACTTCGACGAGTTGGTGCAGCGTCCGCTATTCATGCCGCCTGCAATCGTCAATCAGCGGCCTTGGACGCTGGGCTATGCCGAAAGAGTTGGGGCTGTCGAGCAATTCCCGAGGCGCGACTATTTCTTCTGGCGGCCCTCTCTTCGCCAACACTATAATCAGCATGGCGACGCGGTGTCCCCACCACAAGATGATTCTGAGGTCGGCATCTGGGGCCTGGGAAATGAGCAGACGTTATCGGCAAAGATGGATCTCGCCCTGACGCGGGGCAAGCCCCAGTGAGCTGGGGGAATGCAGACTCCGACGAGCGTTCACGGCTGGCTACTTCTTGAGTTTTACCGCTGCAGAGACACGCATGGACATCCGACGGGGTACCCCTCAAGCTAGAGGTCTCAAAACCCCTCTACTCGGCGCTCATAAGGTGCCCGAAGTCGCACTCCGGCCTTGAGCAAAACCTGTCGGACAGTCTCACCATCACAGTCATAACGTGCTCCGATACGGGCGCATGACAAGCCTTGCGCGTACAGCGCAGCCACAACAGATGCCTCGTCAGCTGGGATGCCTTGGCGACGCATGTGCACGTCGGCACGTCGCAAGTGTTCGGTCACAGTCGTGCGGTGCAACTTCCAGCTGACTGCAAGCTGCTGCATGGTGGCGCCGACCATGTAGTCAGCAACCAGCTCAGCCGCCTCCAGCTCGGTGAGCCGTCGCTGCGGCTGACTTACTACCGCCGCGCCAGCACGTCGCAGAGACGCTCTCGGCCCGTCCAGTAACGCAAAGACACGAGCGATCACGGTACGTTGCCTCGAACTCGTCCCCGTTAGGGCCACCATGAAAAGAGTCGGTCATCTGACCGGCTTTTTTCATGCATGTATGACGGGCTAGGGCTCACGACGCCAAGGGGAGGGGTGAGAATTGCCAGTGGCAATTCGCAAGGCAATCTTCCGGCAAAAGCTATGCTTTTGACAGTGAAGTTGCGGGCCTGCCGTAGGTAGGTCGAGTCCCTCATCACCCACCAAAATAAAAAGGTTCCGCAAGGAGCCTTTTTATTTTGGTGTTAGAACTACGAATGATACATAAGGCTAATGCTATTACCGATTTACAGCGGATGGCTCAATCGCCACCACGCATTTGGACCAGAAATTGCATTTGTCAGCTGCAGTTCACTGCTTTGGGCGGTGCCGTTAAACTTGAGGTCAAGTGAGCCGACAGAACTGCCGGCAGGTGCTGGGGTGGACAATTTGCTCTTGGTAACTTTGGGTGCGATGGTCGTGCCAGTCCAGGCGACAGCGCTGATTTCGCGGACTGCTCGAATGTTTGAGGTTGCACCCCACGGCGTCGTGACGCTGCCGACAGTCTGACCACTGCGAACTGCGCGCATGACTTGGAACTGGGACGGTGCGGATTGTATCAAGGGCAGTGATGCGCGCATGGCGGTCTCGCGGTCCGGAGCTTTCATGACTGCGGTAATGACAGTAATTTTTTTGGTACCAATTATCACATCGGCGGCAGATAAGTAGCAGCCGCCGGCTTCGTCGGTATTGCCGGTTTTGATACCGCGGATGCCGGACTGCCCAAGCAAAGAATTTACATTGCGGATCGTGCCATAATCAGGAAAAGTAGCAGTTTTTTGATTGAAAATTTCAGCCATAACGGGATTATCAAGGGCAGCATCACCCAGGCGTACTAAGTCGGACGCCGTGCTGACGGTAGTCGGCGCAAAGCCGCTGGCATCGGTCACTGTCGTGCTAGTCATACCGACCTTTTTGACGTAGTCATTAGCATACGTATTGTAGGCCGCTATACTGCCAAAAGCCCATTCGGCAAGCGTGTCGGCGATGTTGTTGGCTGAGGGCAACATTAGGGCCTGCAACGCCTGGTACTGCGTGATTGTTTGGCCGGCAAACACCGGTACAACTGAGCCGTCTTTGGCAATATATTGATTATAAAGATCAACGTCATGCTGCGTCAGGATGATGTTCGGGCCTTGCTGGCCGGGGCTGAGCGGCTTTTTGTCGAGAATAACCAGTCCGGTAATTGTTTTGGTAACGCTCGCCATTGGAGTGGGCGTTTCAGTATTGTCCGAGGATTTGTGCGCCAGCACGCCGTAGCCATCAGCTCCAAACGCAACTTGTTGACCCGGCGTGAGTGCTGGCCAAGGGACATTAACCTTCACAAGTGCTGGCAACACAGGCGGCGATATGACAACTTGCGGACCAGGCACGGGTCGTAGCAGCGCAAATGCGCAATAGGCGGCAACTAGGGATGCGATTGCAGCAAAGATATACAGCAGTTTTCTCGATCGGCGTTGAGCTGCTTGTTGTGGTAGCGGGCGGGCATTATATGTTCGATACATCTTATGTCTATGATACCTTATCCACGCAGAATATATTTCTGGCGATTGGCTGAGAATGTACAACAATCAGGGCCGTAAACAGTAGTGATACTAGTAGTTTCGGTGTATAATTAAGTAAACAGTTTAAAGGAGTACATATCCATGGGTCCGATTACATTCATTATTGTCGCAGTCGTCGTGGTCATCATAATCATCGCGCTTGTCGTAATCTATAACAAGCTTGTCCGTCTCAACGTTCGGTCGGAAGAAGCCTGGAGTGACATCACCGTTCAGTTAAAACGGCGTTACGATCTGATACCTAATCTTATAAATACGGTCAAAGGCTACGCACAGCACGAAAGTGGTGTTTTCGAGAGAGTCACCGCTGCTCGCTCTAATGCTTTGAACGCCCAAGGTGTCGCCGAAACCGCTGCTGCCGAAGGTGAGTTTACGAAGACACTGAAAAGCCTGTTCGCCGTTTCCGAAGCCTATCCTGACCTGAAGGCCAGCCAGAACTTCCAGCAGTTGCAGGCTGAACTGGTCGATACCGAAGACAAGATCCAGGCATCACGCCGCTTCTACAACGGTGTTGTGCGCGACTTTAACACTTCGAGAACTGTTTTCCCCGTCAATTTCCTGGCTGGTATCTTTGGATTTAAAAAAGATAAAGTATTCTTCGAACTCGATGAGGCACAAACTGCCGCAGTCCAAAGTCCAGTTGAAGTCAAATTCTAATAACGTGTTTTTTAGCTCGCAGGGAGGCGAGAAGCTGTCATGTATAGCGAAATTGCACGCAATAAGCAAAAAACTTGGGTGATTATGGCCTTTTTCATCGCATTCGTTGCACTGATTGGATATTTGCTCACGTTATTTATGGGCTATCCGCCATATATGACTATCGGTGTTTTGATCGGTGCCGCTATCTATACGCTAGTCATGTATTACTCCGGCAGCAAACTGAGTTTGGCTGTCAACGGGGCCAAGGAGATCCAGAAAAGTGACAATCCACGCCTGTGGCGGATCGTCGAAAACCTGGCAATCACCGAAGGCCTGCCAATGCCGAAAGTGTATATCATGGAAGATCCAGCACCGAACGCATTTGCCACCGGCCGGGATCCAGCTCATGCTGCCGTCTGCGCAACGACGGGTATTTTAGAAATTATGGACGACAACGAGCTCGAAGGTGTCTTCGCTCACGAAATGGGGCATGTCAAGAATTATGACATCCGTGTCTCGATGATAGCTTTCGCGCTGGCCGGTGTGATATCGCTGATTGCTGACATTATGCTGCACATGACGTTTTTCAGAAGCAACGATGATGAGGGTGGCAACAACAATCCAGTATTTTTTGTCTTGGCAATCGTTGGCGCAATCCTGGCGCCGCTCATCGCAACCTTGATTCAACTGGCAATCACTCGGCGCCGTGAGTATCTGGCCGACGCCACCGGTGCGCTGGCGACCCGCTATCCAGAAGGTCTGGCCAGTGCACTCGAAAAGATCGGCAGCTACGGTAGTGTAACCCGTAAGCAAAACTCTGCTACTGCTCATTTGTTTTTCGCTAATCCGTTGAAATCTGGCGGCATTAGTAATTTGTTCAGTACGCACCCACCAATCGAAGAGCGCGTTCGCCGTTTGCGCGAAATGAATACGCACGCTTAAATAAAGATTGTAGCGTCTCAATATATTGTAACTAGTCAACAACTATGCCGAAATCAACAACACCCAAACAAAAACTATCAAAGCCGACGTCATCTAAAATAATGCCATCGAAGCCGGCATCGTCTCAGTCAAAGCCAGCTAAACCTCCCGTCCGACTGCCGCCAGCTTGGCGGATTGCCCGTAGTGCAGCCATGCGTCTCCGTGACAATTGGAAGTTGTTTCTCGGCATCGCTGCAGTCTATCTCGTGTTGTCGCTCGTGCTCGTCAAGGGATTCAGCATTTCGGCAGACTCGCTCGATTTGAAGACGATACTGAACGGCGACGCCAAGTCGCTCACAGGCGGCTTGCTTGTCTTTACGCTTCTAACCGTCAATGCCGGCAGTAGTTCTACCCAAGTAGCAGGCCTCTACCAGACATTTTTGATACTGATCATGAGCTTGGCTGTCATTTGGGCACTGCGACATGTCTTCAACAGTCCGGTGCAGGTTCGAGTCCGGGATGCGTTTTACCAAGGTATGTATCCATTGATTCCAGTGCTCCTTGTAATATTAACTATTGGTTTGCAGTTACTACCTATGGTTATCGGTGCCGCGCTCTACAGTATTGTCGTTAGTCAGGGTATTGCCGCGCATCCGATTGAGGAGATTTTATTCGCGGTGCTCGGCTTGCTGCTGACGGCTTGGAGTTTTCGTATGATTATCTCCTCTATCTTCGCTGTGTATATCGCGGCGCTGCCGGATATGACGCCGATGAAGGCGCTTCGTTCGGCGAAAGATTTGGTGCGAACTCGGCGCTGGACGATACTGCGGAAGCTACTATTTCTGCCATTTTGTCTGCTGCTGATAGCTTTGCTGATTATGCTGCCAGTTATTATGCTGGTGACACCACTGGCACAATGGACATTCTTTGTCCTGACGATTGCCGCTCTGCCTGCTGTCCACGCGTACCTATACACGCTGTACCGGGAGCTGTTGAAATGACCGCACCACTTGATAAATCTGCTGCCACTGAACGCATTGAAAAACTACGAGCAGTCATAAATGATTACCGCTATCATTACCATGTGCTCGATGAGTCGATTATGAGTGAAGCCGCGGCTGACAGTCTCAAGCATGAGCTGAGCCAACTGGAGGCACAATATCCCGACCTGATAACATCAGATTCACCGACACAGCGCGTAGCCGGTGCGCCATCGCCGGAGTTTACGTCTGTCGCGCATAGTCAACGCATGCTAAGTCTCAATGATGTCTTTGACGAAGCTGAGGTTCGAGCCTGGGCGGATCGAATCACGAAACTGGCGCCGGCAGACAGCAAGATCGAGTACTTTGCGGATATCAAAATGGATGGACTAGCCTGCGCGCTGCACTACCAGGACGGCGTGCTGGTTCGTGGCATTACCCGCGGTGATGGCTTCGTCGGCGAGGATGTAACGGCTAATATCCGGACGATCGATTCGATCCCACTCAGGCTACGTGCCTCGCAGGAGTATGGCCAGCTGCTCACTGGACCTACTGAAGTCCGCGGCGAAATCGTTATGTATAAACAAGATTTTGAAGCCTTGAATGCTGCACGGGCCGAGCAGGGCAAGCCGCTGTTTGCTAATCCCCGCAATACCGCGGCTGGTACCATCCGTCAGCTCAATCCCGAGCTAGTTGCTAGCCGGCCGCTCTATTTCCGGGCCTATGACCTGCGCCGTCCAGAAGCTACAGACATACCGACGCACAAATATGCGTATACTGCGCTGCGCGGTCTCGGTTTCCTGGCCAATGCGGACGCGCCCGTGCTGCAAACGGTGACAGACATTATGAATTTTGCGCAGACTTGGGAAACGAAGCGCCAAGAATTGCCGTTTAACACCGATGGTCTGGTCGTCAAGGTCAATGACCGGTTGCTATACGATCGTCTCGGTGTCGTTGGCAAAGCGCCACGAGCAGCTGTCGCCTACAAATATGCCGCCGAGCAAGCCACAACGAAGGTGAAAGACATCTTTATTTCCATCGGCCGCACTGGCGCAGCCACGCCAGTCGCCATGCTGGAGCCGGTTGTCATTGCTGGCAGTACGGTGCAGATGGCGACGCTGCATAACGAAGCCGAAGTCCTGCGCAAGGATATCCGAGTTGGCGATACCGTCATCGTTCACAAAGCCGGCGACATTATTCCCGAAGTTGTCGAACCGCTGGTTACACTGCGGGATGGTTCAGAACTACTGTTTCAAATGCCGACGGTTTGCCCGGAATGTAGTACTAAGCTAGTCAAGCTCAAAGAAAAGGACGCCGCTTGGCGCTGTCCGAACGAAGCCTGTCCGTCGCGGTCCTGGAAGCGCATCGAGCATTTTGCCAGCAAGGCTGCCCTGGATATCGAAGGTCTTGGTGAAAAGAATGTTATCGCTCTGCTCGGCGCTGGTCTTATCAAAGATCCGGCGGATATCTTTACTTTGACGCAGGAGCAAGTGGTGCAGCTGGACCGCTTTGCCGAAATATCTGCTACGAAGCTCGTCAAGGCTATCCAAGCCAAGAAAACGCCGGTGCTGGCGCGCTTTATATACGGATTAGGCATTCGGCACGTCGGCGTGCAGACGGCGATTGACCTGGCAAATCATTTCCGAACGCTTGATGGATTAGCTGCTGCGAAGATTGATGAACTCAGTCTAGTGGACGGCATTGGCGAAGTCGTTGCCGAATCATTGGTTGAGTGGTTTGCGGAGCCAGGTAATCAGCAGTTACTTGAAAAGTTTAAAACCTACGGCGTACAGCCGCAAGACGTCAAGCAAGTTGGCGGCAAACTCAGCGGCCAGAATTTTGTTGTCACCGGCAGTCTGGATAGCATGAGCCGCGACCAAGCGGCCGAGAAAATCCGGGCGCTCGGCGGCGTTTTCCAGTCCAGCGTTGGTAAAGATACTGATTATCTGGTCGTCGGCGGCAACGTCGGTGCCAGTAAGCTCAAAAAAGCCGAAAAATTCGGCACTACGAAATTGACCGAGGCAGAGCTGATTGAAATTCTTGGGTAGCTGCGTCTCAAAACCTACCCATGAGCCTCGTCAACCTGTCCGCCCCTAAAATTTTTTATCTTTAGAGATAAAACAATTTTGGGGCCGCTCCGCAGGTTGCCACTCAAGGTGTAGCATTTGCGTCGCAGCTTAGAGCTACTTGACATTTTATAGCAGTGCGTTATGCTTAAGGTAATTCGTGCGCTAGCTACCGCGGCGCGTGAAACAAACATTTCACCTAAAAATAAAATGCTCTCATCCGCCGCGCGGGTGGGCGCGCACGAACATAAAACACCGGCGAATGCCGGTGTTTTATGTATTGCAAAACTAGGCCTGTGCCCGCATTTCTTAGACCCGCGTCAATTCCCAGCGGCCCTCATAGACGTCCGGCTGTTGCCGCACTAAGTCACGGCCCACACCGACCCATTTACCGCGCATCCGCTGCCCGTCATTATCGATAAGTAATTGTACAACCCCGCTGTAAATCATGCCGGCAAATTCGCCGCTTGGTGATGTGTTCTCAGTCCAGCTGCCGCTGGCGTAGACGCCGTCGATGATCAGGCGGATCAAAATGTATGAATCAGTCGCGTTCGGAATGCTTTGCAAGATGAGCTGATTGCCAGTCTGTTCAGCATGAACTTCATATTCGCTGACTTCTTCCTCGCCAGGGTGCGCGTTACTTGGATACCAGTAACGACAGTTCCAAATCCCAGATACATCATCTTGCTGAGTCATAGTCTCACTCCAAATTTATACTGCTATTCTAGCACGCTAATTCATAGCATTGCTGTGATAAAAAGACGTGTTAACTTTTACTCACACTAAAGTAGATATCCAAAAAGTATTAATTAAAGTGCCGTATAATTGTAAAAAATTTCTATGAAAGTTAAAACATCATGTTAGCATAAGCATAATGACTGCTGAGATAAAAAAGCCTAAAATTACTTCAACACATACAAAGACGAAGGAATTAAGTTCATATCGTAAACGTGGTAGCATTTCTCGAAGAATTATTTATGTAGTACTTGTTAGCCTTCTGTTATTAGTCGTGTCTGTAGTAGTAACTAATAGAATCAAAAATACTATCGAGTTAAATAATTTTGAAGAAACGTTTAACTATACAAGCAAGGTAAGCGCTGCGATAGAACAAGAGCTTGGCAGTCCGTTGTCCTCAGAATCTATCCGTGGATGTAGCGCACCTCATCAAAAATTGAAAGCCGGACCATTAAGTTGCCATGTTGGACGTGCCCTTATATACGATGCAAGCAGTCCGCAAGCGGTAGAGATGATGACGAACAGGGTGCACGATTCACTTGCTCAAAGAAAAGATCTTATCGGTGATAAGCTTTCTACTGATCCCGGTTTGTTCTATTCGGAAACACCAAAAACCCAGGACGTAAAAGTTGTCAGCGATACGTTCGCAGGCTCAACTACTAACATGCGTATCTGTTTTATTGTCTACTACTATTATAGCTCTTTAAACGGAGCGCCTCCGAACAGAATAGCTTCTTCAAAATCCGCATATAACTTACAGGTTTCAGTCGAATGTCAAGGTCCGGCGCGCAGTCAGTATTACCCGAGGAGTGATATATAAGTCTAATAAAAGGCAAGCAGGGTCACTGTTAGTAAACATTTGCTTTTAGTAACAAATAATTCTCAAAAGCATACGATACTGTATAACAGCGCTAAAAGTGTCGTTCGTTGGTGGAGATACAGGGACTCAAACCCTGGACCTCTGCCCTGCCAGGGCAGCGCTCTAATCAACTGAGCTATATCCCCATGTGGTGGCAATGTTGCCGTGTAACAGGGTGATTATATCATAGGTACATCAATCGGCGGAACAATACAGTAAATTAGCGGCCCGATCAATGCATGAGTATTTTGGTATAATCAGGATATGCGTGTATTTAGCCGGCGTGCCCGGATATTATTTGGATTACTTTTTCTCATTGCTGTAGTTACTGCCGGAGTCACCTTGGTTGGTTCACGTTCGCGGCCGCCGAGCGATCCATCAGAATTGTTTTATCAGGCGCTGCAGCAAAACCTGGAGGACAAAGGCCTGACGTGTACGATTACGGAAACAGTCGGTACGACCACGTCCCGCCAGTCTATAGCGCTTGATCTGGCGAGCAAACAGCAGGCACGTTCGACACTACGGGCGGCTGCACCATCACGCTCAGTCGAGCTGGAAGAGATTGTCGTACCGAGCGGCAACTTCATTCGGTATACCAACATCACCTCAACAGACAAAAATGCCGCCGGCAAAACTCCCGACTTCCAAAAGGTGCTTAATGTCTGGGGCAAAGTCGATACCAGCAAGCAAGCGGCAACTTTATTTGGTCAAACGGCACTTGGCAACTGCATCGTTCCGCTGGCGCATCTTACTACCAAGCAAGCTCGTGACCTAACAGCTGAGCTGCAGAAAAACACGGTGTTCAAAACAAATATGTCAGCGAGTACCGTGCAAAAAACAGATACGACATCATACAGAATCTACCAGATTGCAGTACAGCCACGCCCCTATATCGATTTTATGAAACGTGTCGCCAAGGCATATGGCCTAAAAGACCTTGATACAGTTAGCGCAGCCAGCTTTGATACCAAAAAAGCTGAAAACATGAAATTTTACGTTGATACGTCTTCGGGACGACTGGCAAAGATTGAGTATGCAGCCAAGTCGCGCAGCGTCGTATTTTCAGACTACGGCGTTGTGTCAGAAGTGGCTGCTCCGAGCAAATATATAGCAGCGAATGAATTACAAAAAAGTTTGATCGGACAGTAAGCGAACGGCTGGGGGTGTAGGTGCTTGCGTATGCGTTAAGTTTTATATAGTATGAGGTGATTAATTTAGGAGATCGTATGGCATCAGAATCTTTTCCGGACTTTCCGACGTACGAATTAGCACCGAAAATGACAAGCTGGACTGACGACTCAGGTAGAGGGGCTCATGTACAGATTGATGTTGGGCATAGTACGAGAGATGCAGTCCAATGGGTTCAAGAATATGCCGCTGGAAGAAAAGAGTTTAGAGATACGCATATCGAACATGCCCGGAGTTCTATTGCCGCGGCTGACCCAGCAGGAGCGATAGTATGCAGCCGGCTGGCGGTGGAAATTCCTTCACGGGGCAGAAGTTTTATATTTGATCAAAATGTCGTCATACGGGCAATGGGAATGGAATTTTCTGATGCAGAGCCAATACCAACAGGACAAAATAGAATAGATCGAGCAATACAAGTTGACCGTAGGCGCGACAAAGTTCAGAGTGATGCAATGCAGCAAGCATTCGGCACGCCATACGAGCTGATAACTGATCTGGAAGAGATTGCCTCTGTCGGTCGCGAAGAAATCAAGGGGCGTGAAATTAAAGCTTTTACTGATGCGGTCACTACATTTGATACGAGAGGAGAATTGTTTTCTGCGGGTGTCGGTGCGCTCGAACTCGGCGTATCGTATGAAGAACAAGTCAATGCTACGGAGGCGATCGAAGCTTATAAAACAGCGACTGAGTTATTAAGACAGCATTCCATTGACGTTACCAATAGGGACAATCCCGTCAGACATAGAGCAGAAGTAGATGAACTTAAAGATCGTATAGTTGATAGCTTAGGATCAGTCGTACGATTGTACACGGACTTAGGCAGGGCGAAAGGCGCTGACAAAGAAACCGTCAAAACAGCTGTATATGGGCTTGATGACTTAGGGGCATCTCGTGAAACTGTACAACAAGGATACGAATTTTTGGCATCACTTTCGCATTTCGGCGAAAAGCGCTTTTACGTGAAAGAGGCAGCTGCAATTGCAGGCGAATTAGCAGTTGATAAGTTTTTTGATGAGAATCCGACAAGCGTTTGGATGGGTGCACCTGCGCCTCGCCGGGATCGACGGCAACTTCGTCCCTGATAATGAGCGGTCTTCATATTCGTTAATTCATTTTTCATAAAGTAACTCTTACAACCCATTCTATTGTATTAATATGCGTGTGTCGCAAGTCGATGTATACTGAGGTCAAACGAAGGAGTTTGTATGTCCCATGAGCAAAGTACTCAAGCAGCAGAACTAATGCCGCAGCAGGCTTTCAGGCAGGTCGTATCTCGAAAAATTAATGAGCTGGGCGATCAAAATCATCCTGAAACTGTCTTCGATCGGTATGCCCCACAAATAGGAGTTATAGCTCTAGAAATGCCATTCAACTACCTAGAAGAACACGACGGACGACTCCGCTTCGACGAGATTCATGCGGAGTTCGTAGAAAGAATGGCAGCGATCGCGCGCTCAGAACGGTCTGCGCTCGACAAAGCGATAACAACGCGTATATGTTAGAGATATGCATTATAGTTTTTGAACTAGGAACGTCGAAATAGTAACATTGGACAGGACGATTTAACTCTCGGTAGCTGTACGACCAGCAATCATAGACTGTCTAGCCATGTTTTATATGTATATTTCAAACTTTGGATTATCATTGATAGGAATTAATCGGTTCGAAGTAGCTTAATTTTCGTACGAAAGAGGTTGAGGTTGGTCAAGATAGTTTTTATGTCATCCACGACTTGTGCGATGCGCCTTTCATAGATTGGCACAGAGACAGCCGCAATGATACTGGAAAAAGGATTAGTAGCTATATGTCTTCGAGCTATAGCTTCACCTCGCTTTTTGGAAAGACGATCATATTCACCCCGCTTTCCATTCAATAACGTCTGGTTCATCCAGCAATCTTCGCTTTCACCTTCAATATATTCTGCCACAATAATTTCTCCTTAATTTAAATTTATTATCTTCTTTTCCGAGTGGAATGCAAGGCTTCGTATACCCATCTGACTGAATTTCTAGGGGTTGTTTGGTTGAATCACCACTAACCGCGACGTTGACATTCTAAAAATCAATACGCTACGTGTTTTTAATAATATAAATTACTGAAGAATACTGACATGCTATGATTTTTCGTAAGGTACAATTTTGTTTTGTGCGATTGCGGCATAGTATTCGTAAGCACTTTCGATATAATGATTGGTAACGTATGAAGCAATTTAATCAATTTGTCCGGTCCGCCAGTGCGCTGTATGCACCTGGTTATCTGAGTAGCCTCGTTTGGCTGCTTGAATCTACAAGATACAGCATCCACTTGTATTTAGCACGGTTTTGGTCAACACAGGACTTTTCGACACTGACAGGCAAGCGTCCGACGCCGACAAGTCGAAACCGTGCGCTGGTTATGTTTGTGATGCTCGGCAGTCTGCTGCAAACGATGCTCGGCCTGGCACTGCTTGTCTATGCACTGCAGCGTGATATGCCAGAAGCGACGTGGTTTGGGCTGGCATTGGTTGTCTCGTCGCCAATTGTCTGGGCGCACGCTCTGGCTCTGTTCTACGCTGCTTACAAACTGCTGTGGTCTGTTCTGCATCCTAAAACGACCGGCCGGGCAATTGTTTGTAAGATTCTCGAAAAGCAAGTTGTCCAACTGCGCGCCAAGCATCAGTTTACGATGATCGCCGTTGCTGGCAGTATCGGTAAGACGTCAACCAAGCTGGCGATAGCTCATACACTGGAGCCGTCACGCCGGGTGATATATCAAACTGGCAATTACAACGATCGGGTGACAGTACCGCTGGTACTGTTCGGCCAAAAATTGCCGAATCTATTCAATCTGGTCGCATGGATAAAGATATTTATGGCCAATGAACGCGCCATCAAACGGCCGCATTATTACGACGTCGCGGTGGTCGAACTGGGCACAGACCATCCGGGTGATATGAAGCACTTTGCGTACCTGAAGCCTGATATTACGATTGTGACTGCAATTACCCCTGAACATATGGAATATTTTGGGACGCTGGATGCCGTGGCTGCAGAAGAGTTGACCGTATGCGATTACTCCAAAACGGTGCTTATCAATGCCGACGACACACCGCTGCAATACGTATCTGACAAAAACATGCAAACTTATGGAACCGAGCAGACCTGTGATTATCAAGCCAGCAATTACAATCCGGACGGCCTGCGTGGCGGCAAGGTAACACTACGGCTTCAATCCGGAGTAACGCTCGAACCGCAGGTCGCCATACTTGGCGCACAGGGTGTCAAAATCGTGCTGGCAGCGGCAGCGGCAGCGCAGCTTGCCGGACTGCCGGGAGATGAGATTGCCCGTGGCCTAGCTGAAGTCAAACCGTTCGCCGGCCGGATGCAAATTCTCCGTGGTATCCGCGGCAGTACGATTATTGACGATACCTACAATGCCAGTCCGGTCGCCGTGACGGCAGGACTCGACGTACTCTATGCGACGCCAGCGCCGCAACGCATCGCGGTGCTCGGTACAATGAATGAGCTTGGAGATTATAGCGAAGCCGCGCATGTCGAAGTCGGCAAATACTGCGACGCTAGCAAGCTCGACCTCGTTGTCACTATTGGCGACAATGCTGCAAAGTACTTGGCTCCCGCGGCCCGAGCTCATGGATGCCATGTCAAAACTTTTAGCAGTCCGTACGAAGCTGGCTTGTATATCCGGGAGCATGTCCAGCACGGTGCCGTTGTACTGGCCGAAGGCTCCCAAAATCGCGTCTTCGCCGAAGAATCGCTCAAACTTCTCCTCGCAGATCCGGCAGATGCCAAAAAACTGGTGCGGCAATCAGCGTACTGGATGCGGGTTAAGGCAAAGCAGTTCGGACCGGTACCGCACGTCACCGAAGTCGAATCGACGACGCCACCACCAGTATTGTCGTGAACTCGGTGCATGTCAGTAGTCGGAGTTAAATCATAACATTGCTTTATTTGAAGACAGGCGTTCTGGTATGCTGTCTATGTAACAGATAAGTGCGAGACACCGTAGAAAGGATAGTCATGGCAAAAGAGGATCTCGGAAGACTTGAACGTGAATATACGCTGGCCAAAGATCGGCATGAACGACTTGAAACAGCCGCTGAGAATATTCGGCGGATATTCGCTGGCGAGGGTCAAATTCCTGTTACGCAGTCAGCCGAAGGAAATAACCGGGTACGTGCATTTATACCAGATGAAGATGGCTATGCCGGTTGGACTGAGCACAATAAGTTTCTCGGATTGGTAGAAATAGCAGGCAGTGAACCTCAAAAGTATCAGGCGGAGCAACATTATCCAAATCTTTCAGATCTTGGAAATCCTACATATACATGGGATTTTAAGCCTGATAACCATGAATTGACAGTAAGTATTGTACAGACTGTCAATAATAACCCTCCGCTCGATATTGGTATTCCAGCCGATGATAAACAAGTGGAATTATTCCTGGGATCGACACGACAACTGCTGCGGGCGCGGCCGTACAATGACTATGAATTTCGGCGTTTAGGTGCAGATGAACATGCATTTGAGCACCCCGATCTCAAATAGTTGTTCAATGATATGGGATTTCATCTGCTTGGGGATTAATTGTTTGGGTAGGTTATAATTTTAAGGAATACTATTTCTCAGTGTAAGTAAGGACCGATCTCATGCAGCGTTACAATCCAAAAGATATTGAGCCGCGTTGGCAGGCAAAGTGGGAAGCTGACAAAGTTTATGCCGTCTCTGAGGATGCCAATAAGCCCAAAAAGTATATCTTAGAGTATTTCCCATATCCCAGCGGTGCTGCTATGCATGTCGGCCATGTTCGTAATTATACAATCGGTGATGTCTTAGCTCGCTACAACCGCATGGCTGGCTACAACGTACTGCATCCAATGGGCTGGGACGGCTTTGGGCTTCCGGCTGAGAATTACGCCATTAAGACCGGGATCAGTCCACGGCAGGCAATAGACGACAATACCAGTAAATTCAAACAGCAACTGATGCAAATGGGTTTCAGCTACGATTGGTCCCGCGAGATTGATAGCACCGATCCCGCATATTACCGCTGGACGCAGTGGTTTTTCCTGATGCTGTTCCGCCGCGGGCTGGCTTATCAGCAGGAGAGTTTACAGTGGTGGTGCCCGCATGATAAGACGGTACTCGCCAATGAGCAGGTAGAGGCCGGCCTGTGCTGGCGCTGCGGCAACCAAGTCGAAAAGAAATTGCTCAAACAATGGTTTTTCAAGATAACTGACTATGCCGACCGCCTGGCTGACGACCTCGAAGATCTTAACTGGAGTGATTCCATCAAATCGATGCAGCGCAATTGGATTGGGCGGAGTACGGGCGCTGAGGTAACGTTCAAACTAGTCGATGCGGACGAAGCAGTAACGGTATTCACAACGCGTCCGGACACACTATACGGTGCCACCTTCATCGTGCTTGCCCCAGAGCACCCGCTTGTTGCATCAATCACATCTGACGCTCAGCGCCAGGCAGTGCAGGACTACCGCGCTGCCACACTTGCTAAGAGTGATATTGAGCGGCAGGAAACCAACCGTGAAAAAACCGGCGTCTTTACTGGCGCCTATGCTGTCAATCCGGCAACCAAAAAAGAAATTCCGATCTGGATTGCCGACTACGTACTGAGCGGTTATGGCACCGGCGCCATTATGGCAGTGCCGGCTCACGACGAGCGCGACCATGCTTTCGCGACGACATTCAAGCTGCCGATTGTACGGGTCGTACAGAATGACGCGGCCGACGATGCCTGTTCGCATGACGAAGGCGTTATGATCAATTCCGGTATATATGACGACAAGCCGAGTACCGAAGCCCGCGAAAACATCGTAGCCGATCTCAGCCGCGCTGGTGTAGCTACGGAGCGCACGAATTATAAAATCCGTGATTGGCTAATCAGCCGTCAGCGCTACTGGGGCGCGCCGATTCCGATCATACATTGCCCGACAGACGGCGCAGTTGCCGTGCCCGACGACCAACTGCCGGTCATTCTGCCAGAAATACAGAGTTTTGAACCATCCGGTGACGGTCGCAGCCCGCTGGCCAACGTTCCAGAATTCGTGAGTACTACCTGTCCGACTTGCGGCGGTCCGGCCGAACGCGAGACGGATACCATGGACGGCTTCGCCTGTAGCAGCTGGTATTTCCTGCGTTTTGCCGATCCGCACAACAACGAACGGCCATTCGACACCGACAAGGCCAAGTCTTGGCTGCCCGTCGATGATTATATTGGCGGCGCCGAACACGCCGTTATGCACCTGCTGTACGCCCGCTTTTGGACCAAAGTCATGCATGACGAAGGGTTGATTGATTTTAATGAACCATTCAATACGCTGCGTAACCATGGTATGATCCTGGCGCCGGACGGCCAGAAAATGAGTAAATCCAAGGGCAATACCATTGAGCCGAGTGTCTTGATTGATCAGGGGTACGGCGCTGATTCGGTGCGGATCATGGAGCTCTTTATCGGGCCTTGGAACCAGTCAGCCGCCTGGAGTGTCGAAGGCATGGGCGGTGCTTTCCGCTTCCTGCAGCGCGTCTGGACGCTGGTCCAGGAATATAACGAAACCTCAGACCACAACGGCCCGGAATCTGCCGACTTACAGCGTGCAACGCACAAGGCTATCAAAAAGGTCAGCCAGGATATCGATACGCTTAGCTTTAATACCGGCATCGCCGCACTCATGGAGCTGGTGAACGAGCTGTTCCGTATCAAGGCAGCGCACAGCTATACGTCCTCGGACTGGAAGCCGACTTTGGAATCGCTCGTACAGCTACTGGCGCCGCTCGCGCCGCACATCACTGAAGAACTATGGCAGCAACTCGGCCACGACGTATCTGTGCACACCAGCAGCTGGCCGGTATATGACGAGCAATATCTGAGGCAAGACAGCATGACGATTGTCGTGCAAATCAATGGCAAACTCCGCGCCGAAATCAGCGTTTCGTCGGATGCCAGCCAAGATGACATCGTCAGTATGGCCCAGTCAGACAGCAAAGTCGTAGCTTACATAGCCGGGCAAATGATCAGAAAGACGATTTACGTGCCAGGAAAACTGGTTAATTTCGTTGTTTAGCTATTTTCTGAGCCAGGTACTCGATCATAAGGTAGGGGCGTGACCCGTGCCTCGTGTAATTGACTTTTAGCCACCCATACAATACCGTTCGGATCGGCGCATTTGTTGGCCAGCCAAGGCGATAAACTATCGCCGTTAAATCCGATAAAGGGCCCATTGAAATCACCCGGATTCTGAAGCGCATTTTTCATAGGTAAAAATTTGATCGATTCATCAAGTGTTGTACACAGATTTGAAGCACCATTATCGTTGCGGTCATACGCACGAGGCGTATGTCGGATATTTGTTCCTGCAGGTATTTCGCCTCGTGATATCTCAACGGGGTGGCTCTGCTGCATGAATTTATCAGCCGCATCCGAACCACCGCAGCCAGTGGCGAATGCCAGACTAGTGGCTGCAAGTGTAAGCGCACTGAGCGTTCTGCGCGTTGTAGCGCGGTTGTGTGGAGTATTTATCGAACGAGATCGTTCCATGGCTACTAATATACCACAAAAGACATAAAAAGTAAACAACAAAACAACTTTACATGCGAATATGCAACATTGAGCCTTGTAAACAAGGAGTTAATGAGCTATTATTAATGGCAACGCTTAGTATTAATAGATTGCACCTAATGCAGTCAGGAGATTATTTGTATGGGAAAACCAAAGAAACGAACTAGTCCACGAGCTACCGGCGCACGCCGTAGCCACTTACTGCTAAAGCTGGCACGAGCAGTTAACGCAAAATCACCTATCAAAGCTTACACGACCCGCCGTGAATCAAGCAAAAACCTCGGTAAGCCAGTCGCCAAAGTATAACGGTATGTTTATAAAAGCATGGGCATAATCGGCCCGTGTCGGCTATACTAAGAGGTACACACTCGTAGTCACTGGCATTTTGTAAACAATAATCTGTACGGAGCCTTAACAATATGGCATCAAATCGTCACCTCGGTCGTATTATCGCCCTTCAAACCTTGTACGAGGAAGAATTTCGGCGTGACGCCGCCGATGCGGAATTTGATCTGGGGGAAGTGCTCGAGCGTAATATATCGCGCTATGCTGAGATGGTCGATGACGTCGACTTTATTACAGATCTAGTTAACGGCGTTATCAAGCACGCTGCGACGCTTGATGCGACATTGCAGCCGATTGCACCGGAGTGGCCGATCGATCAGATTGCGCGCATGGACCGCATCGTACTCCGGATCGGCTTGTACGAGCTCCTCCATACTCAGGACGTGCCGCCAAAGGTTGTTATCAATGAAGCCGTAGAACTTGCCAAAGCCTTTGGCGGAGAAAATTCGAGCAAGTTCGTCAACGGTGTGCTTGGCACTGTCCTTCGCCAACGCAGCGGTCCAGCGCACAGCACGGGAAATGACACAGACGGAGATAATGCCGGTGTCGCTGCTGTCGACACGACTACCGGTACGGGTACTGCGGCTGCCAAAGTAGCCAAGGCAACAAATACTGCCAAAACCGCTGGAATCGGCAAAGCAGGCAAAGCCGATACTGCTGTTAAAACGGCCAAAACTGACAAAACAACTGATAAGGCGAAGGTAACCTAGCATGGCTGACGAGCCAAAGCCGAATGCCGATAACAGCGCCGCCAAGGATTCTGGCAGGGACCGCGGTCTTTTCGGCAAGCGTCCGGGCCCGATACAGGGTATTCGCGATTTTGTCGCTAAGCGCCGGCCATCGATTGACGAGGTTGTCCGTGAGACGACATCTGGCGGGATTGTGTTTCGGCATAACGACCGCACCAACCAAGTCGAAATTTTATTGATTCAAGACGCTAAAAACCGCTGGACGATACCCAAAGGCCACGTCGAAGAAGGCGAAGAGCCCAAGCAAACAGCTGAGCGGGAAATCCGCGAGGAGACGGGACTGCAGGAAATGAAAGTCTACAATTGGCTTGGCAAGGTTAACTTTCGCTACCGCCGCACACACACGCTGGTACTCATGACCATGCATATTTACCTGGTCAAAGGCCTGGCCGACACCAATCAGCTACAGGGTGAGGACTGGCTAACTGACATCAAATGGTTCCCATCTCACGAGGCAGTCGATAAGATCGCTTACGATGATATTGGCAAATTAATGCTACTCGGAATGAAAAAGATCCGCGACGCCAAATTATAAGATTAACAATAGAAATACCACCATGGATTACACACCCTATACCGAATTTTCAACCAAAGTACTTGGCGTCACCTTCAACGACATCGAACTGCTCATCACGGCTTTTACGCACCGCTCATACGTCAATGAACATAAAAAAACCGTTAGCGTACACAATGAACGGCTTGAGTTCTTGGGTGACGCAGTGCTCGAGCTGGTCGTCACCGAGTACCTCTACGGCAATTTTAATGACCCCGAAGGCGTACTTACTAACTGGCGCAGCGCCCTGGTTCGGACTGAGAGTATCGGTGCGGCGGCACTCAAAGCCGGCTTTGAGCCGCTACTTCGCCTCAGCCGCGGAGAAAAGCGCGGCAGTGACCGCGCCCGCGAACAGATCTTAGCCAATAGCTACGAAGCAGTTACTGGTGCGTTGTATCTGGACCAGGGGTATGATGCTGCCAAAAAATTTATCACAGAAACCATCCTCAGCACGTTCAAGCAAATTCTTGATAGCGGCTCATGGATGGATCCAAAGTCGCATTTGCAGGAAGTTGTCCAAAGTAAAGAAGGCTTTACGCCTGTATACAAAGTGCTTGAAGAAGTCGGCCCGGATCATGACAAGGTATTTACAGTCGGCGTATTTGTAAATAATAACCTGCGCGGCAGCGGCAGTGGGCCGAGCAAACAAAACGGGCAGCAGAAGGCTGCCGAAGCTGCGCTGGAGTATTATGCGGGTAAGCTTCCGACTATAGTTTGACCATTGATTGACAAAGGAGGTCCATATCTGTAAAATAGTGTGGAATACCTTATCAATGTGTTAAATCTCGTACTGAGAATATAAGAAAGTGAGAAGTTAGTCAGTTATGCTATCAATTCGAATGCAACGTACCGGTCGTAAGGGACACGCCATGTTCCGTATTGTGGTTCAAGAATCACGCCTCACTCCAACGAGCGGCAAAGTTGTCGCGCAGCTCGGTAGCTTCGATCCGCACAGCAAAACTGCTCAGTTGAACGTCGAGAAGGCTAGCTTATATCTCAAAAACGGCGCCCAGCCATCTGGCCGTGCTGCACTGTTGCTGCAAAAAGAAGGTGTCGAGCTTCCATCATGGGTTAAGCTATCGGATGCCAAGAGCCGCACGACTCGTCACCCTGATAAACTTCGCAAAAACCAGCCAGCTGCTGAAGCTGAACCGGCCGACGCTCCTACTGACGATGCGCCAGCAGACGCACCTGAAGCCGTTACCGGCACAACTGAATCCTAATAACTATCGTTAGTTATTGCCCCGTCTTTTTACAAGACGCGCAAATGACCGATAAATAGTCTGCTGTAAATGCAGCGTCAGAGTATACCAGACACTATGTACTACCGTCTATGAAGTGCCGTACAATGACAATACCGTTATTTTGCTATAATATTCAGCACACCACCACCTAATCCGAAAGAGGGAGTCCGGCTATGAATAGTAGTATTGACCAGCAATTTGTCGAGTTTGTCGTAAAATCACTCGTAAGTAATCCTGACGCTGTTATCGTCGATCGGCGTATTGATGAAAAAGGCGTTTTGCTGGAACTCACGGTAGATCCTGAAGATCTTGGCCGTGTTATCGGAAAACGTGGAGCTACGGCTCAGAGTATCCGGACACTGCTGCGAGCACTTGGTACAAAGAATGATGCCCGCTACAATTTGAAAATCGTCGATAACGGCGTCGGCGGCCATTCGGGCTCAGACGATGACAGTAGCAATGATAGGCGTGACGACTTACGCGACAATACAGCTCAAGATCGGTCAGAATCATCCTACGCGCCATCAAGTTCAACCGTTACCAAACCGCAGGACGATGATCTCGACGAAGTCGATACTCGTAAGTCGGCTTACGACACCACGGAAAGTGACGTTATCGCCAAAACTCGCAAAGAACTTGAAGCTTACGACGATTTAGATGTTTAGTATTTAGGTTGCTTACGACACTTTCAATAGCTGCTTTATTTGCAGAAAACACGATATTTATAGTATCATAAAAGTATGAAAATACAAGTTATAACCCTGTTTCCGGAGATGTTCACGGCGGTGCTCGGTACCAGCATGCTCTGGAAGGCTAGCGACCGTGGCATAGTGCAGTATGAGCTTATCAATCTCCGCGACTACGGCGCTGGTCCGCGAAAGCAGGTCGATGATACGCCGTATGGCGGCGGTGATGGCATGCTGCTCAAGCCGGAGCCGCTGGTGGCAGCAATTGAATTTGCCAAATTACAGGATCCGACAGCCCGGGTGCTGTTACCTACGCCGCGCGGTGAAATCTACAAGCAATCTGACGCTAAGCGCTTGGCAGCGGACGGCGGCGGCTTAATCGTTATCTGCCCACGCTACGAAGGCTACGATGAACGTGTTACTAAGTGGGTCGATCAGCAATACTGCATCGGCAATTATGTCCTAACTGGCGGCGAACTGCCGGCGATGGTTATTGTCGACTCGGTTGTGCGGCTGTTACCTGGTGTATTAGGCGGCGAAACCAGTACTGAAATTGAATCATTCCAGGACGACGACACCAGCGTCGAATTCCCTCAGTACACCCGGCCAGCCGAATTTCGCGGCGAAAAGGTGCCAGAAGTGCTGCTCGGTGGCCATCACGCTGAGATATTGAAATGGCGAAACGGCAACAGTAAACTTTCCTCTTAGGCTATACTGGTAGTATAACCGGAGGATACATATATGAAACTACTACCGTCGATCAAGCCCGTTTACGCTCACTGCGATTTGCCGTGCGGCGTGTACGACCCAGCGCAGGCCCGCATCGAAGCGCAGAGCGTGCTAAATATTATGAACAAGTACGAAAGTCTCGATGAGCACGGCAAAATGCGAGCGGTTCTTATTAAAGAAGAGCGGGCTGAACTCGCCAAGCATCACCTGTGGGTACTATGGACTGATTATTTCAAGCCGGAGCACCTGGAGCAATATCCGGATTTGCATGACAAATTTTGGAAAGCAACTAAGCAGGCTGGCGAGTGCAAGCACCACCTTGAGCCGGCAGAAGCCGAAAAACTGATCGCGATGATAGATGAGATTGCCGATATTTTCTGGGCCACCAAGAAGGCGTAGTAACTGGCTGATTGTGCGGCGCGTCAGTGGAGATAGCATGACTCCGACGCTTAAGCCTGGTCAAATTGTCGTCGCACTGAATCGTCCAAGCCGCAGTTATAAGATCGGCGACATTGTAATTTTGCACCGGAATAATCGGGATATCATCAAACGTATATCTCGCGTCAGAAACTATGAAGTGTATGTCGAAGGCGATAATCCGGGCCAGAGCACCGATAGTAGGCAGTTTGGTTGGGTCGGCGTACAATTGATAGCAGGAAAAGTATTATGGCCGACTCGACTACACAAAGCTTCCCAGCGTTAAATCCACAGAGTGTTTTGGCTGTTGTGGCCCATCCAGATGATCTCGACTTTTGCATGGCGGGAAGCTTGGCACGCTGGGCAGACGAAGGCACTGAGGTGTATTATCTGATTCTAACGAGCGGCTGCCGCGGCGGTGCAGACATAGAAGCTATGATGTCGCTCGGTGAAACCCGGCGTAGTGAGCAGCGGGCTGCCGGCGATATAGTTGGTGCAAAGGACGTATTCTTCTGTGATTATGAAGATGGCAAGCTCGAAGCTACCATGGATGTAAAACGTGATATTGTGCGTTATATTCGGCAAGTTACACCTGATGTTGTGCTGACAATCGATCCGACGGTGCTGTACGATGCAAAATTAGGTCTTGTTAATCATACTGATCATCGGGCTGCCGGACAGGCAGCGATTGACTCTGTGTATCCTTTGGCATGCAACCGTCCAAGTTTCACCGAATTACTACACGAAGGTCTTGAACCGCATCATGTGTCGACACTGTTACTAGTCAACGCCGAAAAACAAAATTTTTATGTTGATATGAGTCAGCAGTTCGCGCGTAAACAGGCAGCGCTCCAGGCGCACGCCAGCCAATGGCCTGGGCTTGAATCATCAGCAGTCATGATGACGACTATGGCACAGGAAGCCGGAGCGACGATCGGCGTGCAGTATGCCGAAGGCTTTGTACGTATCGATTTAAAAATCTAATTGACATTTATATTGATTAAACTCCTTAAACGAATGCGAATTATTTCGCTGTGAAGATGTTTGTTGTCTCGTACTATAGACGTAGCCTCAGTTGAGCAATCATATAGTAGCTCAGTGAGGGAGGCAACGACAATCGTGAAAGGAGGGTGCAACGTGATAGTTAATACATATGAAACTAAAGCGTTTGTATGTCTGCAAAGGCAGCAACTTAAGTCCAGGCTGGGCAGTTTTTATGCAAGCACACTGGATTCGAAGTTAGCCCGCACTTTTACTGATGACGTCGATTTGAGTCATGGCGCCGACCGGAAGCTGCACCAACAGAACCGTCCGGGTCAACGCGATGATGAGAATATCTGTACCTTAGGCAGAATGCTGCCAATATAATCAATTAACAAACCACGTCTGAACTATAAGGAGGACAATATGGGATTATTAGCATTTATCGTACTCGGTGCATTAGCAGGTTGGGTCGCTTCAATTATTATGGGCCGCAACGCTGAACAAGGCATCATAGGCAACATCGTCGTTGGTGTACTTGGTGCATTCCTTGGTGGATTCATCATGAACGCTCTTGGCACAACCGGCGTTAACGGATTTGATATTCGTAGCTTCTTGGTTGCATTGATGGGTGCAGTTGTACTGCTGTTCATCTACAATATGGTTCGCCGCGGTTCTCACCGTACCGTCTAATAGACGATAACCATTCCCTAACGAAAAGCCCGATCATTGATCGGGCTTTTTTGTGTGTACAGAGTACATCTATTATGTAGACTGTAAGCTATTACTACAGATGGCGGGCAATGTGATTGACGCGGGCCGCTAGCTCGCGGGGCGATGTATTTGCCTTCAAGATGTAGCGGTGAGCACCCAGCTTACGGGCTTCTTCGACTTGTTCATCTTCATTGAGATTACTGAGGATGATGATTGTCGTCTTTGGATACTTATCTAATTTAAAATTGCGAAGAAATTCAAGGCCGTCCATTTTGGGCATGAGCATATCGAGTAATATGAGGTCGGGAGTCAGGTCGTTGAGTTTTTCTAGACCTTCTTCGCCGTTGAATGCAGTCGTGACATCATGGCCATCCTTTTCCAGGATGAGCTTGTAAGCCTCGTTGAGTGTTTCGTTGTCTTCGACGATAAGTACTTTTACCATATCAAATATTGTATGCCATGGACACGGATATGTAAACTTCTGGTCCGCAAGGTGTATAGTAAACGTATAAAGGTCATGTACAAAATACATTTATTGCCAGCGCTAAAATTTGTCAATAAAGGCCTGCTCGCGATCCTCAGCCTACTTGTTCTAGCGACACTTGCATCTATACTTTTTCTTAGTTACGCACTGCTGAATCTTGATTCGCTGATTCGTAAAAGTGGTCAGGACGTTGGATCGGCGTTAATTCTGCAAGACTTTTTTATAGATTTGGAAGATGCTGAGTCGAGTGCCCGCGGTTATGTCATTACCGGCGACGATGCGTATCTTGATACTTATACTACTGCTCTCCGTGCTATACCGCGTAGCTTTGCGTCTATGCAGCCGCATTCGGAGCAAACGCACAATATTTCAGCGAGTCAGCTGAAAACGCTACAATCGCTGTCAAATGAAAGACTGGCTATATTGCAGCAAACGGTCGAGACGCGCCAACGTTCTGGTGAAGACGCCGCCCGTGCGGCCATGGCGAGTGGGGAAGGTAGGCGGATTATGGATGCTATTCGCGCCCAAGTCAGCGCGATTTCATCCCGGAGTTTGAATTCGATCCGGCCACAGCAACAGCAATCTGAAGACTATTTACAGCGGGCACTATGGGTTGCCGGAGCGGTAACGGTACTCGTGCTTGGGCTCTGTGTCGTTATCGTGCGCTACTTTCAATATGCCATACGCCGCGAACGAACGCTTGAGGGTACGAAAAATGAATTCTTATCCTTGGCGTCGCATCAATTGCGTACGCCGGCCACTAATGTTAAGCAATATATTGGGCTGCTGCTTGACGGTTATCTTGGCGACATCAGTAGCAAACAGCGCGATGCCCTGAATATTGCCTATAAAAACAATGAATCAGAAATCCGGATCATGAACGATTTGCTTGATGTCGCTAAGCTCGACCTTAAGCGAATTCATATCCGAAAGCAACGTGTCAATATTGTCGCCATCGTGAAGCAGGTACTGAAGGACTACGATCAACATAGCAGTGAACGGGAACAAACCTTGACGCTGCAGGCGCCAGACGAGCTGATGGCGGCTGTCGACCGGACGTATTTTAAGAGTGTCATACAAAAACTGGTTGATAATGCCATGAAATATTCACACGATAAAACCCGCATCAGTGTCCGCATTCGGGCGAACCCGGCTGACAATACCTTTAAAGTCATCGTGCACGATCACGGCTTAGGAATCGAAAGGCGCGAGATGCCGAAGCTATTTACTAAATTTACTCGCTTGGCCAACGAGTTTTCTGCGAATACCGAGGGAAGTGGACTGGGATTATACTGGGTCAAACAAATCATGGTTCTGCACGGAGGCACAGTAAAAGTCGTATCTCAAAAAGGCCGGGGTTCAAAGTTTATCGTCCAGGCGCCACTGGGCAATAAATAATCAAGAGGCAGTTTTGGCAGGTGCAGTTTTGGACTTTGATGTGCTGTCAGGTCCGAGCACGTCGGACACGATCTTTACCAGTCCCTGTGGAGCGGTCCAGGCTTTGATGATGCACTGATCGGCACCGAGCCGGAACGCTTCATGAATCTCAGACGCGTGTTCCAGATTGGTAAATATCAGTACTTTTACTTTTTTGTGCTTATTAACGACGTCGTATTCCTGCAAAAACTCAACACCAGATTTTACCGGCATAAGTAGGTCGAGCAGTATGAGATCTGGATCAAAATCGTTAACTTTCTTGAGTGCTTCTTCACCATTGAAAGCGGTTTGTACATCGTATTTTTCTTTTGTCAGGATCATGCGGTAAGCTGCATTCAAATCCTGGTCGTCTTCAACAATAAATATTTTTGCCACGTGCCTGTCTCCATCGGTTAGTATGTTTTTATTGTGCGCCTGCCAGCGATACTTAGCAGTATGAATTATCACTCAGCTTGTCGCATTATATACTTTCCGCTATTGTTTATGAAAATTCATACTGTCTGCTGGTATCGCTTGGGCTACACTGGCTATGCTAACGTAACAAGGAGTATGAGTATGGCTGGAGCAACTAATCGTGATAATAGTAGTGATGATAAACGAGGACTGAAGAGCGCAAGCAAGGAAACGCGTATCCGAGTCGCACAAATGGGCGGCAAGGCATTTCATGAAAAGCGTGGCGCCAAGGGCAGTGATAGCCGCAAAACAAGTGAATAAATATTGACATGATGTCCTGAATAGCCCCGGAATTCCGGGGCTATTTTGTATGGTAATTCTTTGTTTCAATACGGCAATTCTGTCATACTACTTATGGTAAGTACTTGAAATCATGGATCATACTGTTTTCATACAACTCAGCTTCGTACTCGCGCTAGCCGCACTGTTGTCGCTCACCTTCAAATATTTCCGCCAGCCGCTCGTCATCGCCTATATTTTGACGGGATTTTTAGCTGGCCCCTCGCTGCTCAATCTGATACACGATCATGAGGCGTTTTCGTCGTTCAGCCAAATTGGCATCGCCTTGTTGCTATTCGTTATTGGTCTTGGCTTGAATGCAGGTATTATTCGGGCGACTGGCAAGCCGGTGTTATTCGCGTGCGTTGCAATCATCGCGGGCGTTGGAAGTGTCACGTTTCTTGTATCGAAGTTATTGGGATTCGGCCAGGCAGATACGATTGTCCTGTCGGTAGCGCTGTTGTTCAGCAGTACGATTATCGTTATTACCTCACTCAGTGACAAGAAGGAGCAATCTAGACTGTATGGCCAGATTGCTATCGGTATTTTGCTTGTTGAAGATATTGCTGCGACGCTGGCGTTATTGTTTGTATCGTCGCAGGGTAGTGGTGCCGGCAGCGCTGAGACATCAACACTTGTCACTTTACTGGCCAAAGGTGCGGTGCTGGCCGCGGCGCTGATCGTATGCGGTGGCTATCTCTTGCCGCGCACCGTGCATTTGTTTGCGAAGAGCCAGGAACTGCTGTATATATTTGCGCTGGCCTGGGCGTTTGGTGTCGCAAGTGTCTTTTATTGGTATGGATTTTCTATGGAAGTCGGCGCGCTGTTTGCGGGCGTGTGCTTGGCGCACATGCCCTATGCTCAGGAGATAAGTGTTCGTCTCAAGCCGCTCCGTGATTTTTTCCTGGTGCTGTTCTTTGTCGAGCTTGGCCAAAATCTCAATATTGACAACCTGAGCTCAGCAATCCTACCGGCAATCGTCCTGTCGGCTGTGGTTATGATAGTCAAGCCGCTGACGATTATATCGACGCTCGGACTTCTTGGGTATACTAAGCAAACAGGTTTTAAGACAGCGGTGCACCTGTCGCAGATCAGTGAGTTCTCGATAGTTTTGGTAGCGCTGGCAGTCAGCCGGCAAGTAACCAGTCCAGAAATCGCAACCATCGTAACGCTGACTGCTATCATAACGATTGTCTGTTCGACATACCTCATGAAATATGACGATGTGCTGTACAAATTATGGCAAAAACCGTTATCAATTTTTGAACGCGGCCAGACAAAACGGGAAATACGCTCATTGAAGACATATCCCTTAGTTTTGCTTGGATACCGAAAGGGCGGTTATGAATTTTTGCGGACATTCCGGCAAATGAAAAAACGCTACATTGTCATTGACTATGATCCTGAAGTAATAGAACACTTGGAGCGGCAGCATGCGAGCCATTTGTATGGTGATGTGACTGACCTTGAACTTCTCAATGAAATCAGCCTGCACAATTCTGAACTTGTTGTCAGTACGATCGCTGATATGCAATCAAACTTATTGATCATCAGTCACATTATGGGCCGGGGTAAAGACACGATATTTGTTTGTCATGCCAGCACGATGGAGGAAGCGTTGCTGCTATACGACAAGGGCGCTTCCTACGTGTTGTTGCCACATTATATCGGTAGCGAGCAGGCAAGCGGCTTTATTCAGCGCAATGGTAGCGATAAGGCGGCTTTCGACAAATACCGCGAGCAGCATTTGTCGAGTTTGGCGGGACGTCAGTAGGCGGCGGCTCACACAGTTGTAAGCCTATAAATATACTGTTCGGGCAACAGCGAGGCGTCAAACGCATCCTACATGATCTACCTCCATATTTACCTCTAGATAAATAAATTAAAATATGTTATAATACAGACATATAGTTTATAAAGGTGGACATGGACGTACTACTCAGTCTTCGGCGCATGCGGAATATGATCAAGGTAAAATACCTGGTTTATGCGCTTGTCTGTTTTGCTGGCATATATGTACTCGCGAGCCCAATGGTTCTAGAAGCCATTGTAGACTTTTGTTTTGGTGGCGTCGTACCAGGCTCTGACCGCGTCTTATCGCCGGATACAATGATTATTGGAGCCATGGCTGGCTGTGCCTGCGTGGCTGTACTGATCGCAGCTTTTTGGCTCAAGCGCATTATAGCCGTCAAAAGAGCGATGCGTCAGCTCGGGCTGACTACGCCAGCTGTACATGTGAGCGGCACTCATATAGCTGACCAACCTGCCGACCAGCCAACCGCTACACCAGCCGTACAGCTGAGCCAGCCAAGTACTACAAACGAACATCTGGCTGTAAATAACAAGATGTCCTGGTTTCGGACAGTCTCCAACAAGTTCGCACGCCAATCTACTTGGGCGGTTGAGTATGCTTGGACTCAGCGACTGCGGCGCGTGTTTGATACCGGGTCCGACACATTTCTTCGCATCATCCATAGGCTTACGTTTACTGCGCGGACGCTCACTGCTATGGGTGCGCGGCTCGCTACCTCAGGCGTGGGGCTACTGCCCCGGATGGGCCGAGCAACGGCAATGTGGACGATAGCGACCTATAGCTGGATTCGTGTGCGCGGTGGGCGACAAGCCACGCAGACCTGGCTATGGTTGCGTCCACGGGCTGCCCGGTTTGATACCTGGCTTGAGCTGCGCTACCGCAGGGTAACCGCTTGGCTCAAAAAGCATGCAAACCGCTCGGAACCATTGCAGATTATAGCTGCCATGTACAGGGAAAGTCTGCAGACAGTACGACAATTACTTCGCTATAAATAACCGCTGCTAGCACGGCATTGGACGATGTCTTTGTTGTGATTTGCTCGTTCTCACGAATCACTATGGCGCATTTAGGGATTAACGAATGTAGGCATCAAGAATCAAGCTGCCACAAAATCCGGTTATGACAAGCAGTGAAAAACCAAATGTTTGACGACCCCAGGCCACAATCTGTGCTGAACTGCGGATTTGTAACCCGCGAATTCCAATCATCAGCCACGCCAGACCAAGCCCGACATTAATGAGCAGGTAAACAAGACTTGCGTAGCCAAATAGATATAACCCGGCTACTGCGACGATGTATAACCCAATGTAGTACAGTATGTGCAATTGGGTGGTACGCGTGCCTTTTACAAGCGGCAAAACTGGTATGCTGGCTGCTTTATAGTCGCTCATTCGATATAGGGCGATGGCATAAAAATGCGGCATCTGCCAGGCAGTTACTATCAAAAATAGTAATACTGCGGCGAGGTCGATATGGCCGCTGACAGCACAGTAGCCTGCCACGGGTGGAAGTGCGCCGGATATGCTGCCAATCACGGTACCGTGAACGCTGCGCCGCTTTGCGGCGCCGTACACAATAACGTAGGCGATGAACGCGAAAATGCCTAACGCCGCCACCAGCAGATTGACGTACCAGATGAGCATGCAGAGTCCGACGGTACCAAGTACGGCCGCCAGGAGCAAAGCGTTTTGAATCGGTATAGCACCGCTTGCCAGCCCGCGAGATGCGGTTCGTTCCATGTTTTGATCAATGCGCCTGTCGAGGTAATTATTGCAAATGCATGCCGAGGCGATCGTTAGCGCCAGGCCGCTCAATATGGCTATATAGAGTCCGAGCTGTATAGTACCCCCGGAAGCTAAGAAAAATCCGGCCGTAGCCGTAATCAGATTGCCACGGATAATACCAGGCTTAGTCAGGGCATAATAGTGTTGAAACGTTGTAATGTCAGGGTCCTTTGGTAATGCCTTCCTCTTTCAGCAGGCGCTGGTCGAGCTCAGCTGGCGATGTCATATTATAGTGCAGGTGTCCCATTATCCATAGTGAGCCGAGCACAATGATCAGCACTACCAGCACCATGAATAGAAACAAACTTATATTCCACGGCGCTTTCGCTGCTCGGTCGAGATGGAGGAAAAAGAATAGTTGTACGAAGAGCTGAATTATTGCAAGCACTATAACCGTCGTTATGATCACGCTTGACGAAAATGTGTGATTCGTAACGAGCAAAAACGCTTCAATCGTTAGTACTAGCGACAGGACGTAGCCAATAACATAGGAACGCAGCGTGGCATGCCCTGTGTGCGGTGGCGTCGCTTTGATTGCAGGCTGATGAGAGTGCGATTTATCAGAAATTGAGTTCGCCATATCAAGCCGCTCCGATCAAATATACGATACTAAAAATGAATATCCAGACAATATCAAGCAAGTGCCAAAACAGGCTAAGCAGCGTGAGGCGCTTGAAGGTATTTCCGCCGAGTCCCTGTCTAGCTACGTGTATCATAAGTACCAACATCCAGGTTAAGCCTGCTAAAATGTGCAACCCATGGGTACCAACGAGCGTGAAAAAGGCCGACAGAAAGCCACTTTGCTGCCAGCTTTGGCCTTCCGCTATTAAGTGGCTGAATTCGCTGAGCTCCATGCCGACAAAGGCCAGCCCAAGTAGGAAGGTGACTCCGTACCAGACTAATACCTGTCGTCTGTCGGCTCGCCGGGCGGCCAGCATAGCTAGACCACAGGTAAAGCTACTGGTGAGGAGGAGCAGTGTTTCGACCAAGACAAACGGCAGGCTGAACAGCTCAGCTCCAGATGGGCCGCCGTTGGTATTATTGTGCAGCACGGCGTAGGTCGCAAATAGCGTCGCGAACAGGACGCAGTCGGTCATGAGATAGACCCAAAATCCAAATGTCGTTTTGTCGGTAAACTGGTCTACGTCTACGATGGCGTGACGGGCAGATACGCTGCGAATCGGCTTATTCATGATTCCGTCATCCTTTGCCGGCGCGCCGTTTCGATGCGCAGTACTTCCGCTGCTGGAATCACGTACTCAGTGTTTTCGTCCATCGAACGAATGATGATCGCGGCAACGATACCAATAAACGCCACAATTGCCAGCCACCAGATATGCCAAATCAGTCCGAAGCCGACTAGTCCGGCGAAGCCGGCAATCGCCAATCCCATGCCGCTGTTACGCGGCAGTTCGATGTCCGTGTAATCAGACGCGCTTAGCTGAGCTGGTTGGTCATTCGCTTGTTTGCTAACCCAGAAGGCATCACGGTCTGTAACTGCCGGTATAACCGCAAAGTTATATGCCGGGGCTGGTGAGGCGATCGACCACTCGAGTGTGCGGCCATTCCACGGATCGCCAGTCAGGTCTTGGCGGCTGCGCCATTGCACGACGCTCACGACAAGTTGGAGCACCTGCATGGCGATACCGATACATATGACACCGACACCGACGGCGGCAACGATAAACAAGCCTTGCCATCCCATGGAAGGGTCATAGTGATCCAGTCGCCGCGTCGCGCCCATGATGCCCAGTGCATAGAGCGGCAGGAAGGCGAGCAGGAAGCCGATGAGCCAGCACCAGAAAGCGTAGGTGCCAATACGTTCGTTGAGCCGGAATCCGACTACCTTGGGAAACCAGTACGTGATACCCGCGAAATAGCCAAACAGCACGCCGCCGATAATCATGTTGTGGAAGTGGGCAACCAGAAATAGGCTGTTGTGCAGCTGAAAGTCGATGGCTGGTACTGACATAAGGACTCCTGTCATCCCGCCGATCGTGAATGTTGTAACAAAGCCGAGAAACCACAGCATCGGAGTCGTGAACCTGACCCGGCCACGGTACATCGTGAACAGCCAGTTAAATACTTTTACGCCTGTCGGAATGGCAATAATCATCGTCATTATGCCAAAGAATGCATTGACGTCCGGACCAGCACCCATTGTGAAGAAATGATGCAGCCAGACGACGAAAGACAGGAAGGTAATAGCCCCGATTGCCCATACCATGGACTTGTATCCGAATAAACGTTTGCCGGAAAATGTTGCTACTACTTCGGAAAATATCCCAAACGCCGGCAATATCAATATGTATACCTCGGGGTGGCCCCAAGCCCAAATGAGGTTTATATACATCATCGGATCACCGCCGTAGTCAGACGTGAAGAAATGCATACCCATTAACCGGTCGAGTGATAACATCGCAAGAGTCGCCGTCAGTATAGGGAAAGCAAACATAACCAGTGACATCGATCCGAGTACGCTCCAAACGAAAATCGGCATTTTCATAAGTGTCATGCCGGGTGCCCGCATTTTCAGGATTGTTACAAAGAAATTTATGCCCGACAGTAAGGTACCTATACCCGCAATCTGCAAACTCCAAATCCAATAATCGACGCCGACGCCTGGACTGTACTTGAGTCCTGACAGCGGCGGATATGCCAGCCATCCGGCAGCGGCAAATTCGCCGACTACGAGAGACAGATTGATAAGCACCATACCGGCGACAAATAGCCAGAAGCTGACAGAATTGAGGAAGGGAAAGGCAACGTCACGGGCGCCAATCTGTAGCGGTACAATCAGGTTGATCAGGCCGAACATAAATCCCATGGCAACAAAGAAAATCATAATCGTACCATGCGCCGAGAACACCTGCTGGTAGGTGTCACTCGTTACGATACCCTGGGCGTCGCCAACGGATATGGCCTGCTGGATACGCATCATAACGGCGTCGGCAACACCGCGTAGTAACATCAAAGCAGCAACCAACATGTACATGATGCCGATTTTCTTCGGATCGAGTGAAGTCAGCCATTCTTTGTAGAGCCAGCGCCAGCGCTTGAGGTAGGTAATAAGAGCAACAAGACCGATACAGCCGATCGCTCCACCGATAATCCCGCCTAAGGTGACCGGGTCGTGCATAAATGCATCAAGATTGAGCCTGCCTAGCATAGTTGAGCGCCCTCGATTGGATGTTTATTCATGGTGCATTGATTCCATATTATTGCCAGAAGTCGCAGCTCCGTGGGCAGCAGGTTTGACGCCGTGATGCGCCATATACTTCATAACAACTGTATCATAGAGGTCACGTTCATAGGTGGCATATTGCCGAGGTTCGGGCATGACTGCCGGCTCGGCTAGTTTTGCGTACTCGTTTTGGCTGAGATTGCTGTACTGAGATATTTTGGCGGTTCGTACCCACATGTCAAAATCCTCACTCGTGCTGGATGTGGCAGTAAAGCGCATAGCGGCAAAGCCGGCACCACTCAGATTTGCCGAAGATCCCTGATAGGTACCCGGTTTGTCGGCCATTAAATGCAGCTGCGTGGTCATGCCTGGCATGGCGTATATCTGACCACCGAGCCGGGGAATCCAAAAAGAATTCATCGGCGCATCAGAGGTTATTTCAAATTTAATCGGCGTACCAGCCGGGAATTGCACATGGTTGACACTGGCGATTCGCTGGGCCGGATATATGAACAGCCATTTCCACTGTAAGGCAACAACTTGGATGGTCATGGGCTTTTTGTCAGATTGAATAGGCTTATACGGATCCAGGCTGTGACTGCTATTCCAAGTGACGACTGCCAACACCAGAATAATTGCACAGGGAAAGCCCCACCATAATGTCTCAAGCCGCGAATTATGATCCCAGTCCGGCTCGTACCTGGCTTTCGTATTGCCGGCGCGGTATTTCCAGGAAATATAAAAGGTCAGGCCAAACACCGGTATCACAATCAAAAGCATTAACAGACAGGAGAAAATTATAAGATTTCGCTGCTGACTGGCGATTTGACCGGCTGGATCAAGCACCGCAAAACTAAGCTGGCTCAGTAATGCGATTGCCGCGACCACGGCTCCAATGACAGCCACACACGCCATAATAATACGAGAATGTTTACGCATATGTATACGCTAAGCATACCATAAGCGAAACCCTTTGATGAACCTGTTGCGGCGTTATTGCATGTGGGTAGTATCATTTTAGTTATGTCAAAAGTATTGCCAGCAGGATTATACTGGTATGTATGACAGAACGACACTACACACCCATGTTACTCACAAAAGCTGATGTGCTGCCGAGCTGCCCCGACTGGGCGTATGAGGCAAAATATGACGGCTTTCGAGTCCTTGCCAGTGTTGCCGTCGAACGCGTCGTACTTATGTCCAGACATGGCAATAATTTTACGGACAAATTCCCCGATATTGCCGGGCAGCTTCCTGATGCATTCGATGGACATACGGCTGTCATTGACGGCGAAATTATTGCGTTTGACGCGTCGGGTGCACCGAACTTTACTGAGCTTCGCAAAAGACGCCCCCAAGCAGCCTGTATTATCTTCGATATACTAGAGTTTGACGGCAAACCAATTATCGACGCGCCACTTCGAGATCGGCGACAGCTGCTCGATGCAGCCGTTAAGCCGCAAACACACATACAGATATCGCCAATGTTTGCGGAACGAGACGAGGTAATACAGGCGACCCAGGAACTCGGCATGGAAGGCGTTGTCGCAAAGCGATTATCATCAATATATCGTCCTGGCAAACGAAGCCGGGATTGGCAAAAATTACGGTTCGCTGACTACCCCACCGGATTTAATCGCTAGTGTCAGACATAGTGTCTTCGGCGACAGAGGCTGCTATAAACCAGCTGATGTAAGAAAATACACTGCCAGTACGTGGCAATAGTAGATATAATACGGCACTATGCCTATTCCACTGCGCCGATCACACAAAATAATTACTGCCAGCGTCGGACTGACAATGTTCGCCTTTGGCGCAAGCCAGCTGCTGCGGCCTCAAAAATGGACGGATTACATCCCGGACGTGCTTGCCGAAGCCCTACCCGTATCGCCCGAAACCAGCCTCAGGGTACACGGTACCATCAATATAACACTTGGCTTGCTGCTGCTTCGCAAGCCGTCAAAACCGATTGCCGGCCTGGCTGCGCTATGGTGGCTCGGAGTATTGCCGCTGTGCGCCGAAAAAGAAGGCTGGCAAACTGGTCTCCGTGATCTTTCTATCGCGTCCTCATTGCTAGCGGTTGCCGTCGCCCGACCTTTAGATAATCCTTCAGATAATCATGTAGACGACGAATTTCAGCTCGACTAATCCAATATTCTTGTAAACTGTATAGTTTTCTAGCGTATTTTACAGAAGAAGCCGCGTATGCACGGTACAATTTGTCTTACCAGCCGCCACCTCCACCGCCACCACCGCCACCGCCAGATGAGCCACCGCCACTACTGCCACCCGATGAAGAGCTGGAAGGATCGCTGTACGAGGCAGCAGTATTGAAACTGCTCATCGCCGAACTGAGCGCAACTGCGTTGAAAGCAGCATTGTTGTGTCCGGCATACCAAATTGGTGATTCATTGAGCGTTTCATAGTAATGACCGAGCCGGTTGTTCCATTCCTTTTCCTGGCCAAACGAAATGGCATAGGGCAGTACTCGTTCATATAATTTTATAAGCTGCCGCGCATCGTTCGTATCGATTGGCGCGCCGAGTTTTTCGGCACCATTCGGACTTTGCAGCATCCGCAGGCGATCTGTTTCTGCGGTTTTTATATACATTTCAAGACCCTTTAAGTATCTTGCGAGTTGCAGACCCTGATCGGTCAGTGGCTTGAGCGTTGTCCTGCAGACAAAGGCGATGATAGACGCTATCAGCAGCCACGGTGACAGTGTCACTATTGCAAGTAACAGCAAGATGATGCCCAGGCGTTTAAACCAAGCTGATTCAACGCTGTTTCGAGCTCGCAGTCCGTACTGACCCGTGATGTCTTTCATGAGCTTACCTTGGTTGTCGACTAACTTCCGCGATACGGTTCGGTTATTTTTAAGAGTCGCCATATCCAAACGTGCCCCGACATATGGGTCACCATACAAGTCGCGCAAAATCTCTTGCTCTTCCGGCTTAAGATCGGTTATATCTCGAATGATCTCAATCTCATAATTTGCAGCCCGCAGTAGTGATTTTTCTCTCGTCTGGTATATCTTTATATAATGCCGCACGGCAAAATCAATAAGTTGCGCGCTGAAGCTGGATTTTCCGATAATCCGGCCTGAGGCGGTCACGCTGGTATCAGCCGGAGGCAGATACTCGGGAATGATGGTGCCGATTTCCGCGGTCCTTTCGGACCTGCGTTGATAGCGGACGATGATCCAGATTATGGCCAGAACGGCAAGCCCAAGCGTTAGTAACTGCAGTGCCGGGACAACAACACTAAATAGAAAATCGCGCGACGACATCTTGTAACTCGTGAAAGTTTTTGGCTGAAATCCGATAGCCAGTGTCATGTTTTCATTGGCCTGCAGTCCGTTTGCGCTGGCAACAAACCCATCGCCTTCAGTAGTAATCTGACAAGAACTCGAGGAGCCGGCCTGTCCAGCGTAGCATTCTTGCCGCGCCGTTAGTTTGTCCTTTAGTGCGTCGGCGATATGTAGCCGGACCTGCAGAGCGTTAATAGGGACGGCCCACTGCGTGCCGTTCGTGTCCCAGTAGAATTCATCGTCGTTAATATCTTTGAAATATTTGGTGACATCACGCTGCGTATAGGTGATTTTGTAGGTTTGCATCCCATGGACATAGCTTGACGCCGAACCGATGCGAAGGACGGTATTATTGTTTGAACTGCGGGTCGAATATTCACGGGTGGTGTTTGTCTCGTCGGTGACAGATGTTATCGCTAGATTAATCGGATGACCGTCATAGGTATTGGGTATTGCCCGTTCGATGCCGTGGTTTTGATCGGTTGTAGGAAATACAGCGGCAATGGCTTCAACTGTTTTGAGCGTCGACCGGCCAGCGTTATCACGATCCAGATAATAATCAATTTTATAATTTTGAATATAAAAATCATTGACTGCAGCAAATGCCGGGATGCTGCTTGTCATGAACATGAGGCCTGCGCAGAGTAAGCCGAGTAAAAATTGATATTTCTTCATAAACGTATCATATCAGACTCTTATTAGCACAACCGCTCGGGATGTCAGTTAGTCCCGGTTGCGCCAGCGATCTTTTTTGGGTCGTGATCGCCAGCCATGCGAGCGGTTTTCGTGGTGACGTGCTCCCTGGCCAGGTGAAGCTATGTGTGCGTGCTGCATAAAATTTTTACCGAGCCACGTCTCCAGTCTCGCGAGCTGAGCGAGCTGGATACGGTCTTTTTTTGGTAATTCTGCGACTGAGATCGCACCCGGAGCAATGGCTCGAATCTTTTCCTCAATCCGCTTCAGCGGCACGGCATGAACGCGCTGATGATGCGTACCGCGTATAGTCATCCGTTCTTTTTCCAGTTGTTGATTGATCCAGCCGGCATAAAGTGACACGAACAGCCGCTTGTTTTCACGGCTACGCTCCAGTATTGGCGTACCGCCGACTTCGACTGAGCGGCCGCGAAACTTTAGCTGCATTCGCGCTGCTAAAGTACCGAGATAACTATCGTAATATACTTTGCCCGGCTGGAATTTGAATAAGCCGGGCGCGAGCTCATGGAGCCAGGCTGGATCGACTGTCGTAATGTCATTTACCAGGTGCATGACTTCTAGTCCGGCGCCAGTAGCAATTTCGAGGTCAAATGGTGTGCCGGCAAAAAGCCCGGCGTGTCTGACAACCGTCGTACTCGATAATTCGCGGTGTTTTTGATTGGCCAAGTGTACTGCTTCACCGTTTTGGTCTAACGCCCATATTTGATGGAGTAGTCCGGCTACGATGCATTTTAGCAGCGGCTCGATTTCCTCGGGCATAATCGCTGTCGGTTCGCCATATTCCATGCCAAGGTCACGGCATAACCGTTCATTCACCTCACGGGCTTTATCAATGTTTTTGGCAATAATGCCTAAATCTTCATAATCAGTTTCATCTATATCTGGTAATGCCAGCAGTACATTGTATTGGGCCAGCAAATCAGACCGGCTTTGGTGGTTGTAGCGTTGCCAGCCACTGTAACGTGGTCCGCCCTTAACGATGCCGCCAACTTCTTGGATTGATATAATGGCCGCAAGCTTGGTCTGAACTGCGGCTGTATAGTTTTCGGCTTCGACAAGCATCCGTCCGTAACTGGACTCGACAGGAAAACGCTCCATTTTATGGCCGGTTGCCGTAACTATGCCGTTTTCAGTCGCTCCGAGCGCTGCCAAGGTGCGCTTCGCTTGTTTGATGGTGTTTCTGCTGGGTGCATGGAAAAACTCAAGGGCTTCGATATCAATACCGACATTTGCGAGACGCAGCACCAAGCGGTCTATATGCTTGCGCATAATCTCCGGTACACCATAAGCTGGCCGGTCTTCGAGCCGGGAGCAGGGCAGCCGGTCGTATTGGGATAAGATATATACACCGGCTTTTGTTCGGCCCGCTCGGCCCGCCCGTTGCAGGCAGTCAGCTTGAGATATCTCGGATATAAATAAGCCTTCTACGCCGCTGCGGACCTCAGCCCGGCGTTCAAGTCCGGAATCAATCACGGTATCAATGTCATCGATGGTAATGCTGGTCTGGGCGATGTTGGTGGAGAGTACGATTTTGCCGCTTGGATAATGTGCAAAAGCTTTTTGCTGGGCTTCGGCTTCCAGCTGGCTATGCAGGGGAATAATAGGCTTGCTGGCCGCCGCGTCCTGGATGGCTTCGGTAGTCTGTTCAATCTCGGCTTTACCCGGCAGAAACACCAGAATATTAGCAGCCGGCCGCTGGAGCTGTTCATCAATGACTGCTAATATATCCGGCGAGTAGCGGCGCTCCACAGGATAGCTGCGCCCTTCGACGGCAATCGGTGGTGGCGCGCCAAAATATTCAGCTAGGCTGTTGGCCTCAATTGTCGCACTCATCAGCACGAGCTTGAAACTCGGCTCTTCCTGACAACGTTTCTTGGCCCAGGCTATCAGGACTTCCATATTTTCATTCCATTCATGGATTTCGTCCAGAATGAGCACCTGCCGCTCATTGATGCCGCTGCCAGTTAGCTCGCGGACAAGTTGCAAACCATCGGTGCAATACAAAATGACATTGTCCGGGCTGTCGTCTTGTTCGTGGGCTGTACGGTAGCCGACCAGCGATGTGCTGTCACTGCCGCGGCGCCATGAATATTCTTGTCGCACGCGTCCGCTCAGATTGCGGGCTGCCAGGATGCGTGGTTGGGTAACGATAACCTTGCGGTAACCATGTTCGGCCAGATACTGCGGTACCTGCGTGCTTTTGCCGGCGCCTGTTTCAGCGGTGATGATCGTAACCTGATTGCGATTGACAGAATCAACTATTTCAGCCCGGCGATTATAAATTGGCAATTCATATATTGAATCAAATGATGCTGGGTCCATGGTACTTATTGTAGTCTAGTTCAGAATTATGGCTATGGCTGCTCACAATTTTTGACTAATAAGTATTTATAAGTCTGACTTTCAAAATCCATCCATAAGCCTCGTCAACCTATCCGCCCCTTAAATTTTTATTATAAGATAATTAATTTTGGAGACGCCCCGTAGGTTGCCACGATTTGGTAGGGGTTTGAGAGTCAGGCTTGGTAAATGGTTAGTCGTGCTCTACAATTCTAAGCATTATGAGTATATTCAATATGAGTCCGCGCTTAGTTATCGTTGAAGACAACGTGGCATTGGCAGAAATATATAAGACGCGGATGGAGATACTGGGGTATACCTGCTCTATCGCGACTGACGGTGAGCAAGCTTTACGATTGATCGAGCAGGTCAAGCCGCAACTTGTACTGCTTGACCTGATGGTGCCGAAAGTAGCCGGTGACCAGATTCTGGAACGAATGCGGGCCAGCGAATGGGGCAAAGACATCAAAGTTTTAATTATTTCCAATCTCAATGAAGCAGATGCCCCAGCCGGACTGCGCGAACAAGGTATTGAAGGCTATGTTGTCAAAGCCAACCTGCAAAATGATGACTTAGACCGGCTGGTCGACTCAATTTTGAACCATCCTTAGTACAGGCCAAAGTCATCAATCTTGATGCTTTTCATAAATATGCCATGCCGCTTGAGTAGCGTGAGGGTGTTCGAGACCATAGCTGTCGGGCCGGCGATATAATGCTGCGGTTCGCTGCCGAGCAACAAATCACCAACTGTTTTTTCTCTATCTTTTCGTTTGAGATTTTTTGTCGCAATAAGATGTATGGATAGGCCGGGCAGTGCAGATTGCCAGTCTGCGAATTCTGCATGGTACAGGAAATCCTCGAACGTATTCAGATATATCAGCCGAACCGTATCTCTGCTGGCCGTATACACCATATTGCTCAGCATACTCCGAAATGGTGCAATGCCCACGCCTCCAGCGATCAGTACGCTCGGCTGATGCTCTTTCAGGCTAAATCCGGAATCATTGCCATGCCGTATGATGCGCAGCTCATCGCCAGGACGAAGCGCTGCCAGTGCTTTTTTGAATGGACTGAGACCTGCTTTGAAGGTAATGCGCAGTTCCGGCTCATGTGGTGACGAGGACAACGAATACACCTTTCCGCCAGCGAGTTGATGGGTGGGTAGGGCAAGTTCAATCCAGTCCCCAGGCGCATAACTGAACAGGCGCGGCCGTTCAAAATACACGCTGATATGTCCAGGGGTTTCTGGTTGCACGCTACGAACTATGACTGGTATGCATTCATTTTGATAAACCATGGTTTTGTATAATAACAAAAAGCAGTCAGTTCGTACGTAAACTTTTACCAAAAATCAAAGCTAATACATATCGTATAGTATTAGAAAATGCCACAGACCAGTATTTAGCGACCTGCATGAATTTTATATTTCCGCAGCAAGATTTCGTCAGCGAGCCATACGCAGATAAATATAGCCGCGGCATTGCTGTGTAACAGGACGTAAAGCGTATACCCAGCAGCCCCGTATATAAGTGCTCGTGCGGCGTATGCGTATTGTGGGCTTATTGGACATGGGGCTCGCGGCGACATGTAGCGAGCCCAAAAAATGACAAGTACAGTCAACAAAGCAGCAAAACTCATAATTTGAGCACTATCAGAAATATTGAACGTGTAGCCAAAGGCCGCAAAACCGAAAAATGCTACGAGTTCAAGTACGAAAGTTAGAGTGAACAATATTGGTCTCATGATGTCAGTTCCGAGAGTATGCAAATGAATTTGGCCGGATTTAAATGGACGTCATCTGTATGTTTACATGCTGAAGTATGACATACTATAACCATAAATGGGATGTTTAATATGACGAACGCTGAGACACCGCCACAATCGCCAGAGTATGAGCAAAAGCCAGACGGCGAGCGCTGGCTGGAGCTGATTGGATATGGAGACATGATGGACCGGCCGACTGGTCATTACATTGATGGTGTACCTGTACTCGCTCGGGATTTTGATAAATTGTGCGGTGATCATGCTGGGCCTATTTTCGCGGCTCTTGAATCGATTAATCCGAGCCATCCCCGTTACAACGATTTTATAGAAGCCGCGCGCAAGGCATTTCAAAGTTATTTTGCTAATGCGGCTCAAGCAGAGTAGTACGGCTGGATGTATACATGGAAGTAAACCAGCAGGCTGAGCAAACGCCAGTTTACAGCTATGAACATGCTGGCGGACAAATATATGAAGCGCAATCTGTCGACGTAGCTCGAGGCATGTGTCCGGTGCTTGGCGGCATGTCGATAAAGCAGGCGGGACTGCTATTGGAGCTTGAAGCCCTGGGAAAAGAATTAATAGCTTCCCGAACGGGATCAGCAGAGAAAGTGGTCACTGAGCGTCTATCAATAAAAAAGGCAACTGCTCCCAATCCAGTGAAAATCACGAAAAAAGAAGAGGACAATACCACTCATGCGGTTAGTAAATCCAGACTTAGTCGCGTCGCAAAGGAGCCTGCAACAACTCCGGCCATCCCACTGGGAGAGCTAATAGTGCCGCAATTAGAGACAGCCTTATACCCGGCACGTCCCGAAGCAACTAAATCATCTGAGCAGGAAAACGTGCGTGAGCAGATTCCGCGCATCAGTAGCATGAAACCAATCGAGCCGGCATCTTTGATACGGCAGGCTCATGTAGATACAATTGTTGTAAGCGAAGTTGACGAACTATTCAAATCTGATCTCGGCGTTGTACGTCGGCCAGTGCAAGAACCAGCAAGTACCAACAAACAGGATTTGTATGTTGAGGCTACTCCGGATGGACCCTCGTGGATACTAGACGGAACGATGGAAATTCGAAGCAGTGTCCAGAAACCGGCGACGCAGCCGTTAATTGTGACCATACTGCGCCCGTCCGATGTGCCAGGATCACCTAGCGATAGTCGTGCTTCTGACGCGCATACAAATGCCCCAGCCCAAACACCGGCAATCAGATTCGAAAACCATAGCAGCTCAGGGTATGCTCCTGAGCCGCTATATCCAGCAGCACAAGTGCCTGTGTCGGTATTATTACAGCCAAATGAATCATATGATGAGTTTGCGGAATATTGCATGGGCACGATTGAATCGATCGGCCAAATGACTGAGCTTCGAGATAATGCCGAAGGGGCAGCGTACAACGACAATGATGACAATGCCACCGGCGTAGGTGAAGCGCTACAGAAACATAAGATAACGGTAGACGGTCTTACTCTGCCACAGCCTGAATTGTATGATTTGGCAGCACGGCGCGCCCCGAAATTACCTGCAACCATCGCAGAAATTCAGACGACAATAACATTGATTATTGACACGCTTGATCGTCCAAAATCTCCCAAAGCACAGGCAATTCATCGAATCCTTCAGGAAATCATTACGACACCGGCCAACATAACCGGCAATAAAGATAGCAATAGGGATAGCACTAACGATATTATGGACGTGGTTGCCGTGCCTGCAGAAGCTGATGAGCAAACTGCCAAGCAAAAGATTGAAGCATTATTTGTTGAGCTATTTGTCGAACTGGATATCGAATACACACCGCAGTTGCTTGAGTCATGTCGTACATTGACACATATCCACTATTTGGATAGTCTGCTGACAAACACCGCAATGAACAAAGCAGTAGAGGCGCCCCTTGAAATCGGTACTCGTGAATTTCTGCAGAAACTGCAGCAGTCGCTACAGGCGGCACAACAGTCGATGACGCGGTTATATGATATCGGGCGGTCGATACTATTTCTATGTGGACTACAAAAATCACATGCGTTATAAGCTTGTTGGACGTGGATGATATCTCATGCATGGAGTATTATAAAATCAGAATGAAGCACACAATTAGCAGCGGCACAGCACACGAATTACCGGCTGACTTGAAAGAGGCGTTACTGAGTCATCCGGAAGCATTAAGTGCATGGGAAAATATCACGCCGCTGGCTCGTAACGAGTGGATTTGCTGGACAATATCCGTGAAGCAAAGCAGTACCCGGACTGAACACGTGGCGCGTGTTTGTTCGCAACTTGCAGAGGGCAAACGACGGCCTTGTTGCTGGGTTGGCTGTATACATCGTACCGACAAGCCAATGAGCCCGTGGGTTCGTAAGGCTGTGCTAAGTAAACAACCTCGCGTATGATAGCTCTCTGTTTTCGATAATACACTGGAGGCTTACGGTTTATTGTCGCAGGACCTTACTGAGCCACGCGTCCAAAAAGATTATTCCAACGCTGCACTAGATCAATGACTGGCGTGAATATGCGCTCGACGAAGCTAAGCAAGCCATTTAGGACACCGACAATGCTGTTAACGATAGTTATGAAGAATTCAAATATTTCCATACGTCATAGTATACCAGCTGACACATGCTCATGCCGCAAGAATTTCCACTTACAGCTATGAGTATGTAGATCTGTCATCCATACCGACATCGTACCGAAATTTAAGAATTTGGCGGTAAGTTCGCTTTGTTTCCAGGGCAGGTGATAGAGTCGATGCTCAGTCCTTCTTCGTCAAGCACAACTCGCGCAGTGATTGTCTCGGTCGTGCCGTCTGCATCTGGGCTGAGTGGAATGACGTTCACCGTTGCAACCGGCCCGGTAGAGGCGAGAGAAGTCGATACGTCAGTCGGCGCATCCTGGCTGCAAGTAATAGGATCGAAACCATGGAGATAATATTGACTATAAAACAGCAGGTTTTTGTTGCCGTAGGCATCAATAAATTTTAATTTATTCGCGGCTGGCGTTCGCGGATCGATGTACTGTTTATAGAAGCTGGCGACATGAGCGGCTGCGTCCGTGCCGTCTACGTAGGCGAGCCTACTTTGTGTAACGTATGTATCCTTGAAAACTTGCTTTTGTGAGACCGTATGCTGGGTCCAAACTACGATCAGCAGTGACACGACGAAAGCTAATGCGAGCACTATGTATAAAGATTTATGACGCGGTGCTGTAGAGGCTTTGAGGTTTTTTGCAGATTTGCTCATATGCTAAGCATAAGCAAGAACAGATAAAAAAACAAATTCTGCAACGCCTTAGTATTATTGCGGCTATGGCTATGGCTATAGCGGTCTGCATAGTTCCCAGCTCTATAACGTGCATGACGGTGGTTTGCATAGTCTCGTACAATGAATGCCCTGAGGCATGTATGCTAGAGTGTATACATGAAAACTTATGCATTGTTGCTGCGCGGCATTAACGTCGGTGGCAAAAACAAAATACCTATGGCAGATCTGAGGATTTGTCTCGTACAGCTTGGCTGCAGCGACGTGATCACATACATTCAAAGCGGTAATGTCGTCGTTCGCTCAGATATGGACGCTCAGCAACTCGGCCCGGCTGTAGAAACGATGATATCGAATAATTTCAAGCTCGATAGCTCACTCATCAAAGTGCTTGTACTAGATAGGGCTCAATTCCAGCATATTGTAGATAATAAACCCGCCGGATTTGGCGAACAACCAGATGTCTATCACAGTGATGTCGTGTTCCTGATTAACATAGATGCCGGGCAGGCTATGTCCGTATTCGATCCACGTGAAGGCGTCGACCATGTATGGCCCGGTAACGGCGTCATATATTCCCAGCGCGTGAGTGAGCTGCGTACCAAAAGCCGCCTCGGCAAAATTATCGGTACTTCAGCTTACCGGTCCATGACAATCCGTAATTGGAACACGACTGTCAAGATACTTGAGCTTATGCGGTCGCATGATAGTATCGCATGAGCATTTGTATTAAGTGGAAAACGGGTTTGGAAATTGCCAGAGTTGATGACTACATAGCATCCTTGGACTGTCATGCGGGAGCGTCGCCGCTTCAATCTAACGAAGGCAAAAAGAAAGAAGCCCGGAAATCCGGGCTTCTTAGAGTTACGTACGATAGTACTAGAACAAGTCTGGTTGCGTACGGACGATACCATCGGCAAGTGCGTCGGCAATCGTAGCAACTTGCACTAATGCATCGTGTTCGAGCTTGTATGACTGGTGATAATCACCGGCCTTGAAGGCTTCTGTTGACGCATTAATGAGTTCTTCGTGCTGGTTTAGCAAGCTATAGACGTCTTCTTGGGGAAGGCCGGGAATTGCTGTACTAAAGAATGTTGAAAGTTCGTGCAAGTACTCTTGGAGTTCTGCGTTAGCTGCTGCTTTAGCAGATTCATCGCCGGCAGCGACAGCTTGGGCGTATGCATTTGATTCTACAATGTGCTCACGGAACATTTCTGAGAACTGTGCTTGTGCCTCGGCGCCGTATACGCTACCAACAGCTGCAGAGAGCGCGTCAGAGTTCGCTAATTGGGCCTGCATACCAGCTTCAATTTGTGCCGAAGACGCACCACCGGCAATACTGCGGTTCACCGTTAGGTTGGTTGTGACGTGCTCAGCCAGTAAATTGTTCAGGCCGACACGCAGGTCAATCGCTGCCTGGCTTTGCTGATGCTTGTTGCCGTGATCCTTATTTTCGTGTTTCATCTTATTTTCATGAGTTTTCTTGTCCTCATGACTGGCCATGGCTACATGGGAGTTTCCGTGGTGTTCTGACGTCGGCATGCTGGTAGCCGATGCGTTACCACTCATCATTGCCATAGCGGATACTGTGATAGCAGCTGCGACTAAACTTGTTTTGATATTTGGTAATGCTAATTGCTTTTGCATATAGACCTCCTAATTACATTTGTAGTAGCTGTTGCTTGCTACGCAGCGTACTTGACGCTAAAAAATACTTTACAGAGTAAATGAACTGCAGTTAGTAATATAACTAACTGCTTTATTTTGTGAAGTAATTGTAGCAAGACACTATTATGTCACGCGCTCGAAGTTAGGAAACATACTAAAACATATCCAATTCAAAATAGATAATTAGGTTTAGCTGATAATTTATACGGAGCCTCTCAGACAAAACTCAGTTTGAGCAGATAATGGGGTATCATTTACATCGATTCGCTATACATTTGCAAACATTGATACTGTCAGAATTCCGCTTGTGACGTGTAATTTGTATACTGTTCATATGAATGTACCATCATTACTGCATGATAAGGTACTCAGTCCGTTCATTCATGGCATAGGCTACGTGTACGATAAGACGCATTGGTTTGTAGACAAAGATGCTTGGGCGATATACAAAGTGTTTGCGTTTGGCGAAACTGCCGGCTGGACAATGTTGATCGCGGCAATCATCTACCGCAAGTTCGACTTGCCAGGATTTGAAATTGCTATCGGCATTGCCGGCAGGCTGCACGGCGTGCTGTTTCTGCTATATTTTGTCGGCGTGCTCATCACTGCTCGCAGTATGGGGTGGGGTCCTGTAAGGTTCATAGCTGCTCTGGCCGCCGGTGTCCCGCCGTATACAGCGCTTGTGTATGAGCAATTAATGGCGTATTTGCGGAAAAAGCATCCAAAATACATCGCACCGCCCGAGGGGTATGACGCAGGCTGAAGATTGCAACACTGGGAATGATTGTGCGATCAGAAGTTAATGTATCGTTTGTGATACCGACCCAAGCCAACTGCGGTTTACAGGAAATTAGTTCGCACTATCGCGAGCGCCTCGTCGAATGACGCAACCAAGACTTTGCGGGGACGTGCACCGTCGGCAGGTGCTATTATCTGCAAGGTTTCAAGTTGTTCGATTATTCTGGCAGCTCGTCCGTAGCCGATGCGCAGTTTTCGCTGAAGCATGCTGGTTGAAGCCTTTTGACTGTCGGTTACGGCGCGTAGGGCATCTTCGAGCATTTGATCGATCGGATCAGAATCCTCAACGTCTGCAAGGATGATCGGTTCTACGTACTCAGTAGTTTCAATTGGCATCGTTAGCAGGTACTTTAGTTCGGGATAGTGTGTATCTAGTTCGGGACTGTTGATATTTTCGGCAACGTACAGCGCCAAACCATTTTTTGCCTTGCCACGTTCCGCATGGTCATCTAGCGCGCCAAGCCACAATGCAGGGCTGGTTTCTGGAATTGCATGCAGCTTTCTGTATGCTTCCCAGAGTCGCGTTGGGTAGGTTTCTTCAAATGTTGGCATATATTCACCGTCACGTTTGGTTAGCAGGAAGCGTTTGCCGTGTCCAAGTTTTGCTTGAGCTACGGCGAGCGCCTTTTGTCTGGTACTGTCGGTTTTGGCGAGTCCCTGAATACTGTAGTCTGCAGTATTGTAATCGACAAATATAGCGTATCTATCGGACCAAATTTCGGAGTAGAAGAAATATTTACTCAAATCGAGCAGGTTGTGAACGGCTTTTGAGGTGTTACCATCGCCGGATTGAAACGGAACCAACACATCAAAGGTTTTAAACTGACGCTTGAAATGCGGATTTTTGAAGAGTGCGTCCAAAAATGTTTTTTTAGTTTCTTCCTCAACGAGTATTACGAGTTCCGGGAATCCGAGGTCGACATCTGTTAGTCCGAGCATGCTTGCAATGGCTGGTACGACTTCCTGCGAGCGGATGCCGGCAGAACTTTCTACCTTCCTTTGCTGTGCGCCTTCTATTTCGAGGAGCGTTCCATCGTAGTCAAACATGTAGACGCTGCAGTACTCTGGGTGATGCAGGGCGGTTTTGACGATTTCGATATTGTGCGTGGTGGCAAACATCTGTGCGAACTGCGTACTTTCTGACGACTCGATGAGATCAATGATTTCTGGCAATAATATTTTGCGGACAGCAGGGAATAGCTCGTCGCCGAGATCATCGACCAATAGCACCGGGCTGGCATTGCTGAGTTGCCGTATCGCTGCTATCAGTCCAGCAATGTAGCGTGTGCCGCCAGCTACAAACTCAGGTCTGATTTCATTTTCATTCTCGAACGTGAACGAACCGCTCGAGAGACTTCGCTCTCGAAAATGGCGCTGCGCTGCGTTTATTTTTTGCAGGATAGCATTAGCCTTTTCAATGTCGGTAAAGCGAACATGCGCATCACGGTCAAAGATTGTTATGTCACTGAATGGTTTGTCGTTCCGTGCCCCTTCTTGAGTACCCACAAGGTTATGAAACGGTGACGAGCCGACGTTCATCATGGCTATGACGTCGCTACCTCCAAATGGCTGGCCGGCTTTCTCAAGTTGCCATTTATCGCCGGATTGGGTAATAATCTTCAGGCGGTAAGACTCCCGGCTGTCAGTGTAGGTGAACTTAATCTCAGTTTCCGGCTCGAACAGTGAATGCAGCCGCTCGGAGTGCTTGCCGACGTATATATCCTGTCTGCCGGTGTTATTCAGTTGGCTCAATTTCGATACGCCCATCATCAGTTCGAGTATGCTGCTTTTGCCAGAGCCGTTTATGCCAACTAATAGATTGATACGGTTCAAATCAGTCAGCTTCACAGATTTGCCTCGAAAATTTTTGAAACCGGAAATTTGTATTGAACTAATCATTATGCTAATAATAGCAAATTCGTACGATTTCAGGATACGCCTGTTACGTAACAGCCTCGATTGCGCAGCCGTCAAGAAGGTGACTGGATGCTCGCCGGCTTTTCGCCGCGCAAGCAAAATCTGACTTTGTACATACTGTCCGGCTTTGACGACTATGCCGACATAGTAAGTAAACTAGGCAAGCATAAAATTAGTAAAAGCTGTTTATATATTCATAAGCTGGCTGACGTCGACATAAATGTTTTAGAAATACTGGTTGCCCGATCCTATGCAGACATGCAGCAGCAACATAACAAAAATATTGTACAAAATTAGTTTGTACTGTCCGCAGTCTGTTGCTAACGAGCGCCGTCTTTGGGCACCCAACCAAATGGGTTCGATAGATTATGGAGCAGGTTCACATTATTTGAAATCCCGTACACTATGGAGAAATTTGCCGGCACCGCCTCTGCATTTAGGCAAGTTGCAACAAGTGAAACGCAGTCGGCGTGACTCAGCCATACCTGACGCTCGGACTGCGGGGAAGCTGGCGGAGTGTCATCTCTGTTGACACCGCCGAAACGTATGCATATCACTTCTAGGCCTTTGGCGTGCGCATAGTATCTGCCAAGTGCTTCCATCATGCATTTGCTTGCGCCGTATGGACTGTCGGGTGTCGGAAGGGCATAGGGATCCAGCGGTCTCGAGATGTGGCTTCCCACAAAATCATCGGCGTGTACTGAACTGGCAATGATGATTCGATTGACGCCCGCTTGATGGCCAGCTTCATAGACGTTAAAGCAATTTTGAATATTTTCGGTATTAAGATTCTCGGCCAACCAGTCGTCGTGAGTCTTGTTCCAAGCCAGGTGGATGATGGTATCATGACCGCGTGCCCTCTCCATAAGATGGTCAAAATCTCCGACGTTGGAGTGCGGCAAGTCAAAGTCGGTTGTGTCGTGGGGTAGCCCCTTGCGGAGTACGCTGCCAAGCACGCCGCCACTACCAGTAATTAATACTTTCTTCGCCATCATTGTACCTCCGCTATGACTCTGGCGGGTGCTCCATCGAGATTGAGGCGTATCGGTAATGCAGAAACCGTGAAAGATGTGTCAGCTAGCACGTGTAGATTAGCGACGTTCTCTACAAGCAGGATATTAGCGCCAAGTAATATTTTGTGGATAGGGAAGCTAGGGTCGTTATCAAAACTACAAGCATCGATGCCAGCCATTTTTATGCCCTTCTGGGCAAGGTAAGCGGCCGCTTCAGTGGTCAATACCGGGTAAGATTCGTAGTATGCAGTCTGTCCGTATTTCGACACCATGCCGGTATCAATCATAACGATGTCACCGTGGTGTATGTCGGCGGCTTGCACCAGGTCGAGTGATATAGTAGCGCCAGACACGGCTATGTATACGCCGCGGCCAATGAAGCTGGCTACATCGAAGTCATCGAGCGTTTTGCCGCCCGGTATCATGTGAGCCGGAGCATCAATATGTGTTCCAGTGTGTGTACCTAAGGACAGGCTATGGCCCGAATTGCCCTGTAGGTCAAAAGTTGCAGCCGGTTCAATATGCAGCTTGGGGTCACCAGGAAAGATGGGTGTATCAGTAGATAAGGTATGGGTGAGGTCTATGTAGGTCATGCTTAGTCAAATCATACCATAGCCATGAGCGCGCAGTGCGCTTCAGCTTGCGCGTTACCGAAGTATTTACTGAATGCCTGTTTTCGAATCTTTTGTGACCTGGTTGGCGGTAATAATGGCGTTACGCATCTGGTCGCTGATATCGCCCATGCCGCCGGGAGAATGAGGTATGAGTATCGTGTTGCTTTTGCTGGACAGTCCGATTTCCTTCAAGGTGTCAAAGTATTGTGTCATGAGCACTAAATTCATGACATCCTCGGCTTTGGGTCCGTTAACGCCTTTGCTGAAGTTCTCAACCGATTCTTTCAGCCCATCGATAATCGCTCTTCGCTGATTGGCGATACCTTGACCTTGGAGGGCTTTGCTTTCGGCTTCACCTTCGGCGGCCTTGACGACACGAATCTTATCGGCTTCGGCCTGCTGAATAGCAGCTTCACGCAGGCGCTGCGCCGCATTGATCTCATTCATGCTGGCCTTGACCTTAGCATCCGGCTCAATATCTGTCACCAGTGCTTTGATGATGCCATATCCGAAGGCGTCCATAACTGCGTCCAGCTCGGTTTTTACAGCCTGCGCAATGTCATCTTTCTTCTCAAATAAATCATCAAGTACGATAGACGGCACACGGGCACGGACAGTATCAAACACGAATGAAGTGATCTGTCCCTGCGGATCCTGCAATTTGTAAAATGCGTCAACGACCTTGCCAGGGAGAACATAGTACTGCACGCTGACAACAACGAACACGAATACATTATCTTTGGTTTTGGTTTCGATGCGCACATCAAGCTGTCGGATGCGCAGTGTCAAACGGCCAGAGATGCGGTCGATGAGCGGTATCTTGATGTTGAGTCCAGCAGGTGCGATTCGCTTGAATCGTCCGAAGCGCTCGACGATTGCCGATGTTTGCTGCCGTACGATAAAAAGGCCGTCAAATAATAAAATAAATATAATAATTACTATGACTGCGACGATCCACATGTATATGTCTCCGGTAAGATTTATGGTTTCTATTACTGAGTATATCAATAGTAAAGACTTTTAACTAAGTTATCCGATCTTGCTAAGCAGCTTCTACATGCCGCAATATGCTAGTCACGAATACAGCAGAGAGTGCTTACATGTGGACGTACACTATACTTATAGACAATCATGAAGATACTATTGCATAGTTCCAAATCTATGAAGCTTGCATCGTCCACGGTGCATGCGCTGACTTCACCGCAGTATATTGAGCAGGCTACTTATCTGAATCAACAATTGCGCCGTATGAATAAAACGCAGTTGATGACGCTGATGGGAGTGAGCGGCAAAATCGCAGATACAGTCAAAGCGCACATAGACAATTGGATGGATGAAACTGCCGCGTCGGCTGCCGCGTTAACCTTTAGGGGCGATATCTATAGTGGTTTGTCTGCTGCGACATGGAACAAAGCCGATGCGCAATTCGCACAAAAACATCTTGTCATTGTTTCCGGATTGTATGGCCTGCTGAGGCCTTACGACCAGATCAAACCATACCGGCTTGAAATGGGATACAAGTTTAAACTGGATAATGGAATGATACTAGATAAGTTTTGGGAAAATGAGATTGCGCAGACGTTAGACACCAGCGACGTATATCTAAACCTCACTTCGAAAGAGTATTTCAAAGTTGTCGAAAAGAGACTGCAGCGTTCACGGATGCTAACCCCAAAATTCCTCACAGTCAACGACAAGACGAGTCTGCCGGTATTTGTAACAGTGCACGCCAAGATCGCCCGCGGATCTTTTGCTAACTGGCTCATCACTAATAAAATTGACGATGCGAAACAGATAGTTAAATATGACCAGTTAAACTACCGCTATCATAAACGCCTGAGTACCGATACGCAGCCCGTTTTTGTCTGCCAGCAGTTCGGCGGGCTCGGGCTGAGCATCCGGCTGAAGTAACTGCTCTAGATCTCGATATCAGCCACTGACATACAACGGATTTCCAGCGGTTATATTACGCGTATAAACGCTTGTTGTTGAGTGCCAGCAACATTGCACCCGTCTGGATGCAGATCATAGCTATGAATATTGCTTGAAAGCCGCCGGCCTTGAACAGCAGTCCTCCCGAGAAGGCTGCGATAGCCATCAGTATGTAGTTCCCACCGTCAAACATACCCCAGCCGCCGGCCTCTTTGCCTTTGACCTGCGCCCGACTATAGGTAGCCTTTGTGGCCGGCGTCATGATGCCCATAGCCAAAGCCAGTATGCACTGCAATATATAATAATGGTGAACGTTTTTTACAAATAAGAAACCGACGGCAACAATGATAAATAGGCCGTATCCAACGACGAGCATATTGATCGGATTGTAATCCTTGCGGTTTTCCAGTCGCCCAAATACTATCATCAGCAAACCTGCGATGAGTGCGTACATGCTCCATAATAAACTGACATCAAAATTCGTACCGCCAATCTCCAAAACGTACAGCGCATAGAGCGGTGCATATATACCCCAACCCAGGTTATGCGCATAGCTAGCTAAGAGTAGCAATTTCCAGCTTTTATGTTTATTTTTGATTGTCATCTATATAAACATTAGCATTATTTACTATGAACGAAAAGAACGGTCGACCGAGCTGCAGCCTGCCTGACTTTATTTCTACGCTATGTTATCAGTCTCGATGTGGCTTGATGAACTCATGCCATGATTGCATTTTTGATGCAGCTATACTCTTTGGCTTGAAAGTTGCTTTATCGTTTTCGTAGATATATTTCAGGCGCTGATAACTTATGTAGCTTAGGATGATACCGGTACTTGTTCCGAGATTCAGGCTCTCGACTATGCCGCCCATCGGTACTTGAATACACATGTCTGCCTCACCGGCTACTTCATCCGAAATGCCCTTTGATTCATTGCCAAACCATACGGCTAGCCGCTTTTGAGTGAATGTTTCATCGTATAGGTATACGTTGTCCTTGCTCTTGAGATGGGAGGAGGTTACGGCAATGGTATACCGATCTTCGCGTAGGTGTGCTATACAATCCGCAGCGGTGTCAAATTGCTTTACGTATACCCATTTATTTGCTCCAACGCTCGTGTTCGTAAGTCCTTTGTGACTTCTTGACGTTTCGAAATCCTTAACGATATTGTTATCGCCAATTACGTATAGCTTCTCAACGCCAAATGCCGAAATGTTTCGCATGGCAGCCGCAATATTTACTATGTCTTTCGGGTTTTCTAACACGCATATAAAGTATTTATTTTGTAAATGCTTAACTTGTCTAATCCTATCTCGTATTGGCATAATGTTTAGATTATAGCATAGTATGCTTATTTAAACGCGTTATACAAGCATTCTTGCATGACTGCATTTGTTTTGAGACCTGGAATATCTGCGGCAACTACCCAGCGATAGGCGTCATGTTCGGTCGGTTCTAGTTTTATATCACCTGATTTTACTGTGACTTTATAATTTATCTGCCGGACTTTAGGCTTTTTAGGCGTTGCATAATCAAAGCTTTCAAAAGTTTCAATAATTTTGTCGACCGCTAAACTCGTTTCTTCCAACAATTCCCTAATTGCACCTTGTTCTATCGTTTCTCCTGCGTCTACGCCGCCGCCAGGCAGCTCCCATTCTCCTCCAAGAAAATCATCTTCTACGGCTCGGCGTACGACTAATAGTGTAGAATCCCGGAATACTGCTATACCAGTAGCGAAATGGGTAACGTTATCAGCTAAGGCTTGTTTGCGTGTAGATTCTTCATCTGTCATGACACTGATTATAATCCTATCTATAGAATACGAAAGCTAGTGACATAAGCTTCCTGGCTGTTAATCACTCAACGTACTTCGCACCTATATTATTTAAATTGTGCTAAATAAAGTAGAAAGCTGCTTTCGTTCATCCTCAGATAAAAACTTTCGTTTTGAATCAATTAATTCTTTGGCGGTAAGCCATACATGATCACTGTGTTCTTCAGAAAGCGTCACTTCGCCGCTCACATAAGTGCATCTAAAAAATATGGCCGCTATGTGCTGCAATGTGTCTATTTTGTACTGCCGCTTCGATACGAAAACAGTGTCTCCTATATCTATAACGATGTTTTCGCCTAACTCCTCCGCTATTTCACGCTTTAGTGCTTCGGTCCACGGTATATCGCGCTCGGATTCGTCTACGCGGCCTCCAGGAAAGTCCACATAGCCATCAGGCGTAATAAGCACTAATATCTTTTCGCCTTTGTATATTAAGGCCTTAGTTGCTACCTGATAAAGCGCATGATTGTAGAGTGACATCTTGTTTATTATAAACCAAGATTGCATAGACGTAAGTGTTCATACTCGGCCAACAAATGGCGTCACACTTCATGACTCAACCGGTGTAAACTGTCCTAGTATGAATTTATATGAGTGCTATTTTTTTGATAAATTTTGTTGATTCTGTGAGTGAGCTTGCTTCCTTGATGATATATTCATTTTTCGTACTTAGCGGTTCTGCCAGATCATACCAATCCTGCATTTCATCCCTGCCAAATTGTGTGGCCTTGGAGCGCGTACTGTGACGCCTGACGGTTTCCTCGAAGCTTATATCGAAATAAAACATGTAATTTTCACCGGCATGGTTATCCATTAACTGTTCGAACATAGGCAGATATTTTTGTTTACGGAATATTCCCTCGATGATTACGTCATAGCCAGCGCTAAGAATTGTCAGGGCATTTTCATATACCATTTCTGGAACTAAGCTTTTCTCATCCGGTTTTCCACCGAGAACTGTATTTCTGTAATAGTCCTGCTCTATAAGTAAGATGCTTCTAGGACTGTCTTTTTGTAGCAAACGGGCTATGGTGCTTTTGCCGGCACCGGATGGGCCTCTGAGTAGAATTAGCTTTGTGTCCATCCTGTTATTTTAGCAAACGGCATTTGCGGGCTTGATTTATTCACTAGCCGTTACAATGCAGAGCTGGCTTGGGAGTAGATATCATACTGCGCCTTAGCGCGTGCAAAGTTGTGATCTGCCCGGCTTGTATAAAGGGTGCTATCCCAGCCAAAATGGTCATCATGCACTATATCAATCAAGAAGCGGGCTGCCAGTTCGAGACATATTGTCCGCATCGCATTCATGGCAAGATCGTGGAAGTCAAGCGGCAACGCGGAAGGTCCGAATGACTCGGCGTAGCCGTTTATAACGGCAGTAAATAATAAAAATATCTAAAGACAAAGGTTTAGTAAGCACGAGTTGTGCGGCTCGCCCATCATTGACTAAATTTACTAAATCATATAGGGTAGTTTGATGAATACGCCACCACATACCGCTCCTGAGCTAGGGAGTACGCACACTATTACCAGAAAACTCGCTGCGTTTGTTGTGGTAGGAGTCACCCTGTCAGGATGTAGTTCCACCGAGTCCAATGACAGTATATACGTTGTAGCCAGAGAATACTCAGTTAGAGAGTTTACCTACAATCCCACTACAAACAAGGGGCATTTATATGCATCGGAAAAATTCGACACGCCCGTTACAGATAGTAACGCTGAGATGAGTATTATTGATGAACTAAACAAAGGTGATCAAGCTTTAGAAATCTATTTTTCGAATATCCCACCAAATGTGCGGAATGGTTCATTTGATTGCGAAATGATTAAGCGTAATGAAGCACGGACTGAATTTGATTACGAATGCGACGTCACCCCGTTATCTGCTCCTTCTGCAACTGTTTAGCTGCAGAGACTAAAGTATTGACCGGGGTAGGGGTTAGGGTCAAATTTCAGCTTACCTTAACTTAGATAATTGGTATACCATAACTAATATGATTACTATTAAAACAGCGATGGCTATATTGTTGGCTAATCTAAACTCAGGAGTCACGATGGATTTATAGGCGCTTGCTGCACCTAAAAACGTAGTTGCCGTCGATAGCCAGATTATCATATTTCGCTTATTGTTGTTCATATACGAAGTATACGCTAGATTCGTAATATCAATGATGGCATACACGACTAATCATCGTCAGCGCACCTCGTAGCTAATATTAACTGTCTCTTAATTGTGTTTACTGTTCCTGCAGGGGCATATATCGAGAACTGATTAGTATCTATAGGTTGCTATTATTTACTACGTTTTTCGTTGTAGCCTATAGCCAAAAAAGCGGCGCCAATTGGAAGCCAAGTTGCAAACATTGAGGTTTCATCTAACGTTATTGCCACTACACTGGCTATCATAAAAAGGTATCCGACTGCAATGTATGATTTACTTTCTTTCTTCATATTACAACTATATCAAAAATCATTCGGGACTAAATACTGCTTATGCTTGGCTGCCCGTCGTTAACATACTTTGCAACTGTCGATAATCAGTTGTTAATTCGGCTGCGTATAAATATTTGAGCAGTTATGTCCAGATGCACTTAGTAACCTTACGTTGTGGGCGGTACATCAGTTCTAGAATACACACACAATGTTCGAGATTACCGGCATTCATTACTCAATAGCCATAAACTAGTGTAATATACTATTTGTCACCAATGAAAAATCAATATAGTACCGCTTTCCAAATCTGCGCCGCACTCTACGTCACCATATTGATCGTAAGTAATATCGCGTCGGTAAAAATAGTTTCAATCGGTCCAGCGGTTTTTGATGCTGGCACTATATTATTTCCGTTCGCATACATTCTCATTGGTATCATCAACGAGGTTTACGGCTTCAAGCGTTTACGTCAAATGTTATATATCGGCATCGGTATGCTACTGCTAACGAGCTTAGTTTTTTGGATCGTAGGTATTCTGCCGGCTGCAGCCGATTGGAGCGGGCAATCGTCATACGATGCTACTCTCGGTGTAGTGTTTCGGATTATTTTCGCCAGTATTACTGCGATCGCCGCCGGTGAATTTTTCAGTGGTTATGTACAGAACCGTCTTAAGGAACGCTTGCAAGGTAAGTACCTGTGGGGACGTATCATTGGAGCATCTGGGCTGGGCAGTTTAGTCGATACTATTATATTCAGTGTCATCGCTTTTGCCGGAACAATGAGCGGATCAACATTACTACAACTGATGGCAACAGTGTGGTGTATCAAACTCCTGGTCGAACTTGTTGTTTCGCCGATTACACTTCGTGTTATTAAGGAATTAAAAAAAGTCGAAATAGCTTCAGACTAGTGCAGGAATGATGCGGCTTTGTTCTCGCCGTAGTAACGGTTTAAGAATGAAGTTTTGTATTTAAAAAATGTGCCGTCTGTAATCGACTGCCGGATCGCGTCAACCGTCCGTATTATGAAGCGCTCATTGTGGATGCTCGCGAGCGTAAAGCCGAGAATTTCGTCGACTTTAAACAAATGGTGCAGGTAAGCGCTCGTATAGTTGGCACAGCTATAGCAATCGCATTCTTGGTCAAGGGCAGTGAAGTCTTCAGCAAAGCGCCGATTGAGAATATTAATACGGCCATCGTAGGTGTACAGTGCGCCATTACGTGCTTGTCGGGTCGGGGCTACGCAGTCGAAGGTGTCTATGCCGTATTCGACGCCCAGAAACAGGTCAGCAGGCTGAGCGCCCATGCCAAGCAGATGGCGCGGTTTATCTTCGGGTAGTGTTTCGGACACCCACCGGACAACAGTTGGTATCTCGCCCGGTTCGAATACGCCGCCGATACCGTATCCGTCAAACTCACGACTTCCGAGAAAACTGGCACTCTGAGTACGAAAGTCTGCTTCGCGGCCGCCTTGCACAACCGCAAATAACGCCTGGAGTGGTTCTCCGGCGGCTGTATGTTTAGCATTAAGGTCGATATGGCTACTGAGACAACGTTCGGCCCAGGCATGCGTCCTGTCCATTGCCCGTTGTATATAGTCACGCCCAGCTAGTGGACTCGTCAGTTCATCGAATGCCATGTGAATATCAGCGCCGATTGCATGCTGTAACTCCATTGAGCTTTCCGGGGTCATACGCTGCAGACTGCCATCGATATGCGACCGGAAACTCACGCCATCGTCAGTAACTTTGGCTAATTGGCCTTGGCTGTGCACGGCAGTCGTACTGACGCCTTTTTGGCTATGGCTCGTCATATCGATACCTTTTTTGTAAGCCATTCCGAGCGAAAAGACTTGAAAGCCACCGCTATCGGTGTATGTCGGACCAGTCCAGTTCATGAACGTATGTATGCCGCCAGCTTTTCGAATCACATCGGCACCGGGTTTCAGCATTAAATGGTAGGTGTTAGCTAGTACTGCTTGCCCATTGAAGGCCTTGATCTGTTCGACAGTCAGCGTTTTGACGGTCGCCTTCGTGCCGCCGACAATGAAGGCTGGCGTTTGAATATCACCGTGCGGGGTGTGAATAGTACCGGTACGAGCTAGAGTCCCGGGTAATCTGTCATGTATGGTAAACGATATATTTGGGTTGGTCATAGGATAATCATTGAGTCACCATAACTTAGGAACTGATAACGCTCTGAAATGGCGTGGGCATATGCTTGGGCTAGTAGCGGCCAGCCGGCGAATGCCGCCGTTAACATCAGAACGGTACTTTTCGGCGCGTGATAATTGGTAAGTAGTCCATCAACCGTCTTGAACTTGTAACCGGGGTAAATGAAAATGTCGGCTTCACCCTTTAAGTCCATAGCAGGCTGCTGTAATTGTTCAGCGGCATACTCAAGCGTTCGCGCGACGGTTGTGCCGAGGGCTATGACTTTGTTGCCATTTTGTTTGACGTGCTGAATTGCTTCGACCGTTGATTTTGGAATTTTAAAATATTCCTGGTGCATAGTGTGTTTATCCAGTTCATCAACCCTTATCGGCAGAAACGTCCCAAGGCCGACGTGCAGTGTGATCGTTTTAATAATAACGCCTTTAGCACGCAGCCTGTCGAGAATCTCATCGGTCATATTAAGACTCGCAGTTGGCGCTGCCACCGAACCTTGTTGTTCGGCCCATACGGTCTGGTACCTTTCAATGTCAATGTCGTTCGCATCGCGGTGCATATATGGAGGCAAGGGGACGCTCCCATATTTTTCGGCCAGCTGCAGCAAGTCGTGGCTACTGCTCACGACGGCAATGCCTTGGCCAACGATTTCTTCAACAATAATTTCCGCATCACCGATAGTAAGCTTATCGCCAACAGTAAGCTTGCGGCGGTACATGACTTTATGCTTATGCCAATCGGTATCGGCGCTATGTCGCTCAAGAACAATTAGTTCACGGGAGGCGCCATTCACCTTAGTTACTTTGAGGCGAGCTTTTATGACGCGCGTATCATTTAGGACTAGCACATCACCTGCGTTCAGGTAATTGACGATATCACCGTATTTAGCATCTTCTAATTTTTCGTTGCTCCGGTGAACAACCAGGAGTCGCGACGTACCCCGCACCTCGGGTGGGGTATTGGCAATCAACTCTGCTGGTAACACGTAATCAAAATCGGAAACTTGCATATTGTACACAGTGTACAATAAATGATCTAGTCGCTCCAGGAGTAGATCTCTTTGGTAGCTGGAGATGACGGATAGTGCACGTCGATGTCTGCGCCACGCTTCGCTCAGACAGGATGTAGATGGTCGACCTCGTTCGTTAGTCCGCAGAGCAGTAAAAAACACCGGTCTTGTCGGCGATTTTTACCGGCTGCCCTTAGTAGACGTACCTCGCAACTTTCGAGCCTAACGCAATTAACTGGGGATACGACGCCAATGCCAAGGCTCAAACATGAGCCCATATGGATTATCCTTAGGATAAGACATATAAAAATCGAACAATTCAGCATTTTCACCCAGCCACTTGTATTCGAGGGTATCCTGGAAATCTTGAGGAGTTTCATCTGTAGGAAAGCCGTCTACATTCTGTAAATCTAATGCTAAGCGGCTAGGAGTGGTATGTTCAGAATATCCTGGAATTGCAGCACGTTGTATGGTTTGCTGTATGTTAAAATTGTTTATTTTTAGTATTCTCAAAAATGTAATAGCTTGAAAATCATTGGAGCGGTAACAGGATTCGATCAACAACGTCCTGCCGAGCTGTTCATATATAGCTTTCGCCATCCGCATGTACACTGTATAAGTGTGATCTGGTATATATTGTGGGGCTGTTAACAGTCCTATGCCTTTTGAATGATATGGCATCGGTGGGATACGGACAAGTTTTCCTGGTACGGGCTCTATCTCTTGTTTAGGTCCTTTGAAGCCGAATTGAAAAGGATCAAGGGAATAAACTTTCTCTATCTGAGATATCTCTGCGGAGTTGAGTATACTTGTTATCTCTCGCCGCGAGACTACCGACATACGATCATTTCGAGTCCTTGCGACAGCGATTTTTCGTAAAAGTGAATCTACTAGTTCTTTATCTTCATCATTGAATAACGTATTGGCAATTGCTAAGGTTTTAACCACTTAGTAATTGTAGCAAACTCAAATAATACGTCAGGGTCTTAGTATCCTATCGGACCATTATTCTTGAAAGAGTATGCATTTGTGTATCTTCGGAGCACGGACATTATTTCGGCTATGGATTCCGCATACAAGGCGCTTGTATTGTAATTCTCCAACAGCCCCTCTAAGTGCTGCATGTCAATGTATCCACTGCCAAAATCAATATCTGTCGATGCGCTTCCTGACAATATGCGCGCTGCTTTTTCGATGCTTTCCGCATCTGACAATGGCTTATCTGATTTTACTTGCGCAATACCCACAGTAAGCGGCGTTTTGCCTAGTTTTACAATTATATTTTCAAATTTTCTAAACAAAGGCGGTCTATTCATATTCTCATATATCAGTACAGCGTATAGAACTGGCCGTGAGCATGAGTACTTTGAACAGCTATCATTTATGATGCTTTCATGTTGAGCTTTAATGTGATTATATGCTTTTAATACATGGTTGTCGCGAGCAGTGTCTTCCGCTTGTTTGTCGGCCAATCTACTATTAGGATTAGTTAAACGAGCGTAAAGCAAGACAGCACTCGCAGCTAATATTGACGACCATAGATTATCCAACACCCCCGACACACTTGGCGCAAGAAATGCGAGACTAGCTGCTTCCGAGATTACCCATACGGCAGCAGTTATCAGATATAGCATGATTGAGTTGAAGGTATGGAGTAATTTTTCAGAAATGAACTTTGACCTGTACCAACCTGATACATTTCTACTGACGACCGATATCGTCGTAGTTAATGCTAGGTAGGGGAGGACATTACTTATGGAGAAGTATTCTTGTAAAACTCCCGCGAGCAATAAGAGAACGACAAGATGCGGTGTGTACCGGTATAGAAAATATATTGCCCATCGCCTATCACCGCCACTTAAAAATTCTCTTACGCTCATGTACGTAATAGGCTGATACAGTGGTACGTAATCAATGAAATTAGGCCGGGGATTATTGTTGAGACTGTCGCGGTATCTGATAACAAGAAAAAAGGTCTCAATTAATAAAACGGATGAGGCTGCTACTATTAGTGGCTGAATATACATAATGTCATAATAACAAAAACACTACGACTGAAGACCATGAATAAAAGAATGTAGTCTGCCCCTAGTTAACGTACATCGTGACTTTTAAATTGTTATAAGGAGGTGCTTAGTATTTAACTCAAATCATGGGGATATACATCAACCCTGTCTTCTGGACGAAGGGACATCAGAATATCTACCACAGTATCCATTTCTATGTCTGAAGGATCAAGCTCTTTTGCCCAAGAGCTTGCAAACCGATCTTCTTCTGAAAACACCTTGCCTATGAAAGCATCAATCATTTTGACGGCTGATTCATCCGATACAAGGGCGGGGACGGCTGAGTCGGCTAAATTTTCGTGTGTAAATTCATTTTTATGCCTATCAGATACATAATCAATTCTCCGTTTGCCGCCACTAAAAGGGATAACTCTGTCTAAATCCATACCTTTTGCCTGAGCCGGATCTGTATGCGTAATACTTTCGACGTTGCCATTCACTAAACTTATTGAGAAATCCGTATCGTCCTCAAATCTAATTATCGCTGTACGCAGTGGACGAGTCGCATCGACAGCCTTAAGCAAGATCCATGATATTCTATGGTCGGTTTGCGACTTGAATCGAGCGCTACGCATAGCAAATTCTCTAGGTTTACCAAGATTTGCTAGATCAGCGATGTGAGACGTAACTTCGATGTACGGTCCTTGTTGTTCATAATCTTCGAATGAATGAGTCATCCGATTATTTATACATAAAAAGCTCAATATATCAAGCTAACAATTATGCTGCTTATACGGCTGCCCATCGTTGACATACTTCGATCTTTTCTGTCGATATGCTGTTAAGCAAAATATTGTACAAAAGTATATTTTATAATATTGTTTACTAATGCCCGAAAGAAAAAAGCTACCTCTTATTCCAGCAGAAAGTCTATGCAGTAGTTGTACGGGCGCTTGTTGCAGGCGCGGGACTACAATGAAACTAACTCATACGGAGGCTGCATTTTTCGAAGCAAGCGGTGTTGACTTGACTCGAACCGATCTAAGTTCCTCAAGCGTTAATGACGCTGAGCCAGAACACTATTACTATCTATGGCAGGATTGCTCCTTTTTGAAACAAGTAGGCTCTGCTGCGATTTGTTCTATTTACGAGGATGAGCGCCGTCCGAAGGTATGCTCAAATTTTGAACAGGGCAGTCGTGCTTGCCTCGGTATGCGTGACCCTGGATATACAGCACCTCGCAGGCCGCCTAGTGAATCAGATTTCATGATGTAGTGCGTCAAGCCATTAATTATAATACATATGCTTGGATGCCCATCGTTGACGTACTTCGCAACTTTACGACTACGATTCTGGTGTAAGTGCGTACATTGCTTTACCTGGTAATTTAGCCCTGAAACCTGATTCGGCAAGCGACAAATTATTTGATATAGGTAGATTGATCCAGGGGTCCATCCAACCTGCTTTACCCAAGATCAAATAATGACCGACTGGATAAGAAGGTGACCTCTCAATAAGCACGATGGTACCAATCGGGCAAACGGCATCAAGTTTTTTGCGTACATAATGATTCTTATATTTGAACCCATAGCGATTAAGCTGACTGACCAGATCACTAGGGCGCCAACCATGCTTTACGCTATAGGTTACGCCTAAAAACTTTTGTGCTTGTTTGAAAGTCATATTGCATGCGTAAGCAAAGCAAGCTACGCCGCATCCATAATCTAATTCTTGAGTCACGCTTTGTTTCATACGGCTTATTCTAGAATTTATAAATATATAAACAAGAGTAAAACAAAAAGAGCTACGTTTAGTGATTAGAATAAGCATAAGCTTCGTGGCTGCCCATCGTAGACGTACTACGCAACTTTCAGCTTAATACATCTCGAGTTCCGCAACTACAGGTATATGATCAGATGGACAGAAACAATTAGGTATTGTAATCAAATCATATTGTTTTGTTACATTCCGCGCAGTAACCCCGCGTACTGCTAGCAAATCTAAAGCGACCAGCTCACCATTGACTAGGGCAGTGGGCTCGTCATAAACATTCATAAATCCAGCATCTTCTACTAACTTTCTGACTGGTCCTTTTGGTCTATCATTACAATCGGCAAATATTACCGCTCGTTGATCTGGATCGAACTGTGATAATAGTTCTTTCGCTTGGCCTACTCCAAAATGGTCAGGCGAATCCGCCGGAGCCCATTTGATGTGTGTGTTAGCGAATACTACTTCACCTATTTGTACAGACTGGACAATATGACCCGAGCCGTCACTATATGCATAGGCATCAAATCGGTTTACATCGAGGCCTTGTCGTACGAGCGTCAAGCATCCATCAGCTTTGCCACGCTCTTTGGGTGACCAAAAGGTTTGCCAGTCATCTGATTCTTCGACAGCAACTTTTAGAGGTTCTTCGGCTTCTTGTAGACCGATAACATCTACCCGTAGTTCGTCTATTAAACGGATTATTGCTTTAGTTCGTGCACCAGGAAGTAGCAGAGCGGGATCTACATGAGAATAATCACCGTAGCCCGTGTAAGCATCGGCTAGAACATTGAAGGAAGCAGCGCGAACGAACAATTGTATCCTTATATAAATATAATACTTTTATTATACGTCAAATTATCACTTAACAGCTATAAACATATTGTAATACAAGAAGGAATAAAGTGTCACAAACAATGACTTTTATAAGCATAAGCTGTATGGCTGGACATCTGTTACAAGGTTAGAACTATTCTGGTGAGACAGAGCAGGCCATCATTGAGCTAAAGATAGTCAATAAGTGTAGAAATTTCATCAGAAGTCGGTTCACGCATGACAGCTGAAGTAATAGGTTTTTTCAGCCAGGGTTGTTCTTCTTCGGGAATAACAAGTGACTTCGGCCATCTTAAAGGTTCGATGCCGTATGATACACGTCGTTCATTAATATTTTTGAAATCTCTGACAGTCGGCAAAAAAGGAAATTGCTTGTCATCAAACAGCCATATGGTGCCGAATGTTTGTGGACGATGTTCAAGTATCGCGAGCCAGTCAGTCATGGCAGGTATGGATTCTTTATATGTATCGTTAGGAGACTCATCATACAAAACTTCGAAAGCTGATAAGACTTTATGAGTACTTGCACGGGAATGATGAGTTGCAAGTATGGATAGCGATTTAGCTGCTTCGGCACCAATGTTGCTTATCGAAGGATCTATTATTTCATTAAGGATGGCTAAAGCACGTTTCGCTCTAGTCTCTAAGCTCATTCGTAGCTTCACGCGTAACTGTTTAAGCTCTGATTCGGGCATTTTTTGTACATACTCTGCACGAGCAAACTTTTTCCATTCGCCTTGATCCATTTCAAGTAGTCGTACGAGCTCTGCGGATAGTTCAGGATATCTCATATATATTATAGTAACAAAAAAGACTTCCGTAGAAGTCTTTCATACTGCTTAACTTGGCTGCCCATCGTTGACGTACTTCGCAACTTTACTACTGTCGAGAAGCTAAAATACCAAGGAATTTTGTCACGTTAGGAAACGCATTAATCTTAGCTGCTTCATCTAGGCTAAAATATCTTAATTCTTGGCACTCATCGGATGGCACGAAATCCAAATTATCAAGTATTACTTCATATATGACATTCGCAATTTGATGACTACCATTTGCTTTAGGCACTGTTACAAATCCTATTGGGTTTTCAGAAACATTCAAGACTTTTATCCCAGTTTCTTCCTGGATTTCCCGGACAAGACAAGCTCTTGGATCTTCGCCGTGGTCTAGTCCGCCACCTAGCATCTCCCATATATCATTATCTTCACGTGCCAAGAGGAGCCGGCCCTCAGCATCAAATGCAACACCTTTAACACTTACTCGATAAAATGCCTGTTCGTTCATAAAAGAATTTAAACAACAAAAGTATAATATATCAATATAAATCCGTAGAAGGATAATAAGTATAAGCTTTATGACTGCCCTTAGTAGACGTACTTCGCAACTATTCTGATTTTTTGGGAACAAGCACTTCAAATACAGGAGTCAGTTGAGGCGGAAAATCTGAATCTGAACCTTCTACCAAACCTTCCATGTGAACTATACCTAGAGCGGCCTCAATTGTATCAGTTTGCCCTGATTTTTGTATTGCAAACACTCGTTGCATGGTACTCTTGACGGCTCTAGCGCCTACATATTTAACGGTAGCATCAAAGGTTTCATCGGTAGATTTGAACAGTTCTCCTAATGCTAGGCTTGTAACGGTATCAACACGGTAAGTTATAGCCTCACCAGGAGTCAATGACAATTGTAGTGCGTCGTCACAATCTATTAATTCGTGGACTTTATCAAGTTTATCATCGCTAAATGAATAAAGTACTGCGCCTGTTTCCGAATAATTAGATATCATTAATACATTATATCACAACTTATATGTATAGTCAATGATTGGCTGGGGATGAGGGATAGTCGCACGGCTGCACTCGTCCTCGAAATATATTTCTGCGGGCGAGCTGGCCGACCGAACCCCCGATCTTGCTCATTGCATTCGCTGATCGTGGGTTCAAGTCCAACTCATGAGATAGAAAAAAGACTAAACCGTTGGCTTAGTCTTTTTTCTATGGCTGGGGATGAGGGATTCGAACCCCCGATCGCGGAACCAGAATCCGCTGCCTTACCACTTGGCCAATCCCCATGATTGTGTGAGCGACTGCTCAACCTCGGTGATTATATCGAAATTTGTTGATTTTGGCTAGACTATACGCCAACTCTGTAGTGAATGTGAAATGCGCAAGGGGTTTGCGGGACGCAATATGCTGTGCTACGCTAGGAGAGCTTAACAATTATAAATATACAGAGTGCGGAGAGAGATCTAGCTCGTTGACCCGCCAGCAACCTATCTACTTTCGAGTAGACAAGGTGCTTCGTCTAGCCCCGGCTGCGGGAAAGATATTTTCACCTTATATCCTTTCTCGCTACACGCCAGAAAGGATATTTTTATGTCAAATTCTCCTAGTACTACGCTATTCACGAGCGAGTCTGTCTGCGCAGGACATCCGGACAAGATATGTGATGCAATCAGCGATGCGATCCTGGATGCTGCGCTCAAGCAGGACCCGAACAGCCGTACTGGTATCGAAACGGTGGCTGGAGCTAATCAGATCAGTCTATTCGGCGAAATAAAAACCAAAGCTAATCTCGACTACGAGCACATCGTACGTGACACGATTCGCGAGCAGGGCTATACCGATGAGGCGTGGGGATTCTCGGCGACCGGATCGACATTTAGCAACTTTGTACATCAGCAATCTCCAGAAATTGCACAAGGCGTTGATCAGGCTGATGCGATCGGTGCCGGTGATCAGGGCATGATGTTTGGCTTTGCATGTAACGAGACGGCGGAGCTTATGCCACTGCCAATTGCCCTGGCGCACAGCCTGACCCGCCGGATTGATGCAGCTCGAGAGTCCAGCGAACTGGCCTGGCTGCGCCCTGACGGCAAAGCACAGGTGACGGTGCGATATGAGGGTGGCAAGCCTGTTGGCATCGCCAAAGTCGTTGCTGCCGTCGCGCATCATGAAGACACGACCGCCGTGGAAGTCCGTGAGCAACTATTACAGACGGTAATTAAGCCAGTTATTGAAGCCTATGGTTTCGAGCTGCCGGACGATGCCGACATCATTATCAATGGAACAGGGCTGTGGCACATACCCGGTCCGGAGTCAGACGCCGGGCTGACCGGACGCAAGATCGTCGTCGATACCTACGGTGGCTATGCCCGCGTTGGCGGTGGCGCTTTCAGTGGCAAGGATCCGAGCAAGGTCGACCGCTCGGGCGCCTACGCTGCCCGCTATATTGCCAAAAATATTGTTGCAGCCGGACTGGCGACCAAATGCGAGGTTGGCCTAGCGTACGTCATTGGTCAGCCGGCACCGTTGATGCAAACTATCGAAACATTTGGTACAGCGACGGTCAGCGAAGCCGAGCTGTACTCATTCAAAGATGCGCTGATAGATACATCAGTGTCGGGTATTATCGACAAATTACAGCTGGCGCGGCCGATCTATAGTCAGACGTCTGCTTATGGGCACTTTGGCAAAGCGGGGCTGCCATGGGAAGAAGTCGTTTCTCCAACAACTGCATAATTTTCTACAAGCTGTTACAAAGTAAACATAAACGTATCGCCCTGGTGTGGTAAATTATATGTATAGTCATGAATAAACGTAGGATTATATCGGGATTATTAGCGATTGCCGTCGTAGCGAGTGTCGTATCTATTGGCGTGTATCTCAACCGTTTTAGCCAAGCTGCTACGCCGTTTGTATCGACACAGCCCGAAACTGGAACGCTGACAGGCAATAGTTCAATTGTATCTGACACAACTGCCAGTGGCACCAAAGCGCTCAAATTCGGCGCCGTCAAAAATTTCTATATCGTCGGATCTGATATTGTCGATCCTGACGGCAAGATTATGTATCCGGTCGGCTCCAATCTCGGCATCCGCAACGCCTTTGACTGGAAGGGGGTTGCGACCGGCCACGCGGCCGAAGCCGCCGCCTGGGGCTGGAATATCGTAAGAATTAATTACGCGTGTACTAATCGGGTTACCTACAACACCCGCTACCGGGATGGCTACGCCGCGCTTCTCAAGCAGGTCGATGACGTCGTCCGTGAATACACGGCAAGAAAAATTGTCGTTATGCTGGAATGTCATGATCCATATGCTCAGATCTGGTCAACGCCCGAACAGCAGAATACCGTCATCCTTCAGCCGGGTAGTGCTGGCATTAATGCCGGCAATCAAAGTGACGTCGGCAAGACGTATCGTCAGCAGATGGAAGAATATTGGCGTGATACCGCTGACCGCTACAAATCTAACCCATATGTCTGGTTCAATTTCTTTAATGAGCCGTTCGGCAATGACAATGCAGCTTTCATAACACTTAATAATCACTTCTATAATCTAGTCCGTACCCGGGGTGCCGAGAATATTGCCGTTGCTGACATTATGAATTCTGGCAACGACGCCGCAGCCAACGGCGCCCTGCATATATACGATCCGTCGATGGGACCAAAACTTGCTGCCGGCAAGTGCAACCAGATGTTCGGCCTCCATGCCTACGGCTGGAATAATAATTTGACAACCTATACAAAACTGTTTGACCAAATGAAACTGCTGAAATTGTCTTTGATCGTCGGCGAGTTCGGCTACAGATATGATGTTGCACCAACTGATAGTACGTATATGATGAACAAACAGGCTGCTGACGCCATGTTTGCATTGGGGCCCAAATATGGCTTTGGACTCATTCAGTGGTCAGGTACGCACGGCGATAATTATAGTTTGAAGAACGATGGCTCAGCGTTTTACGGTGGTGGCGGTCCGGGCCTGAATTTGAGCCCGCTCGGAACGGCTATGTGGAACGCTGGTCACAATAAGCCCGTGCAGCGTACGTTCACGGGGTCACTAGCGGATAGTTTGTGTTCGTCAGCTCGATTATAGTTGTTACGTCAGATTATTGCACTTACTATACATATAGTATATAATTCGAATCGAATCCTTATGTAATAAACTATGCGCGGAGGTGCAATTATGAATTTATCAATTGGTCGTTCCATATCACGTGGCTTGGTAATAAAAGTTGCCATGTTTGCCGTAGTTTTACTTGCGGTTACCATGGTCAGTACTTTTTCGGCGTCGGCTGCGGTTGTAGCTAAGCGGGACCGCGTGCAATCCTGTACGCTTTTAGGTGGTAAATTACGAGGCACAACAACATACCATGAATACCAGACCAAGCGTGGCGGTCAATGGTATGTTAGTTCAGCGTCTGTCACTGCTACTTCAAAATACGTACAGTCGTTGTGGGGACCAGATGCCACATGGCGTTACACCACTTATAGCACTCAAGGTCCAGCACTCGCCGGACACTACAAAGTAACCTACAAGTTCAAAGCTACTCGCGCTCTAACTGCACCAGAAGTCAGAACCTGCACGACTCGATAGAAATCAAATACGCCGCTTGACTATAACTGTTGCGTGCCGTGCATTAACATCGGTCAACGTACGTGCTAGTAAAAGCAGGGGCGTCAGGCGCGCCAAAAGTAGGCTTGCGAAGACACATTTAGTCGCACTGACTGAAAAAATCAGCGTCAGCAATCTCATCTGGCAAAAATCCCTTGGGATGCTGAAAGCCAGCTTCCCACTTCGTACCTTTGCTGTATCCTAAATCTTTCATAAGTTTGGTTGGCGCATTGCGCAGATGTAGTGGCACAGGTAAATCCGGATGGTTACGCGCCGCGGCCTGGGCGGCGTACATCGCATCGGCGACTTCGCGCGATTTAGCAGTTTTAGCCAGCACGCTGGCGCAGTGATACAGATTGTAGCCGCATTCCGGCATGCCGATGCGTTCGACAGCTAGAAAAGTCGATATGGCGAGATTGAGGGCGGCTGGCGCTGCCAAACCAATATCCTCTGATGCGAATATGACCATCCGGCGGGCCACAAATTTTGGGTCTTCGCCGGCTTGCAGCATGCGAGCTAGGTAGTAGAGCGCAGCATTGGCATCGGAGCCGCGCATACTTTTGATGAAAGCACTGATGATGTTGTAATGATTCTCGCCGTTTTTATCGTATCCGGGGACGCGCTTCTGGGCGGCGGTTTTGATGACTTCTTCGGTGAGCGGGCCCTGTGTGAGTTGTAATCCCAGCTCAAGGTTGCCCAGAGCTACCCGAGCATCGCCGCCGGATATTTCGGCGAGTAGTTCGATGCTGCTGACGGGCAAGCGTGTCGTATCAAGCTTTTCCTGTTCGGCAGTTCGCTGCAGTATGGCTACGATATCTGCGTGGCTATGCGGTTCGAGTACCAGCACCCGGCTGCGGCTGAGCAGTGGAGTAATGACCTCAAAGCTAGGATTCTCGGTAGTGGCACCGATCAGTATAATGGTGCCGTCTTCAACATGGGGCAAAAAGGCATCTTGCTGTGCCTTGTTGAAACGGTGAATTTCATCGACAAACAAGATAGTGCGCATACCGAGGCGCTGATTTTGCTGCGCTCGTTCAACGACTTTCAGTACGTCAGCTTTGCCAGAAGTAACGGCACTCAGTTCGATGAACTCAACACCAGTTTCTTGGGCGATAATCCGGGCCAAAGTCGTTTTACCGCTGCCGGGCGGACCCCACAGTATCAGGCTGGTCGGCTGTTTCTGCTCAATGATCTGCCTGATTATTTTGCCAGCGCCAACCAGATGATCCTGTCCGACGACGCTATCAAGCGTACTGGGGCGCATTCTTTCGGCGAGCGGTCGTTGTTCGGGCAGTGACATAGGTATAAGTATAGCTTAGCTAGTCTATTTTGAGCGCGGCCGCGGAAGACCGCTCGCTTTGTATACGTTTCGCCAGCCAATGAGCACTCGGACGGATAGTGCGCTTCATGGTATGGCGATCCACTGCAATCAATCCAAATTTCGGCCACCAGCCATACGCCCATTCGAAGTTATCAAGCAGGCTCCAATGCAAGTACCCAATGACTGGTACGCCGCCTAGCATTGCCTTATTGAGAGCGGACAACGTCTGTTCGAGCCACCACTGGCGCTGTTTGTCGTCGGCATCAGCCAAACCATTTTCTATGATCAGCAGCGGTTTGTGATATCTACGCCAGACGGACTGCAGCAGATCTTGTATGCCGGACGGTTCCATGTACCAGCCCAGATCACTGCGTGGTCCTGGTGGATTTTTGATCCTACCCATCCAATCGCGGTACTCGGTAAAGTAATAATTAACGCCGATAAAATCGAGCTTGTTTCGAACGGCATTTAGGAACCACCAATTCCAGATACGCATCTGCAATGCAATGACTATCCGGTTAAGTGGGTTGCGTGGCTGTACTGGCCTGCTGTCGGACAATTGCGCCGCTGGTCCAATTTGCAGTTCCGGGTTCGTAAGCTTGAGTATATCGTAGGCGGCGATATGCGACTTAATCAGATTGCGGTAAACCCGCACCGCCAGCAATGGCCGCTTCCGAGCTGGTGGCCAGGTACCTGTGCCATAGCCGAACGAGGTGTAAACATTTGGTTCATTGAGTGTGACGACATAGCGCAGTTCAGCGCCAAATTCTTCAGCTACTTTACGGACGTAGCGCTCAAAATAATGTATATTGTCTGATCGTTCGAAGCCGCCTTTGTCGGCAAACCACACGGGTAGTGTCCAGTGCCACAGCGTTAAAACCGGCTCAATATTACGAGATTTTAAGGCGGTGATATAACGCCGGTAATGCTCTACTTCGGCTTCGTTCCAAAGGCCCTCAGTCGGCTCAAGCCGCGACCATTCGATACTGAACCGAAAAGCGTTCATATTGAGCTGTCCAAGGAGGTCAAAATCCGCTTCATAGCGGGAGTAGTGTTCGACACCAGCGCCAGAGAGGTAATTGTTGGGATCTTGCAGTTGAACTCGTAGTGCATCATAATTTGGCAGCAACCGTAGGTCATGAACTGCGTCAGAAGCTAACCGTTTGGCGTTCTGCTTCTCCCAGACGCTCCACTGATTATGATTACCACCTTCAACCTGGTGGCTGGCAGTGCTGGCGCCCCACATGAAATTTTCTGGAAATTGTTTTATGTTGTCACTGATTAATTTCTCGGCGTAGATTGTTTCTGCTAGCGGCTTTGTCTTCATGCTGTATAGTATATACGGTGAAACATTTAGTACGACACTTCTGGTTTTCGGGTTCAATAACAATCATTGCTATCATCGCTATGTTGCTCGGCAAGGGCTGGGCGGCTGCTGGCGTTACGCTGGTTTTGCTGGTCATCGAAGTTGCATTTAGCTTTGATAATGCGGTTATCAATGCCAAAGTCCTCGCCAAGCTCTCCAAGTTTTGGCAAACCCTGTTCCTGACTGTCGGTATCCTGATCGCAGTCGTTGGCATGCGCCTAGTCTTTCCTATTCTGCTGGTCGCCATCACTGCCGGGCTGTCTATCGGTGAGGTGATCCGCGTTGCTCTCAACGACTCCGAAGCCTACGCGCATTATATCGAGGACGCCTATCCGTCAATTGCGGCTTTCGGTGGATCGTTCCTGCTGATGCTGGCCTTATATTTCTTTTTTGACAAAGAGCGGCATGTCCACTGGCTACCATTCGAAAATCATTTGCAGCGGTTGGGCCACTGGTGGCTGCCGCCAATCGTGGCATTCGCACTGCTCGGCATTTTCGCAGCCTTACCGATGAACGACCATGTTTCTGAAACGCTCAAAGCCGGTGCGCTCGGCGTCATCGTGTATGTTGCGATGCAGCTGATTTTGAAGGCCGCACAGAAGGCCGTCAAAGCTAAAACGCCCGATGCGACGCATCTGGTTGGCTGGGCCGCCTTTACCTCATTTTTGTATCTGGAACTGCTCGATGCCAGCTTCTCGTTCGACGGCGTGATCGGAGCATTTGCTATCACGACGGATGTCGTACTGATTGCTGTTGGTCTCGGGGTCGGTGCATTCTGGGTGCGGTCGTTTACGGTGTACATGGTGCGCCGCAATACACTTGATGCCTACGCCTATCTCGAACACGGCGCTCACTACGCAGTATTGTTCCTGTCGCTCGCCATGCTTATCAGCCTCGTCTACCATTTGCCAGAAGCTATTACTGGTATCGTGACAGTTGCCATCATCGGTGCATCGCTGGTGGCTTCAAAACGGCTGAATAAAACTGAAGACAGTAATAAGATTGCAGCGTAACGTCCGTCTCTAAGCCTATATTCGGTACTTTACAATAGCAGCATGTACAAAGAGTCAATAGATGAGATTTTAGCCGGTCCGACCGACCTGGCCGCTCGGCGTCTACTCGGCTGTATTCTGATACGCGAGCTGAATGGTAAAAAGGTCGTGAGCCGTATCGTCGAAACTGAAGCCTACAACCAAACCGATGCCGCCAGCCATAGCTACCGCGGGGTGACACCACGAACTGCGATTATGTTCGGCCCGCCGGGGCATTTGTATGTCTACTTTACGTACGGCATGCATTATTGCTGCAATGTCGTGACAGGAGCTGTAGGGCAGGGGGCGGCCGTGCTAATACGTGCCGTTGAACCAATAGAGGGGATAGATATATTAGCACAAAACCGGCGGGGCAGAACCGGACTGGACATGACAAATGGCCCGGCCAAACTGTGTCAGGCGATGCGGATCGATAAAGCCCTGAACGGGCATGACCTACGCACTACTCCGCTGCAGCTTGAGGTGCAAGACCCCGTGTCGCCTGACCGCATTGTACAGACGACCCGGATTGGTATCAAACAGGCTCAGGACGTGCCATGGCGGTTTTATATACGCGGCAATCAATACGTCTCAAAACCGTAGCACTTGTCATGGTGCGTTATACTAGTATTACCTTCATGAAACAACAACTCTTTTACCGGAACGTTCGAGCGCGCGAACAGCTTGATATTTTCCTTATTTCCGCCATCGGCAGTCTGCTGCTGACCAGGTTTTTCCTGGCAGTGGCCAATTATCCGCAGATCGGCGGCAACGGACTGCATATTGGCCATATGTTGTTCGGCGGCCTATTTATGCTGGCAAGCATTACAATCAGCTTGGCGTTTCTGGGTCTGCGCGTGCAGCGGCTATCGGCGCTGCTGGGAGGAATTGGATTTGGAATCTTTATCGATGAAATCGGTAAGTTCATTACCAGCGACAATAACTACTTTTACCGTCCGGCAGTCGGCATTATTTATGCAATATTCATTATTTTGTATTTGACCTTTAACTTTCTTGGACGAAAGCAAAAGCTTACCTCGCGCGAATACCAGCTGAATGCGATGGCACAGCTGGAGGAAGCTATTCTGCACGATATGGACCCACTTGAAAAAAAGCGAGCGCATACGCTGCTAGCTCATGCGAATCGGCGCAGTGTTATCACGACGCATTTGCAGCAGCTGCTCGAAAGCATTGATCTGGTGCCAGAAACACAGCCGCGTATGTTGCGGAGAGTACTAGCCAAGCTGGATGCGATGTACGTTACCTTTTGGCGGAAGCGTAATACTCGATTACTTGTACGTATTTTCTTCATCGCTGAAGCTGCTATTTTCGTGATTGCGGTTGCGGCCAACGCATTTATAAACCTGGATGACATTGCACAGGTTTTCTCCGGCAAGGTGACGTACGGGGTCGGTTTGTTGATTGGACAGTTCGTATCGTCCCTCGTTGCCGCAGCCGTTATCGTCTACGGTGCATTCTACCTGAAGAAATCGAGATTGAAAGCCTTCGAATATTTTCGCCGTGCGACACTTATAAATTTGTTTTTGACTGAATTCTTCGTATTTTCACGTATCGAATTTGACGCTTTGCCTGGATTCGCGTTCAACCTGGCAATATTGCTACTTATCACCTATGTGATACACCAGGAACAGCGCACCGAGCGACCATCTGAACAAACAGACTTTATCGGCTGATCAAACGGAAACAATAGCCTATTTTTGAATAGCGCTCAGCTGATACAGCACTTTGATGTATATGATAAGGTCATCAGGAGTAATATCAGCATAAATTGACGAGCGTAGTTTGGTACGGAGGTCGATTTCAATTTGCTGGCATTCTTTACGGTAGTCGGGTGCTATTGATACGAATTTAGCACGGCTGTCTGTCTCGCTTTCGCGGCGCACGACCATACTTTTCGATTCAAGAAGATTAATGATATTCGTTATAAAGGGCAGGCCGGTTTGCAGCTTGGTGGCTAATTTGGACAATTGAATACCACCAGGCCCGCTGTCATATATAGTACCAAGTACGAACCATTGCATGCAGGTGAGGTCATAGTCTTTCAGAAACTTCGAAAAGAGCTTATGTAGATTACGATAAGCTGATGACTGGGCGACACCTGATTGGTAGGTAGTAATGTTGCTAATATCCATACTCTTCTATTTTACTTGACTTTGGGGGCACCACATAATAGTATAGTAAAAGGTTTACTTTGTAAAGTGAACTAAACGGTAACTAAAGAAGGAGGGTCATATGGACTCAGGAAATAAAACAGGAATAGCAATCGTAACCCTCGTCGTCGGTTTACTCGTCGGTGGCGGTATCGGTTATAGCATGGGTAATAACAAAACAGATGGTTCATCGAACGCATCAATGACAACAGGCCAAAACGCCAACACAGCCAGTGCTGAGAGCGATGGCGTACTCGTCGGTGGTGCTAAGATGGTACGTACTAAAGACATCGTCGATAACGCAGTCAACGCCAAAAACGTTACAACTGTCGTTGCAGCCGTTAAAGCTGCCGGACTCGTCGACACACTGAAGGGGCCAGGTCCATTCACCGTCTTCGCTCCAAACAACGGTGCATTCGATAAGCTTCCTGCTGGAACAGTAGATACGCTCCTGAAGCCAGAGAACAAGGAAATGCTTACCAGCATTCTTACCTACCACGTCGTATCTGGTACATATACCAGTGCTGACTTGACAGCTATGGCTTCAAAGGGTGAAACCTTAACATCCGTACAGGGTGGCATATTGACTCCTGTCATGGAAAACAACGAACTGAAAATCAAAGATGCTAAGGGCAACGCAGTTACTATTGAAACTGCCGATGTTATCTCAAGCAACGGCGTCACACACGTTATTGACAACGTGTTGATGGCTAGCTAGTAGCAGTCTCGGATTCGGCTTCTTCACCCAGCGCATCACCATATGCAGCGGGGTGGGGAAGCCTCCCATTTCTAATTGAAATAAAAAACAAGTCTCACACAACTATTAACCCGACATTAACCTCAGAAATTGGATATAGGTAATCAACATGTTGTTACTCCTTGGAGCTTTCGTCGCTGGCGTACTCACTGTGCTTGCGCCCTGTGTATTGCCGCTGCTGCCGATTATTATCGGCGGATCGGTCTCGGGTGGAGCTAAGGATAAAAAACGTCCGATTGTCATAGCTGTCTCGCTGGCGATCTCATTGATTATCTTTACCTTACTTTTGAAGGTTACGACCTTATTCGTCAACATTCCGCCGGAGTACATCAACTACTTCTCAGGATCTATCATTATCGTCCTTGGGCTATTAGCCTTATTCCCAGCTGTCTACGCCCGGATCGTCAACAAAATTGGACTGGAGCACAAAGCTCAACAGCTTCTCGGTAAAGGATTTAAATCAAAAAGTTCACTCATCGGACCTATAATTACTGGTGCAGCACTCGGCCCGGTATTCTCCAGCTGTAGTCCGTTCTACGGCTATATACTAGCAACCGTACTACCGGCTAACTTCGGTGTCGCGATGACCTATATTGCTGCTTACGTTGTTGGTTTGAGCTTAATCCTCCTTATCATTGGATATTATGGCCAGCAGTTTATTGGACGCATCAAATTTGCCAGTAACCCAAAGGGTATCTTCCAGCGCACGCTTGCAATCATATTTATTCTCGTTGGACTACTGGTGTTTACCGGGTCAGCTGTAAAAGTACAGACTTACGTATCAGAGCACACACCATTCAAATTTGATGCACTGAGCGCCAAGCTAATACCGCAGAGCGGCGCAAAGATTGATAAGAGTAAAGTCCTGAATGTCACGCCGTACGACGCACCGGAACTAGTTGGTTTGCAGGATTGGATCAACAGCCAGCCGCTGACGCTCAAGAAGCTGCAGGCTGAAAACAAAGTCGTACTACTGGATTTCTGGACTTACAGCTGCATCAACTGTATTCGTGCGACACCGAACATTCAAGGTTGGTATGAGACCTACAAAGACAGCGGGCTGGTCGTGATCGGGGCCCATGCACCAGAGTTCGCCTTTGAGCGCGTGCCGGCAAACGTTCAAAAAGCCGTCCGCGAAGCCGGGATTACCTATCCAGTAGCACTCGATAATGACTTTGCTACCTGGGGAGCATACGAAAACCAGTACTGGCCATCTAACTATCTGATCGATAGTAACGGCAAAGTCCGCCGTGTTCACTACGGCGAAGGCCAGTACATGCAGACCGAGCAAGCTATCCGGGTACTGCTCGAAGAAGCTGGCGCCAAGCTGCCAACCAAGATGTTTACCAGCGGCAGCGAAAAAGTGCCATCCAGCACGATGGAAACACCCGAAACCTACCTAGGCAGTAAGCGCAGCAGTAACTTTGGCGGCAAGCCAGCGCTCGGCGCGGCAGGCGCAAACAGCACGTTTGCAGCCGATGGTCCCCTCAAACAAAATTACTGGTCGCTCAGCGGCGCCTGGGAAGTCCAGTCAGAAAAAATCATAGCCCGTGGTACAGCTGGTGCGCCGAGCAAACTGCAATTTCGAGTTGCTGGGAAAGACGTCTATCTGGTTGCAGGATCGGCAAGTAAGCAATCGATCAAGCTGACACTCGATGGAAAGCCAGTTGATGCCAGCAATAACGCTGGCAAAGATGTCCGTGGCAGCCAGGTAGAAATCGGCGAAAATCGTTTGTATCGCCTCATATCATATCCAAAATTTGATAAAGACGGTATGCTTGAGCTGGAAGTCCCAGCCGGTATCGAACTGAACGTGTTTACATTCGGAAGTTAATAAATAAGGAGAACCACATGAATATAACAATTTTTTCGACCGCTAACTGCGCAGAGTGTCACATGCTGAAAGGCTGGCTCGACAAACAAGACATTGCCTACACGTCCAAGATCACTGACGAAGACGGTGAAGCGATGATCGAGTTTATGTCAATCAACGACGGTATGATTAGTGTACCGTTCACGGTTATCGATAAAGATGATGGCACTCAGGTCAAAATGACCGGCTTCAACCAGGCAAAGTTCAAGCAGGAACTCGGACTCGCAGCCTAATAGGCGGCGCCCGTAACGACGACTATATAACTGTCGATAGTTGGACTACACTATAGCTATGAATACATTTTTCAAGGACAAAATCGTTTCAGTTACCGGCGGTTCGTCCGGCATGGGCGCTGAGCTCGTCCGGCAACTCTCCGCACAGGGTGCAACCGTGATTATCGGTGCCCGCAATCCTGTCCCGGCTGAGAGTCTGGTAGCTGAGCTGGCTGCGTCAGGTGCAGCTGTCAGCTACACCCCGATTGATATCGGCAAGCCTGAGGACTGCGAACGTTTCTTCGCGGCAATTATGCAGCGTCATGGCCGGCTGGATTATGCCTTCAACTCTGCTGGTATCATCATGGGCGGTGAAATCCGCGACCATGCCATAGAAGATGTACAGAAAATACTGACAACCAACGTACTGGGGACGTCGTACTGTAGCTTCTACGCTTACCGCATTATGTCGAAGCAAAAATCAGGGCATATCATTAATTTCTCATCGGGTGCTGGGCTATTTCCGCTGCCACTAATGGGGGTGTACAGCGCATCAAAGTTTGCCATAACTGGCTTGTCTGAGGCGCTGCGCCTAGAAGGTAAAAGCCTAGGTGTCAAAGTCAGCGCCGTTACGCCCGGCTTAGTCGATACGCCAATCTATGATACTGGCATATACAGCAAAACGGACAAAGCCGAAGCTAAAAAATTGCTTCAGAAAAGTGCCTACATGATCCAGCCCGACAAAGCAGTTCGCAAAATCCTGCGCGGTACACAGCGCAATAAGCCGGTTATATTTACGCAGTGGTATGTCTATAGTTCATGGTTGAGCTACCGAATCGTACCAGCTATATACCGAGCTGTCGTCGGACAATTGCTTGGTCCCTACCGCAAGCGGATGCGACGACCGTAACGAGCGGGTTATGGTAAGTGCTGACCACCTGTTACGCCCATAATTTCCCCGGTAATGTAGCTAGACTCTTGGCTGGCCAGGAAGACGTAGATCGGTGCTAGCTCGGCTGGTTGACCAGCCCGGCCAATCGGTGCCTGCTCACCAAAGCTCGGGATTTTGTCCTGGGGCTGGCCACCGCTTGGCTGCAGAGGCGTCCAGATTGGTCCTGGCGCCACACCGTTCACACGAATGCCTTTACTGATGACTTGCTGCGCGAATCCATGCGTAAAGTTAGCGATAGCGGCTTTGGTCGACGCGTAATCAAGCAATGTTGGCGAGGGCTGGTATGCCTGGATTGAAGTGGTATTAATGATAGTTGCCCCGGCCGGCAAATGCGGCAGGGCAGCCTTGCAGAGCCAGAACATTGCAAAGACGTTGGTAGCATACGTCTTGGTCAGCTGTTCCGTCGATATATCGCTCAGCTGTTCGACAGCAACTTGCTTGCCGGCATTATTGACCAAGATATCGATGCCGCCGAGTTCCTGTACGGCCTTGTCGATAAGTTCCCGGCAGTTTGCTTCGATACTGAGATCCGCAGCGTAGCCAACGGCCTTACGTCCGGCTTTTTCAATTTGCTCGATGACTTCACGAGCGTCAGCTTCCTCTTCAGGTAAGTATGCTATGAGCACGTCTGCGCCTTCGCGGGCATAGGCAATGGCCACCGCTCTGCCGATACCGCTGTCTCCGCCTGTTACGATTGCCCGGCGGCCCTTTAGTCTGCCAAAGCCTTGATAAGTGTTTTCGCCGTGGTCGGGCCTAGGAGTCATCTCACCGGCGAGGCCAGGTGCATCCTGGGGCTGCTCCGGATAATCTGGTTTAGGATACTGCTTGGTCGGATCCTGCATCGTGAATTGATCTTGTGGTTTGCTCTGATTGTCGTCTGCCATCGTTACCTCCTTACTGTTCTGTATTACTTTACTTCCATCCACATATACACGAAGTAATATCTTTCACAGATAATCTTTCGCAGGTAACTAGTAGCGATGAAATGATTAAAGCTAATACCCGCAGTAAAATTAATTTATGAGTTTCATGCTCATGTTTGATGTGTGATACTACATATTAGTGTTTCATTACCGCAAAACCCATCAACAATATAAAAGTTTTCCGAAACCGGCCGTGTGCTCATTTTGTGAAGATGATCTTATCGGTCGTTCTGAACGCATGACCGAGCATGTATATGTTATGCCAAATCGGGTGTCGTATGATGTCTGGGAAATGCGCAATGTCGTCGACCACTTGCTCGTTATACCGCGGAAACACGTTACATCGTTGCAAGAACTGAGCGACGAAGCCAAGCTCGATATTATGAACATTCTCGGTGAATACGAAGCACAGGGTTATAACATCTACGCCCGCGGCTTCGGCAGCGGCCAGCGCTCTGTCGCGCATCAGCACACACATCTGATCAAAACTCATCCCAAAAAAGCGCGCGCTGTCGTGGCGTTACAAAAACCGTATGTTTTGCTCAAGTTTTAATTGTGATGTTAAGCGTATACGCGGTATTATTGCCCCATGACGTGAGTGAAGTAAGCTGAGCCACCACTCAACCTTGACTCTTAATATTGCCAGTGGCATCTCAGATTAGTAGCGTACAATAGAAATGGGTAAACTATACAAAAAATAGTGAGATACAATGATGCGGCCAGAAATTCGAGCAGGGGATGCAGCACCAGTCTTCAAAACTACCGACGTTTTAGGGAATGAGGTGAGGTTGACTGAATACAAGGACGGCTTCGTGTTGCTAGTGTTCTTGCGCTACTCCGGCTGTCCACTGTGCAATCTAACGCTTCACCGCCTGACATTGGAGTATCCAATGCTCAAAAAGAGCGGCTGCGAAGTAATTGCTTTCGTGCAATCAAGCGCTGAAAATATCAAAAAAAACATTTATGACCGTCAACAATTGCCGCCGCCCTATTCAATTGTGGCAGATCCAGACCGTCAGATTTATGATCAGTATGGTGTCAGTGGTTCCGCCAAAGCAGCCGTCAAAAGCATCCTGGATATCCCATATTGGCTAAAATCGGCTTTCACTATGGGTTATCCGCAGACAAAAGTTGACGGCGATCTACTGCTTGTGCCAGCTACTTTCCTCGTTGGCCGCCAAAAACAGAACATTACAAAAGCCCATTATAATTCTAGTTTTTATGAGCATAAGATATTTACTGACATCTATGAAGACCTAATATTTAGCTAGTCCGTTGTAGGTACTACGTCGCGCGTCTGACTGCCCGCACGCTATAATGAGTGTATAGAGGGATAATAATGAATACGATCATATGTACAACTTGTGGGGAGACTATAGAAGTCAACGCTGCGATGCAGGGACAGATTGAGGCTCAGGTACGTGCAACCGAGCATAAGAAACACGAGCTGGAGCTAGCGCGCGTCCGTAGTGAAGTCGAAGCCATAGCAAAGCGTGAACGTGACGCTGCAACCCTGCTAACGCGCAAGCAGCTGGCAGGCGAAAAAGAATTGCTGAAGAAAGAAGCTGAGGCAGAGCTTGAAATGGCCCGCAAAAAGCTGGAAAGCGAAGTGTTGAGTGCCCAGAAGAAATCTCTGGCCGATCAAGAGATGCTGGTACAGTCTCTCCGTGAAGACGCCGAGAGCGAAAAACAGTCAAACAAACAGCTTCGCACGCAGCTCGGGGAGTTGATGCAGAGCCTGCGCGGAGAAAAGAAAGCCCGCGAGAATGCTGAACTTGAAGCACAGAAAAAATTAGCCGCTGAAGAGGGGAAAATCCGCGAAGAAGTAGCCCGCACATCTGATGAAAAATACCGCCTCAAGATTGCCGAAAGCGAAAAGAAGCTGGCCGATACACAAAAAGCGCTTGAAGACGCTCAGCGCAAAGCCGCCCAAGGTTCGCAGCAAAATCAAGGTGAGGTGCTTGAACTGGATCTCGAAAACCGGTTGCGGGAAGAATTCCCTTATGATGAAATTGAAGAAGTCAAAAAGGGAGTTCGCGGTGCTGACGTGAAGCAACATGTCAAAAATCCTGGCGGTACTGCCTGCGGCATTTTGCTGTGGGAAACCAAAAACGGTAAGTGGCAGCCGGCCTGGATTGCAAAATTCAAAGCCGATATTCGCGGTGCGAATGCCAGCATTGGCGTAATAGTATCGCAGGAAACGCCGAGCGAAATTGGCGACCTTAAGAATATTGAAGGCAATGTCTGGGTGGTCTCACCGAAGCTGGCGACGCGTCTTGCTGCGGCACTGCGTATTACTATCCTGCATGTCGATAGCGCCAACAAGATGAATGCCGGTAAAGACGCTAAAATGGAAGCCCTCTACCAATTCCTGGTGGGCCCAGAGTTTCGGCATAGAGTCGAAGCGATTATTGAGAATTATACTGTTCTCCAAGATGAAATTGAACGTGAAAAAAGATCGAGTGCGCTCAAATGGGCGCGCCAGGAAAAAGCCATCCGAGCAGTTATTGACAACACCATTGGCATGTACGGCGATCTCCAAGGTATTACTAATCGGGCACTGCCGACCATCAAAACACTCGAGCTCGATATCGGAGACGATGACACTGAGGTCATAGACGAAGATCGAACAGTTACGCAGTTAAGCGTATTATGATAAAAACTTGACACAGAAATTTATATAGTTTATAGTTTTCTCAAATGTTCGAATGTAGTGACCCTGAAGCATACGGCGATATTACGTTTCATACTCTTGAAAGATTAGCTGAGCAATCCATGACGCCGTTAATGAACGGTTTGAATGCGCAGATTAATATTGATGGACCACCGCCGAATTTCGTACTGCCTACAGGCCCGCAAACGCCTTCAGATGTAAGGCAATACCTTACGACGCTCTCATGTATTGTAAACAATGGTGAGTTTAGTCCTTCGGCATATGAAACAACGAACCGAGCTTATTTATTTGCGGGTTCAGTTGCGCGGATATTATTTAGATCGGAGCCAAACATTTCATCTGCAAAGGATCTACAGGTTATTAAAACCCACGACGGCTATATTGATGCCTACGAACGGCTAAACGAAGCAGCGACAGCATATTACGAGACAGCACCGACAATCGATGGACTAGTCGGTGCTTATCAGTTTGAGCTTGATCCTTCGACGATATACCCCCATGTCGCGGAATTAGTCGCTGGCACGACTTTTATGGCTCTAGAACAGATAGAACAGAAACGAGTAGCAGCAACCGTTGATACTCGTTTTAGCACTATAATTACCGGGTTTGGCAGCTAGCCAGACGTTAGATTGTCTGCATCGAGCATGTACTTGATATAACAAAAGCCGCTTCTTTGTTCCTCGAGAGGAGAAGCGGCTAAGGTATTTGACCTACTTAAGGCAGGCAAACGTCTAAGGTTACGAAACTACGACGCGAGTACCTCTCTCATGTCGATTGTGATTTCCTGCCCGTTAGATTTAGGATTTTTCAAAAATTACCCCCTTTCGTTACGTGCTAATACTACATATTATAACGTTAATGACTCTCTGAATAAAGTCTCAGGCGTAGTAATATTAGTGACGTTTATTCATAGTGCTGCGATACGCAGTGTATTGTTCGGGAGCAAAAATGCCGCGGGCTGCAATGCCAGCAATCAATATAAGTAGTCGGAGCTGTTTACGCTACTAAGCCTGTTTTAGAAGCGCCGTTGCGACTGATTTAGCATAGCGTTTGCCGACGACATGGTTGACGCGGAGTGGATGCAGTTCGACGTCGCGGATCTTGGCGAGTTGTTTGACGTTATATGGTACGACAACCTCATCAAAAATACCGTAATAAATATCAATTGGCACAGATACATCCTTGATATCGGCAATGAGCGTTTGGTTTTCAATGCACTGCTCCAACGAACGAACAAAGGGCGTCCAGGTATCACGGGTGATGGCAAATGGATTGACGTGCGGCAGGAGATTACCTAAGCGGGCCATATTTTCTGGGGTAGCCCGGTGATGCGTTCGAAGAAATCTATATGCTCGCAGATATATGGAAGTACGCTGTCGGGCCGATCTGTTTTTAATAGTATCAATCGGCGCGTACACCGGCGGGCTCAGTAGTATGAGCCGACGTATATAGTTGGCATGATGACGGGCATAGCGCGTTGCGAGAAGGCTCCCTAGTGAATGGCCGAGCAGTATATATGGCTGATGTAAATGGAGGGCGTTCAGTGTCGCCTGGATAGAGCGGATATGGTCCTCCATACTGTAAGATACCCATTGCGGTTTTGGGGAGGAACCGAAACCGAGCAGATCGATCGTGATGCAGCGATACGACGCTTTGAGCAAGGGTGTTAGTTCGTGCCAGTTGGCCGATGATGATCCAAGCCCATGCAATAAGACTATGACAGGTTTATCTCCGCCATGATCAATCACATGCAGCCGGTAGGGGCGACCGAGTAATTTGTGCCAGAAGCGGTCTTTGAAACGTAGCTTTGTTGTTTGCATGCAACTCTTATAATAAAAGATTTTCTCTGACAATAAAAACTAGGCGGGTGTATGTACTATGAGGACTTGATAAAACGCATGTATCGGCATAAGCTAAATATAGGAAGTGTGAGGCTTCCAACCAAGACCCGGTTTTTACCGGGTCTTTTTGGTGGGTTGCACTTTAGGCTTTAATTGCAACAAATTTGCAATTAAATTGTTGCTGTATGACAATAGCTAACATGAGGTATGTTTTAAAATGATTGTCATACTACTCGCTGTCGCAGCATTCTGTTCGACTTTACTCGGCGGTTTGACGGCACTGCGTCACAAGGATAATCTGCATCGGCTACTGGGCTATACGGCCGGTGTTATTATCGGTGTCGTCGCTTTTGACCTGCTGCCGGAAATATTCGACGCCATGCAAGAGCAGAATATATCGGCTACAGGTCCGATGATTGCGCTGGTTGTCGGCTTCCTGGCGTTTCATATTATCGAAAAGAGTATTCTTATTCATCATTCGCATGAAACAGAATACGGCGAACACCACCACCCGCAGGTTGGCATGGCATCGGCACTGGCACTAAGCGGACACAGCTTCCTCGATGGAGTTGGTATCGGGCTTGGGTTTCAGATTGACGCTACTGTCGGTATTGCTGTGGCAATCGCTGTGCTGGCACATGACTTCTCTGATGGGCTGAACACAGTGGCGCTAATGCTGACCCACAAAAATGGCAAGCGCCGGGCGATAAAGTTTTTGTTTTTGGATGCGGTAGCTCCGATACTAGGTGCAGTATCAACGTTTTTCTTCCATTTGTCAGATACGGCACTTATCTGGTACCTTGGCTTTTTCGCTGGATTTTTGCTATACATTGGTGCAAGCGAAATATTGCCGGAAGCCCACAGTAAACATTCGTCGTACAAAACCATCGGCTTGACGATACTTGGCGTCGTGTCTATGTTTGTGATTACCCAGCTACTTGAATAAACATAAACGGGGTAGGGTATACTGATAGTATATGGAATATGTTCTGGTGGTACTCGGTGTCATAAATTTGCTTGGATTGCTCTATATGGCGACGCGCCGCGCTGGCGGGATTGATGGAGCCGTTACCCGTAATCTGACTCAGACGATGGCGCAGGAATTTGCTCGCAGCCGTCAAGAATACGCAGCATCTAGTAAAGATTTGCGGACGGAAGTTAGCAACGGTATATATCAAACACGCGAAGCGCTCGACAAACGGTTGGAACAAATGCGCGATAAAAACGACGAAAAGCTGGAGCAGATCCGCCGGACTGTTGAAGGCCGGCTTGAATCGCTGCAAAAGGATAACGCCGAAAAACTGGAAAAAATGCGTGCAACAGTTGATGAAAAACTGCAAAGCACACTGGAAAAGCGGCTTGGTGAATCATTCAAGCTGGTAAGCGACCGCTTGGAGCAAGTGCATAAGGGACTTGGTGAAATGCAAAACCTGGCAACCGATGTCAGTGATTTCAAACGGGTGCTGACCAACGTCAAGACACGTGGAACCTGGGGAGAAGTACAGCTGGAAAATTTATTGGAACAGGTTTTCATCAAAGACCATTATGAAAAACAGGTTACAGTCCGTGATGGCAGCCGTGACGCCGTCGATTTCTGTATTAAGCTGCCTGACAAAAGTAACAGCAAAGGATTTATATATTTACCGATTGATGCGAAGTTCCCGCTCGAAGATTATCAGCGCTTAGTTGCAGCCGAGGAAAAAGGCGATTTGTTGCAAGCAGCTATCGAGCAAAAGGCTTTGATCGGCCGTATCAAGGCCGAGGCGAAAAGCATCAAAGAGAAATATATTGTGCCGCCCAAAACGACTGATTTTGCCGTGCTGTATGTACCCATCGAGAGCATGTACGCCGAAGTGCTGCGTACGCCAGGACTGTTTGAAATGCTGCAGTCAACCTACCGTGTCACGGTGGCCGGTCCGACGACGATTGCTGCTATCCTCAGCAGCTACCAGCTTGGTTTCCGCACACTGGCCATAGCCGAACAAACCAGCGAAGTCTGGGAACTGCTAACTGGCATCAAAGGTGAGTTCGGTAAATTCGGCGATCTGCTCGACAAGACACATGAAAAATTGTTGCAAGCAACGAATACGATCGAGGATGCATCACGCAAGTCGCGCACGATTGAGAGTAAGCTCACAAAAGTACAGAAACTGGCTGACAAAACAGTCGCAGAAGCTGAGGAAGCTCCAAAACTTATCGAGGTGCGCGCTGACTAAACCAGCCGTGCTCAACCTTTAAACACCTGAATCTCAAAACCTACCCATGAGCCTCGTCAATCTGTCCGCCCCTAAAATTTTTCATCTTTGATGAAATAATTTTGGGGCCGCCCCGCAGGTTGCCACTCAAGGTGTAGGTTTCGAGATTCAGGCTCAATAGCGCTCAGCCGTTTTGTTTGGTAGATTCCTGGTGTAGCAAGTCAATTGCCAGAGCCGCCGTCCAGCTGAAATTATCAGTGCCGAGCGGTTCGCCGGTGATCGGGTCAAAATATTCAGCGAAGCCAGACTTGCCGACCATTTCTAGCGACATGTCACGCAGCGCTGATGCGTGATCGTGATAGCCATAGCGCTCCAGACCATCGATAACCATCCAGTTAATATTCATCCATGATGGGCCCTGCCAGTACCGCATGGGCTGAAACCATTTCGATCCAACAGCCGTTGATGGCAACGGGAAGGCTGGACCGTATAGATTGTCATTTTCAATCAGTTTTACAAGTTGTTCGGCACGTTCCGCTGATATGCAGCCTGAATACAGCGGCAGTAATGCTGCGACGCTCGTCTCTTTCATAAGATTATGAGTTATGAAATCCCTTGAATAATATTGCTTACTGTCCGAGTCCCATAATTGTTCCAGTGCGGCTTCAGTCTTTGTCATCCGGGTCGCTAGATCCGTGGGAACCTGACGACCCAAGGCTTTTGCGATGCCACGAAGCTGTTGGTTGGCCCGGACAAACATTGAGTTAAATGCCAGGTCCTCGATGAGGAAAAGCGAATGGTCCATGATCTTGTCGATATTGTATGCTTTGCGTCGCAGCCGACGCTGTGTGTCAAATAGCGCCAGGATTTCGATTGTTTCAAAGCGCTCGTCCATTGGTATCGTCTGAGTGTCTCTACGGAATTTACCGACAATACCGAGTAGCTTGAGCTTTTCAAGTGCCCGAATCCAGCCGGGCAGCTGATGCTGGTGCAGGTACGCCATCCACGGCGGTGTATTGTCCATACCGGCCTCCCAAGGATGTATAAGTAAGACAAGACCTTCGTTGTGCGGGTCGCGGTCATTGTATAGCCAAGTATGATATGCCAGAAGTGCTGGCCAGACTTCTTTGTACCATGCTTGCCGCTCAGAACTGGTCATCAGTTCGCCGATACGTGTGACAGCTTCTGCGATCATCGGTGGCTGGGTGATACCGCTCGTCGCAACCTTGTCTGGTGAATAGGGACTGACCCAGCTGCGCCAGGCGTTGCGGTCGGTAGCGTATTTTTTATCGTCATTAAAAATGATGTTTGGTACCATACCGTTCGACCATTGGCCGCGTAGTAGACTCAGAATTTCGGTTTGTGCGCGTTCACTATCGATATGACGTAGTCCAATAGCCGTAAAACAGCTGTCCCACAACCACTGATGTGGGTATAATTTTGCGCCGGGAACAGTGTATAGGCCGCCGCGGTCATTTGCAGCCAGTACAGCTGCGGCTGCTTCGAACATGGTCGGCTGACCAATAGTATCATTGCTCAAAACATCTGAAGGAAGATCTGTTTCGACAGGAATTTCGCTATCTTGCATATGGTTTCCAGTATACGCTACTGCACTCGTTATTATGTAGATCTAGTAGGATGATTATTGGGTGTTTGTAGCTATTTCGCGAGAAGAGGAAGCCGCTAGCGGTAATTAGTAAAACTAATGGCAAAGTCGAAGTCCTGCGAGCGCAAAAGCTGCATAACGTTTTGGAGATCGTCTTTGCTAGCGCTGGTAACGCGGACTAGGTCACCTTGAATCTGCGGCTTGGCCTTTGGATAGTGCTCGCGGATGAGGGCCGAGACCTTCTTGGCTTTTTCCTGATCCAGGCCTTTTATAAATGGAACTTCTTTGGTGGCTTTGAGGTTGCTTTCGACAACTTCTTTCGATAAATCGAGAATTTTTTGGCTTTGGCCGCGAGCCGCGAGCTTTTTACGAACGATGTCTAGTATGGTATCAATCTGCCAATCGCCGGCACCGGTAATTTTCAAACCAGTCTTGTCGCCGTTCAGCCATTCGATAGCAGCTGGTGTTCCCTTGAAATCGTAGCGGCTTGTTAGTTCGCGTTCGGTTTGATCGAAGACATTATTCATCTCGGCTTTGTCATATTCGGATACTGCGTCAAAAGAGAAACTTGGCATAATCTTATTGTAGTCTCTCCCGGCGATGTTGCAAACATAAGCTTATTGGAATAAGCTGAAATTATTGATAATAGAACAACGAAAGGTATTTGATAATGCGTATAAAAATTCAAATAGGCATGACGCTCGTGTCGGTGCTGGCCGCAGGTATGCTGGCAGTCGTACCGGCATCAGCCCGTGGCATGAATAGCGGCGGCGATGATACAGCCGACATGGCAGTAATTTCGGAGAGTAGCCAACCGTCGGCTGAATCCGGAACTGAAACTGAAGCAGACAAACAAAATACAACTGGAAAGGTCGAAGACCTTCGGCAGCGCGCCCAGAAGAAAGTTCAAGCTGACCGACAAGAAAAGAAATCAGAAAAAACCTTGGCAGTCCGCCAAAAAGCCTGCCAGGCCCGCGAAGCTAATCTCAACAAAAAAATCGTAAACTACAGCCGAAATGCCAAAAATCATTTGGCAAAATACGACACGACACTGACCAAGCTGCAAGACTATCAAACTGAGAAGCAGCTAACCGTGCCATCGTACGACTCGCTGGCCGCAGCTGCAGTAACCGAAAAATCACAGGCAACGGCCGCAGTCGAAGCGCTGTCGGCAGTCAGTGTCGATATAGACTGCACGGTGTCTGACCCTGCCGCCTCCGTCGCAGTCGTCAAAGAAGCAGTTAAAAACGCTCGGACCGCTCTGCAATCGTACCGAACGTCAGTCAAGGCAGTGCTTGTTGCTCTCATGACGGCCAAACAGACTGCAGCGCCAGCCGGCAGTACAACCGTTGAACCAAAGGAGACAACCGAATGAACCGTTCTAGAATAAACCAAGCTGGTTTTGGGGCTGTCGGCGTGCTTGTCGGACTGCTTTTGGTGGCTGTCATCGCGGGCGTCGGCTACAAAGTAGTCAGCATGAATAAACTTGATACTACCAGTCAAATCCCTGCGGCTACCACGGCGCCGGAGACTATTCAGACGCAAGCCGATCTGACGGCGACAGGCAAGAGCCTAGACCAATCGGGCAGCCAGCTCGATAGCGGCCTTGACGATAGCTCGCTTGACGCTGATCTAAATACTATGTTGTAAGTCTGTTCTGCGGCCATATTTGGCGTGCCAGGTCGGCCGCGGACTGCTATACTTGTATCTACCTATGACCTATCAAAATCTGAAAATCGCTGAAACAGCCGCTTTGCTACATGACCGTTTTCAGACACTCGCAGTCAAGGAAGATATATTGAAGGCAGTTGAGCTTCGAGCACTGTACGGCGAGATTGCAACGCTTGCGCCGGAAGAGCGCGGTTCGTTCGGCAAAGAATTAAACCAGCTGAAGCAGGAGCTGCAGGCGCTTGTCTCGGCGCAGCAGGAGCAGGCCGAAGCATTGCCACCGATCGATGTCACTGCGCCGTTTGATATGAATGTACCGGCGGATTGTCGGCCACATCTGCTAAGCAGTGAAGTTGGCTCGGCGCACCCGCTGATGCGCGAACGTCAGATTATGCTCGACATCTTTTACCGCATGGGATTTACTGCGTCCGAATCGCGGGAAATAGACGATGACTATCATATGTTCGGTGCGCTCAATTTCCCGGAAGGCCATCCGGCTCGCGATGACTACGACACATTTATGACCGAACAAACTGACGGCAACGGCAAGCGGCTGATCGCGCCGGCTCATACCAGCACCATGCAGCACCGTATACTACGCGAGTACGCTGACGGTTTGCGCAGCGGTCAGCCGATTGCTGTCGTGATTCCGGACCGCGTATTTCGCAATGAAGACCTGGATGCCAGGCATGAGCATACGTTTTATCAGTACGAAGGCATCTATGTCGACAAAGGCGTCCACGTCGGCCATCTGATGGCAACACTCAAAACCTTTCTGCAAGCTTATTACCAAAAAGAACTCGACATCAAGACACAGCCATTCTATTTCCCATTTACCGAACCGTCATTTGAATTTGCCATGAGCTGCCCGTTCTGCAACAAGCAAGGCTGTAGTATCTGCAGCCAGTCCGGCTGGATCGAGCTGCTCGGCTGCGGTATGATTCATCCGAACGTACTGCGCGAAGCCGGGATCGACCCGACTGTATACACCGGCTTTGCCTGGGGCGGCGGCATCGAACGGCTGGTCATGATGAAATATAATATCGAGGATGTCCGGCATTTTGAATCAGGTAAATTAGATTTTTTGAGGCAATTTTCATGAGTGACATACAAGATTTGATGCGGCGCGCCGAAGAGATTCGACAGAAATATGAAGAATCAAATGCCAAAAACGGCCTTGAAGCCTGGCGCATCCGCGATTACGCTATGGGATTCGGCGGTGACTTCGGCGATCTCATGAAGCTGGTTATGGCCAAAGAAAATCTGCGCGGTATCAGTGACGTCGACGCCAAGCTCGGCCATGAACTGGCTGATTGTCTATGGTCTCTATTTGTGATTGCCAATCATTATGGCATCGATCTGGAAAAAGAGTTTTTAGGTACGATGGATACGATTACTAAGCGAATTGATGAGCCAAAATCATGAAAATAAGTGTTAATGCTATCCGAGCATTTAATGAACGTTATGGTTGCGCCGGTGATCCAGCCCTGGACGGCGTAGAAGTGCTCGTAGAGCGAATCGGTGCACAGCTAGCAGCAGTCGAAGAGGTCGTTGCCATCGGCAAAAAATATGCTGACGTCATTATCGTTCGTATTGTTGATTGCCGTAAGCACGAAAACTCTGACCACCTCAGTATTTGCACCATTGATGACGGATTTAACACCCGAGCGAACATAAGCCTTGACAACAGTAGTAATACACCCGATGTCAAGCGAGACGGTAATGGCTATGTGCAGGTGGTATGCGGTGCCCCCAATGTACGGGCTGGCATGTTAGTCGCATGGTTGCCGCCAGGATCTACCGTGCCCAGCAGTTACGACACTGATCCATTTGTCCTATCAGTCCGCGAACTGCGCGGTGAAGTCAGCCACGGCATGTTGGCCAGTCCTCAGGAACTTGCCTTGGGGGACAATCATGACGGTATACTCGAAATCGACGAAGAGGTTGCTCCCGGCACGATGTTTGCTGATAAATACGGCCTGCGGGATGACGTCGTTATCGATATGGAAAATAAAATGTTTACGCATCGTCCGGATTGCTTTGGGATTCTCGGCGTAGCCCGTGAGATTGCTGGCATACAAGGTCAGAAGTACACCAGTCCCGCCTGGTACCTTGCTGATGCACCTGTAGATACATCTGCAGATAGTAGTCTGCGTATCGACATTCGCAATGAAGTGCCGGGTCTGGTACCGCGCTTTGTAGCTGTGCCGATGTCTGGCATTACAGTTGGGCCAAGTCCAGTGTGGCTGCAAGTCGAGCTGTCTCGCCTCGGCATGCGTCCGATCAACAATGTCGTTGATTTGACGAATTATCACATGCTGCTCACGGGGCAACCGCTGCATGCCTATGACTATGACAAAGTCGTGGCTCAGGACGAAGGAGCGGATCACGCAACTATCGTTATTCGCCAGCCAAATACTGGAGAGACACTGAAGCTGCTAAACGGCAAAACGATTGAACCACGCAGTGAAGCCATCTTGATTACTAGTGCTGGCAGAGCTATTGGACTCGGCGGCGTCATGGGCGGCGCTGATACGGAAGTTGACGCCTCAACCCGCAATATCATTCTGGAATGCGCTAGCTTCGATATGTATTCAATTCGCCGAACCTCCATGGCACATGGGCTATTCAGCGACGCCGTCACTCGCTTCAACAAAGGCCAAAGCCCGTTGCAGAACCTAGCGGTGCTCGGCCACATCATCGAGGGCTTGCAGCAGATTGCTGGCGGCCGCGTGGCAGGCGAGCTGGTGGATGATAATCATCTTGAGTCTAGGGTGATGGAAAACAAAGCTTTGTATCCTGACGTGACCATACCGACCGCATTTGTCACCGAACGGTTAGGCGTCCAGCTCAGTGGTGAAGACATGGCAGGCTTACTGCAAGCAGTCGAATTCGATGTACAGCTGTCAGACAATGTCCTAACTGTCCGGGCGCCATTTTGGCGTACTGACATCGAGATTCCGGAAGATATTGTCGAGGAAATAGGTCGCCTGTATGGGTATGACCGTCTTCCTCTCGACCTACCGCTTCGAGCATTGATGCCAGCCCACAAATGCATGCCGTTTGAAAAACAATATTATATTAGAAATGTACTCAAGGCAGCCGGTGCCAATGAGGTGCTGTCATATAGTTTTGTTCACGGCAATACGATCGATAAATCAGAACAAAACAAAGCATTTGCATACAAACTCAGCAATGCTCTCAGCCCTGATCTGCAGTATTACCGTCTCAGCCTGACGCCGAGCTTACTCGACAAAGTTCATGCCAATATCAAATCCGGCTATGACGCATTCGCAATTTTTGAAATAGGGAAAGTACACGCCGTCGGTGAAACGGATGAAGATAGTTTGCCAAAAGAATCCAACCGCTTAGCCTGTGTCTTTGTAGCCGATGACAAAAAAGCTCAGAAATCATACAGCGGCGCAGCCTATTACCAAGCACGTAAATACTTGTCGGCGCTAACTCAAGCCGACGAAGTGTCTTTGATGCTCCAACCGCTTAGCCAAGTAACAAATGGGAACGGTACATTGCTGGAACAATTGGCAGCGCCGTTTGACGCTTCTCGCTCAGCTGTCCTCATTCAAAATGATGAGATTGTCGGGATTGTCGGTGAATATAAGCTGAGCGTCCAGAAGGCTTTCAAACTGCCGCGCTACAGTGCTGGATTTGAACTCGCTACAGACAGTCTGAGCTCTGAGAGCCGAACACGTTACGTTACTCAGTCACGTTTTCCTAAAGTTTCACAGGACATCAGCCTGCGCGTCTCCGCTGGGCAGCAATATCAGCCGCTCCACGACGTGATATACCAGTCACTTCATGCCCGGCAGCCGTCCGCTAAGATGAATTTTATGCTAACACCGCTTGATATCTATCAGCGCTCAGATGATGCCGAGAACAAGCAAGTTACCTTTAGGATAAGTATTGCCTCATTTGATAAAACGATGACCGATAAAGAAGTGAGCGTTCTACTCGATGGCGTTGCCCAGGCAGCAGCCGATAGGTTTGGCGCTGTACGAGTGTAATGTGGTTCTAGGATAAAGTTGTGCGTGGTCCTGATGGCGATGAGAATCCCGAAGGGACTCAAAAATCTTCGCCACCAGGACCGTTCGCACCACGTAGGTAGTTACTCCTTCGTTGGAGGGAAAGGCCATGTATCAGGTGCGGACTCTGAAGTTGGTTCCTCCGGTTCGACGGCATCATGCTCGAGCTCGTCGATCGGGTCATCTTCTGCATCATCGACTTTCTCGACCTGAGCCGGGGCGAAGGCTTCGCTGACCAGGATCAGGTTGATGGGTGTTACTCCCGGTACTCCTTTCACAAGGGTTATGCCCTGTTCCTGCCCCGGTGTCTCCACTCTGAGATCTCCATACGGAACGGAGATGATTCGCATTCCAGCCAAGACATGTGACCAGAACGGGACGTAGACTGTGAGATCGGTGAAAGTCTTGACAGCAGAGCCAGGCGACTTCGTCCGAAGTATTCCGCTGATCTCCAGATATCGCCAGAGCGTGATGACCAGACGGGTCCGGTACCAGCCCAAGACCTTCCATGACGTGAAGGCTGTAGCGGTCCCTAGTATTGCAAGGGATACCACCACGTTGTCGACGGCACGTCCGATCAGATGCGCAGCGACCAAGGCCGCTAGCATGAGCAGAACGTAGGGAGAGATGTACACAGGATGTCTGTGTACATCTACTCTGATCGTCTCAGCCGGTGGAATGATCTTGGCGAGACGAGCGCTTGGCTTGACAGGCTTCAGATGCTTCTCGATCGTAGCCCTCTCGGCTTCCTCGATCGATCCGCGCAGGAATCCCAACAGGATCGGGGTCACGAACAGCAGCACAGTTAGCAGGACCGCGAACGGCATTGCTGGAGTCCAAATCAGACCCAGTCCGATCAGAGCTGCGGACGCCGTCATCACGAACAGCCAAGCGATCACCGTGCTCTGACGATCTTGTTTAGGCTGATCGCTAGCTATATCGGTACGGCGCCCGAACAAGTCGGTCCATTCCCTCAACTGCATACGCCCAGCCCATAGACCTGTCACGGCTGACAGAATGAGCGCGGTGGTCGTTGCACTTGCTGCACCGAACCAGGGCATTCCTGGTACGATCCACTTCAGAAGCGGGGCGTACAGCATCGGTGAAGCAATACCGACGATACAGCCGATGAGCAGTGCATTGCTCTCGCGGTCACTCTTCGTGGACATGTGTAACTCCTCTGAGGTGCGTGTCATCACGGGACGGTCCCGGAGACATGCATACAGTTATAGAACAATTTGTGCCATAAGCAAAGTATTTTGTTTCATGACTTACCCTGTCACCGCTATACTGTAGATAACGATGAAAAGTATATGGCGAATTATTAGCTTTACTAGCGAGCTGAAGCGCTATTATATTGCTGTTTCAGTTTTCACAATCTTGATTGCTATTCTTTCTCAGTTGACACCATTATTGACCAAAGCGGCAATCGATCAGATAACTGAAGCGGGCGGCGTACAAAACGCAAATGTCCGGTACGTAGCTATCATTGCGGCATTGATATTCCTGACAGATATCGCCCAGACTATCTTTAGTAATGTCGGCGGGTACTTCGGCGATTTACTGGCTGCCAAGCAGCGCCGGCTACTCAGCCAGAAATATTATGCGCATATTCTCGGACTGCCGCAGCACTACTTTGACCGCGAATTGTCCGGCAAGATTATCAACCGCATGAGCCGCGGTATTGACCAGATTACATCCTATACGCAGACATTGAGCAACAACTTCTTGCAGTTTATATTCAGCACAGTTTTCACACTGGCGATCGTGGCGTACTTTGCCTGGCCGGTGGCGTTGATGCTGGCTTCACTCTACCCAGTATTTATCTGGCTGACGGCACGCTCCAGCAGCACCTGGCAGGAATACCAGAAGTCTATCAATACCGATCTTGATGTGGCCAGCGGACGGTTTGCTGAGGGGGTCAGTCAAATCAAGGTTGTCAAAAGTTTTGTCCGTGAGGAACTGGAGCTGGGCTACTTCGACCGTCTTATGCGCCGGGTTGTCAAAACCACCAACCCACAGAGTAAGTACTGGCATAAGCAGGATATATTCCGACGTAGCGTGCTGGCGGTAATCAGTTTTGCGCTCTATGCCTATATATTCGTCGAAACTGCCCGTGGTACCTATAGCATCGCCGTTATGGTGCTGCTCATACAATACATGCAGCTTATCCGCATACCGCTGTTTAGTATCAGCTATCTTGTCGATCAGACGCAGCGCGCTATAAGTAATAGCCGGGATTATTTTGAAGTTATGGACGAACCACTCGAGCGGATTGATAGCGATGATGCGAAACAATTGCAGGTCGACCGGGCTGCCGTGACGTTTGATAAGGTTAACTTCGCCTATAAAGACGGTGTACCGGTGCTACAAAACGTAAGTTTCAAGGTACAGCCCAATAGCAAAGTCGCTTTGGTTGGCCAGAGCGGCGAAGGCAAAACAACGATTTCAAGTATCTTGCTTGGGCTGTATACGGCAGATGACGGCATAGTATCGGTTGACGGCCAGGATATCAAACATGTTACTCAGTCCAGCCTGCGGGCGTCGGTTGCCGTCGTATTTCAGGAGCCGGCGCTGTTTAGTGGTACGATTCAGGAAAACATCGCGTACGGCAATCCAGAAGCGAGCAACGATCAAATAATTGCAGCCGCCAAAGCAGCAAATGCCCATAAATTTATCGAGAAACTAGCTGACGGATATAAGACAGAAATTGGTGAGCGTGGTCTCCGACTGAGCGGCGGTCAGAAACAGCGCATTGCTATAGCTCGCGCAATTCTGAAAGACGCGCCCATCCTGGTGCTCGATGAAGCGACCAGCAGCCTTGATAGCCAAAGTGAGTTGCTGGTACAGGAAGCCTTGGAGCGGCTGATGGAACATCGCACGACGATCATCATTGCCCACCGGCTCAGTACCATACAGCATGTTGACCAGATTGTAACGATCAAAGGCGGTACGGTTGATGAATCCGGCTCTCCAGCTGAACTAGCTCAGTCAGGTGGCGTCTATGCAAAACTACTTGAACTACAGCAGTACAGCAGCGGCAAAGCTCGCGACAAAAAGCTCAAAGAGTTTGATATCGCAGCCTAAAACGATCGTTTGAAGACCGGCTGACCGTCAGCCCATAGAATGATAGGGGAGTGATATGGTAGAATTGTCTGCAGTTAGGGTAACGATAGATGTAGTAACAATGTAAGAAAGGGGAGCACAGTGGCTGATTTTAAGGAAGTACGGGACCGGGCATTTGCGCTCAGTGGTGCCATATTATTTTTTGTAACATCGATAGCGCTGACGGTTGTTGTCATCGCACAGATCATACAAGAGAATAATCAAAAGAAACAGACGGCTAATACGGCAGTAACAGATCAGAAGCCTCAAGCAGGCAAGCTACAAGGTACGAAACTTGCCGGATTTACGCCAGTAGCGTCAGTAACTGAAATCCAATCAACGGACCTCACGCCAGGAACGGGTGCTGAAATCACTTCCGTTGACAATACTATCACTGCTGATTATACCGGCGCCCTCGCCAAGGACGGTACTATTTTTGAGAGTTCACTCGATGCAGGCCAGCCGTTTACGAGGAAGCTCAGTGAAGTGATACCAGGCTGGCAAACCGGCATGATTGGTATGAAAGAAGGTGGCAAGCGCCGTTTGGTCATTCCAGCTGCTCAGGCGTACGGTGAGCAGGCAACCGGAAGTATTCCAGCCAATTCTGACCTGGTGTTTGATATTACGCTACAAAAGGTAGCCCAGTAATCCGTTCTGTAGCCCATATATAAATTTGATTAAGGAGACACACATGGATAATTTCACCCCCATCGATCACGTAGCTGAACTCACAAAAATTGATATACGCGAAGGTTCCGGCGATGAAGTACAGCCAGGCGCAACCATCACGGCTCACTACACCGGTGCCGTTGCTGCAACCGGAGTTGTTTTTCAAAGCTCCAAAGAGTTTGGTCGTCCAATATCATTCGGGCTGCATCAAGTTATCAAGGGCTGGACTGACGGCGTCCCAGGTATGAAAGTCGGCGGTGTACGCCGTCTGCTGATACCGGCAGCTCAGGCATACGGCTCGACGCCTCCTCCCGGCTCAGGTATACCGGCTGATGCTGATCTCGTGTTCGATATAGAGCTGGTACAAATCGACGCGTAAATCGAGGGAATATTGGAAAAAAACACAACATGTAGCGTATTGTGTATAGCATAAACGCTATATATACTGTACGAAGTACGGTATAATACAAAAAAGCACATGTATGTGCATGGAGGAAACTTCTTATGGCTAAAAATATTACAATCTTTACGACTAACACCTGCGCCTACTGTGTCATGGTCAAAAAATGGCTCGCTGCAAAGGGACACGCATACGAGGAAGTCAATATTGATCAATACCCTGACCGCCAGGCTGAGGCGCTTGAGCTGAGCGGTGCGCTGACAGTTCCAGTAACTGTTGTAACGAAAGACGATAACTCCCGCGAGGTTATAGTCGGATTCAACCTTGCCAAATTGGCTCCGGCTGTCGCTTAAGATATATCCCGGCTAGTAAACTGAAACAACAGTATTTTTTTGACCAACTACAACAAAGGACAACTAGCATGACAGAAACAACCAGTGCAACGACAACTGAAATACCAACCCACGAAGTCATTATTATTGGCGCCGGGCCAGCGGCCTTGACGGCAGCGATCTATACCACGCGCGAAGATATTGAAACGCTGCTTTTTGAGCGTGGGGTTATCGGTGGGCTGGCTGCTGTAACTGACATGATTGATAACTATCCTGGCTTCCAAACGGGTATCGAAGGGCTGAAACTGGCAACCAACCTGCAAGAACAGGCTGAACGCTTCGGTGCTGTCATTGAACTTGGTGAAGTAACGCGGATCGTTAACGAGGGTACCTACAAGCGTCTAGAAACAACCAGCGGTGACATGCGTGCGCGAGCGGTGCTAATCGCTACCGGTAGTGATTATAAGAAAATCGACGTACCCGGCGAACTGGAATATTATGCGCGCGGCGTCCATTACTGTGCTACCTGTGACGGTGCCTTTTATAGGGATAAGCGCTTGGTCGTTGTCGGCGGCGGTAATTCAGCGGTACAAGAAGCTATTTTTCTAACTCGCTTTGCATCACACATTGACCTGCTGGTTCGCTCGACTATCAAAGCCAGCGATGTATTGAAGAAAGATTTGCAGCAATACGTTGACGCCGGCAAAATTACGGTACATCTCGGTACTAAAACAGAAGAGATTGCTGGTGAAGATAATAAAGTTACAAAAGTGGTGGGTAGTGACGAAGCTGGCGCTACAGTAGAGTTTCCGACCGATGGCGTATTTGTTTTTGTCGGCTTGTCACCAAACTCACAGTTCCTGCAGAAATCAGAAGTCAAGCTCGATGAAATTGGCTTCATTCTGACTGATCAGCATATGCAGACGCAGATGCCAGGTGTGTTTGCAGCCGGAGACATACGCAGCGGTGCGACTATGCAAATTGCATCGGCAGCCGGTGAAGGCGCCACGGCAGCGCTCAAACTCCGCGAATACCTAGAATCCCAGCCACACCCAGTGCAGAACTAAAAGCGTATTATCCTATGAGCGTCGTATTGAACGGTATACGTGTCGGATTTCCGAACGACGGACTGTTTTATAATTCGCTATAGCCTTCAAAATAATCAAAGACGATCTGATGCGGCGGAACATGATAGTCGCGTATAAGTTCAGTGTGAAATTGTTCCACCATTGATTCGACGCCCGACAAATAGATCTGCGTGTCAGATGTATAGTGCTGCATGATATCACTGCTTGCCAATCGCCGCTTGCCTGTTCCGGCAGTCGTGTCCATGACGGGCTTGACATCGGGTGTAATTATCCGCCTTGTCAAGCCAGATTGCTCATTATAAGCGTCGAACACGGACTGCAGTGCAATGTCTTCAAGACGCGCCACGGTGTAGAGAAGCGTAATATTCCGGGTGTCTTTAGTATCAAGCAGATACTGCGTCATACCGGTGTAGGATGCAATACCGATACCGCCTGCCACAAACAATAACGGAATAGATGCATCGAGGGGTAGGATTAAATCACCCATCGCATCATATATTATGATTTCATCCCCGGGGCGTAGCGCAAGCAGGGCACGCTTGAAGCTACTACCATCGTCATTGAAAACTTTCAGCGATATCTTCAACAGATCCTGCGTTGGTGAAGACGACAGCGTCATTGTGCGGCTATCGCCGCGGCTGTCTATATCAGAATGGGGAACGACAATAGAGGCATATTGCCCGGCTTCGTAGCGGTAGGCAGGTTGTCCTGGCACAGGACTAAAATATAAACTGGCAATGGTTCGTGCCTGATTTTCCCATTCTTGTTTCACGAATCGCGCACGCATCTATAGTAGTGTAGCAGACTGCAGTGCCCACTAGTAATGCCGGCTATTCAACCGAATAGATTGGTTTGGAGCGCAGAGACCTTATGAGCAAGTCAGGGCGATCGGTACAAATCCAAATACCGGGATAAAACCGCTGTAGTAGGCGGGCGACGGTGACGTTGTTGACGGTGTATACCTGAATCTGCAGCCCTAGCTTCTGTGCGGCGTAGTATGTCAGTGGATTGAGCCATATATAATTGAGATTTATACCATCGGCATCATGTATACGGATGCTTCGCATCAACCCGACTGGACTGTAGTGGCGGCCAACAAAAGCCGGTATATCCGGTCGTAATCGTTTACATTCGCGTACCACGCGGTTGCGGTGGGTAACAAACGTAAACTCGTTGTCGTATGTTTCGAGAAGTCTGCTGAGCTCAGAAATGCCGTGATCGATTTTGAGGTCAAGTACAATAGGGATGTTCGGAACCGCAGCCAGCACCTCCTGCAGTAGCAGCAGGCGATGGCCATTTGACAATAAACTAACCGTAAGTTCACCGTATGTTTGTTTTGAAACCCTGCCATGAGTTCCGTTGCTCAGCCTGACACGATCATTGTGACAGACGACGAATTGGTTGTCACGGGTTAGCCGCACATCAAGTTCGATGGCGTCGACGCCCAATCTTTTTGCTAATAAAAAACCTGGTAGCGTATTTTCCGGTTGGAGACCGGCTGCTCCACGGTGGCCCACAATTTTTGTGGTATTGTTTTTTGTCATATATTCATCTTAGAGTGTACAATATGAGCGATACAGACGCTAATGTAACGGAGGAATATACCATGGCTGACTATAACGTAGTACTTGAGACAGGCGATTATCAAAACGGCATCGTCAATACGGTTATCGAAATACCGCAGGGTAGCTTTCTAAAGATTGAATGGGACCGCAAACGGGCCTGCTTTATGCTGGACCGCGTCGAGCCGAATATATACGCCAAACCGACTAACTACGGCTTCATTCCACAGACGCTTGATGAGGACGGCGATGAACTCGATACCTTGGTTGTCTGCGACGAGCCGATTCCAACTGGCGTCTATACTAGTGCAAAAGTGATTGGCGTGATGAACTTTATTGACGACGGTGAAGCTGATCACAAGATTGTTTGCGTACCAGCCGATGACCGCAATACTGGCGACAGCATCCAGACACTTGATGATCTCGGCGAACGCTGGAAGGCGAAAGTTGAGCAGCACTTCACCCACTATAAAGACCTCAAAAAGCCTGGCAGTACCAAGGTCGAAGGCTGGGGCGACGTAGAAGCTGCCAAGCAGATCATTGCTGAATCAATCGCGCGCTACGCTAGCGGAGCATAAGTATGCGGACATCTCTCATCGCAAAAGCAGTTGTATTTGACGCTGCTGGCAATGTACTGCTGCTCAGGCGCAGCGCGACTGACACGCGCCGTCCGGGCGAACAAGATTTTCCAGGCGGCGGTATCGAAGACGGCGAAGAGTACCGAGCGGCTGTCTGCCGTGAGATCTTTGAGGAAGCTGGCCTAAGCGTAGCCGTTGGCAATGTCCATTTGTTTTACGCTGCCTCAGAAATATACCGCGATACTAATATCACGCGTTTACTATTTTGGACACGGGTGCAGGATGCGGCGGTGCAGCTCAGCTTCGAACATGACGAGTACCAATGGGTAACCCCCGAGGAAGCACTGCGGCTGTTTCCGCACCCGATGTATGGTACCGGCCTCGCGTATGGCTTAAAGCACGGGATCTTTGTAGCATAAGCATTGTTCGTGGTAGACTTTCTTTATAATGAGCCTAAACCATTTGAACAGTTCAAGAACCTATTTTACGCTGTTTCCTGAAGCCGGTGCTTCACTTGATAATTATGTTGAAAATGCATATCTGAATGCAGGACTGAGTTACGATAACGGTGCGACGCAGGGGCTGACTACGAGTGCATTAATACTTTCAGCGACCAAAGACCAGGTGTGTATGCTGTATGACAAAACCAACGATCATTGGATATTGCCAGGTGTTGCACTCGATACGCCTGGTGTCGAACCACAAGTTGCTGCTCATGAAATAGCGTCAACGCTCGCGGGTACTATGCTCGTCAAGGCGCTTCACGTAGTAGCTCAAGATCCGCAGGTCCCGCTTGATTATTCAATGGCTGCGGTTCGGCCGCCTGACTATTCTGGAGCAAAACCCGTCATGTCGCTGGATCTTTGCTATCCATTTGTAGCATCGGCAACTCGAAATGATTTATATAATACACAAACACCGGTTTTAGATCCGAATGGTCCTGTGCATGCAGAATGGATATTTTTTGACGATGAGCGAGCTCAAGCAATTGCACCTAAGATTGGTAAAATGTGCCGGTTGCGAATGGTAGCTGTCAATGAGTGGAACCGTACAGCGGCCGTGTAGCAGCATTAAATAGATTCTGTATCTATTTATCTTCGAGCATCCCTTTAGCGCTACCAATTTCCTTGATCACGAATGCGCGTTGTTTTTTTGTCAGGTTACGAGTTTCGTCAACTTCAACAATGAGCGCTCCCAGGTGTGCGACTCGGTCACTGACGTACTGTGGAAGATATGCTTTTGGAATCAATTTTGTTGCTATCACTTCGCTACTGCCGCGTGCGTACGGGGTGAATATTCCGCGACGCAGCGCTAAATCTTCAGCAAAGACATGGGCTTCTTGTGAACGGAGTACCGACGACCGTTTGGTATGTGCGTTCGGCTGGCTGGTAACGCCGTAAATGGGTGGTAACCCAGCGTCGATCTCGCCGGTGTCTAACAAGTGTACAAATGGCACAACTAGTTTGCCTACACTATGCGCGCGGGAAGGTATTTCGAAATAATCTATAGGGCTGGTAGGCAAACCTAAATCATGCAGTTTGCTATGAATCAGCTCAGTTTGTTCCAGCATATGCGGTGCTTTTCTGAAATTCATTTCTGCTTCTTGCAGTTGATTCGGTGGGGTATCCCATATCATCATACTTATTATACACGATTTATTATCGTTGTCAATGTGCTTAAGCTATTGCACCAGACGAGCATAACTTCTACAATGCTTGCATAAGCAATATAACTTTGAGTGAGGGTACTGCATGAAGACACGCGTAGCAATTAACGGATTTGGACGAATTGGGCGGAATGCTTTTAAGGTAGCCTTTGAGCGCAGCGACATTGACATAGTTGCCATCAACGACCTGACGGATACGCGAACTCTGGCGCATCTGCTCAAGCATGACAGTAATTACGGTCTCTACTCGCATGATGTCAGCCACGATGAGCAGCACATTATCGTCGATGGTAAAAAAGTGCAGGTATTTGCACAGCGTGACCCAGCCCAGCTGGACTGGAAATCGCTTGATGTTGATGTAGTTATCGAATCAACTGGTTTCTTCGTCGATCCGGCCAAAGCTCGGGCTCATATCGACGCCGGTGCCAAGAAAGTTGTATTGTCAGCTCCAGCCAAGGGCGAAGGCGCGACGACAATCGTACTGGGCGTAAACGAGGACAAGCTCGAGAGTTCAAATGATATTATCAGTAACGCATCGTGCACGACCAATTGTATTACACCAGTCATGGCTGTTATCGAGGGTGCATTTGGTATCGATAAGGCTATGATGACCACCGTACACAGCTACACCGCCAGCCAGGTGCTGCAGGATGCTCCTGCCAAAGATCTCCGCGAAGGCCGCAATGCTGCCGAAAACATCGTACCGACCACTACTGGCGCATCGATTGCAGCCGGGCAAGCATTGCCTGCATTGCAAGGCAAATTCGGCGGGATGTCAGTCCGCGTACCAACCCCCGTCGTATCACTGAGCGACTTTGTCATCATCACCAAACGCAATGTTACCGTCGAAGAAGTAAATCAAACATTCAAAAAAGCCGTGACAGAACCATTCTTCCAAGGCATTTTAGACGTCACCGAAGAAGAACTTGTCAGCAAAGACTTTATTGGTAATAGTCATTCGGCGATCGTTGACCTCAAACTGACCGCGGTTGTCGCCGGTAACATGCTTAAGGTGGTTGCGTGGTACGACAATGAGTGGGGTTACAGTAACCGACTGGTTGAAGTTGTCGCTGACACCGGTAAACTGCTGCATAAGGCCGAAGAACACAAGCACGATTAATCTGGTATAGAATACACAATGAAAATATATATCGGCGCCGACCACAACGGATTTCATCTCAAAAAGCAATTATACGATTTTTTGCTGCGCAGCGGCTATGACGTAATCGATGCCGGCGACCTGCAGCTAGACCAAAATGATGACTTTCCACAGTTTGCTGGCCGGGCGGTTACTGGGCTGCTCGCTGACGGCGACGCTAGTTCTAAAGGCATCCTCATCTGCGGTAGTGGTCAGGGCATGTGCATGGCTGCCAATAGATTCAAGGGTATACGAGCCAGTCTGTGCTGGAACTTGACTGAAGCCCGGTCGGCCCGCAATGATGATGACAGCAATGTGCTCTGCCTTAGTGCCCGCAGTCTCGATGACGCCAAGGCGCAGGCTATCATGACAACTTGGCTCAACACGCCGTTTGCCGGGGCAACCCGTTTCAAACGCCGCTTGCAGGAACTTGATCAACTTGGATAGGGTATAACGGAAGCAAATATGAAATTTCCAAAACAACGAACCGCGGCCTCAGCCGGAGCTTTGCAGGTACCAGCCGGCCTGCAGCGGGCATTCGTCATTGCAATGACTGTGTCGGCGGCTGTAGGAATGGCATTTACGCTCGCTCTGTATATCTTCAATTCAACGGGTTATTCATGGAGTTATGCGGCTGTAATTATCCTGAGCGGGTTACTACCAGTGATCGCATTCTGCATTGCCTACATTCTATCCGGGCGGTATCCAATTCGACTCAACCGATGGTTCGTGGCAATTATAAAATCTGCTGCATTCATGGCCGTATATGGCGTGTTGGTCTCATTAAAAAATTATTCTGGAATTTTTTTCGTCGGCGACTCGCAGCCAGGTAGCCAGCCGCCAGCGTGGGTAACGTCATACGCAGTTGATTATGTGATTATGGCTGTCTGTGTGGTGGCATACCTTATAATCCTGATTCGAACGAAAGACAAAGTATAGTATGGTCAGTATTTGCCCAACGGTTACAGCCGAAAACGCCCATTTGTACCGGGCGCAGATTGAGCGCATTGCCGACTTTGCGCCACGGATTCATATCGATGTATCCGACGGAGTGCTGGCGCCAAATAAACTACTCGATCTGGATCAGATCTGGTGGCCAGGCGGCGTGCGGGCTGATCTGCACGTCATGCTTAAGAATCCATTTGAGCATACGCAGCTATACCGCGTGCTGGGACCGCAGATGGTCATTGTCCATGCGGAGGCTGAAGGAGATTTTGTGGCGTTTGCCGATACGCTCCATAAGCATGGTATAGAAACCGGCGTCGCACTCCTGCAGGATACGTCCGTCGAAACTATACTTCCAGCCATCGATATTATAGATCATGTACTGATATTTTCCGGAAAGCTCGGCTACTTTGGTGGCACGGCTGACCTGCGTTTACTCGACAAAGTCCAGCAGCTGCGGGCTGCTAAGCCAACGCTTGAGATCGGTTGGGACGGCGGCATCAACGACCAGAATATCTGTCAACTGGCTGCGGGCGGGGTCGACGTACTCAACGTCGGTGGCTATATTCAGCGCAGCCAGGATGCGCATGCCGCCTACGAATTGCTCGCGCAGCTGGTTGCTCAGCCTGCTCATTAAACCAACACACGTTTGGCAGGATTCTGTAACCTAAACCTCAAAACCTACACCTTGAGTGGCAACCTGCGGGGCGGCCCCAAAATTATTTCATCGAAGATGAAAAATTTTAGGGGCGGACAGGTTGACGAGGCTCATGGGTAGGTTTTGAGGTTTAGGTTCTGCATGCGTATTCGACCAGCCTAATGGTATAATCATGAGCAGAATGAAAAAAACTTACTCGATTGATTGGCTGGAACATAAAGCGGTAGATATCCGCAGTGATATTATCCGTATGCTCGAACATGCAGGCAGTGGGCATTCGGCCGGACCGCTCGGACTGGCCGATATATTTACGGCTTTGTATTTTGATGTACTGCAACACGATCCCAAGCATCCCGATTGGGACGAACGCGATATATTGCTACTGAGCAACGGCCACTGCGTCCCGGTACGATATGCTACCATGGCCGAAGCCGGCTATTTTGATAAAAAAGAACTCATGACGCTCCGGAAGCTCGGCTCACGTTTGCAGGGTCATCCTGAGCGGACACGGCTGCCTGGCATGGAAACTACTAGTGGGCCACTAGGATGCGGCTTGTCGCAGGCAGCAGGTATCGCTCTTGCCATGCGCATGGACAAGGTCACGCACCGCTGGGTCTATGTCGTAATGGGTGACGGTGAGTTGAACGAAGGCAATATATGGGAAGCGGCTATGCTGGCCGGCAAAGAAAAACTGCATAATATTATTGGTATTATTGACCGCAACAACATCCAAATCGATGGCCCGACTGAGTCTGTCATGCCACTGGAAGATCTTCGCGGCAAATGGGAAGCGTTCGGCTGGCACGTTATCGAAATCAACGGCAATGACATCGAGGCCGTCATTGATGCTTGCGCCATGGGACGGGCAATTGTCGAAAAGCCGGTGATGATCATCGCGCACACTATCCCAGGCAAGGGCGTCGACTTTATGGAATACGATTTCCGCTGGCACGGCATGCCACCAAACCATGAACAGGCCGTCGAAGCACTCAAAGAACTCCGTACCCTCGGCGGACGCATCCGGAGCGAGCATGAATAACAAAAAAACCATATTAGCAATTTCCACGACAGTGTTAGGAGCTGTTTGGTTGTTTGCGGCATACCTACTTCTACAGGTATTTCTTAGCTTTAGACCATGCACATCTTCGTTAACGGCCAGCCAGAGCGCCTGTGGCAACCCGTCGCATATGACGGCAATAATATTTTCATTAATATGGTTGCTTATAACTATTGGGTTGATTGTCATGATATCTAAATGGCGGAATCAGCATGCATAACGTGTATGATGATCACCGCGACAAACTGTCGAACTGTATCATTGTGTACGGCGCTGCCGGATTGTTATTTTACGTTGGACTGCTCGTGAGTGGGTTTGTACTAAAACACAGCGTGCACATGCTGAGTATATTGAGAGGAGTGGGATTGTAATGGCCGATATGCATCTTGCAGACATGAACGGGACGCTTCAGCAGGAGCCGATTCGCAAAGGCTTTGGACGCGGACTGCTTGAGGCAGGTAAGCGGAATGCCCAGGTTGTCGCTGCCTGCGCTGATCTGACTGATAGTACGCAGATGAGTCTGTTCAAAGCCGAATTTCCGGAACGTTTTGTTGAAATCGGTGTCGCCGAGCAGAACCTGGTCACCGTCGGTGCGGGACTGGCAGCAATGGGCAAAATACCTTTCGTCAGCTCGTATGCTGCCTTTAGTCCGGGACGCAACTGGGAACAGATACGCACTACGATCTGCCTCAACGATCGCCCGGTGAAAGTTGTCGGCTCTCACGCTGGCGTCTCAGTTGGACCGGACGGCGCGACCCACCAAATGTTGGAAGACATCGCCATCATGCGCGTACTACCAAATATGGTCGTTATCGTGCCGTGCGATAGTGTTGAAGCCGAAAAGGCTACGCTGGCGATGGCGGAAGATGGCCGGCCTAATTATTTACGCCTGGCCCGTGAAGCATCGGCAGTGATCACAACACCTGAAACACCGTTTGAAATAGGCAAGGCCTATGTATTTTCACCTGGTGCTGATGTCACGATCATCGCCTGCGGCACCATGACGCATCAGGCACTGCTAGCAGCCGAAAGCCTGTACAAACAAGGCATAGAAGCTGAAGTCGTGCACGTCCCAACCATTAAGCCGCTCGACACCGAAACGATACTGAAGAGTGTTCGCAAGACAGGCTGCGTCGTCACGGCCGAAGAAGGCCAGATGGCTGGCGGTCTGGGCGGCGCAATCGCCGAACTGCTAGCTGATGAATGCCCGGCACCGATGGTACGCATCGGCATGAAAGACCGCTTCGGTGAGTCTGGTGAGCCGTCCGAGCTGCTGACACACTTTGGACTCGACGCTAAGCATATTGCAATGGCCGCCCATCATGTGGTTGACCGAAAGTAGCTCAAGTACGAATACTGATTGTAATAGTTTCTGCAAGCATAAGCATGGTATTATATTCGTATGCCATTAACACTTCGAGAAATTAGAGAAAACTGTCAAAAAGCTCGCGCGACGATGCAGCGGGCACGGGACGAGCACTTTGCGCTCGGCGCCTTTAATTTGGACAACCAGGAAACGCTGCGGGCTGTCGCCCAGGCTGCCAAGAGCCGTAATGCGCCAGTACTGGTCGAAATCAGTCAGGGAGAGGTCGAGGCACTCGGCCTCGAAAACGTCCGTGATATGGTTGATAACTACAAAGCCATTCTTGGCGTCGAGATATATATCAATCTTGATCATTCACCGACTGTCGAAGATGCCAAGGCCGGTATTGATGCCGGTTATGAATTTATCCATATTGATATATCGCAGGCCAATCACGATGCAACAGAAGAGGAAATCATCCAAGCAACCCGCGAAGTTGTCGAGTACGCCAAAATGACCGGTGCGCTGGTCGAGAGTGAGCCGCACTACTTTGGCGGCAGTTCCAACATCCATACTGAAGGCATTGACTATGCTGAAATTAAAAAAACTTTTAGCACGCCGGAAGGCACTTACCATTTTGTCAAATCAACCGGCATTGACACCTATGCGGCCGCAGTCGGCAATCTGCACGGCAAATATCCAGTGCCTAAGAAACTAGATCTTGTATTGCTGCAGGAAATCCGTGATGCTATCGACTGTAATATAAGCCTGCACGGTGGCAGCGGCACCCCGGGCCACTATTTTGTTGATGCTGTCAAGATTGGCGTCACCAAGATCAACATCAATTCCGACATGCGTTATGCGTATCGCACGACACTTGAGAAAGTACTTGACGAAGACCCGACAGAGTACGCCGTCATCAAGCTGATGCCCAAAGTGATTGCAGCCGTGCAGAAAGTCGTCGAAAGCAAGATCGATAGCTTCAATAGTACTGGCAAAGCACAAATATAATCCCGCGAGTGCCATCCATTGCCATAAACCTAGTAATCGATGTACAATACGGTTAAACATAACCTAGATAAATGAGAACGAGGAGTGGGTGGGATGAGTCAAAACCAAATAGACGTCATGAGTATTGGCGATATCGTAACCGATGCCTTTATCAAGCTGCTCGATGACCAAGCGTGGACGTACGTAGACGACAAAGGCCAAAATGTGCTGGCAATGCCGTTTGGTGCCAAAATACCATTCGATAGTGCAGATGTCGTCACGGCTGTCGGCAATGCTGCCAATGCTGCCGTCGCGTTTGCTCGGCTAGGAGTCAGCAGCGGTTTTGTGACTAATGTCGGTGGAGACCAAGATGGCCGCGACATGATCACGGCGCTCCATGCTGAAAATGTCGATACCCGCTTTGTACGCGTCAATCCAGACAAAAAGAGCAACTACCACTACGTCCTTCGATATGGAGCCGAGCGCACAATACTTATTAAACACGAAGAGTATGACTATCACTGGCCAGTATTCGCGCCGACCGATATTCCAAAGTGGCTATATTTTAGTTCGATCAGCGAGCATGCCATACCGTATCATGACCAAGTCTCTGACTGGCTCGATGCTAACCCAGATGTCAAATTAGCATTCCAACCGGGAACATTCCAGATGGAAGCTGGTGCCGAGCGCTTGAAGCGGCTGTACGCCCGCAGTGATGTTTTGATCCTCAACCGCGAAGAGGCGGTCACAGTAGGTGGTGGCAATCACGAAGATCTCCATGACCTTATCAATAAGCTACACGAACTGGGCGCTAAGATAGTCGTTGTAACCGACGGCCCGCACGGTGCCTACGCCAGTGACGGTGCAAACCGCTTTCAAATGCCGCTATATCCAGACCCGGCCGATCCAGTTGACCGCACTGGCGCAGGTGACGCCTTCGCAAGTACATTTGTCGCGGCACTTGCCAAAGGCAATACGCTCGAAGGCGCATTGCAGTGGGCGCCAATCAACTCGATGAGTGTCGTGCAAAAGATAGGAGCTCAGGCGGGTCTTTTGACTGAAAAAGAAGTAGAAAGCTTGCTGCGCAGCGCACCTGCAGGCTACAAGCCAGAACGATTCTAACTGAGTAAAGCGCTATCTCTCGAATGACGCTTGTGCTAATATAGAGACACTATGACAAGGGTTCTATCTGAATTATTGGGCGCCCGTGAGCCATTGTTTCAGCAAAGTTTAAAGCAACTTGAAATCCTAGCCGGCCATCCCGGTGCTGATATACGATTATCGAGTTCTCTGCAGCAGGCGCTGCGCGGGAAGCTGCACGAACTGCAGCTGGATGCCCACGACACAACCGGACCTGAGCTCTACGCCGCACTTGGCCAGCGCCTGCGGATCGATGATCAGCGCTTCGAACAGGCGATACGATCTTCGGCTGCTTCGATTGCGCAAACCAGTGAAGACATAACGCAGCAGCTGGCCCGTGTGCTGCAAAACGACATTGCACCAGCTCGGAGCTTTGCACTGAAATCAACGGCTGCCAAAAAGATCTTGCGGGCTCATCTGCCGCGTAAAACCATGAAAGCGCTGGGCTACCGTTCGTCTGAATCAATGCTGAAGCACGAATCAGCTGCGTCACTGTATGCGGCCGCCTGGCTGATCGAATCACCACAGTGGACTAAGCGGATTCTGGCCGCCTACACCAAGCTGGCTGCCAGCGATTTCGAACAGCGCCCGCTGACGCTTGAATATCCCGCATCAAAAAGATGGCAGACGCTCAGTGAATCGGTGGTTGCAGTTCAAAAACATCACGTGCTGAGCTTCAAGGAACTTGGCTCGGTTGTCATGCTGCCGTTACCTGTCAACAAACCGCAGCTATCGACACTGACCACGGCAGTACTAGTGCTCCATGCCGTCAATGAGATCCGAGCAGCAGGAACCTTTATGAAATTGCATCAAATGCAATCGAATTTCGGCGGAATTGTGCAGCAAGTGGTCTACGGTGAACCGATGTTGCCGTCGCTTTCGCTCGACGAACCAGTGTCATGGCATAGTCTGCATCAGTACTTTGCACGCTTTGGCAGCTCGGTGCGGTCCGATATCTTTGAACCAATGATTGCCGCCCCGGAGCTTGCCTGGACGACCGTCGAGGACGCATTGGCAAAAATCGAACCGTCGCTCCATTTCTGGCAAGGCAGCCAGCATCTCGGTATGATCAGCGGTGCACATGCGGTGTCATGCAATCTGACCGATGCACTGCTGAGTCATTGCAATCAATTGCCGTTTGACAACCGGGTCGTCCAGTATTTCAAACAGTCACTGCGTTCCGAACTGTTGCTGCAGTATTTGAGTCATCACAAGCTGGAAGAGGCTGTGCTGGGCGGTTTGCAGCGTAAGCTGGCTCCAGAGATGGCGCTGTCATAATTAAACAAGAATTTTGAGGAGAAACTAGTATGTATCAAATTTGTGTATCAGGAGCCGCCAAAGGCGATAGCGTCGAAGAAGGCAAGGAGCTGGCACGAGCAGCTGGAGCAGCTATCGCTCACGCCGGACACGCTCTCATGACCGGTGCCACCGTTGGACTGCCGAATTATGCGGCCGAAGGCTACAAGGCAGCCGGCGGCAAAATGAGCCTTGGCATCAGTCCGGCTGGCAGCAAGGTCGAGCATGTCCTCAAGTATCGCTTGCCGACCGAAGCCTACGACGTTATTTTGTATAGCGGTTTGCACTATGTCGGGCGCGATTCACTGCTCATTACCTCGAGTGATGCGGTCGTTAGTATTGGCGGCCGGCTAGGAACACTCCACGAATTTACGATTGCGATGGAGAGTAACACCCCGATCGGTTTTTTGCAGGGAGCTGGCGGCATCAGCAATCAGATAGAGGCAATCATGGCGCTGGCGCAACCCGTTAAGCCGGGTTCTGTTGTCTTGTTCAATGATTCTCCCGATGAGCTCGTCAAACAGTTGACGTTGGCCCTCAACGAAGAGCGCAAAATGTACGCTGATATTTATGCAAAGTAGGTACCTGAATATGAAACGCACTACTATCAATCAACATGGTTTTATGCACCTCGCAGCCGGCGTAGTGGTGCTCGTTCTGATAGTCGTCGGGTTTATCGGTCTGCAAATTTTCCGGCACGACACAGCCGGGCGGCAGTTGCAGGCGCAGCCATCCAAGCGGGTTACGTCGTTTGACGGCTGCAAACAAGACCGGACAAACACGCTGGTGCAGTCAACACCGCAGCAGTGCGTCACGGCTGACGGAACGGTATTTACCGACAATTCCATAACGACACTGGAGCGGCAGTATCTCGTAATCAAAGAGTGGGGTGTCCGTATACCGCTGAGCGAAGTCGATTCGGGAGCTTCATATGCGTTTCATGATTCATCGCCTACTGACCAGTCCATACTCACGATCACCGCTACAAACACTGAGCAGATCATCGGTCCAACCGGCAAAAACTGCGGCGGCGAGTATCTCGCCTACGTCATGCGTATGCCAATCGATGATCCTCGCTGGCAGGAAACGGACGCTATGCCATACAATGAGCACCGAACCGTCGGCAAACACATGTATGGACTTGCCACCAAAAAACAATACGGCCCGGCCTGCTTTGCCACAACAACCACTGGTGATTATGAAGTTGACCAAGTCACAGCAGAGAAATTTCATAATGTCGTCAAAAGCTTTTCGAAACATTTCATTGGCATTGAAGCCGTCACGCAGTAAAGTGTAATATCTGGCACGGCTCCGCCGTTCGCAGTTGTAGTTCGTTTCCCTCGGCATATTCTAGTGTATTGGCCAGGTTGTCATAAATAGCAAACCAAATTGTACGGTATACTTATTTGGTGAGTAAACTACGACTACATAGTGATTATACGCCGCAGGGCGATCAGCCGGCCGCTATCAAGCAGCTAGTTCAAGGCATCAATGATGGGCTGCGCGACCAGACGCTGCTGGGCGTAACCGGCTCCGGTAAGACATTCTCAATGGCGAATCTTATTCAAAGCGTCCAGAAACCGACCTTGATTCTCAGTCATAACAAAACGCTGGCGGCTCAGCTGTACGGCGAATTCAAAAGCTTCTTCCCGGACAACGCTGTCCATTATTTCGTCAGTTACTTCGATTATTATCAGCCGGAAGCTTACATAGCCCGCAGCGATACCTTTATCGAGAAGGATTCACAGATCAATGAGGAGATCGACCGGCTGCGCCACGCTGCCACTGACGCACTCCTCAGCCGACGTGACGTTATTATTGTTGCCAGTGTCAGCTGTATTTACGGCATTGGATCAGTCGAGGATTATGACGGATTATCCGTCAAGGTTGCTGTCGGTGAGCGCCGGGTGCGCGATAAGCTGCTGCGCCAGCTGACGGATATTCAGTATCAGCGCAATGACATTGACTTTCACCGTGGTACCTTCCGGGTACGAGGCGATGTGGTTGATGTGTTTCCAGCTGGTGAAGAAGTCGCCTACCGAATTGAATTCTTCGGCGATGAAATAGAGAAAATTACTCGGCTCGAACCGCTGACCGGCGAAGTACTAGCGACATTGACGGAACTGAAGATTTTCCCGAGTTCGCACTACGTGACTCCGCACGACAAATTGAAGGTCGCACTCGGCAGTATCGAATCAGAACTTGATCAGCGGCTGGCACAGTTCAAAATGGAAAACAAGCTGCTTGAGGCCCAGCGCCTGGAACAGCGCACGCGCTTTGACCTGGAAATGCTGGAGGAAACTGGCTTCGTCAAAGGCATTGAGAACTACAGCCGGTATCTTACGAACCGCGAACCGGGCGAGCAGCCAGCGACGCTCATGGATTACTTCCCGGATGACTACCTGCTGCTGGTAGACGAATCGCATATGACCATTCCGCAAATCCGCGGCATGTACAACGGTGACCGCGCCCGCAAAGAAGTGCTGGTCGAGCACGGCTTTCGGCTGCCGAGCGCCCTCGACAACCGGCCATTGACCTTTACCGAGTTTGAACGCCACGTGAATCAAGCTGTCTACGTGTCGGCGACACCGGCGGATTATGAGCTCAGCCGCAGTCCGGAGCCTGCCCGGCAGGTTATACGACCGACTGGACTACTCGATCCAGTTATAGAAGTCCGGCCGATTGACGGCCAGATCGATGATTTGATCAATGAAGTCCGAGCGACCATCGCCAAGCAGCAGCGCGTCCTGATAACAACGCTGACAAAGCGGATGAGCGAAGACCTGACTGAATACCTGAAAGAGATAAACATCAAAGTAACGTACTTGCACAGTGATGTCGATACGCTGGATAGAACGGATATACTGCGTGATCTTCGGCTCGGGATTTATGACGTTGTTGTTGGCATCAACCTGCTCCGTGAAGGACTCGATCTGCCTGAAGTTAGTTTGGTCGCCATATTAGACGCTGACAAAGAAGGTTTTCTGCGCAGCGAGCAAGCACTCATCCAGACTATCGGCCGGGCTGCCCGCCATGTCGAAGGCCGCGTCATAATGTACGCCGACCGCGTAACCGGCAGCATGGAACGAGCCATCGGTGAGACGAACAAGCGCCGTGATATTCAGGCTGCATACAACACTGAGCACGGTATCACGCCAACCGGTGCCGGCCGAGCCGTCGAGAAAGGTATGCGGCCTGACCTGCCTGAGCAAGCCAAAACCGCTAAGCTGGATCTGAAAAAAATACCGAAGGACGAATACAAGCATCTGCTTAAAGACCTGAATCGTCAAATGGATATGGCCGCTGCCAACCTGCAGTTTGAGCAAGCAGCTGAGCTACGCGATATTATTAACGATTTAAAGCAGAAGATGTAGCCAGATAATTATAATGTTCTGTGCATGTAAATATACTATTTGATCAGCCGGACTAGGTAAACACAGTAGTGTTTATAATATAGTAACTTTAATATGACAGTAGGGCTAAAGTAGTAAAAAATTGACGGCTGAATCGAGTCAGTAGGTCGTAATTTAAAGCATACTTATACTGGTTTGTGCGTACGAGCGGTGCTATACTTGACGGATATGGCCGACCTCACACGGGATGATATTTTGAAATTGGCGCAACTTGCCCGGATCTCGCTTGATGACGATGAAGTTGCGGCTTTTTCGTCGGAATTTAATGAAATTTTACAGTATGTCGAACAATTAAACGCCGTAGATACAGCCGGACTGCAGCCAACCAGCCAGGTGACTGGTCTAGTGAATGTAACGCGCGCCGACGAAATCGGTGATTATGGCTATGAGCCCAAAAGTTTGCTACAAAATGTGCCAACAGTGCAGGGTGATCTTATTAAAGTTCGAAGGATGATCGGATAATGAGCGCTGCTACAACTGCTTCACAATGGCTGCCTATAGCGGAGATTGCGGCTAAAGTTGTCTCGGGCGAGCTACGGGCAGTTGACTTGGTCGAACAGTCTCTGCGCACGATTGCTGAGCACCAGCAGTACAATGCGATCATCGCGACAACCGAAGATAGGGCACGCACGCGGGCACGGCAGATTGATGCAGACATAGCTGCCTCGAAACCCGCCGGTCGTCTGGCTGGCGTTCCGTTTATTGCCAAAGATAATTATCTGGTTTTTGGGGCCGAGACAACAGCCGCCAGCAATATTCTGCGTGGCTTCACGGCGCCGTATCAGTCGACCGTTATCGAGCGACTGGAAGCTGAAGGAGCGATATGTGTTGCCAAGGCTAATATGGACGCCTTTGCGCACGGCGGTTCGACTGAAAACAGCGATTTTTATCCGACGAAAAACCCACATGACATGGCTCGGGTACCTGGTGGATCGTCCGGCGGTTCAGCAGCAGCAGTCGTGCTCGACATGGCGCCGTTTGCGCTTGGTACCGACACGGGTGGTTCGATCCGCCAGCCAGCCAGCTTTAGTGGATGCGTTGGATTCAAGCCGACATACGGCCTGACGTCACGCTCCGGTGTGGTGGCGATGGCCAGTAGTACCGATGTGATGGGTCCACTGACACGAACGGTCGCTGACAGCGCTCTCGTGTTTGACGTTATTGCTGGCAGGGATCAACTTGATAGTACAACCATCGAGCGGGATGCTGCCGGCTATGCTGATCTGCCAGGAGACATCAATCTTACTGGCAAGAAAATCGGAGTTATCCGCGAATATATGGGTGACAGCCTTCAACCCGGTGTCAGCCAGATTATTGATGACGTATTGCAACGGCTTCGTACCGCCGGTGCCGACGTTCAGGAACTCAGCCTGCCATCGCTGCCTTTGTCGCTGGCAGTGTATTACATCATCGTGCCAGCTGAAATCAGCAGTAACTTGAGCCGCTATGACGGCCAACGCTTCGGCTATAGTTATCCAGATGCGACGACGCTCGAGGATAGCTACCGCGGGTCACGCGGCACGGGTTTCGGAAAAGAAGCGAAACGCCGGATTATGATTGGCACCTATGTACTCAGTAGCGGCTATTACGACGCCTACTATAAAAAGGCGCAGACTGTCCGCACCAAAATTATCAACGAATTTGCCATAGCCTTTGAACAGGTTGATTTCTTGTTGGGCCCAGTGGCGCCGACGACGGCATTTAAAATCGGCGAAAACAGCAATGATCCTTTGCAGATGTATCTATCAGACGTTATGACTGTCGGCCCAAGCCTGGCCGGGATACCGGCGATTTCAGTACCGGTTGGTATGGTTGACGGCTTGCCGGTGGGCGTGCAGCTCATGGCCGCCCAGCGTGCAGACCGGTCACTTCTAGCGTTTGCTCGCCAAACTGAGGAGCTTGTACGATGAATCCATCAGGACTGATTGATATTGGCACAACCAATTTGATTATGGCCGGTATAGCTATCGTCATTCTGCTGGTGCTGATATTCGGCGCCAGTTGGCTGGTGCGCCGCCGGACTGGCAGCCGTCTGAACACCGGTTACTTTGCGGAAAAATGGCAAGTGATACAAAAAAAGTGCGCCAGCAGGGCGACCTGGCCGCTGGCTATTATAGACGCCGATAAACTGCTCGACGAGGCACTTAAGAAAAGCCGGGTCAAAGGCAAAACGATGGGAGAACGCTTGGTTACCGTGCAACGCGATCTCAGTGACAACGATGGTGTCTGGTATGCGCACAAGCTACGTAACAAGCTGGTGCATGAGCAATATGACAATTTGACTGAGCGAGATGTCAAAGATGCACTCATCGGCATCCGGCAAGCTCTCAAAGATTTAGGGGCTCTCAAATGATTACATCAGAAACTCGCGACAAATATACAATTACGATCGGCATTGAGTGTCATGTCCAGCTCAAGACAAAATCAAAACTGTTTGCTGCTGTCGGTAACGATGCCCGCGAGGCGCCGCCAAATACGCTCGTCAGTCACCTATGCTTCGGCCTGCCTGGTGCACTGCCAGTACTCAATGCCGAGGCAGTACATCTCGCTGCCCGGGCGGCATTTGCGCTCGGCTCGGAGCCACAGAAGTTCAGTAAATTCGATCGGAAACATTATTTTTATCCTGATTTGCCGCTCGGTTACCAGATTACCCAGTTCGACGAACCGATAATTCTGGGCGGTTCTATTACGGTTACCATCGACGGCAAGCCAAAAACCATCGGCATAACACGGGCTCATCTCGAGGCTGATGCAGGTAAAAGTACGCATCCTGCAGGCAAAGATTACAGCTTGGTCGACCTGAACCGCGCCGGTACGCCGCTGCTGGAAATCGTTTCAGAGCCGGATATGCATTCGGCGGTTGAGGCCAAAGCCTACGCTCACGAACTATACCTCCGTATGAAGTATGCAGATGTGTCTGACGCCAATTTATACTATGGAAATATGCGATTTGATGTCAATGTTAGCGTCAGTACCTCCGACCAGCTGGGCACGCGGACGGAAACCAAAAACATCAATAGCTTCCGGGCAGTTGAAAAAGTGGTAGATTATGAAACGAACCGCCAGATTGAAGTTTTGGAAAAAGGTGGGGTGATTGATCAGGAGACGCGTGGCTGGGACGATGCCCGCCAGGTAACGTTTAGCCAGCGGTCCAAGGAAGATTCGCATGATTACCGCTATTTTCCAGATCCCGATCTGCCGCCTATCGTGCTGACTGCCGAATACATTGAGCAGATTCGGGCTGCAATGCCGCCAATGCCAGATGCATGGCGCAGCCGTCTTGGTGAACTCGGACTGAACACGGCGCAGATTGAAACATTGCTCGACGCACAGGTGGAGTACTTCGCAGAGAATTATTTACCGCTCCTTGAACAATCGCTCGATGACCAGGCCTATGCCAGACAGCTTGCCAACTGGCTGGTTAATATTGATATTCCCTATGTTCGGGAAGCTGGCAAGCCAGAGACGCACAATGATTCGGATGAAATGACTGGGGCGGTGAACCGTGACGTATCGCTGGTGCGAGTGGACCGTGCTGTAATGTACCGAAAGATTGCCGATTTAGTCGGCAGCGGTAAGCTAAGTTCGACAAACGCCAAGGCTCTGACGCTCGTTTTGCTGGCCGCGGATGTATTGCCCGGAGATATTGCCACTTTTGCCGAGCAGCAAGGCTTCATACAGGAGTCAGATGAGACTGCGATTCTGGAGATCGTTGATGCTGTCCTGAAAGAAAATGTCAAAGCAGCTGATGACGTACGTGGTGGTGAAATGAAGGCGATTGGCTTCTTAGTCGGCCAGGTTATGAAACGCTCGACAGGCAAAGCGAACCCAGCTCTTGCCCAAAAACTCATAAAAAAACAGCTGGGGATGGATGCATAGCAGAGAGGTTGCTATACTGCATAGGCGTAAACGGTAAACAGGAGATACGATATGGCCAAAGTAACAAAAGCAGTCATTGCAGCAGCCGGATTCGGTACTCGCTTCTTGCCGCAGACTAAGGCTATGCCCAAGGAAATGCTGCCACTGGTTGATAAACCGATTATCCAATATATCGTTGAAGATTTAGTTGCTGCAGGTATCAAAGATATTATCATTGTCGGTAGCAGCAACAAGCGGGCTATCGAAGACCACTTTGATATGCCAAGCCAGGATTTGCTGGCAAACCTAATCGCTGGCGGTGAGAGCAAAAAACACTATATCGAAGAGATTGAAGCTATTGCCGGCCTGGCCAATTTTATTTACTTGCGTCAAAAAGGTCCATACGGCAATGCGACGCCACTGCTCAATTCGGCGCACCTCATAGGTGATGAACCGTTCATTTATACTTATGCCGATGACTTTTTCCGGGCCAGTCCAAGTCGATTCACGCAGCTCATTAATCTATACGATGAACTACAAGGATCGGTACTTAGCTGTATTCGTGTCGAGAAGGATGAAGATTACGAGCGTTATGGAATTGTCGCGGGCGAATCTGTCGATGGACATGACGGTATTCTTAAGATGAGCCAGATAATCGAAAAACCAGGCAAGGACAATGCGCCGTCAGACTTAGCCAGTGTCAGTAGTTACTTGTTGGTGCCTGAAATATTTCCATACCTTGAAAAAGCTGCTGCCAATTATGATGGTAAAATTGAGTTACAAATTCAGCCAGCCATGCAAGCCATGATGGCCGACGGTCATCCGTTTTATGGATACGAAGTCCAAAACGGAACTTATTACGACACGGGAAACAAGCTTGAGTACATTAAGACGGTCATCGACTTTGCACTTGAACGGCCCGATATGCAGGACGACATCATGGCATATTTGCGTTCGAAGATGTAGATTGTGGCTGTATAGCTGAACGATGTTGTGTAAATTATTTTGCTTCAATAGTAGACTCTGCGTGGTATAACTATACACAAGGGCACCTTCGACTAACTAGACATATTACAGGAGATACTTATGGATACCGCCACACAAATACTGGTCATCATCGTTTCAGCAACACTCACACTATTCCTCATCGCATTGATTGTGGTAATTGTTTTAGCCGTCAAGCTGATGAAACAACTCAAGCTGATTGCAGACCGAGCAGAAAAAGCCGTTGATTCAGTCAGTTCTGCCGGTGATATGCTCAAGAACGCTTCTGGTCCACTGGCTATATTGAAAATGGTCAGTAACATTGTCCGGCACCACAATAAGTCTAAATAAGTCTAAGCATAGGCAGGTACAGCATGAATGGTAAAGCAAAACGGATCGCTCTTGGGACAATTGTAGCTGGTGCGGTCGGCTACGTAGCTGGTATTTTGACCGCTCCAAAAAGCGGTAGCGATACACGGAGCAGCATTCGCAGCGTCCGCGATAGCAGCATTGCCAAGGCCGAAAAACAGCTCAAGCAATTGCATACAGAACTCAATCATTTGCTTGGTGAGGCCGAAAGCAAAATCAAGCACGACGAAAAGCATTCTTCTAGACAAAAACACGAAGTTGCCCTGGAGGGCGAGATAGTACATAGAGCATCACGGACCCGCCAGAAGGCGCGTGAAATCCTCAGTGCCTTGCATGATGGAAACGCTAATGACCACGACCTAGATACGGCCGTCAGTGAAGCGTCCAAAGCCATCAAAGCCATGAAAACATATCTGAAAAAGAAGTAGTTCTACCAATTTTGAACCGTTGCTATCTATGTGCCGGGCCATTTGATGTGCATGTTGTAAATTGTATGCTCGCTTGAATCGGCGCCAGCTCTTATAATGAGTACAAACATAAAGGGTAACAATATGGCGGCTGACACAGTCAATCCACTCAGTCCTAGTGATTACGTGCATCTACATAATCACACGCAGTACAGTCTGCTCGACGGTCTCACGAAGCTGCCGGCGCTATTTGATTATGTCAAAGAACAGGGCATGACATCTGTCGCCATGACGGATCACGGAACGCTATCCGGGGCAATTGACTTCTATAAAACCGGCAAAGCTACCGGCATCAATCCGATTATTGGCCTTGAAACCTATGTGGCCTCGAGGCGTCATACCGACAAGGATCCGCAAAAGGACAAACAGCGTTTTCACCTGATTTTGCTCGCTATGAACCACAAGGGTTATCAAAACCTGATGAAACTTTCGACAGTAGCCAATTTGCAGGGATTTTACTACCATCCGCGTATCGACCACGAGCTGCTTGAGAAGTACAACGAAGGGCTCATCGTACTCAGCGCCTGCATGGGTGGTGAGGTCGGGAACGCGTTTAAAGAGGGTCAGACTGAAAAAGCTTACGAAATCGCCAAATGGTACAAAAGCATCTTTGGTGACCGCTATTATCTGGAAATCCAAGACCATGGACACCCGGATAATCCACTGCCGAGTGTCGAACAAGGCAACATCAACAAACAGGTGCTCAAAATGGGTAAAGAGCTTGGTATAGAGGTTGCGCTGACCTGCGACGCCCACTATTTGAAGCACGAAGATCAGGACGCTCACGAGATTCTACTCTGTGTCGGGACTGGCTCGTTTCTGAGTGATGAAAAGCGCATGTCGCTCAAAGATTATCCGCTGCACGTCGAAGACCCAAACGAGCTTATCAAGCGATGGGGCCCTGAACATCCCGAGGTTATCCGCAATACGCGGACGATTGCTGACCGCTGCAATGTCGAGATAGAACTCGGCGGCATATTGATTCCGAAATTTCCCGTGCCTGCAGGCATGACCGAAAAAAGCTACCTCGACGAGACAGTCTATCAGGGCTTAACAATGCGTTACAACGGCCTAACAAATGAAGCCGCCAAGGCCCTGTCGACAGATGAGATTAAAGCCTCGTTGTCGGCTCCGGTGCTGAAGCGTGCTGAGTACGAACTCAGCGTTATAGAACAGATGGGTTTCAATGGTTACTTCCTCATTATTGCCGATTTTATGAATTGGGGCAAAGACCAGGGGATTGTGTTTGGTCCTGGCCGAGGCTCTGCGGCAGGCTCCATCATATCCTATGCGCTGCGCATCACTGAGCTGGATCCGCTGCTGTACGATCTCTTGTTCGAGCGTTTTCTGAATCCTGACCGTATCAGTATGCCTGATATCGACATAGACATTCAGGACACCCGCCGCGATGAGGTGATACAGTATTGTTCCGACAAATACGGCGCTGAGCGGGTATCAAATATTGCCACGTTCGGTACCATGGCTGCCCGTAATGCTGTCCGCGATGTTGCCCGGGTGCTGCAGGTGCCATACGCCGAGGCTGATCGCTGGTCAAAGATGGTCCCCGCACCCGTGCAGGGCCGTCACATCCCACTCGAGAAATCTATAGCAGCTGATGCTGATCTTAAGAAAGAATATGAGACAAACGAAGTCGCACATCGGGTATTTGATCTGGCGGTGCGTGTTGAAGGTACGATCCGCTCGCATGGTGTCCATGCTTGTGGCGTGGTGATCGCTCCTGACGATATCGTCAAATTTGCGCCACTTGAAATGGCCCAAAAAGGCGTTGTATCAACACAGTATTCCAAAGATCCAATCGAGGAACTCGGCTTGCTCAAAATGGACTTTTTAGGCTTATCTAACTTAACAGTTATGAATAATGCCCTACGTATTATCCGTAAGGTGTACGGTAAAGAAATAGATATCAACACGCTACCCCTTGACGACGAGAAGACGTTTGAGCTGCTGCGGCGCGGCGATACCACCGGTGTGTTCCAGTTTGAATCAAGTGGCATGAAGCGCTACTTACGCGAGCTGAAGGCGACTGAATTTGACGATGTGATCGCCATGGGCGCTTTGTATCGTCCCGGTCCCCTCAGCGCCGGACTGACTGATAGCTTCATCAAGCGCAAGAACAATCTCGAGCCGGTTGTGTACGCCCATCCGCTTATGGAAGGAGCGCTGGGATCAACATTCGGCGTCCTGGTCTACCAGGAGCAGGTGATGCGTATATCGCGTGATGTCTGCGGCTTTACCGGCGGAGAAGCTGATACGCTCCGTAAGGCAATCGGCAAAAAGAAAAAAGATGTTATGGCCAAGATGCAGGTCAAATTCATTGACGGTGCCGTCGCCAACGGCGTACCGAAGCCAGTGATAGAAAAGTTCTGGAAAGACCTGCTCGGCTTCGCTGACTACTGTTTTAACAAATCGCACTCCGCTTGCTACGGTATGATTTCATATCAAACAGCCTACCTCAAGGCGCATTATCCGGCGGCTTTCATGGCGGCGCTAATGACTAGCGATTTTGACGATACCGATCGTCTGTCGATTGAAATATCGGAATGCAACAAAATGGGAATTGCTGTTTTGCCGCCCGACGTTAATGAGTCGTTCGTTGAGTTTGCCGTTGTGCCCGATCCCGAAAATCCGGACAACCGCCTAGCCCCGATTCGGTTTGGTATGGCGGCAATCAAAAACGTCGGTACCGGAGCTGTCGAAGAAATACTACGCGCCCGCAAGGTCTGCGACAAGTTTGATGATCTGGAGGAGTTTCTCGGCTGCGTCAATATCAAAACCTGTAATAAAAAAGCCATGGAAAGCCTTGTCAAGGCCGGAGCATTCGATCGTTACGGCGACCGTTCCAAGCTGATGTGTAATTTGGAATTGATGCTGGCCTATGCAAACCGCGTCCAGAAAGCTCAAAACAGCAGCCAGGTCGATTTATTTGGCGAATCAGTCGACGGCATTGACCTGAAGCCGCAACTCGACCTGGAAGCGGCCACGACTATCTACAACAGCCGCGAACAGCTACTTTGGGAGCGTGAACTGCTCGGACTGTACTTATCGCAGCACCCGCTCGATATGTACACTGATATTCTCGAAGAGCAGACAGTACCGCTGACCGAGCTCAAAGCAGCGCACGACGGCAAATCAGTCACGGTTGGCGGCGTCGTCGTCGACATGCGTGAGATTACCACCAAAAAGGGTGATAAGATGGCGTTCGTGAAAATTGAGGACAAGTTTGGTGATATCGAAGTTATTCTATTCCCGAGCACCTATCAGCAGACGATTGGTATTTGGGAGCGCGATCATATCATCCTGATGCACGGCAAGGTGAATGCCCGGGACCGTGAGGGCAAACTGACTGACGAACTTAAAATTTTAGTTGATGATGCCCGTGAAATAACCTTTGAGCAAGCTCAGGCCTACAAGGCGCGCGGCCGCAAAAAAGCAATTCCAAAGCCCCTCAAAGGCAAGCAGCTGGTCGCGCTGAAAGGCCCTGGTGCAAAAGCAGCTGCGGCCGCGCCGACACGGACTTCGGGTGAGGAATCAGGCCCGCCATCACCGGTAGCTCCTGAACGAGTGTATATCCGTTTGCTGAGCGCCAATGATAACGCGACGCTTATGTCGCTCAAACAAGCCATTGATGAGCACCGAGGATCAACCGAAGTAGTCCTGGTGCTCGGCGCCGACAATCAAAAGCAAATCATTAAGTTGCCTGTCGGTATGGCCAAAGAACTGCCGGCACTGGAACGACTGCAATCACTCGTCGGACGCGAGAACGTCAAAGTCCACTAGGTTACATAACCTGCATCTCAAAACCTACCTATCAGCTTTACATATCTGTTAGTTCTCGACATCTTCCATCAAATAGAATGAAATAATTTGTAGAACGCTAACAGGTTGCCACATTAGAGCTGAGGTTTTAAGACTAAGTTTTCGGTATTGTCCTAGTTGATATAACCAGCTGTGCGCGTTAGTATGACGCTGCCGACGAGAAGGCTGAGTACGATAACATCCAAGGTCTTGTGGTGTAGTACGAAGTTTTCGCTTTTGATGAGCATACGATGCCAGGCGATAGCGTGACGGAATACCAGGAAAGCCAGCGCCAGCAGTGTTATGGCCGTGAGTAGGGCAAAGCTCCAGGGTGCGACGCCACCAGTCAGTAGCTCAATCCGTGAAACATTGCGGTAGGGCTGTGTTGTGGCCGCGCTCTCCGTGCCGCTAACGGTAGCCGTGACACCAAGATTTGCTGATATTGGTCGGCCATATATAGCCACGACGACGGTTGTACGACCTTGTCCTTGGAAGTTTTCGGCAGTCGTAATACCAAAGCCGACGTCTGCATAATTGCTGTTTAGGACATTGGCCCGGTGCTCCGGACTGTTCATCCAACCCGCCAGAATGGTCTGAGCGTTCATAAATCCAAATGCCAGATTTTCGCCAGCAGCCTGATACTCATAGCCACTGCTCTCGACAAAACTCCACGGCGTCGTGCCGTCCGGCGCATTGTGCGACCAGTAATCACGCTGCACCATGTCATTGGCTTTGGCCTGGGCAGCGGCATTGAGCTTGGGATTGATGATTAGGTCAGGCTGCTGCAGCCGTGAACGTTCAATGTTGGTGTCCTGCAATAGTTCATTGGCTGACAAGGTGGTCGCAGCACCGAGGACCTGTGTCCGTGATGCCCAAAAGCTGTTGATAGCTAGTCCGATGAGGACGACGAGCAGCAGCGGCAGGTACGGCGAATACGCCTTCAGATAGTGCTTGCTGCGGCGGTGGTGCTGGCCGGTGGCTTTTTTGTGATGGGCGGTTGGTTTACGCTGAGTTGTCAGAGCCATATATTTGTTTTTAGGTATTCTACAATAATTCTATCACGCATGCTGTTTACGAGCAATAAGCTTGTGCTTATAGGCTGTAAATATCGTCAAAGGCGGGTGAAACGGCAGTGGTACAATGCCATTGCCGCTGCCTGCACGACATTGAACGATTCCTTGCGGCCGGACATCGGTATTTCGACAATGTTATCCATGGCGGTCAGTATATCAGCCTCGATACCTTCAACTTCGCGTCCAACGACCAGCGCTACTTTGCCCATTGGCATAAACGCCGGTAAGTCGACTGCATCAGCAGCTTGCTCCACGGCGACAAGCTGCCAACCGTCGCCGCGCAGTTCATCTATAATGCTCTGTATGTTCACTTCGTGACGCCAAGCTACCATAGTTTCAGCACCAAGTGCCGTTTTGCGGATCTGTTTATCAATTTTGTGAGCTATGTGGGGCAGCCGATCGTCATTATTTTCGTCACGCAGCGGATATGGCGTGTAGCCGCTGAGGATGACTTCGTTGACGCCGAGCCCTTCGGCGGTTCGAAGCAGCGAGCCGACATTATGACAGCTTCGTAAATTATGGGCGATGAGGATAATCTTCCGGCTTGTCGGATTGTTCTGGTGGTGGCTACCGGCCATTTAATGTACTCCAGCGAGCTTTTAATTTATACTTATGGTTATGAGCCAAGACGCACGATCTGACGAGGAATTAGCTACCCAGCGCCGGGCACGTATACTTAATCTATCATATGTTGATACGTCAAAGATTGCCGATAAGCAACTTTACAAAGATTTGCTGACTGAACCCCAGATCCGTGAATACCGCATCGTGCCATTGCAGGCCGACAAATCAAACGTGCTGTTTGGTATCACGACGACGACATCGCAGCAGACGATGAATGCCATCAAGGCTCATTTCAATAGTCAGCGCATTACCTTTGCTATTATCTCTGAAAATGGATTTCGGGATTACTTACGGCTTTATAATCCGCCAAAACAAATTACCTACGAAGATGTATCGCTCGGTACGACGACAGACCTCGATCTGATCAAAAGCGTATCTGCAACCTTGGAGCAAGTGCTATCAGATGATGTTCTAGCCTATCTCGTCAAACAGGCCTACCGGCTCAAAGCCTCGGATATTCACATGGAAAATGAAAAAGATGATGTCCGGATCCGCTTTCGGGTTGACGGCGTGCTGCATTCCATCGCCCGGCTGAGTCCTAGCAAATACAAACAATTGATGTCCAGCATGGCGATTGTTGCCAACATGTCGACAGCTTCACCCGACCCGCAGAGCGGTCACATCAACCAGGAATATGCCATGGCAACTGGCGAAAAAGTAACCGTTAATCTTCGCGTAGAAACGGTACCGACGATTTACGGACAGGACGTCGTCATGCGCCTGTTTAATCTAAAACTGGAAATGCTCAATTTGGACGGCCTCGGGCTGTCAGTCCGTGAGCGCAGTGTCGTCGACGATATCATCAGCCATCCGACGGGTATGGTGCTGGTGGTGGGCCCGACTGGATCCGGTAAGACGACGACTTTGTACTCGCTGATAACGACGCTTAACTCCGATGAACGCAAGATCATAACTCTAGAAGATCCAGTCGAATATTACATTCCAGGCGTCGTGCAGATACCGGTGCAGGGCGATCACAACACGTCCGGCTTTGCCGATAAGCTTCGGGCTGTCCTGCGGCTTGATCCGGACACCTTGATGGTAGGTGAAATCCGCGATCAGGACACTGCCCGGACGGCGCTGCAGGCTGCCCTGACAGGTCACCTCGTCCTCAGTACTTTCCACGCCTCATCGGCAGCAGCGGCATTAACCCGGATGATTGACTTTGTCGGTGTCAATCCGCTGTTTGCTTCGGCGATACGCCTGATCATGGCCCAGCGCTTGATACGCCGGCTCGACGACGCTACCAAAGTTGCCTTTCAGCCTGATGACGGCCTGCGAGCGCAGCTGCAGACTGTCGTCGATTCGCTGCCGCCCGGTGTCGACCGTCCGGACCTGAGCCAGCTAACGCTATACAAAGCCGGTACGTCACCCGCCAATCCTTACGGCTATACCGGCCAGTTCCCGATACGTGAGCAACTGCAGATGACATCGGGCGTTCAGCAACTGCTTCGCATGCCGCCTGGACAAGTGACAACTGACATGATTGAGCAAAAGGCTGTCGAAGAAGGTATGATCACCATGTTGCAGGACGGCGTCCTCAAGGTCATCAATGGCGACACAACACTCGAAGAAGTCTATCGTGTTGTTGGCTGAGTAAGGTAAACCCGAGCCTTAAAACCTCTACCTTGAGTGGCAACCTGCGGGGCGGCCCCAAAATTGTTTTATCCTAAAGATAAAAAATTTTAGGGGCGGACAGGTTGACGAGGCTCATGGAGAGGTTTTGAGACTTAGATACGTAAGTATTGTCTCCGCCTAACAGATATGATATAGTGAATCAAAAGCAATACTAAGTGTAAGGTTACATACATGGAATCAATCGTTAACTCATTTGCAAGTCAATTTAAAAAGCCGGCAGTCGTTGACGTCCAGAGCGGTGATACCGTCAAGGTGCACCAGAAGATTCGCGAAGGCAACAAAGAGCGTGTTCAGATCTTCCAGGGATTGGTTATTCGTACCGACAATAAAGGTTCGCACACCAGCCGCATCACTGTTCGTCGGATTGCCAGCGGCGTTGGTGTCGAAAAGAGCTTCTTACTACACAGCCCGCTTATTGTGCAGGTTGAAGTGACGAAGCGTAGCAAAGTCCGCCGTAACTACCTTACGTACATGCGTGAGCGTACTGGCAAGGCTGCCCGCTTGACTGGCCTTGATTTCGACAAGCGCGCTGTCAATGAATTGCCCGTCGCCGAAGAAACGCCTGTTGCTGAGCCAGCTGAAGAAACCAAGTAGTTCCAGGCGCTGAGGCGCGATCATTATGCATAAGTTACAAGCCGGCGTCTATAAGCATTACAAAGGTGGCTTATATTTAGTGCTCAGCGTTGCCCAACACAGTGAGACGAAGGAGAAGCTGGTCGCTTACATTCAGTTAAGTGGCGCTGCCGGCGCCAAGGTCTGGGTGCGACCTTACAAAATGTTCTTCGAGGAAGTTATCGCTGACGGCATTATGAAGCCGCGCTTTATGTATATCGGTGAGACGGTCGAGCCGGTCTTTGCTAAATTTTATGACCCGTTAGGCGGCTATAGTGGCGCTGACCGCGATGATAGCCATTAGTCTTTAAGTATTTTCGCTTGCTATAGTGAGTCTATGGTAATTATCGGCATCGACGAAGTTGGCAGGGGATGTTGGGCCGGTCCGCTGGTAGCGGCTGCGGTCGTACTGGACCCAGAAATACCAATCGCTGGCTTACAAGACTCCAAAACACTCAGCAAAAACCAGCGTGAACTGCTCGCGAAGCTGATCCATGCTAATGCAGCATCAGTTGGCATCGGCTGGGTGTGGCCGGAAGCTATTGACATAAGTGGTATTACAGCAGCTGTCAAATCAGCAATGGAACAGGCAATTGCACAGATCAAATACCCGTACGAAGCTATTATTATCGACGGTAATTATAATTTTTTGCCACAGTACGCACACGTTACGACCTTAGTCAAAGCCGACGGGCTTATACCAGAAGTCAGTGCTGCCAGTATTGTAGCCAAGGTTGCGCGTGATGATTATATGGCTACTCAGGCTGTCGACTACCCACTGTATGGGTTTGAACGACACGTCGGGTATGGCACGGCACAACACATCGCTGCACTTCAGACGCACGGCGTGACGGTGCTGCATCGAAAATCCTTCAAGCCGATACAAGCCCTCCTTAATCATTAAGCCTGAAACTGTAGTGTGGGTGTTTGTTGAGCGTGGTACAATCTGACGCATGTATGCATATTGCCACGATTCGAAGTTGCCAGCATAATGACGAGCGTTGAGACAGGCGGCCGGGCAGAGCAAGCCGCTGCCGCATTCCTTGCGGACGAAGGCTACGACGTTCTGGAAATGAATTACCGGCGGCCGCACTGCGAGATTGATATCGTGGCACGGTTTGATAACACAATCTATTTTGTCGAGGTGAAATACCGGGCAACTGATAAAAATGGTGCAGGCCTAGACTATATTGATGCCAGGAAGCTGCAACATATGCAGCGGGCTGCAGAAACATGGGTACGTGAACGACGCTGGAACGACGAATACGTCTTAGCGGCAATCGAAGTCAGTGGCCAAGAGTTTACGGTCGATACCTTTATTGATGTAATGGACTAGTGATCGTTACTCGCTTTGTAAATTTAGGTAGCTTACTACTGACCAAAAAACGCTTCTACAGATGCCAGGTCGCGCTCCAGCCAATTGACTCTGTTGTTAATTTCTTCAATTCCAATAAGGATGTTGCGTTTTAGTACGACTTGGTCGAGCTTTGGCTCAAAGAAGTCTTTATACTTTGCCGCCCATTCATGGCTATTGCAGGCAGCCGCAGCATAGCGGGGCATGTAATCGTATGATTTATCATTTTTGTATGTTTCTTCAATCCACGACCATTCGTCGACCATAAAATTCCAGCCGACGTCTCGTACATAGCGGTTGCGCATTAGGTATACCAGCCAGCGGTCAGCGTCTTGGGGCTTAATGATTTTCGGATCTTTGATGCGTTCCAGCAAAAGCTTTGCTTTGTCTGCAGAGCGAGTGGCAGTCAGTGCGCCGGATATGTCGGCTTTGAGGTCGCTGTTACTGGTACTATCGTGCAGTTGCAGTAAAAATTCAAAGGCTGTGTCGTCGCCCAGTTTGATCGGTACCCCGAAGACAATTGCGCGTATCTCACTCGACAAGCTTGACGGATCGGATTGGTAGGCAGTAAAGCGCTGTTTGGCTTGTTCGATGATTGCTGGCTCGTCAGCATACGACCCAAGTCCAATAATAAGCGCGCGTAGTTTTTGGTCGGCAGCTGACTCGCCGGATTGTTCGTCCCACCCCAGCCGGTCGAATTGCTCGGCGATAAGCCCTCGGATAAATGACTTTATCTGCTTTTCGAGTTCCTCTGCGTGGCCGCTGCCATCAACGAAGCGCCGCGATTCACCAACAATAAGCGACATAATGTCCCAGACGGATTCATTGCTTTCATTTCCATACGCCGCCAGCAGGCTCAGTACATCGCCAAACGGCCGGTAGCCGGCGCGGGACAACATGGAATTGTCATTGAGTAGCATCAGCCGTTCAGCGTTTGACAATGTTCCTGCCGCTACGCGGGATGCCAGGGCGCCTCGGTGTGCAAATTGACTATAGTTGACGATGTAATGGCCGCGCGCATCTTTGTCGATGTGTAGAGGATCGTCACTTGTTAACTCAACCTCAATCGAAGGCGAGTCTAACAATTGTAGTGTTGTGCCGTCACCTGCAAACAGCGGTACGGGCCATATACGGGCCTTATCGGCTTTGTCCGGATTGTCGGAAAAATGCCGCTGACCGATCGATGCCGTTTTGCCGTTTTGCGACACAGTTACAACGGGGAAGCCGGGGCGCTCGAGCCACGGATTCATAAATGCCGCCACATCGACACCACTGACATCGCTTAGTTCTTTCCACAGATCGCTGCCCTCAGTGTTTTTGTAGGCAAATTTTGTGAAGTACTGACTCAGGCCTTTTCTGAAATTATCATCACCGATATAACTTTTTAGCATGTACAGCAGTCGGCCGCCCTTGGCGTAGACGATGGATGGATCAAACAGTGTGCTGATTTCGTCAGGATGGTTAACCTCGACGCGAACAGCCTGCACGCCAGGCGTAGCATCGCGGCGGAGCGCCGACAGGCCTTCGGCCGCTACGAAGGTGTCCCAGACATGCCACTCAGGGAACATAGCATCAACTGCCTGATACTCCATCATGTTGGCAAATGATTCATTGAGCCAGAGGTCATTCCACCATTTCATTGTAACGAGGTTCCCGAACCATTGGTGCGATGTCTCGTGGGCAACCACCAGGGCAATTGTTTCTTTGATTGATTGGGACGATTCACCGGGGTATGCCAGCAGGACGCGCTCACGGTAGGTGATGAGCCCCCAGTTTTCCATCGCACCGCTGCTGAAATCGGGCAGAGCAACATGCTCCGCCTTCGGCAGTGGATAGGCTACGCCAAAGTAATCTTCGAAGAATTCTATACTGCGAACCGCTGCATCCAGTCCGAAGTCCAGCGAATCAATCGGCTGCGCCCGGGTAGACCAAACACTCACTTCTACGCCGCTTGTAGTCTTGGCAGATTTCGACTGCATATCGCCAACAACGAATGCCAGTAAGTAGCTACTCATACGCGGCGTCGTTTCAAAGGTCGTCGTCATTTTGGCTTCGGTATTGTTTTCTGCCTCGGATGCGGTTTGCGCGGCTGGGTCGGTCGTAACCTGGCTCTTGACGGGTGTATTGCCCAGTGCCGTCACGCCGGGTTCTGTCACCAGTGTCAAATCAAACGTTGCTTTGGCTTCTGGCTCATCAATACAGGGGAAAACTTCGCGGGCATGATGACTCTCAAACTGCGTCGCCAGCAAAGCAAATTCCTGGTTCTCAAGCTTATAGTAACAAGGATACAGACCGGTCATACCAGGTGTTATTGGCGCTTCAAAATCTAGCTGCACGGTGTACTTGCCAGGATATAGCATTTCGGATGCGTGCAGCCGGACTTCATGAAACGATTTCTGCAGATTGATGCGCTCAATAGCTACATCACGCAACCCTTTTTTATCAGTTACCGATACGCTTGCCGAAGTAATTTTGAGGTCTTTGGCGTGAAAGGTCAGCCGCTTACTCGGCCGGCCAGTTTTTCGGCCCGTGATGGTAATCTGGCCCCGAAAACTCATATTGGCTCTATCTAGCTCGAGTGCCAGGTCATAATGTTCTGGCTGAAACTGTGTAAATAACCTCGTGACCGATGCGCTCATGGTAAACCTCCTGTGAACTGCGTGTATTTGCTGATGAACCTGCGTAACTTCTATAGTATCACCGATGAACGGTCGTGTAGACACTTGACAAAAATCATAATAAACGTATGATTAAAATCTATGTTTCGTGCTTCTCATGAGAAATCTGTCCAAAATGCTAGAGACAGTATACAGCGTAGATTTGCCGCTTCTACCGTGCTGAGCCGTATATCAGTCGGTACTGGTTTGCTAACAGGCGCGGTTGGCCAAGCTTTGCCAATGGCTGACAGATCCGAAGCCATGACGGTTGTTGGCATTGTGGCCGGTATGGCAGTTGGTTTGATCGGAGATCGAACGCAGGCCGACTGGTGGAGTAGTCGGCAAATCAGTAATTTGGCACATATACGAAATCCTGATAGTAGCGAAAACGGTCAATATATCTCCGTCCTTAGTATCGAAGGAGATGCTCTTATCGAAAAGGAACAGCTTGACCCGCAAACACTGCATGTTTCACCATACGATGATCCAAGAGAGAGGCCACTCATGACTGCAATCTTACCTATTAGTGGGTTTTGTACTGGAGTTACGGCAGACATCGTCTACCGCGCAGAAGCAACCGGCGGTCTTCTGCCGATGTTTATAGGCGGACTTGTTGTCAGCGTAGCGGCCACTGCCATGTTTGAACATCAAGCTGAGAAGGACATAGCAGGCAGTCGTGATAGCTATTTAAGGCGATTGGATAACATTGAAGGCGGTATTGGCTTCGGAACACCGGAATAGCTGCTAATACGAGGTCGACATTGACAGTCACCGTCATTCGTATGTATAATTGTAGATGTTCGATCCGGCCAGCTGGTCGGATTTTTTCATAAGAAACTCTTGCGACTTGAGATTATTAGAACTTCAGATAATGAATAAGTCCGTAAGAAGAAAATACCGTTAACCAAAAGGAGAAACCAATGGACATGGATTTTAAACAATTAGGTGTCGCCATCAAAGCAATTGCCGAGGAAAAAAACTTGCCGGAAGAAACTGTTCAGGAAGTCGTTGAGCAAGCCCTGGCCGCTGCCTATCGCCGCGATTATGGCGACCGCGAACAGGATGTCCGTGTCACTATGAACCTCAACACTGGTGACGTTGACGCCTACGTACAAAAGGATGTCGTTGAGCGAGTCGGTGATCCCGACTATGAAATCAGTATTGAAGATGCTCAGCTGATTAAAAAGGATGCCAAAAAAGACGATATTATCGAAATTCATGAAAAAGTAGAAAATTTCGGCCGTGTTGCTGCCCAGACAGCAAAGCAGGTCATCTTGCAGCGTCTGCGCGAAGCGGAGCGTGAAATTGTCATGGCAGAATTCGAAGACAAGATCGGCACTGTCATCAATGCAGTTGTCTCGCGAGTTGAAGGGAATATCGTCCGGATCGATCTTGGCAAAGCCCAGGGAATTATGCCGCGTTCAGAACAGATTCAAGGCGAACGCTACTATCCTGGCCAGAGGCTAAAGGTCTTCTTGAAAGATGTCGAGCGCGGTTTCCGCGGTCCACAGCTAGTTGTATCGCGCGGCAACACGCAGTTCGTCGAATGGCTGTTTCGTGCTGAAGTGCCTGAAATGGAAAGCGGTGCCGTCGAAATCAAGGGCATTGCCCGTGAAGCCGGTGTCCGTAGCAAAATAGCTGTATCCAGCAACGTACCTGGCGTCGATCCAGTCGGTACCTTCGTTGGTGGCCATGGAACCCGTGTTAATGCAGTTATGAGCGAAATTGGCGAACAGGAAAAGATTGATATTGTTGTCTGGAACGAAGACACAACTGAATATATTATCGGTGCACTGAGCCCAACTAAAGTTAGCCGAGTAGTTCTCGACGAAGAGCGCAAAAAAGCCCGCGTTATTGTTCCCGAGGACCAGCTCAGCATCGCAATCGGTAAAAGCGGCCAAAATGTTCGTCTTGCTAGCAAACTTGCTGGTTACGACATCGATATTGAAGCTGACAAGCCGCAGGCTGAAGTATCCGAAGGTATCGTTGAGACAACCGAACTGCCTAAAGTTCCAAAGCTGAAGCGCAAATCAGATCTGGAAAACAGCCTGCTGGAAGCGATCGAAGAACACGGCGAATAGATTTCACTGCTATAGATTATGTCGTAATTAGCACTCTTGACTTGAGAGTGCTAATTTTAGTATGATAGCTGTATAGCTCACCGCGAAAATGCAGATAGACGTGGGATTCCTCACAGCAAATTTTCATTCTGAGCCGTTACAATGTAGAAATGAGAAAAGGTGGTACAAAACTATGATGCCAAATAGTCCAGATTTTAGAGAATTTTTAAATCACTTGACCAACAACGCGCTCAATTCGTTGAAGCACGCTGATGCAATTGCCCGTAGTTTTGGTAGTGCCTACATCGGTACGGAGCATCTACTTCTCGGTGTACTGGCGCAGGATTCTAGTATGGGCGCCAAAATCCTGGAAGGTTCTGGAGTCACGCTCGACCGCGCCCGCATGGCATTGAATTTAACGCCAAAAACTTTAGTCATCAATATGGGTGCCAAAGGCCTCAGCGAAACAGCCAAACTAACACTCAAGATGGCGTATGATGTTGCTCAGGATTACAGCCAAGAATTTTGTGGTACGGAACATATCCTGTTCAGTATCATCAGCCAAAAAAACGCCCGAGCAACCATACTACTACGCGATATGAATATCGACGTCGATAGTCTTATGAACGAGCTTGAACAGTTCCTGAACCGCCAACAATACGAAGAGTCAGAGGCAGGTACCGATGGTGGCTCTACGCGGTCCAAAAAGGGCAAGAAAACCGCTCTTGATCACTATGGAACTGATATAACTGCCCAGGCGCGCAACAATAAGCTTGATCCAGTTGTCGGCCGGGAAGCGCAGATACGCCGCGTTATTACGATTCTGAACCGCCGCACTAAGAACAACCCGGTGCTCATCGGTGAGCCTGGAGTCGGTAAGACGGCAATTGTCGAAGGCTTAGCGCAGCGTATTGTCAGCGAAGATGTGCCAGACAGCCTGCTCGATAAGCGTATTGTCATGCTCGATCTAGCGGGAATGATTGCTGGTACAAAGTACCGTGGTGAATTTGAAGAGCGGCTGAAAAAAGTCATGAGCGAACTCGAAAAGGACAAGAAAACAATTGTCTTTATTGATGAGCTGCACTTGATAGTTGGTGCCGGCGCCGCCGAAGGTGCCATGGATGCTGGTAACATTTTGAAACCGGCACTAGCCCGCGGAAAAATCCAAGTAATTGGTGCAACTACGACCAGCGAGTATACCAAGCATATCGAAAAGGACGCCGCCCTGGAACGGCGCTTCCAACCGGTGCAAGTACCGGAAACAACTCCGTCTGAAACACTGGCAATATTAAAAGGTCTCCGTAAGCATTACGAGAATTTCCACGGTGTCGTCATTAGCGATGAGGTACTAGAAGATACCGTAACACTTGCCAAGCGCTACATTAATGACCGCTTCATGCCGGATAAGGCAATTGACCTACTCGATGAGACGGCTGCACACCTGCGCGTTGATAAAGGCAAGACATCGCCGGAAGTTCGCAAATTGCAAAAAGAGCTGAAGCTTGTCAACACGCGTATCGAAGAAGCTGTCGACAGCGAAGATTACGAAAAAGCAGCCCGCGAAAAAACTCGTGCTTCTCAGATCAACGAAGAGCTGGCCAAGCTAGCTAAAAATGCGCCCGAAGTAAAGCGCCTCAAGGTTTCGAGCGAAGACGTCGCTGAGGTTGTGTCACGTATAACTGGCGTCCCTACGAAGAAGGTTATTCGTGCCGAAGCAAAGTACTTAATTGGCCTTGAGAAGACGCTCAGTAAATATGTTATTGGCCAATCGGAAGCCGTTGAAGCTGTGTCACGGGCTATCCGCCGAAACCGTTCAGGTATTGGCGCGACCAACCGGCCGATCGGATCATTCATATTCCTTGGGCCAACTGGTGTTGGTAAAACGGAGATGGCACGGGTGCTGGCTCGAGAATTCTTTGGCTCAGAAAACGCGCTCGTCAAAATTGATATGAGTGAATTTGGCGAGCATCATAACGTCTCGCGCCTGGTTGGCGCGCCGGCAGGATATGTCGGTTACGACGAGGGTGGGCAACTGACCGATAAGATCCGCCGCCAACCGTACAGTTTGGTACTCTTCGATGAGATAGAAAAAGCGCACCCAGATGTCTTCAATATGATGTTGCAAATGCTGGAAGACGGCTATCTGACTGATGCGAAGGGTCGCCGGATTGATTTCACGAATACAATCGTAATCATGACCAGTAACATTGGTGCTGATAAGCTGCAGAAAGAATCGAGCTTTGGCTTTCAGGCGACCGATCGTAGCGATTTGAAAGACCTTGATGATCTTCACAAGCGTAACCGAGATAAAGTGCTCGACGAATTGAAGAAAATGATGCGACCCGAACTATTGAACCGCATCGATAAGATTATTGTCTTCCGCGCATTGACGAAGAAAGATATTTTGCACATTGTGGATCTGCAACTTGACGACCTACGTACCAGATTGCAGAAACAAGGAGTCGGACTGGAAGTTAGTGCGCAGGCCAAGCATCATTTGCTGCAAAAGGGCTACGACTCAAAGAATGGCGTCCGCCCACTCCGCAGGCTGATACAGGATACGATCGAAGATCATGTAGCCATGGAGCTGCTGGCAGAAAAACTGACCAAGGGTCACATATTACAAGTAGCCGCCAAACGTGGCGTCTTAGCCTACGCTGCAGCCACAGAATAATATGATGGTTAGTCATATAACTTCACTACGTATACATTAAGTTGCTATACTTATGGTTATGTCAAAGAGCGGTTTCAAATCGGCGAAGGTATGGCTGCTATTTACTTTGCTAGCTGTCATTATCGTTGGATTTTGGCAACAACAAGCGATACGTGATTGGATGCGCCTCTATAACTATCAGCCAGCGGCATCGATCAGCCAGCTGGCTAATCAGTTACAGTTTACGCCCCAGGCACGCAAATTGTTTTACGTGAATCATCCGCAGCTAGAAGACCGGACTGCCTTTAACGCAGCTTGCAGTAAGGACGATGAGCATACAATTATACTTGGTTGCTATCATCCAGTTGACCGCGGCATATATATCTATAAGGTAACTGACGCACGGCTGACAGGTGTGAGCCAAGTAACTGCGGCGCATGAAATGCTGCACGCCGCCTACGATAGATTATCTGGTCGTGAACGCCAGCGAGTTGATACGATGCTTCAAGATTTCTACCAGAATAAACTGCAGAGTGAGCGTATTAAGACAATCATTGGAGCTTATACAAAATCAGAGCCGAATGATGTGGTGAATGAAATGCATGCGATCTTTGGAACAGAAATTGTTGAACTGCCTGGCGAGCTTGAAACATACTATCAACAGTATTTCCAGGACCGTTCCGTTGTCACAGCGTACGCTGCTACCTACCAGGCTGAATTTACATCACGGCAAACGCAGGTTTCTAGTTATGATAAAGACTTGCAGATACTGAGACAGCAAATTGATGCCAATAAAATAAAGCTCGAAACACAGGAATCGAAAATATCGGTATTACGCAGCCAGCTTGAAACCTCCCGTAATGCAGGGGATATCGCTACCTATAATCAGTACGTACCTATCTACAATGCGCAAATCGATGCCTACAATAACCTTATTACAATGACAAAATCATCCGTAGCACGCTATAATCAGCTGGTACAGGATCGAAACGCCGTCGCACTGCAGGTTGCTGATCTGGCCCGTTCTATCGATAGCTCATTGCAAGCAATCGAACAGAAATAGCTGCAGACAATAGTAAAATGATAAAAGGATTTATACTACAAGTTCTATGGCGAAGAAACAAACTCCAAAATATGTCTGTACCAACTGCGGCGCCATGTCGAGTGCTTGGGCTGGGCGCTGTTCGCAGTGCGGTGATTGGAATACTCTGCAAGAGGAAGTCCAAATTGTGGCCGGTACTGGAAGTGGCGGCAGGGTTAGCACAACCGGACGGGCGCTTGTCCCGCAAGCAGTCAGTGAACTCGTTAGCGCAGACCAACCACGCCTGAAGACAGGTATACCCGATATTGATATTATTTTGGGCGGTGGCATTGTGGCTGGTAGCGTCAACCTGATTGCCGGACAGCCCGGAATTGGCAAAAGTACTCTACTGCTGCAGCTTGCGTATGCAGTGGCTGGCCATGCCAGCGTGCTGTATATCAGCGGGGAGGAGTCAGCGCATCAAATCGGACTGCGGGCCGAGCGCCTTGGCGCAACCCGTAATGGTCTGCAGTTAGCTACCAGCACCTCAGCTGATGACATAGCGGCAACTATAGCCAGTGGTACATATGCACTTGTCATTGTAGATTCAATTCAAACCATTGCCGCGAGCGACGTGTCGTCGAGTGCAGGTACCGTATCTCAGATTACAAATAGTACGCATTTGATTATGGCGGCGGCCAAGCAGGTCAATACTGCTGTAGTGCTGGTCGGGCATGTTACCAAAGAAGGAGCGATTGCTGGTCCGAAGGTGCTCGAGCATGTTGTTGACGTTGTATTGCAGCTAGAAGGTGACCGATATGGTGGCTTCAAAATACTGCGCGCTATCAAAAACCGCTTCGGTTCAACGAGCGAAGCTGGTATTTTCGAGATGGTAGATTCTGGATTGCGTCCAGTTGACAATCCATCCGCAGCGCTACTGGAAGAACGCCAAGTCAGTGATGGATCTGTCGTTCTTGCAACACTTGAGGGCACCCGACCACTACTCGTAGAGGTCCAGGCACTCGTCAATAAATCGAGCTATGGTTATCCGAAGCGGGCTGCCAGTGGCATTGATATCAATCGGATTAATCTTCTTATCGCCATGCTGGAGAAACGCACGAAGCTTAATCTTTCTGAACAAGACATATACATTAACATAGTAGGCGGTATGCGTATTACTGAACCGGCAGCTGACCTTGCCGTTTGTATGGCAATCGGTTCTGCAGCCCGTGGATTGCAGCTGAAGCAGAATGCAGTTGTTTTTGGCGAGCTTGGCTTATCTGGTGAAGTCCGCCACGTACCGTTTGCTGAAAAGCGAATTGCTGAAGCTAAGAAACTCGGTTTTGACTGCGCAATCGGACCAATGCTGAAAGGTAGCAACCGACTCGCCAAAAAAGATGATTTTCTGCATGGTGTGCCATCAGTCCGTGAAGCACTGAATCAATTTCTTGAAAAAGAATAGGCACCGGTGCAAAAATACTACGAAATTGTACGTTTCAGCTACCGCTTGAAGTCGATAGACTTGTTTTGGCCGTTAGACGAAGTTACGGTTGCTCTGTAAGTTAGTTTAAGATTTGCGTTTGAACGTTACCGAAGATGTTTTTCCGTCAGCAGCGGTGACGGTGGCTGTATAAGAAACAGGGAGTACGGCAATACCAATGTCGCCGTCGTTGAATGTGATAGAGTTACCGGGACTCGACTTAGTCGATGATTTACCGTTTCCTGTAACAGTTATGATATACCCTGGTTTGCCGCCACTCCAACTAACAGTCACGTTTCCGCTTACATTGCCGTCCTTCGTCGGGCTGGTTATCGACAGTACGTTTGAGGCTACTGCCGTAAAATTTGCGCTATCCGTCGCCTGGTACAGGACACTGTCTATTGCCTGAGCGGTAATCGTTATGTTGCCATTTTCAGTCGGTGTATATTGGAATGATACGGTACTCGGCGAGTCAGACACATTGGCGGTTTTTACGACCTGGCCATTGATTAGGAAGTTAACGGTGCCGGGGAACTGAGCCCGGGCTGGGTCAGTCAGGGCGTGCGTACCCTGGCTGGCTGTTGCTGTTATTGTACAGCCGCCATCATCTGCGTCACAGTTGGCCGGTGAGGTAATCGTAATTGACGGCGGGCTGTCGTTACAGCTATGGACATCATCAGTCTCCTTGGATGTGCCGGCGGTATTCGTGCTGCTTGTACTACCGCCGTTCCACAGATCGATGTTCCAACCGGCTGCATTACTGTTGCTGGCGGTTTGGCGGGCAAGTTCCGGAGTACAGCTGGTAGCAACCTTGCTACTTACTCTATCCGTTGTTTGGCTTGTACTTGAGGTGGACTTTGGCTGATACCAAGATGGGAACAAATCGTTTGTTGGACTTGGTACGACTTCGCCGAGCCGTGATACTTTATTGCGGACTGTATAGGCAGGCAAAGTCTTCAGTCCGGCCGGCTTAGTCCAGGCAACCGGCTTTAGGTCAGCATGTGCAGCCTCCATCCAGCCTCGAGCCAGCGGGCTTGTTAGAGTCTCCATGGAGCTCCTGAGCGTCACATTGCGTTCATGGTGACCAACCCAGGTAACAACTGCGTATTTTGATGACCAGCTTGTCATGAGGCCGTCGTAACCATCATTCGTCGTACCGGTCTTGACGGCAAACTTCCAACCGTTCTTTTGATTTTGAAATTTGAAAGCAGCTGGTAGATAGCTGGCATTTGCATCACTGGCCATATCGTTGACGATGTAAGCAGTATCGGCCTTGATGACCTGCTTGCCAGCCGGTTGCTTAAATTCGTCAACAGTCTTGCCGCCAGCATCGGTAATCTTGAGAATATAGGTTCGAGGGATCGCGTTGCCAAGCCTGGCGAGCGTGGATAGACCGTTAACGTGATCATCGAGGTGCAGGAAAGCACCGTCGCCAATTGCGGAAGCACCGTAACACTGTGTCTTGCTCGTCAATGCTTCATCGCTGTAGCAGTTATATGTATTGCCTTTGACGTATGGATTGGCCATCATTGCGCTGGCAGTCGAAATAACTTTATTAATCGAGTTAACCCGGCCAGTGCTGTTATCATTCGGTACTGCCGACAACATCGCTTTGACTGCCGGAACGTTCCGTGACCCTCCGAGTGCGTAGCGGAGCGTAACCGGACCTGGATATCCAAAGTCGTAATTCTGCAAACAATTGCCCGGTTCTTTTGTGCTAACACGCTTTTGCGTACATGGATAGCCGGGTATTGCACCCTGCGTGTCATAGAAGACGGAGCCGGCTCCGACATTACTGCTATTGTCGATGAGCGCTGCATAATCATACGGCTTAAAGCTTGAACCAGGAGGCAGCAAAATTCCTGATGCAAAGTTGTTCTGACCGAACTCAGTGTTATTAAAGTCCGTACCACCGACTAGTGACACAATCTGTCCGGTTTGTACGTCCTCGGCCACGATAGCCTCGTTGTCAGCGCCAGCTCGCTTAGCGTTAGCTAAGTTTTTGGCAACCAGATCTTCAGCTGTTGCTTGCAGCTTACTGTCCATAGTCGTTACGACTTTCCAGCCACCACGGTCGACAGTCGCAGCACCGTATTTTTGTTCAAGTTGCTTCTTAGCTGCGAGTACGAAATACGGTGATTTTATACCAGAATACTTCGGTACTAATGGTTTGACCTGAGCCAGAATATCTACCTTTTTGGCAGCTTCCGCTTCCTGGCCAGTGATCAGACGCTGGTCTGCCATCTGCTTGAGGATATAGTGTTGGCGTCCAATCAATGCCTCCTCGTCAAACAAGCTGTCAGTAGCCGACGGATTCCACCGCGGATCTGAATAGGGTGAGTAGGCTGTCGGAGCTTTGGGGATAGAGGCTAGCATAGCTGATTGAGCCAGCGTTAGATCTTTGGCGCTAATGCCGAAATAATCGCGGGCAGCAGTCTCAACGCCGTAGTTTACACCACCGTACGGCGCGATGTTTAAGTAGCCGTTTAAGATGTCGGCTTTACTATATTGGCGTTCAAGCTCAACGGCTAATATCAGCTCCTTGACCTTACGCGATAGACTGCGCTCATTAGTCCACTTTTGATTGATTTTGACCAGCTGCTGGGTTATGGTTGATCCACCTTGTTTGGCGCTGCCGCCAGCTACGTTTGTGACACCGGCGCGCAAGATACCGCGGACATCGAAAGCTCCGTGTTTGTAATAATCCTTGTCCTCAATGGCAATGGTTGCCTTGCGCATATAATCAGTTATTTGGTCACCTGGGACAGGGACGCGCTTGACGGCACCGTAATCCTGCCATAGGACTGTCTCGCCGGTGCGATCGTAATATGTAATACTCCCACCGATTTTATCACCAGATAAATCTTTGATCTTTGGAAGATCTTTGCGGAAGTAAGCAAAGACGCCGACGGCCAGAAAGAAACAAACAATAATGCCGATACCGGTCGCTTTGAGGGCCATAATACCGCCTTCACGGCTAAACCAGTAGGCGAAAAATCGCTTTGGGTGCATGCGGTAAAACATCCGTTTAACGGGATTCTTTGGCAGGGTACTCAGGTATGTTGCTTTTGTAGCTGCGCGGAAGTTTTTGCGGGCGCGCATTCGTTCGCCAAGACTTTGATGCAGTTTGATTGTTTTACCACTTTTTGTTGTATAAATGTTTTTGTTAGGGCGGCGTCTGTTTTGGCCGTTTGAACCACCTCTGTTAATGTCATTCATAATATGATACAAGACCCCCGTAAGTTGCTGTATTTGTCTTCCGTATTATATCAAATTGAACCTTAAAATTAACCATAGTATTTAAGATTATGTTTTCGAAAACCTACCCAATCTGTATATGGCATAGCTGGTCAGAATTGGTATACTAGCAGATAAGACGTACTGAACAGACAACACCGGTAAATAAGGACCACATATATGACACTTTCCGAAGAACTGACCTGGCGGGGTTTCGTTAATCAAACGACAATCGACGATTTGCGGACGCTGGACACTGAGCCGCGTACCTTTTATCTCGGGTTTGATGCTTCGGCAGATTCGCAGACCGTCGGTAATCTTGCAGCCATGATGTTCGCGAAGTGTTACCTCAGGCACAACTACAAAGGCGTGCTTTTAGCCGGTGGGTCGACCAGTCTGATTGGCGATCCAGGCGGCAAGGACAAAGAACGCATCCTGCAGAGCGAAGAAACGATTGCGCACAATGTCGCCCGAGCTGCCGAACAGCTGCAAATTATTTTGCGCGGTCATGACTTTAAACTGGTTAATAATCTTGATTGGACACGTGACTTGCCAGTGCTGACCTTTCTCCGTGACATCGGTAAGCACTTTAGCATGACACCGCTGGTCCAACGGGACTATATTGCTAATCGTATTGGTGAAGGTGGGGTAGGCATCAGCTACACAGAGTTTAGCTACACAATCCTGCAAGGTATGGATTATCTACATTTGTACGACACTGAAGGGGTTACCTTGCAGCTCGGCGGATCTGATCAATGGGGAAACTGCTTATCAGGTGTTGAGCTAATCCGTCGGGCACGCGGCGCATCCGTGGATGTCATGACGCTAAACTTATTCATCAACAAGGCTACGGGCAAAAAATTCGGAAAAAGCGAAGACGGCGCTATTTGGCTTGATCCGGCCAAAACTTCGCCGACACAGTTTTATCAATTTTGGATTAACGTCGATGATGAAGGTGTCGAAGGCTACCTGAAAATAGTAACTGAACTGCAAAAAGATGAGGTAGATAAAATTATGGCAATGCATCAGGCTGATAAATCTGCTCGCTATGCGCAAATCCAACTGGCCCGCCAGGTGACAGCATTGGTCCATGGTGCGGAGCAAATGGAAGCGGCTGAGCTAGTTACGCAGTATCTGACAGGCGCACAACCAATCGCTGAGGCAGACGAGCGCATTATTCAAATCTTGCGATCCGAAATGCCAGTTGTTAGTTCATCGGCTGACGGATCTTTGCTCGAGGTACTCGTATCAGCCAGCCTAGCTGCTTCTGTGTCCGAGGCCCGCCGCCTGATTCAGGGCAATGCGGTTGCAATCAACGGTGAAAAAGTAGCCCGCGAGACGCTGCAATCGAGCGATTTTACCAATGGCCGGCTGTTAGTCAAAAAAGGCAAAAAATTCCGGGACGCAGCGCTAGTAGAACTGCAGTAATTGTAAATAAATATAAAGGGTTAGTGTAAACTAGTAATATGCAAAAAGCCACACAACTATCGAATTCGAAAACGCACAAAAAAGCCGACCAGTACAATGACCCGAATCACAACTACCTTCACTATTGGGATGGACGGGATTACGAACATGCCGCCGAAGAAATGGCAGTCAAGCGCTTGTTAGAGGGTAAGAAATTCCGTAATGCCGTCGACGTAGGCGGAGGTTATGGCCGTCTCTGCGTATTGCTTGAAAAATATGCTGCTAAAGTAACATTGGCAGAGCCGAGCCAGCAACAACTCGACATCGCTAAAGACTACCTCAAAGATCACCCGGAAATTGACCGTAAATTATTACAAGCCGATGATCTGAAATTTGCAGACAGCTCGGTCGATCTGCTGACAATGGTTCGTGTCATGCACCACTTACCAGAGCCTTCGGCAGAGTTTACTGAAATCAACCGCGTACTTGCATCAGATGGTTACGCAATAATTGAAGTTGCGAATTACAGCCATGCCCGCAACCGCGTCAAACACATCATGCAGCGCAAAAAACTGCCGACGCAGCCAGTCGACATCCGCTCCGCCGAGCACCGGACCAAAGATGAAATTGCTTTCGTGAATCATAATCCGAAGACGGTCATAAAACAACTCGCCCACGCCGGTCTAAAAGTTGAACGTATATTATCAGTTTCAAACCTGCGCAGTCCAGGCCTGAAAAAAATCCTTCCGAAAAGCATTATGCTAGCTGTCGAAGGAATTCTGCAGCCCGCACTAGCTCACAGTTACTTTGGCCCCAGCGTGTTTCTGCTCGTCAAAAAAGCCAAGTAACATTTAAGAATGTGGCTCGGGTGTGTGGAATCTGTAGTTCACCGTATTATGCGCGAATATTTCTTTATAATGGTTGTATATGACATTAGCGACTGAGTTGACCGCATTAAAGGGCGTCGGGCCGGCATTTGCCAAAAAGTTTGCAGTTCTCGGTCTGCGTACCATCGGTGATTTGATTGACTATTATCCGCGGCGTTATGAAGATTATTCACATTTGACGCCAATTGAAGCCTTGCAGCCAGGCGCTGTCACAATACAGGCATCTATCAAGCAGGTTTCAGGCCGCTATGTACGACGCGGGATGCATGTAACCGAGGCGGTTGCAAGCGATACTACCAGTAGTGTCCGGCTCATCTGGTTCAATCAGCCGTATCGGGCAGCTTCATTGCAACACAACCAAGATTACTATATTTCCGGTAATTTTGAGCTTAGTCATCAGCGGCTGAGTATTATGAATCCGTCAATCGAATTGACAAGCGATTTTCCGTTGCAGGCAGCTCGCGTTTTGCCAATTTACCGCGAAACAAAAGGTTTTACTTCGAGGCAAATCCGCGCAGTATTAAGCCAGGTTGTACCACTTGTCCGTACGTTGTCTGAAACGATGCCTGCGTGGTTAATTGAGCAAGAGCATTTTATGAGCCGGGGCGAGGCAGTCATGGCTATGCATTTTCCGGCGGATATGGAAAATCTCGAGCAAGCACGACGCCGCCTTGGGTTTGAAGAGGTATTTGTGCTGACGTTGGCCGCACTGCGGAATAAATATGATCTGCAACTTGAACAAGCGCCGGCTGTGCCATTTCGTGAGTCAGTGGCAAAAAATTTTGTAAAGCATTTACCGTTTGATTTGACTGACGCGCAGCGCAAAGTCTGTTGGCAAATATTTCAGGATATGCAAAAGACCCAACCCATGAACCGGCTCGTCGAAGGCGACGTCGGCTCGGGCAAAACTGTCGTAGCTGCCATGGCGGCACTCATGGTGCTCTACGATGGGCATCAAGTCGCACTGATGGCACCAACCGAGCTACTAGCCCGACAGCATGCCGAGACGTTGCAGCGTCTACTCGCACCGCTCGGGTACGGCGATCGAGTAGGCTTACTCGTCGGTGGCATGAAACCGGCTCAAAAACGCAGCGCGCATGAACACATTGCTAAAGGTCATATCCGTTTTATCATCGGCACGCATGCACTGATACAAGATACGGTTGATATGTCGAAACTCGAACTCATTATCATTGATGAGCAGCACCGCTTTGGTGTTGGACAGCGTGCCAGACTGCAATCCAAGGCTGGTCACATGCCGCATGTGCTGAGCCTAACGGCAACGCCGATTCCGCGGTCGTTGGCACTCACCCTCTACGGTGAGCTGGATATTTCTATACTCGATGCTAAACCACCCGGCAGAATTGAAATTATGACAAAAATTGTTTCACCCAATTCGCGTCCACAGCTTTATGCTCAGATCGAAAGTGAGCTATCGCAGGGGCGTCAGATGTTTGTGGTTTGTCCGCTGATCGCTGAGTCAGACATGATGCCGGCGGTGTCGGCCGAAGAAATGTACGAAGTATTACGTAAAAAAGATTTTAAGCATCGGACCGTTGGACTATTGCATGGCAAAATGAAAGCCGACGAAAAGAACGCCATTATGCAGCAGTTTATTGAGCATAAACTTGATATTTTGGTATCGACGACAGTGATTGAGGTTGGCGTTGATGTGCCGAACGCCAGTATCATGCTGATTGAAGGTGCTGAGCGCTTTGGGTTGGCTCAGATCCATCAGCTGCGCGGCAGAGTTGGCCGTGGCAAAGACCAAGGCTACTGTTACCTTATGATGAGCGACTCAAAACAGCCGGGCCGCCGGCTGCGAGCCCTGGAAAGTTCGACTGACGGCTTTAAACTGGCTGAGCTCGATTTGCAAATCCGCGGCCCCGGCGCCATATATGGCACAATGCAGCACGGGCAGCTCGACCTGCGTGTCGCCTCACTGACCGATAGCAAATTGATAGCCAAAGCTCGAACGGCAGCCCAGACATTTATCGACAAGCAGGAGAATTTGTTACAATATCCTTATCTCAGTAGTCAAGTGGCCAAACTCAGTGCCGTGACTAATTTGAACTGATAGAATTTGGATTGACTGACACATATGTACGCCGTTTTTCTCCATGCGCATCAAAAAATCGACAAAGTCGCCTATCGCCATCTGCTGTCTTTGCATGACAAGGACGTGTTTTTCCCGGCGCTGCCGCAAATTATTCATTTTGAAGGCCGCAATGGTCCAGATGCGGCTAAGCTCAAGAACAAAGAAAATGTTGAGCAGCCCTGGCATTTCATCGATCCGTTCGATGAAGCTGACACCAGCCTGCACTATCTTATCAGCGACCATTATACGAATTTGGTAACTGCACTGGCTGCCAGGGATGAAATACGGAGCGGTTTTGAAGCTGCCTGGCTGGCTCATGCACTCGTGGACGGCTTGACACCTGCACATCATTATCCGTACGAAAAAGAGCTTGAAGCGCTGCGTGGTGACGTCCGCCATAGTCGCAAAGGTCTGGTTGGGCGGGCCTACGTCAAAGGCGACAACCGTCGTGATTCACTACGGCGCAGTTTCCAGCTGATTGGTCCAAAAGGACTTTTGACGACCCATGCTATGTTTGAAGGCGGAGCCTATTCGATCATGGCGCCGATGCGTCTCAAAAAAGCTCTGCCGACGCGGGAAGACCTGATAGCGATCCGGCAGCATGGTATTGTCGAGATATTTCATCGCTATGCCCGCGAAATTGCCTCGTATGATTTATATGTGCGATTTTATGAACAGGGCTGGACACCAAAACTAACACGCGATATACGACGCGAGCTAGCGCCGCGAATGGTTCGGATTGTAACATTATCATGGTTTGCAGCGCTCTGCGATGCAAATTTGATTGCGGAGCCAGCATGAGAATCATAGCGGGCCAGCTTGGCGGACGTACCTTTGATGCCCCGCGCGGACATCGGACGCATCCGATGGGCGACAAAATACGTGGTGCCTTGTTTAACATACTTGGTGACATTGATGGCTTGACAGTGCTCGATGCGTTCGCTGGCAGCGGAGCGCTCAGTTTTGAAGCAATCAGCCGCGGTGCCGCCTCGGCACTTGCCATTGACGTCGACAAAGAAGCACACCAAACAATTCAAGCAAATATTGCTCTACTCAATCTATCTGAGCAGGTGATAGTGATGCGTAAAAATGTCGCTGGCTGGTCACGAAATAACCGGGATAAAACATTTGATATTGTGCTCGCTGACCCGCCATATGACGACATACGGCCGCAGCTGCTGCAGACGCTGATGGTGCAGGTCAAGCCTGGCGGCGTGTTTGTTCTGTCCTGGCCGGGCAATGAACCGGTGCGTGTATTTCCCGGCGTCACAGTACTCACAAGCAAGAGTTACGGCGATGCGCAGCTGGTGTTTTACCGCAAATTATAGCTTCGGATATGCCGGGTCTTTGGGCAATTCTGGGGCTGCAGAGGTTATTTCGTTATAACGAATAGCGGGAGCAAAGGAGTAGATATATCCAAATGCCAAGCTTAGGACATAGCCCACAACTGGAATTTCATCAAGTCCAGAACTGAGGAACGCAATTATCAGCGCGACACCGATCAGTCCCCATATGTAGCCAGCGTGCGGCTTAGAATCATTATAACTTTGCTTGAGAGCATCAACAGGACCTAGATTACGATCAACGACATAATACATCGAGAGGTAGAAACCGCGCAGCAGAATAAGGCCAGGTATGATGAAGGCAATTAATCCAAATACTAACAGTATTGCCACAAGCACCGTCGTCATAATAAATGGCACCAGCCGGGGTAAGCCTTGTTTGAGACACTCCACTGCATCCGGCTGTTCGCCTCGCACGGCTTTTAGCTGAAGTTTTAGTAAGCCAGGGTACGCTAGAATAGTCCAAAGAGTTCCAATAAGCATCATGACAAGGCCAGTAGCTGCTCGGCCATCAATTGGCGGCATTTGGCTTGCTGGCTGAATCGTGCTTTCGGCCATACTATATCCAGTAAGTGTGAGCAAGCCGGGTAAAAAACCTAGGTAAAACACTGGCCACAGGTTGTCACGAACCAGCCGTATGCTCGGTAAAATTAGATCCCAGCTGCCTGTCAATTTTCTATCGGTACGAAATAATCTCAATGTTGATCCTTATATGATTTAATCTTTAGCTTCATCATCAGGCGTAGTGCTGATTTTGTCAATAAGTACAGGCATGTACAAATATCAATCGAATTTGTATAATCACCAGAGTAGAACGCCAATACATCGACGGGGATGTGGTGAAATTGGTATACACGCTAGTTTTAGGAACTAGTGCCGAAAGGCGTGGAGGTTCAAGTCCTCTCATCCCCACCATAACTTTGCAAACAGCTAGCGTATACTTAACTTAACTATGGCATTATCAACACAACCCTATAAAGGCGCTCGCGACTTCTATCCGGAAGACAAGCGTAAGCAAAAATATATATTCGACACCATTCGCCGTGCCGTCGAACAGTTTGGCTACGAAGAGTATGACGCTCCAATACTTGAATCCCTAGATTTATATTTAGCAAAATCCGGCGAAGAAATTGTTAATGAACAAACCTATGCCTTTACGGACCGTGGCGGGCGGCAAGTTGTCATACGACCTGAAATGACGCCGACAGTCAGCCGGATGGTGGCAGCCCGCCGCCAGGAACTGGCGTACCCGTTACGATGGTACAGCATTCCGAATTTATGGCGCTACGAGCGACCGCAGCGTGGCCGACTCCGCGAACACTGGCAGCTGAATGTCGATATATTCGGTGTCGCCGACGTGCAGGCTGAATATGAGATAATTTTACTGATTGATACGATGCTGCAGTCGTTCCGGGCAAAACGAAATATGTATACTGTCAAAGTCAACAGCCGGAAATTCACAGACTACACGCTCCGCAATTATCTTGGCCTTGATGAGGTGCAGGCATATAGCATGAGCAAACTAATTGACCGCATGCACAAGCTCGATCACGCCCAGTTCATTGCTCAAGTTGATGGGCTGTGTACGCAGTCTCAGCGTGATCAGGGTATTGTCGAGCAATTGCTGGACGTACTGCAGGCAAAGCGCATCACCATGCTGCCACAACATTTACAGGGACATCCGTCTGTCGTTGCTTTGCAGGAAATGATGACAATGCTGGAAGAAGCTGGCATTACCAATGCCGAATTTGACCCGACGATTATGCGCGGATTTGATTATTATACCGACATTGTATTTGAAGTATTTGACGCTCATCCCGACAATAATCGCGCGATGCTCGGTGGTGGACGATACGACGGCTTAGTTGGCCTGTTTGGCGTTGCGCCAGTTCCGACGGTCGGCTTTGGCTTCGGAGACGTTACGTTAGCTAATTTCCTTGAGCTGCATGATTTAATGCCTACGCTCCACCCTGAAACCGATGCCTACGTCGTTCTGGTCGGCGAGATTGCCGCGCAGGCCCAAAAACCGATTGCCGAATTTCGTGTCGCCGGACTGAACCTGGCAGTTGATGTGTCGGGCCGCAAGATCGGCGCTCAATTACAGACAGCTGAGAAAAAAGGTATCCACTACGTCATTATTATCGGCGAAAATGAGCTTGAAACCGGCCACTATACCATCAAAAACTTGCAGACAGGTATCGAAGAAAAGCATGGCATCGATCGCATCGTCAGTATCGTCAAAGATTACCGCCGGACTGATGACGAGGAATAATTCTCCGTTTGCATGTCGCTTGTGCTTATCTATTTCGAACAGTGTCTCTGGTCAAAAGCGAGCTATTCTGCTACAATAACTCCTTATGCAAGTACAAAAGACTCAACTTACCGACACTCGTATCAAATTAACGTTTGATGCTGACCTTCAGCTCCTCGAAGACACCAAGCGTGAGACGCTACTGCGCCTAAAGCGGAATGTTAAAATCCCTGGCTTTCGTGCCGGCAAGGTCCCTATGGAGCTCGTTGAAAAGAATATTAATCAGCAGACATTGCAGTCTGATTTTCTCGATGCTGCCCTTAACCGTATGTACGGCATGGCGCTGACCGAGCAAAACGTCCGCCCGGTGTCCCAGCCTCAGGTAACCGTCAAAAAATTCGTACCCTTTACAACGCTTGAGTTTGAAGCTGAACTCGATATTATCGGGGAAGTGAAACTCGCGGACTACAAAAAGATCAGTCTCACCAAAAAGCCAGTTAAAATCACTGACAAAGACGTCGATGAAGTTGTCCAGAATCTTCGGCTTCGAATGGCTGAAAAACAACCAGTCGAACGCGCTGCTGCCGAAAAAGATGAAGTCTGGATTGATTTTGTCGGCGTTGATGCAAAGACGAGTGAGCCTATCAAAGGCGGTGACGGCAAAGACTATCCCTTGGTACTTGGCAGCAATACCTTTATACCCGGTTTCGAAGAGCATCTGGTAGGTGCGAAATCCGGTGAAGAGCGTGAATTCACGCTTGAATTTCCAAAAGATTATGGAGTCAAGACGTTGCAGGGACGAAAAGTCACCTTTACTGCTACAGTTACGAAGGTTAACGAAGTCGTACTACCAAAAGAAGATGATGACTTTGCCGCTAAGGCTGGTCCGTTTAAATCGCTAGCCGAGCTTCGTATTGACATCAAAAAGCAGATTACCAGCGAGCGTGAATATCAGAATGATCGTGATTACGAAAGTGAACTTCTTACCAACATTACTGAGAAATCGCAGGTATCCGTTCCGGAGTCGCTGATCGAAGAAGAGCTTTCCCGCTTGGAGCGTGAAGAGCGCCAAAATGTTGTCTACCGTGGTCAAACCTGGGAGGAGCACCTTGCTGAAGAGGGCGTTACCGATGAAGAACACCGCGTCAAAAACCGCCCTGGCGCTGAAATGCGCGTCAAAGCTGGCTTGGTGCTGGCTGAAATAGCAGATCGTGAAAAAGTTGAAGTTAGTCCCGAAGAGCTTGATATGCGCCTGCAGCTTTTAAAGGGTCAATATCAGGATCCAGCCATGCAAGCCGAACTTGATAAGCTGGAGAATAAGCGTGAGCTGGCATCACGTCTGTTGAGCGAGCATACCGTCGCTAAACTAGTCGGCTACGCCTCCAAGAATAAAACGACACCCGCCAAAGCCTAAAGTTACGTTATTCTAAACTAGCACTCTTGACTTGAGAGTGCTAGTTTTGTATCATAAATCTATAGATTTGCATGTTTAGTGCGTACGATAATACATCAAATGCGCATTGCATGATTGCAAATACAATAACCGAGGAGGTAAGTATGTCAGTATTAATTCCAACCGTTGTCGAAAGTGAAGGCCGATTTGAACGAGCCTACGATATCTACTCCCGGTTACTAAAGGAACGAATTATATTCCTTGGCTCAGACGTTAATGAAGCTAGTGCGAATGTTATTGTCGCGCAGTTACTCTTCTTGCAGGCTGAAGACGCCAAAAAAGATATCTTCTTTTATATCAACAGCCCTGGCGGCAGCGTGTACGATGCGCTAGCGGTATACGACACCATGCAGTTTATTACTAACGACGTACAGACTGTCGGCATTGGCATTCAGGCCTCAGCAGCAGCTTTTTTGCTGAGTTCAGGTACTAAAGGCAAGCGCCAACTGTTGACGCATTCCACGGTCATGATTCATCAGCCTTCGAGCGGAACTCGCGGCAAAATCACTGATCAGGAAATTGATCTGCGAGAATCACTGCGCATCAAAAAACTACTTGAGGAAATCATGGCCAAAAACACTGGGCAAAAACCAGAAAAAATCCACACCGATATGGAACGCGACAAGTGGCTGACTGCTCAGGAAGCACTCGAATACGGCATCGTTGACAAGATTGTCAGTAATCCGCCAAAAGAACAACTAAAATGACGCCGTTTGCGCAGTTATAATTAGCATTGACAAAATAACGCAGATTGTTGACATTTAATGTCGCTTCCTTCATAGTACTATGTAAGAAGTAGTGTACGTTCGGAGATGTTTGATGTAGTTGTGAAAGCAATGTCAACGTCCAAAAACCCTGTACGTAGTTAACCTTCGCGCGAAAACTACAACAATTCAAACTATATATGCAAACGCACAAGTGTATTACGCAGCAGCTGCACGAGGCTGTATGTATATTGATATTTGAGTTACAACAGAAGCCAACAGAAATATATGCAGGTGGACAACGCTTGTACATTATCAATTTTTAGCAGGGGGCATTGTTACTAGCTTATGATTAAAAACGCTAAGAACGACACTACATTACAAAGCTCACGTGTTTTCTACACGCAGGCAGATGACGCAATCGATTTACCAAGCCTGGTCGATCATCAGAACGAGTCATTTAAATGGTTTGTGGCTGAAGGCCTAGGTGAATTACTCGCAGAAATCAGTCCAATTGATGACTACACCGGCACTAAATTATCACTTTCATTCAAAGATTATCACTTTGACGAACCAAAAATGACCGAAGCGGCCGCTCGTGAAAATAACGTTTCATACGACGCTCCGCTGAAAGCAACGGTTGAACTGACCAACAAAATTACCGGTGAAGTCAAAGAGCAGGAAATTTACCTTGGCGACTACCCATGGATGACAACTCGGGGAACTTTTGTTATAAACGGCGCTGAGCGTGTCGTCGTATCTCAGCTTATTCGATCAGCTGGTGTTTTCTTTACCGCTGATCAGCATGGTTCTAGCGCACTGTACGGCGCCAAGGTCATTCCTGGCCGCGGTGCATGGCTGGAATTCGAAACAGCTGCAAACGGCGCAGTCTATGTCAAAATTGACCGCAAGCGCAAAATTCCAGTTACCACATTGTTGCGAGCACTCGGTATGTCTGAAGCGCGCATGAAAGATTCATTTAAGCATGTTGATCAAGGTAAGCTGAGCTACCTGGATGCCACTCTTGAAAAGGATCCAGCCAAAGGCCAAAACGACGCTCTGATCGAAGTATACCGCCGTCTTCGCCCAGGTGACCTTGCGACTGTCGACAACGCCCGATCACTGCTTGAGAATATGTTCTACAACTTCAAACGCTTTGACTTCAGCCGCGTTGGTCGCTACAAGATCAACAAGCGTCTTGACCTCGACGTGCCGAATACTACCGAGAACCGTGTCATGCGGCTTGAAGACCTCGAAGCTATCATCGCTGAGATTATTCGCCTGAACAACACACAGGAACCGGCTGACGATATCGATTCACTGGCAAACCGCCGTGTCAAATTGGTTGGTGAGCTGGTGCAGCGCCAATTCCGCATCGGTCTGCTTCGCATGGAGCGCAACACCAAAGATCGTATGAGCATGAGCGAGATCGAAACTGTCCAACCTGGCCAGCTTATCAATGCTCGACCAGTTGTTGCGGCTGTCCGCGAATTCTTCGCCAGCTCTCAGCTGTCACAGTTCATGGACCAGATCAACCCGTTGTCCGAACTTGCCCACAAGCGCCGCTTAAGTTCGATGGGTCCAGGTGGACTGTCCCGTGAGCGCGCCGGCTTTGAAGTCCGTGACGCCCACGCCACACACTATGGCCGTATCTGTGCCGTTGAAACACCAGAAGGCGCAAACATTGGCTTGGTATTAAACCTGGCTAATTATGCCCGCATCAACGAATATGGATTTGTTGAAACACCATACCGTAAGGTAGTAAATGCAATCACTGCCGCTGACGCAGAAGGTCACATCGCTGCCGTCAATTTGGAAGATGCTGACGGCAAAGTCATCGTTGCTGAAGGCAAGACGATCACTAGCGCCGATGCAGCGAAGCTTGCCAAGGTTACCGAGCAGGTTACCTGGCCAATTCGTGCCAAGGTCACCAGCGAAATCGTCTATCTTGATGCCTATGCTGAAGAAGTGGCAGTCATTGCTGGAGCCGGTAGCGAACTGGATGAAAACGGCTACTTTATTGACGAACGCGTCAGTGCCCGAAACCGCCTGAAATCAAGCGAAGTCGACTCTAATGACGTTACCTACATGGATGCCGCCCGAAATCAGATTATCGGATCATCGGCCGGTCTCATTCCATTCATTGAGAAAAACTATGTTTACCGCTCGCTCATGGGCTCCAACCAGCAGCGCCAAGCAGTTCCGCTGATTCAGCCGCAGTCACCAATCGTTGGTACCGGGCTTGAATCGGTTGCCGCCCGTAACACCGGCCAGGTTGTTCTAGCGACAGGTGACGGCGAAGTCATCAAGGCTTCCGGCGATGCTGTCGTCGTACGTTATGCAGACGGCGCCGTTACTTACGAGCCCCAGCATTTTGTACGCAGCAACGAAGGAACCAGTATCAATCAGAAGATCGTCGTCAACACTGGGGACAACGTCAAAGCCGGCGACGTCCTGATCGAAGGTATGTCTATTCAAAACGGCGAACTGGCACTTGGTAAAGACCTACTCGTTGGATTCATGCCGTGGGCTGGATACAACTTCGAGGACGCCATCATCATTTCTCGCCGTCTAGTCGAAGATGATACTTTGACGAGCGTTCACATCGTTGATTTCATGCTTGAAGTCCGTGAAACCAAGCTGGGACCGGAAGTCGTAACACGTGATATTCCGAATGTTTCCGAGGAAACACTACGTCACCTCGATGAAGATGGTATTGTCCGGATTGGCGCTGAAGTTCATGCCGGTGACATCCTGGTCGGTAAAATTACACCCAAGGGTGAACAAGAGCTTAGCTCAGAAGAACGATTGCTTCGTGCCATTTTCGGTGAAAAAGCCAAGGAAGTTCGTGATACTTCGCAGCGCATGAGTAATGGTAAGCACGGCAAAGTTGTCGGCGTTAAGGTGTTCTCCCGCGAAAACGGTCATGAACTCAAAGCTGGCGTCATCATGCAGATCCAGGTGTTCGTCGCACAAATGCGCAAAATTTCCGTAGGAGATAAACTCGGTGGTCGTCACGGTAACAAGGGTGTGATCGCTAAAATTCTTCCAATCGAAGATATGCCATTTACTGAAGATGGCACGCCTCTCGACATTGTCCTCAACCCACTCGGTGTTCCATCCCGTATGAACATCGGACAATTGTTCGAGACACACCTCGGTATGGCAGCACGAGCACTAGGCATCAAAGTAGCCAGTCCGTCATTCAACGGTGTATCTGGTGACAAGATCCGCAGTCTGCTCAGTGAAGTCGGCCTGCCGGAAGATGGCAAACAGCAACTATACGACGGTCGTACCGGCGAAGCTTTCAAAGAACGCACAACGGTCGGATCTATGTACATGATCAAGCTGAATCACATGGTCGCCGATAAGATTCACGCTCGCTCAACCGGACCATACACCATGGTTACGCAGCAGCCACTTGGTGGTAAAGCTCAAAACGGTGGACAGCGATTTGGAGAAATGGAAGTCTGGGCTCTCGAAGCCTACGGCGCCGCGACGACGTTGCAGGAAATGCTGACTATCAAGTCTGATGACGTCTACGGACGTTCCAAGGCCTATGAGTCAATCATTAAGAAAGCTCCGATTGTCGGACCAAAAGTCCCAGAATCGTTCAACGTGCTCGTCAAAGAGCTGCAAGGTCTCGGTCTGAAAGTTGACCTCATCGATACACATGCTAACGAAGTTATTGACGCCGAGAACATTCTTGCAACAAACATTCAAGAAGAGGCAGCTTCCCTGGCTGAAGTCGAGGTTCCGCAGCCATCAGTATCCGATATTGAAATGAGCGAGGACGATTCACTCGATGAATTTAGCGTCATTGACGTCGATGATGAAGTGCACACCATTGATGCAGAAGCAGTACTATCTGTCGCAGCAGCTACTGATGAAGGCACTGAAATAAATGTTACCCAAAATGATAGTGAGGAGACAGCCTAATGCGCAAATATTCATACGGCACTAGTATTTCCGATTTTACAGCCGTACGCTTGGCTGTTGCCAGTCCAGAAGATATTCTAGATTGGAGTTACGGAGAAATAACGAAACCCGAGACGATTAACTACCGGACTCAAAAGCCCGAACGCGATGGCTTGTTCTGTGAGCGTATTTTCGGACCAGTTAAGGATATCAATCCGCACGACGCTAAATACAAGGGCGTGCGTTCACGTGAAGCCGCTGTCGACAAGAACGGCGAGCTGGTGACAAAAAGTATTGTCCGCCGCGAACGCATGGGCCACATTAGTCTGGCTGTTCCCGTGGCACACATTTGGTTCCTCCGTGGAACACCATCTGCTATCGGTCTCCTCCTTGGCCTGACCGTCAAAAATTTAGAGCGCGTGGCATATTTTGCGAGTTACATCGTCAAAAAAGTCGACACTGCCAAGCGCGACCAAATGCTTGCTGACAAGGAAGCTGAATTCGCTGCTGCCAAAGAAGCGATCAAGTACCGCTATGAAGCAGAAGCTAAGAAGGAAGATGCTAGCATCAAGACTCTTGCAGAACTGCAGACCAAAGAGCAGGAAGAGACTGCGGCTGATTTTGAACTGCTCAAATCCCAGCTTACCAGCCTGCAGCGCTTAAGCCTCATCAACGAAACCGATTACCGTAACCTCCCTGAAGATCTGCAAGATCTGATTGAAGTCGGTATGGGCGGCGCAGCACTGCGCGAAATGCTCGAGCAAATCAACCTCAAAGAACTGATCGAGAGCCTCAGCGCTGAAGCTGATGAAGCTAAAGGCCAGCGCAAGAAAAAGATCATGAAGCGACTTCGTTTGCTTGAATCAATGGACCGCGCCGGTATCAAGCCGTCAAGTATGTGCGTTTCGGTACTGCCGGTTATTCCTCCAGACCTTCGACCAATGGTACAGCTGACAGGTGGCCGTTTCGCGACGTCAGATCTGAATGATCTCTATCGCCGCGTCATTAACCGCAACAACCGTTTGAAGAAATTGATGGATCTGAATGCTCCAGAAGTTATTCGCCGCAACGAGCAGCGCATGCTACAAGAAGCCGTTGATGCTTTGATTGATAACAACAATGCCCGCAGTGGCCGTGCTGTCGCCGCAACTGGCCAGCGCCGCCGCCTGAAATCACTGAGCGACCTACTGAAAGGCAAGCAGGGACGCTTCCGTCAGAACTTGCTTGGTAAGCGCGTTGACTACTCTGGTCGTTCTGTTATCGTATCTGGTCCTGAACTCAAGATTCACCAGTGTGGTCTGCCGAAGATGATGGCCCTCGAATTATTCAAGCCATTTGTCATCGGTGAACTGATCGAAAAAGAACTGGCTCACAACATTCGCTCAGCAACTCGCATGATTGAAACCGGTGAGATAGCCGTTTGGGATGCACTCGATGAAGTCATCAAGGGCAAATACGTACTTCTGAACCGTGCGCCATCTCTGCACCGTTTGTCTATCCAGGCTTTCCAGCCCGTCCTTAAAGAAGGTCGCGCCATCCAGCTGCACCCGCTCGTCTGTAAGGGCTTTAATGCCGACTTCGACGGCGACCAGATGGCTGTTCACTTGCCACTCTCCGACGAAGCGCAAGCTGAAGCCCGCGACATTATGGCTGCCAACAAAAACCTGCTGAAGCCAGCTGACGGTTCGCCAATCCTACATGTTGAACAGGACATTGTGCTCGGCTGTTACTATCTGACATACGACCGTCCCGGCATCAGCCAGGAAGTTCGCGGCTTTAGTGATATCAATGAAGCTGTACTGGCACTTGATGCTGGTAGCCTGACGCTGCAAAACCGGATCCGTGTACCGTTCCGTGGTGAGCGCCGCGAAACAACACTTGGCCGGTTGCTCTTCAACGAAACCTTCCCCGAAGATTTCCCATTCCAGGATGAGCCAATGACCAAAAAGCGGCTGCAGAAAGTTCTTGCCGACGCCTATCACCGTTACGGTCAGGAAATTACTGCCGAACTAGCCGACAAATTGAAAGATCTTGGATTTTACTACGCAACACTGTCAGGCCTGTCGATGGGCATGGGCGACTTCCAAGAAGTCGAAGGCATGAGTGAGATGCTCGAAGCCGGCGATACACGCTCGGCTGCTATATCCGAACAATTTGAAAGTGGATTCATTACCGAAGATGAACGCTACCGTCTCACTGTCGACAACTGGACAAAAGTCGAAGCCAAAGTTCAGGACGCCTTGTCTGAACAAATGAAAGGCCGCGACAGCGCAACCGCAATCGCAATCAACTCAGGTGCCCGTGGTAACATTTCTCAGATGAATAACGCAGTCGGTATGCTTGGAGTTTTGTCCGATGCATCCGGCCGCGCCATCGAGCTGCCTATCAAGTCCGGATACATTCAAGGTCTAAACCCACTTGAATACTTCACCGGTACCCGTGGTACTCGTAAAGCACTCATCGACATCGCCCTCAAGACAGCTGATGCCGGCTATCTGACTCGTCGTCTCGTTGATGTCTCACAAGATGTCTTTACGATTGATGAAGACGATCAAACCACTGACCCCGGCTTTGCAATGCTCCGCGAGGATGCAGCTGCTATTGGCGTTAGTTACGGTTCACGCTTAATCGGTCGCTTTGCCGCTGAAGATGTGAAGAAACACATCAAAGCTGGTGAGCAATTTAGTCCTGAAGCTGCGGCAGCAATTGAGGCTGATGAATCAATTGATGGTGTCCGCATCATGAGCGCCCTGAGCTGTACTTCAGTTCGCGGTGTTCCACAGAAATCATACGGCGTCGACCCAGCAACCGGACTGAAGGTTGCCAGCCACCACCCGATCGGTGTTATTGCCGCACAGTCAATCGGTGAGCCAGGTACGCAGCTGTCACTCGACTCTAAGCACCGTTCCGGCGCTTCACTTGCCGACGATACTGCACAGGGTCTCTCCCGTGTCGAAGAACTCTTCGAAGTTCGAACACCAAAGGGTCAGGCTTATCTGACTGACGTCGGTGGTACAGCTAATACTTGGGAAGAGGGCGATCACTATGTCGTTCAAGTTACAGCGCACGACAAAGAAAACGTGATCCTTGAAATCGGTGAACGTAAAGTACAAGTCGCAACCGGATCTGACATTGCAATCGGTGATGTTGTTGCCAGCAAAGATAGCGGTGCGCAACCACTGATCGCACCTATGGCCGGTAAAGTAGAGGTGACTGATAAGCAAATCATCATCATACCTGTCCGCCAAAGTGTCGTACGCTACGAAATCCCCGGCTACAAGCAACTGTTCGTCAAGGACGGTGATGAAGTTATAGCTGGACAGCGTCTAACAAATGGTTCGATCAATCTGCAAGACCTACTGCGTCTGCAAGGTGTTGAGCCAACCCAGCGTTACATCATGAACCAAATCCTTGGTATGTTTGCTGGTCAGGGCCAGAATATTGCTGATAAGCACCTTGAGATCATTGTGCGCCAGATGTTCAGCCGCGTGCAGATCGAAGATGCTGGCGACAGTGAATTCGTTACCGGTGACATCGTCAGTAAGCTCGCCGTCGTTGATGCCAACGAGCGTCTAGCAAAAGATAAGAAGGAACTAGTCCAGTACAATCAGCTGTTGCTCGGTATCACCAAGTCAAGCCTGAGTACTGACTCCTTCCTGAGTGCCGCGTCATTCCAGGACACAACCCGTGTCTTGATCGCAGCCGCTACCAGTGGTCGCATCGATCAGCTGTATGGCCTGAAGGAAAACGTCATTCTGGGTCGCAAAATCCCAGTGGGTACCGGCTACGGTAAAACCGCTAGCAGTACCAGCGGACTCGAAATGATGGAGCCACTGGCAAGCATTACGAATGCACTATAAAATCAGTGCAGACTGAATAGTTGAAAATAGTTCTGATACCTGTTAAAGTACAATATTGTTAGAGACAGTTACATTAAACAATCCGAGCCGGGAACAGGAGTCGCCAGTGAGTTGGCACAGGTCATGGCGACTCCCCGCTGCGGTAGATTGATAAGGAGAAATAATGCCAACAATTAATCAACTAGTTCGCAAGCCACGCGTACGGGTGACTTCGAAGACGAAGTCACCAGCTATGCAACGCGTCGTGAACAACCTCAAAACCAAAAACTATGAGAAGCCAGCGCCATTTAAGCGCGGTGTATGTGTCAAGGTAACGACCAAGACACCGAAGAAGCCGAACTCCGCCCTTCGTAAGGTTGCCCGCGTGCGCCTGACAAACGGCTACGAAGTCTGGGCCTACATCGGCGGCGAAGGCCACAACCTCCAGGAACACGCCGTTGTGCTCGTTCGTGGCGGACGGGTCAAAGACCTTCCGGGTGTACGTTATCACATCGTCCGTGGCAGCCTCGACCTGCAAGGTGTCAACAACCGCAAACAAGGCCGTAGCAAATACGGCACCAAGAAAGCGAGCAAATAATGATTTCTGGATCTAACAGAATGTTTAAGGGCAATACTGCCAAAGACTTCGGCTTTATACCTGATCAATCAGATCCACGAAAAATGGAGAAATGGCTGATAGATCGTGCAGACGAGTCACCTCTCAAAGTCAGCGACCCACAAGCTGAATTTCATTTTCCGACCGACACGACCGTAGTACAAGGAGATCAAAATGCCTCGTAAGAAAACTAAAGCTTTAGTCCGCGAAATTGCACCGGATCGTCTGTATAACAGCGTCCCTGTCTCTCGCCTTATCAACCGTGTCATGCTGAACGGCAAAAAGCAGCTGGCTGAACGTCTCGTCTATGATGGTATGCAGAAAGCTGCAGATCGTCTGAAAGTCGAAAATCCACTTGAAGTCTTTGAGACTGCCATGAAGAACATCCGTCCGCATGTTGAGACTCGATCTCGCCGTGTCGGTGGTGCCAACTACCAGATTCCTTTCGAAGTACATGGTCAGCGCCAGAATCACCTGACGACTATGTGGTTCGTTGCAGCCTGCCGTGCACGCAAAGGCATTAGCATGGCCGATCGTATCGCTGCAGAGCTGACGGACGCCTATAATGGCCAAGGTTCAGCAGTCAAAAAGCGTGAAGACGTTCACAAGATGGCAGAAGCTAACCGTGCCTTTGCGCACTTTGCCCGGACCTAGCATGTCTGAAGTTCCTGATTCGCCGCTCGACATGTATACCGTCGAAGCAACGAAAATGGTTGCTGATGAAATTCGGCGTAATCTAGGTATGCTTGCATCCCAAACCCATTCAGCTGAGATAATCGCGCTAGCTAAATCATATGATGACGAGCTATACCGCTGTTCGGCGGATTTTCGCGATCAAGATGTCGAATTGTCAGCAATTGACCCGTCCGATGTTGACGCATGGAATTCATACTGGGTTACGCATCCCGATGAATCGGCAACCGAAAATCGTGCATCTCAGTTTCTAGAGCTATCATACGCGTTAAAAGACAGAAATAGAGTTCGACTTTATATGGGCGCACTGGGAATTGATGAAGACAGAGCTATCGAGTTAATCGTAGAACACGATAGTAAAAATCGTATCTCTGGAATCAAAAATGCATTAATGGGCATTGCACGAGGGTTAGAGCAATAACACCTGAAATAGACTCTTTATTGACTAAGTGAAAGTAGGAATATATGGCAGACAAGAAAACACCAATGGACAAGATCCGCAACCTCGGCATCATCGCGCATATTGACGCCGGTAAGACGACGACGACAGAAGGCATTCTGTACCGAACTGGGCTGAAGCACAAAATCGGTGCGGTACATGAAGGCGGAACAACGACTGACTGGATGGCTCAAGAACGCGAACGTGGTATTACAATTGTAGCTGCATCGGTTACTTGTTACTGGAAGAATCACCAGATCAACATCATCGACACGCCAGGTCACATCGACTTTACTGCCGAAGTTGAACGTAGTTTGCGCGTGCTTGACGGCGCCTGCGTTGTATTCGACGGCAAGATGGGTGTCGAGTCGCAGTCCGAAACTGTCTGGCGCCAAGCAGACAAATACGGCACGCCTCGCATCTGCTTTATTAACAAAATCAACCAAACCGGCGGTGATTTCTATAAATCGCTTGATACCATTCACGCTCGTCTCAGCAAGCACGCTTTCCCGATACACCTTCCTATCGGTTTTGAGCAGTCGATCAACGGCATTGTCGATTTGATTGCCATGAAAGCCTACACTTACAAGGAATTCACTGACCATGAAATGGTCGAAGCTGAAATCCCGGCTGACATGATGGACAAAGTCAAACGCTACCGAAGCCTATTGATTGAAAACGCCGTCGCCGAAGACGAAGCGACTATGGAAAAATATTTCGAAGTTGGCGAAGAGGGCCTCAGCGAAGCTGAGATTAAGCACGCTATCCGTGCAGCAACCCTGACCGGTAAATTCTTTATTGTAACTGGCGGCGACGGACGTGGCGTCATGGTTGAAAAAGTCCTCGACCTGGTCAATGATTATCTACCGGCTCCTGATGACCGCGGCAATGTATGGGGTACACACCCGAAGACTGGTGATCAGATTGAGCGTAAAAATTCTGAATCCGATCCTATGTCCGCCTTAGCCTTTAAGATCACCAGCGATCCATTTGTCGGTAAGCTAGCTTACTTCCGCGTCTACTCGGGAGTTGTCACGGCTGGTTCATATGTCATGAACAGCTCAACTGGTGAAAAAGAACGTGTCGGCCGTATCGTCCGTTTGCAAGCCGACAAGCGTGAAGACGTTACTGAAGTCGGCGCCGGTGACATCGCCGCCATCGTTGGCCTAAAAGGCACGACCACTGGACACACGCTCTGCGACCCGTCGAACCCAATTGTTCTCGAAAACATCACTTTCCCAGATCCGCCGGTGTCTATTGCCATCGAGCCAAAGACCAAAGCTGACCAGGAAAAGATGGGTATTGCCCTTCAACGCTTGGCTGAAGAAGATCCAACTTTCCGAGTTAAGACCGATGAAGAAACAGGGCAGACGATTATCTCGGGAATGGGTGAGCTTCACCTTGATATCATTGTCGACCGCATGAAGCGCGAATTCTCTGTCGAAGCCAACATCGGCGCACCACAGGTCGCCTACCGTGAATCGATTCGCAAATCTGACGTCGAGGTCCAAGGTAAATTCATTCGCCAATCTGGTGGACGCGGACAATACGGTGATGTATGGTTACGATTGTCTCAAAACGAACAAGGTGCTGGATTTGAATTCATCAACTCGATCAAGGGTGGTGTAGTCCCATCGGAATACATCAAGCCCGTTGAGCAGGGCATCATCGAAGCTTTAGCAAACGGTGTCATTGCTGGATACCCAGTCGTAGACGTCAAAGCCGAACTGTATGACGGTAGTTACCACGATGTCGACTCCAACGAAATGGCATTCAAGATTGCCGGTTCAATGGCACTTCAAGAGGGTGTCCGTAAAGCCGGACCGGTACTCCTAGAGCCAGTCATGAAAGTTGTCGTCGTAACACCAGAAGAATTCATGGGTGACGTCATCGGTGACCTCAACAGTAAGCGTGGCCGTATCGAATCGATGGAAGACCTGACGACAGGCATCAAAGAAATCACATCCTTTGTACCGCTTGGCGAAATGTTCGGATATACGACCAACCTTCGCAGCAGTACACAAGGTCGTGCCAGCTCGAGTATGGAGCTGGACCACTATGCTGACGTACCAAGCCACGTCGCTGAAGCGATCATTGCAAAAAATTCGAAATAGAAATTAAGTTGTACCAATGAACGTCTTTGATGCAGCGCACAATTATCTGAACGCAGTTGAGAGATCTCGGAAAGCTTGGGAAATAGATCATAATGTGGCGTCAATGACAGCCACTTTAGGCGCGGTCGTCTTAGCTCCAGTAATTACTGCGATGGCAGAACGTGTCATATACGGCACAGCTTTAGATCATTTTGATACAAATCAGATTGTTGATTCACAGTTATCTGGTGAACTGGTAACAAGAATAGAAGTGGCCGAGGCGGTTCTTAGTAGACACAAGGGATACGATTTAATGACCGAATTAGATTAGGTTATGTCAAACGGCAGTCGGCCTCTTTACAAACCCCTGTAATATCCCTATACTATCTCGAGTAACTCGTGTGAGCGTCTCTCAGAGATAATTACCCTCATGCTATAAATCATCTAATAAGGAGTATCCGCTATATGGCAGCACAAGCATTCGACCGAACTAAACCTCATGTTAACGTAGGAACCATGGGTCACGTTGACCACGGTAAGACATCCCTCACTGCAGCGATCACCATGGTGCTTGCAAAGCGCATGCCTACTGCAGTTAACAAAGCTGTTGATTACGCCCAAATTGACAACGCACCTGAAGAGCGCGCTCGTGGTATTACCATCGCTACCTCTCACCAGGAATATGAGTCAGAGAAGCGCCACTACGCACACGTTGACATGCCAGGTCACGCCGACTACGTCAAGAACATGATTACCGGTGCTGCACAGATTGACGGCGCTATCCTCGTTGTATCTGCTGCTGACGGTCCTATGCCACAGACTCGTGAGCACGTACTGCTTGCAAAGCAGGTCGGTGTTCCTTCTATTCTTGTCTTCATGAACAAGATGGACCTTGCTGACGAAGACCTCGTCGAACTCGTTGAAGAAGAAATCCGCGATTTGCTTGCGAAATACGACTTTGACCGCGATTGTCCTGTCATCAAAGGTTCAGCTACCAAAGCTATCGAAGGTGACGCTAAAAACGAAGATGCTATCATCGAACTTGTTGCAGCCATGGACGCCTACGTTCCAGAACCAAAGCGCGAACTCGACAAGCCATTCCTGATGCCTATTGAAGACGTTTTCTCGATCAAAGGCCGTGGTACAGTCGCAACCGGTCGTATCGAATCCGGTATTGTCAAAATCAACGAAGAAGTTGAAATTGTCGGTGTCCGTACAACCAAGAAATCAGTTGTTACTGGCATTGAAGCCTTCAAGAAATCCCTCGACCAAGGTCAGGCTGGCGATAACGCCGGAATCCTGCTTCGCGGTATTGAGCGTGATGACATCGAGCGTGGTCAGGTCCTTGCTAAGCCAGGTACTATTACTCCACACACTGAATTTGATGCTGAAGTCTATATCCTCAGCAAAGAAGAAGGCGGTCGTCACACACCATTCTTCAAGGGCTACAAGCCACAGTTCTACTTCCGTACAACTGACGTAACTGGTGAAGTTGAGCTTCCAGCTGACAAAGAGATGGTCATGCCAGGTGATACTGTAACTTTCAAAGTTAAGTTGCTCGCTCCAATCGCCATGGACCAGGGTCTCCGCTTCGCTATCCGCGAAGGTGGCCGTACCGTTGGTGCTGGTGTTGTTACTAAGATCAACAAATAGTACACAAACTACTTTATTGAAAAAGACGCTAGAAATGGCGTTTTTTTCAATATTGGAAATATACTTTTGTATCTGTTATAATCAAATCCATCACAAAATCATATTGAGAACTCGTCCGGTACGCATCATTGCAACTCCGGAAGAGGTTACAGTATAACAACAGGAGCTATATAAATGGCAGACACAACGCCAACTAAAAAAGCAGATGCTAAAACAGACGTAAAGCAGAAGATCCGCATTCGCCTCAAGGCTTATGACCATAAAGTAATCGATCAAGCAGCCAAGCAGATCGTCGACACTGCGCTACGTACTGGAGCGACTTTAGCCGGTCCGATACCGCTGCCGACTCGTCGAAGTACCTTTACGGTCGTCAAGAGCCCGCATGTTTACAAAAAAGGCCGCGAACAATTTGAGATGCGCGTACACAAACGCCTGATAGATGTTTTTGAGCCTACGCCAAAAACAATCGATAGTCTTATGAATCTTAGCCTCCCCGCAGGCTGTGATGTCGAAATCAAGATGTAGTACATAACCGCCCGACCAGGGCGGTTATTACTTTTTGGCATGTAAATAATTTTATATACCAATTGTCGAGTATCAACTACGATATGTTAAGTAACAAATATATGAAGGAGACAGATATGTCAGACGATCGATACACAACAGGCAAAAGCTCAAACAGCATGGGATTGGTGCTTATTGCCGCTGCAGCCGGCGCCGTTGCAGGACTTCTGTTCGCTCCAAAACGTGGCATAGAAATGCGCGAAGATCTAAAAGTACGTTATAACGGTGCGAAGAATAAATCACAAGATGCGGCTGAAAATGCACGTGAAAAAGTAAATCAGGGTGTTGAATCGGTGCGTTCCAAAGCACATAATACTGCCGACAAAACGAAAGATGCAGCTGATCAAACAGCCGAAAAAGTAAAAAACAGCACCGATAAGGCTGCTGACGAAGCAAAGACTGCGCCAGAACGGGCTAAGCGCGATCGACCAGTCCTTTAGAATTGTGAAAAGGCGTACTAGTAACGCAGTATTATTCGCAACGCATTGACAGGTGTTATCCTCGCATGTTACTCTAGTGTGGTACATTATAAAAAACCTGTACTTGGCGTGCTCGGTTTGGTCGGTTTTGTTAGCAATAACAGAGACGAAACCACGAGTCGCCAAGAATTTTTATGTCAGTCTTTGGGATGATATACGAGTGGTATTACAGGGGTAATTAAGAGGTAACTATGAAAGCTATGATTACTAGGAAGGTTGGTATGACCAGCACTATCGCTGACGATGGTGTTGTAACTGCCGTAACCTTGCTTTCCGCTAGTCCTTGCGTAATAACGCAAGTGAAGACCATCGACACAGATGGTTACACCGCCGTTCAGCTTGGTGCTGAAACTGGTAAAAACATTACTAAAGCGCTGACGGGCCACTACAAAGCCGCGTCTGACGCAACTAAAACAGAAGTTATGCCAAAGATTGTGCGTGAATTCGTCGTGGACGAAATTACTGAAGACCTCAAGGTCGGCGCGATGGTATCCGCCGACTCTTTTGTTGTTGGTGATGAAGTACACGTTACTGGCCTCACCAAAGGCAAAGGTTGGGCTGGCACAATTCGCCGTCACAACTTCCACCGTCAGCGCAAAACACACGGTGGAAAGGGTAACACCCGCAAGCCAGGTTCTATCGGATCTATGTATCCGCAGCGCATTTTCAAGGGAAAGAAAATGGCTGGCCACCTAGGCCATGATCAGGTAACTATTCAGAATCTGAAAGTAGCTTTCGTTGATATGGAAAACAACCTCATTGGCGTTACCGGTGCCGTACCTGGCCCTCGTAAAGGCATTATCATTTTGAAAGGAGCGAAGTAATCATGGCTACTCCTACTTATAAAGCTGACGGCACGAAAGCAACAACGGCAGCCAAGCTCGATGCGCATGTATTCGAGGTCGTCCCAGAAAATCACGATTTGTTAAAAACTGCGTACACTGCATACCTGTCCAATGGTCGTACGCGCAATGCAGTTACCAAGACCCGTGGACTCGTACGCGGTGGTGGTAAGAAGCCTTGGAAGCAAAAGGGTACTGGACGCGCCCGCTTCGGTTCATCACGCAACCCAATTTGGCGTGGCGGTGGTATCGCTTTCGGTCCAACCGGTGAAGAAAACTACATCAAAAACATGAACGTCAAGGCGAAGCGGTTAGCTATCCGTCAGGCACTCAGCTTGGCTCACGAAGCAGGCAACGTTATCGTTATCGATGACTTCACAGCACAACGTGGTAAAACATCAGCTGCAGTTGCATTGCTTGCCAAGGTCGGCGCATCCCGCCGTATTCTCGTTGTCGTTGATATACTAACCGATGACATGGTACGTGCAACAAACAACATTGGTGATGTAAAGTTGATTTCAGCAAAATACATCAATACCTTTGATGCCTTGAATGCGGACACCATCGTTATTACTAAGCCCGCGCTGAGCATTGTCTCTGAGTGGCTCGGTGATACAACTAAAAAGGAGGCAACATCATGAGTATGTCCCTCGTATTAAAACCTCGCGTCAGCGAAAAAGCCTACGGCCTGAGCCAAGTTCGTAACACTTATGTGTTCGACGTTGAGCGAGCCGCCAACAAGCACACAATTGCTCGTGCAGTTGAGGCTCAATACGGCGTTACTGTCACAGAAGTCAACGTTGTAAATGCCAAAGGTAAAACGAAGCGTACTGTTCGCAAGGGCGGCCGACCGACAGCAGGACGTACGTCTGACGTCAAGAAAGCTTACGTAACATTAAAAGCCGGCGATTCTATGCCAATCTTCGCGGCTATCGAGGAAGCTTCTGCGAAAGAAGCCAAAGCAAATGAGCAGTTCGCGAAAGCAGCTGCCAAAGCTGAAGCAAAGTCCGCAAAAGACGAAGCCAAATCTGCAGCTAAACAGGCTAAGAAGGAGAGCAAGTAATGGCTATAATTGCATACAAACCAACTACTCCCGGCCGACGTGGCATGACGAGCATCAGTTCGCGTGACATTACCACCAAGAAGCCACTGCGCAGCCTGATTGTTATCAAGAACCGTACCAACGGCCGAAATAACCAGGGCCGCATCACTACCCGACATCGTGGCGGTGGAGCCAAGCGCTTCTACCGTCTTGTTAACTTCAAATTTGAAGCTGGCAAAGTCGCAACTGTTGAACACATCGAGTACGACCCGAACCGTTCAGCCCGTATTGCCCGTATCAAAGATCAAACTGGTGAATACCACTACATACTTGCTGCAAACGGCATGACCGTCGGTCAAACTATCACCAGCGGCGAAGAAGCTCCAATCGAAACTGGCAATCGCTTGGCAATTAAGAACATCCCAGTCGGTAGCACCATTCACGCTATCGAGATTCAGCCAGGCCGAGGTGCACAAATGGTGCGAAGTGCTGGCAACAGTGCCCAGCTGATGGCCAAAGAAGGTGAGTACGCACAGGTTCGCCTGCCATCTGGTGAAGTCCGCAAAATACTTGTCGAATGTATGGCAAGTATCGGTAGTCTCGGCAATGAGCAGCACCAAAACGTTAAGATCGGTAAAGCCGGTCGTAACCGGCTCAAGGGTAAGCGCCCGAGTGTCCGTGGTGTCGTCATGAATGCCGTCGATCACCCACACGGTGGTGGTGATGGTGGTCGTCACCGTATGGCCAAAGCTCCGCGAACTCCATGGGGTCAGAAAACACTTGGATTCAAAACCCGCCGTCGTAAGTCAACTAACAACATGATCGTCAGAAGCCGATCACTCGCGAAGAGGAGATAAGATGAGTCGATCACTGAAAAAAGGTCCATTTCTTGACCCAAAGCTTATGAAGAAGGTTTTGGCGCTCGGAAGCGACGACCGCACAATCATTAAGACTTGGGCCCGTTCCAGCACGATTACGCCTGATTTCTTAGGCCGCACCATTGCCGTGCATAATGGCAAAGTCCATGTGCCTGTGTTCATTACAGAAAACATGGTTGGCCACAAGCTTGGTGAGTTTAGTCCAACACGTAAATTCCGCAATCACGGCGGTAAGCTGGCGAAAAGGTAAATGATATGAGTGTACTCGCAATCGCAAATAAAGGAGTTATCGCTATCGCTAAGGGTGTTCGTATGAGTCCCCGCAAAGTCGGCGTTGTTGCTGACTTGGTTCGTGGCCGTACAGTCGAGGATGCATTGGTAATTCTTGCCAACACACCTCGTCGTTCAGCACTGCCGGTTATCAAAGCTATCGAAAGCGCCCGCGCTAACGCTGACCATAATCACGGCATGAAGCTAAAGACGCTTCGTATCGTTGAAATTACCGTTAACCACGGTCCGCGCATCAAGCGTTACCGCCCAGCTGCGCAAGGACGTGCATTGCCATTCCAGCGCCGCACTAGTCACATCCGTGTTGTCGTTGATGGTGACATCCGTGAGGCTAAGAAGCCTGTCAAAGCGGCAGCCACCAGTACGGCCAAAGTAGTTAAGGAGGAGAAATAATATGGGACAAAAAGTTAACCCCATTAGCATGCGCCTCCAGCTCAACAAAGACTGGCGCAGCAAATGGTTTGCAACGAAGCGTGATTATGCTGGATACCTTAAAGACGATCTCACGATTCGCCGCATGATCATCAAAAACCTCGGTTCGAGGGCATCAATTAACAAAGTTGATATTGAGCGATCACCAAACCTTGTTACTGTCACTATTACGACCGCTAAGCCTGGTGTTGTTATCGGTCGCGGTGGCCAGGGTGCCCAAGAGCTCAAAGCTGCAATTGAAAAAGTATACAAAGTTCCTGTCCGCGTCAATATCGACGAAATCAAAAAGTCAGAACTCTACGCCAAGCTGGTTGCAGAAAACATCGCTCACCAGCTTGAACGCCGTATGAGCTTCCGCCGTGCAATCAAGTCATCAGCTGCTGCTACTATGCGCGCCGGTGCCCTTGGTATTCGTATCCAGGTCGCAGGACGTCTAAACGGCGCTGAAATGTCCCGCACAGAAAAAGAAGTAGCCGGATCGGTTCCACTGCACACCATACGTGCTGACATTGACTATGCAGGCGTAACTGCCAAGACAAACGCTGGAATCATCGGTGTTAAAGTTTGGATCTACAAAGGCGAGGTAAGCTAATATGTTGTTACCAAACCGAATGAAGTTCCGCAAAGTACGCAAGGGTAAGATCCGAGGCGTTGCTACTGCCGGACAGAACATAGCATACGGCGAATTTGCACTTCAGGCACAAGGCCACGAGCGCATCACCTCGCGCCAGATCGAAGCTTCACGTCAAGCTATGACTCGCTACGTTAAGCGTGGTGGTAAAATCTGGATTCGCATCTTCCCACACACTCCAGTTACGCGCAAGCCACAGGACGTAAAAATGGGTAGTGGTAAAGGTAGTCCTGAATTCTACGTCGCCAAAGTAAAGCCTGGCACCATCCTGTTCGAAATGCAGGGTGTACCCGTAGAAACCGCCCGTGAAGCTATGCGTCTTGCAGCTCACAAGCTTCCAGTTAAGACCAAGTTCCTCGTGAAAGAGGAGGCATAATATGAAAATTATCGACATACGCAAATTATCCACACAAGACCTGACGGTTGAAACCAGCAAACTCCGCGACGAGATTGCGAGTCTCAAACGCGGTTTACACATGGGTGAAATCCAGAATGTCCGCGTTATCCGCGGCAAGCGCAAAGATTTAGCACGGATGTTAACCGTTCTCGGTGAGCAGCTCGTTAAGGAGAGCAAGTAATGGCAAAAACAATCATCGGTATTGTGTCGTCGAACAAAACTGACAAGACGATTGTCGTCACTGTGCAGACCCGTAAGACCCACCCAATTTACCGCAAACAATATAGCGTCAGCCGTAAATTTATGGCCCACGACGAAAAAAACGAAGCTGAAGTTGGTGACAAGGTATCTATCGTAGAGACTCGTCCTTTGAGTGCTCGCAAGCGCCACACGCTTGAGCGGATTATCGAGAAGCCACTACTCCGTGAGGACTCACTGTCTCTCACAAAAGTCGAGGAACCAGTCAAAACTAAGTCTGACGACGCTAGCGAGGAGGCCGAATCATGATTCAACAAGAAACAAGACTCGGCGTCTGCGATAACTCGGGCGCCAAGGAAATTCTTTGTATCCGCGTTCTCGGTGGCAGCCGCAAGCGCTACGCCCGCGTCGGTGATACTATTGTTGCAACCGTCAAACAAGCAGCTCCGAATGGCACTGTCAAAAAGAAAAGCGTCGTCAAGGCAGTCATCGTCCGGACGAAATATCAGATCAACCGCAAAGACGGCTCAACTATCAAATTTGACGATAATGCAGCCGTCATCATTGGTGAAGATAAACTACCAAAGGCAACCCGTATTTTTGGACCAGTACCACGCGAACTTCGTGACATGGGCTACGCCAAAATCATCAGCCTTGCACCGGAGGTACTATAATGTCCAACTCTAGAACTCAAGAAGCCAAGCAGATTTACAAAATCCGTCTTAAAAAGGGCGACACTGTCGTTGTTCGTGCCGGCAAATATAAAGGCAAGACTGGCAAAGTTGTCGCGACACACCCAACTGAGAATAAAGTTACTGTCGAAGGTATCAACATCGTCAAAAAGGCAATGAAGCCGACAAAGACTCGCCCGCAAGGTGGTATCGTAGAACTAACGAAGCCAATATGGGTAGGTAAAGTCGGTCTCGTTGAGCCGACCACCAAAAAAGCCAGCCGTATCGGTTACAACGTAGCCGAAGATGGTACCAAGACACGCGTATTTAAAAGCACAGGAAAGGAGATCAAGTAATGGCAACAACCGCGACCAAGAAGCCAGCTGCAACAGCGACGCCAAAAGGCAGTTCAGCCAAAGTTACGACTCGACCTCGCCTGCGCGAAGAATACGTCACTGAAATCGCACCAGCTCTTCTCAAAGAGCTTAGTCTTGCAAATGCACATCAAGTGCCACGTCTCGAAAAGATTATTGTCAACATCGGCCTTGGACGTGCCAAAGACGATAAAAAACTGATGGAATTTGCCGCTAACACGCTTCGTAAAATCACCGGCCAGGAGCCTGTCGAAACAGTAGCTCGTATGTCAATTGCGACATTCAAGCTCCGTGAAGGCAATAAAGTCGGCCTTAAAGTCACTCTCCGTGGTGATCGAATGTACGAATTCCTGGATCGTTTACTGACTGTCGTACTCCCTCGCCTGCGTGACTTTCACGGCGTCAGCGCCAAAGCTTTTGACAAGCAAGGCAATTACAGCCTGGGCATGACCGACCAATCAGTCTTCCCTGAACTCACGTTCGAAGAAACGACAACCACACACGGTTTACAGGCAGTTATGGTAATCAAGTGCGAAGAACAAGCTCACGCACGTGCACTGCTGGATAAATTCGGCATGCCGTTTGAGAAAGAGGAGAAGAAATAATGGCTAAACGATCTATCGTTGTCCGCGACCTAAAGCGTCAGAAAATGATTAAGCAGTACGCCGCAAAGCGAGCTGAACTCAAAGCCCTCGGTGACCAAGAAGGTCTGGCAAAACTACCACGCAATTCAAGCCCAACCCGATGGAAGAACCGTTGCAACGAAACAGGCCGTCCCCGATCCTACATGCGAATGTTCGGTCTCAGTCGTATCAGTTTCCGCGAACACGCTAGCCGGGGCGAAATACCAGGCGTAACTAAATCAAGTTGGTAGAAAGGAGTAAATACAGATGATAACAAGCACAGACCCTATCGCTGATATGCTCACCCGGATCCGCAATGCAATTGGTGTTAACAAACACGAAGTGTCCATGCCGCATAGTAAATCAAAGCAAGCAGTTGCTGAACTGCTGAAAAAAAGCGGTTTCTTGATGGCAGTACGCACCAGCGATGCTACAATTGGCAAGACGCTCACCATTACGATCAACGGCGAATCTGAAAATGCCCGAATCACTGAAATCACGCGCCTCAGTAAGCCTGGCCGCCGATATTATGTCGGTGCCAAGGAAATTCCTGTTGTCAAGCGTGGTCGTGGAGTCGTTATTGTATCGACATCCAAGGGCATGATGACTGGCAAGGAAGCCCAGGCTCAAGGCGTTGGTGGCGAATTAATTTGTAAAGTTTACTAATCCGGATAACGGAATACATAAGGAATAATCATGAGTCGAGTTGGAAAACTACCGATCGAAATCCCGAACGGCGTGACAATCACTGTCGACCCTGACACGATTACGGTGACTGGACCGAAAGGCACATTATCACAGTTCACACTGCCAGGTATCACAATAACGCAGGAAAATGGCGTGCTGACAGTTGCACGCGCAAATGACGAGCCGAAAAACCGTGCCAAGCATGGTTTGATGCGTGCGCTTATTAACAATATGGTCCAGGGCGTGACAACCGGCTTTAGTAAAAAGCTGGAAATTAACGGCGTGGGTTACCGTGTCGCTATGGCAGGATCCGGCCTCAAGCTGAACCTTGGTTTCTCGCACGACGTCAACTTTGCGTTACCGCAAGGTATCACCGCTGTTGTCGAGCAAAACACGATTACCGTGAATGGCATTAGCAAACAGCAAGTCGGACAAATTGCCGCAGAAATCCGGGCGCTCAAAAAGCCAGAACCATACAAGGGCAAGGGCATTAAATACGAAGGCGAGCGTATTATCCGCAAGTCTGGTAAATCTGGAAAGGACAAGTAGGAGTTCGCATGACAAATCTTACACGTAAATTACAAACTCGCATGATTCGTAAGCGCCGTATCCGCAGCACCGTCAGCGGGACCACTGCACGCCCGCGTCTCAGTGTGCACGTTAGCTTGCTCCACGTAACCGCTCAGGTTATTGACGATACAACCCATAAAACGGTTGCCTATGTATCTACTGTTGGCCAGAAACAAGCCACCGGTAGCCTAACTGAAAAAGCGATGTGGGTTGGTACAGAAATTGCAAAGAAGGCTAAAAGCGCCAAAGTAAGCGCTGTCGTCTTCGACCGCGGAGGCAGGTCATATCATGGCCGCGTCAAAGCTCTAGCTGACGCAGCCCGTAACGCAGGATTGGAGTTCTAATATGGCTGACGCTACAACTACACAAGCACCAGCAGCAAATGCAGCACCGCAAGCAACGCAGGGCGGCTACAACCGTGGTGGTCAGGGCGGTGGCCGTGGTGGCAATGACCGACGTCCACGACGTCCAGAGATGGCTCCCGAAGAAAAGCAATTTGATGAACGAACGTTGCACGTTGACCGTGTCGCACGTGTCGTCAAAGGTGGTCGTCGCTTCCGATTCCGCGCACTTGTCGTCGTCGGAGACCGTAAGCACAAAGTCGGTATCGGCATCGCCAAAGGTGCTGACGTAACGGCAGCTGTCACCAAAGCAACCGACGTTGCGAAGAAGCACATGATTACCGTTGCTCTCTACAAAGGCACGCTGCCTCATGAAACCGAAGCCAAAGTAGCCGGAGCTAAGATCATGCTCAAACCAGCCAGCGCTGGTACCGGACTCATTGCCGGCGGTGTCGTACGTACAATCCTTGAAGTTGCTGGTGTCGGCAACGCGCTGAGCAAATCACTTGGTTCAACTAACAAAGCCAACACAGCGTATGCAACCATCGCAGCGCTTGAACAAATTGTTCCAGCCAGCAAATGGGTAACGACAAGCTTGGAGAAAAAAACTGCATCCCGAGCCAAAATGGTCAGTGATGCAGCCGACAAGAAGGAAGCAAAATGAAATTTAACGAATTAAATACTCAGCACAAGAAATCTCCAAAGCGTGTCGGCCGCGGCATTGCAGCCGGACAAGGCAAGACCGCTGGACGCGGAACAAAGGGATACGGCTCGCGTACCGGATCAAAGGCTAAGCCTGGCTTCGCCGGTGGCCAAAACCCACTTATGCAAGCCCTACCTAAGCTGCCTGGCTTCCGCAGTCACCGCGTACCCATGGAATATGTGTATACGGGACAGATCAACGAACTATCTGCAAAATCTGTTGACGCGCACGTTCTTGCTGAAGCCGGACTTGTCAGCAGTGCGCATGTACGCATCAAGCTACTTGCCAAAGGTGACGTTACCCGCGCCATATCGGTTCATCTGCAAGGCGCAAGCGCCAACGCAAGTGAAGCGGTGACAAAAGCAGGCGGCTCCGTTACTATCGTTGCTCAGGTCGGTCGCCCCGCCCGAACGGACGATAAAGTAGGCCGGAAAACATCAAAACCGGTGAAACCTTCAGCTAAAACTGATAAGTAGTTTTTACTGCAACACTAGCTAGTCGAGTAGGACTCGCGCTATACTGATGAACATAACTACAATTGCTTGATTGCAAGTATTCATAATTGGGGGAAACACGTGAACTGGAAAGTTATTGGCCGCTCGCTAAAATCGCAAGATATGCGAAAGCGTATTTTTGTTGTACTCGGAATATTATTGGTATTTCGTATTTTAGCGCACATACCAGTACCGATTACAGATCCGCAAACCTTGCAGCAGATTCTTTCCAACATCTTTGAAAACGGTAATTCTCCCCAATTCTTGAATATTTTGAATGTTTTGTCCGGTGGAGCACTGGCGAATTTTTCGATAATGATCGCTGGTCTCGGGCCATACATCAATGCCTCGATCATTATGCAGCTGCTGACAAAAGCCATTCCCCGGCTCGAAGCCATGCGTAAGGAAGGTGAGTACGGACAGAAGAAGATCAACCAATACACCCGTCTATTGACGTTTCCACTCGCCATCATACAGTCCATCGGTGCCGTATATCTCATCCGGCAAACCGCACAAAGCATTGGCGGTGTTGGAGACATTACGGCTAACGCGTCACTCGGGCAATGGATACTTATGGTCAGTGCACTGACTGGCGGGTCGATGTTGCTTATGTGGCTCGGTGAACTGGTGACCGAACAAAGCCTTGGAAACGGTATATCATTACTTATTACTGTCGGTATTGTCAGTAGTTTGCCGCAAACTATTGCCCAGCTTGGTAGTCCAATCTTCGCAAAAGGCCAGCAATTCACACTATTCGGCCAAACCATACCTGTGAACGGTAAGGCACTACTGACTGCATTATTAATTATACTGGCGGTTATATTCGTGACGTTCCTTGTGGTCAAACTCAATGAAGCAGCCAGGAAGATAACGGTGAATTATGCCAAACGTGTGCAAGGCAACCGCGCCTACGGCGGCGTGACGACAGTACTACCGGTGAAGCTTATAACGGCCGGTGTCGTACCGATCATTTTTGCAGTCGCATTTTTAAGTGTACCGACATTTGCCGGACAGCTGTTAACGAACTCAAGCAGCGAACGACTGCGCGAGCTGGCTGGTAACCTAACTTTATGGTTTCAACCGCCGACCAGCGCCGAAGCATTCGCTGCAGGCGGCTGGCATGCGTACATATATCCTGTCGCGTACTTCTTGCTGGTATTTGTATTTACCTATTTCTACACAAGCATAACTTTCAACTCCAAGGAAATATCTGAAAATCTGCAAAAACAGGGCGGTTTCATCGAAGGAGTAAGGAGCGGTTCTCAGACTGAAAAGTATTTAGCTAAAACCGTTAACAGGCTGACATTCTTTGGAGCGCTCAGTCTCGGCTTGTTAGCCTTAGTGCCGATCATAGCCCAGATGTTCGTGACAAACGTTGCCAACATCGCAATCGGCGGTACCAGTGTACTCATCTTGGTGTCTGTTGCATTACAGACGCTACGTGCCGTTGAGTCGAGGGCCCTCATGGTCACTTACGACCAGTATGCGCAGCCTGACTTTTTCTATGAACCACTGAACGCTAATGAAGCAGCTACTGGTGCGAGCTCACGGCTTCGCTTCATACCACGATTTAAGTCACGCAACAAAAATAAAGATGAAAAATAACAACGATTTATCAGTTAGAACTTTACAAACGTCCCTATAGTCTGTTATAGTTAGAACTTGTTATATTTATGGCCACCAACAAAGAAGTAATCGAGTTAACGGGTACGATAATTGAGCCTCTTCCAGGGACTCAATTTATTGTAGAGCTCGAAAATGGCCATAGAATTATAGCTCATGTTGCTGGGAAAATGCGGAAACACTTCATCCGTATCGTACCCGGTGACAGCGTGACGGTCGAGTTGACCCCTTATGATCTTACTAAGGGCAGAATCACCTATCGCAAATCCTGAACCTTTCATTACAGCACATTTTGGTCGATTCGTTCCAGTCCGCACTCACCGTACGGAAGTACGGCTCGCTTACGGGCTTCGCGAATCGTTCCAAACTGCACTGTCCTGAACGGTTCAGGTTATATTTACAAACTATAAGCAGTGTGTCATTACCACATAAAGAAAGGCAATGATCCGTATGAAAGTACGTGCAAGTGTCAAGAAGATCAGTCCAGATGACAAAATCGTCCGTCGCAAGGGCAGACTATACGTTATCAACAAAATGAAACCTAAGCATAAGCAGAGGCAGGGTTAACTATGGCGCGAATATCTGGAGTTACCATTCCAAATGAAAAGCAGACCTGGATTGCGTTAACGTACGTCCATGGTATTGGTCAAAAATCTAGTTATGACATTTTAAATGGCGCCAAAGTTGAGCCGACTGTCCGGGTCAAAGACTTGACTGATGCTGAAATAGGCCGCATTCAAGAAATTATCAACAATGATTACACAGTCGAAGGCGAGCTGCAGCGTATTGTTGCGGGCAACATAAAACGACTCAAAGAAATCAATTCGTACCGCGGGCTTCGCCACAAGGCAAACCTGCCAAGTCGCGGCCAGCGCACAAAGACAAACGCCAGAACCCGTCGTGGTCGCAAATTAACTGTCGGTGGCACGGCTAAGAAAGTCGCGTCTAAGACGTAGGATATCCATATGGCAGAAGCAACTACTAAACCATCAGCAAAAACTGGCGCAAAGACAACAGCCAAGAAGAAGGCTAAGCGAAGCGTTCCCCAAGGTCAAGTTCACGTGCTTGCAACATTCAATAATACAATTGTAACGTTCAGCGATCCGCGCGGCGGAGTTTTGACGGCTTCAAGCGCTGGGGCTTGTGGTTTCCGTGGCTCTAAAAAGGGAACAGCATACGCCGCACAGGTTGCTGCTGAACGAGCCGCTCAAGCCGCCAAGCAACAGTACGGCTTCTCGCGTGCAGACGTTTTCATCAAAGGCGTCGGTCTCGGCCGTGATGCAGCCGTCCGCGTGCTTGCAGGCATGGACATAGCCGTTGAAAGCATCAAAGACGTGACTGGCGTACCGCACGGCGGCGTTCGACCTAAGAAGGCGAGGAGAATCTAACATGGCACGTGATACAGGATCAATCGTAAAGATGAGCCGGCGTGAAGGCTATGCCCTTCACCCAAAAGCTCACAAAGCACTTGTCAAGCGCTCTACACCTCCCGGTCAGGCAGCCAATGGCCGCTTCCGCGGTGGCAAAGGCAGCCAATACCTCTTGCAGCTCCGTGAGAAACAAAAGGTCAAGCGCCTGTATGGACTGCTTGAAAAGCAGTTTAGCAATCTCATGAAGGAAGCTAGCCGCTCACAAGGTCAATCCGGCGCTGTACTATTACAGTTGCTTGAGCGACGTGCCGACAACGTCATATACCGTTCAGGTTTTGCACCAAGCCGCCGCGCAGCCAGGCAGCTCGTTACACACGGACACTTCCTACTGAATGGCACCCGCGTTGATATTCCATCAATCCGCATGAAAGCCGGTGATACACTGACACTTCGTGACCACAGCAAGCAAACTGAATATTTCAAGCGGCTTGATGAAGTTAGTCCAGTTCCACCATCGACGCCTGAATGGATTACCGCTAACCGCAAGAAATTTGAAGTCAAAGTAACGGGCCTTCCAGTCCGCGACGATGCTGAACCAGATATCAATGAACAACTAATCGTAGAATACTACTCACGTTAAGGGAAGGACGCTAGTACAATGGCAAATCACATTCACACACCGGGTCTCGTCGCAGTCGATGATCATACCGTTTCAAGCTCAACATTTACAATTGAGCCCCTGCACAGCGGCTACGGCATGACGCTCGGCAATTCCCTGCGCAGAGTATTACTCTCCAGTATTTCTGGCGCTGCTGTTACCAGCTTCAAAATTGAAGGTGCAACGCACGAATTTACAACTGTTCCTGGCGTCAAAGACGACGTCGTTGACATCATGTTAAACCTCAAAGGTATCCGCTTCCGAGTCTACGGTGACGATGTGCAAAACCTGCGTATTGTCAAAAAAGGCAAGGGAAATGTTACTGCAAAAGACATTCAGACAAATGCGGACGTTGAAGTCGTCAATCCTGACCACGTCATCGCAACAATTGATGACGATACAGCAAACTTCACGATGGATCTAACTGTTGAAGTCGGACGCGGCTACCGCACCATCGAAGAAGGCACTGCCCGTAAAGCCGGTGACACCATCGCGCTTGATGCGGTCTTCACGCCAGTTCTTCGAGTACGCTACAAAGTCGAAAACACCCGCGTTGGTCAAGTTACCGATCTCGATAAACTACTCCTAACTATAGAAACTGATGGATCTATCAGTGCTCGTGATGCCTTTGAAGAGGCTGCAGCCATCCTTGTGAACCAGTACACAGCTCTAGCCGGTACTACTCGAGTCGCTGTTGCTGAGTCATCACACAGCACAACTTCAAGCGTACAGCCGTCAGAAGAAGTCAGTGGTGACGAGCCAGGCGCACTGAATACATCAATTGAAGATTTGAATTTATCTGCCCGCACTACCAATGCACTGATCAACAACGACATTCACACTATCAAAGATCTCTTTTCTTTAAATGACGCTGAACTACGCGACCTTAAAGGTTTTGGCAGTAAAGCGCTCGACGAAGTCAAAGACAAGCTAGCGGAACTGGAACTGTAGGAATTAATTATGCACAGACACGGATATAAAGGAAAGAAATTCAACCGCGAACGCGATCAACGCCGGGCTCTTGTAAAGGGTCTCGCTGATAGCCTCGTGAAGTATGAAACAATCGAAACTACTTTGCCAAAAGCCAAGGAAATCGTGCCCTACATTGAAAAATTGATCACGAAAGCTAAAAAAGGTGACTTACATAACCGCCGTCAGATCATTGCCAAGCTGCAGACCATCGCCAGTGCCCACAAGCTAGTTGATGAAATCGCACCAAAGCTTGCTGGACGGAACAGCGGCCACCTGCGAATAGTAAAAACCCGCACGCGCCGTGGTGACAACGCTCAGCTGGCACGCGTCAGCTTCGTAGACGATCTGCAGGAAGCTCCAGTCGCCAAAGCTGCCGTACCGGCAACTCCAAAGCCTGCAGCTAAGCCGGCAGGAACGGCAAAATCAAAAGCCGCCGCCAGCACGGAGGAGAAAGCATAATGAAAATACATAATACAACTTATAGCGCCAAACCAGGTGACGTAACTCGCGCCTGGTATATCGTCGACGCTTCTGAAGCACCGCTTGGCCGTGTCGCTGCCCGCGTTGCTACTTTGCTGACAGGCAAAGAAAAGCCGATGTTTACCAGCCATATTGACTGTGGTGATTTTGTCATAATCATTAATGCCAAAGACACAGTCGTAACAGGCAAAAAAACTACCGACAAGATTTACTACCGTCACAGTGGATTCCCAGGCGGTATCAAACAGCGCACCTTTGCGGAACAAATGGAAAAAGATCCGACTCACGCAATCATGCACGCCGTCCGTGGCATGTTGCCGGTTAACAAACTACGTGACGATCGGTTAGCCCGCCTCAAAGTATATGAGGGTGCAGAACACAAACACGAGGCGCAAAAGCCAGTATCAGTGTCTGTCCGGGCAGCCGACCGCGCACCAAAAGCCCGTGCGTCACGTGCAACGAAAGTAGAGGAGAAATAAGATGGCTGATAAAACTGATAACTATTTCTACGCTCTCGGCCGGCGCAAAAGCGCGACGGCCCGTGTACGTATTAGCAAAGGTACAGGGACTATCCACGTCAACGAAAAATCTGCCGAAGAATATTTTGCCGACAGTAAGTATTTACTCGCAAAATTAAACCAGCCGTTTACTGTTTTGGGAACTGAGAATACCTACACTATCACCGCTCATGTGAGTGGTGGCGGTCACGATGGCCAGATCGAAGCCATTCGTCTCGGCATTGCGAAAGCTTTGACAGTTATGGACGAAAATCTCAAAACAACTTTGAAGCGTGCTGATCTTCTCGGTCGTGACTCACGCGAGAAAGAACGCAAGAAATTTGGACTCAAAGGCGCTCGCAAACAGCGTCAGTTTACCAAGCGTTAATATAACCTATCGCTTGCAAAACCCGTGGAGAAATCTACGGGTTTTGCATGTACATGGTGCTCTATAATCTGTATACATGACCAGGTTGTTGACAGCATAAGAATCGTGATCTATAATAGATGTAATGAGTCATATAGTTAACTTCGTTTATTGGTTTGTGTACACCGGCAAGAGCTTGGCTGTTTCTCCTGTACGATCTTCTTATCGCAAGCGGTAAGATACACAGAAAATCCGCCAATCAGGCGGATTTTTATTTCTCAATGTACAAATGCAATCATTAACTAAACTGAAGTAATAGCATCCGGGAAGCGCAAAATACGCGTGCATTACGCCGGACAGCGATTGATTGGCTAACGGCCGTCACCATTAAATTAAGGTATACTGAAACTATATATGACAAAACCCGTAATATTGACTGGCCTCCGCGCCAATAACGACTTACACATTGGCAACTATCTCGGAGCAATGCTTCCCTTGGTCGATATGGCTACAACGAAATCTGATGCCTACCAGATAAATATGTTCGTGCCTGATTTACATAGCTTTACAACGCCAACAGATCACACAAAACTATATAATCAGATTTTAGATAATCTGGCAGTGTTTGTCGCGGCCGGCCTGCCGCTGGACAATGAGCATATACATATCTATAGGCAGAGCTTCGTACCGGCGCACAGTGAACTGGCGTGGATATTAGATTGTTTTGCCGGTTTTGGCGAGCTGAGCCGTATGACACAGTTCAAAGATAAATCCGCCAAACTTAGCGATGACCGCCTGTCCGTCGGGTTATTTAATTATCCGGTACTCATGGCTGCCGATATATTATTATACGACGCGGCGTATATTCCAGTTGGCGACGATCAGACACAGCACCTCGAGTTCACTCGTGATATTGCCGAGCGCATGAACAACCGCTTCGGCAAGCTCTACACCATTCCAAAACCAGTCAAGGAACAGCATGCTTTCTTTGGTAAAGATCAGGGCCTGCGAATCCGCGACTTACACGATCCGACCAAAAAGATGAGCAAATCAGACGAAACCGGCAGAGGCGTCATATTCTTAAGTGATAGCAGCGAAATCGCCCGCAGGAAAATACTATCGGCGACAACAGACAGTATCGGCAAAATCACCTACGATTTAGCACTACAGCCTGGGATTACAAACCTGCTCGACTTACTATCGCTTTTCACAGGCGTACCGATTGCAGATATACGCCAGCAGTACGAAGGCCAAACGCAGTATGGTCCGCTCAAATCTGCCGTGGCCGATGCCATTTGTGCATTTTTGGAAGATTTCCAAATCAAACTCGACAATGTTGATCTACATGCTATCCAAACCAAACTAGAAACCAGTGAAGCGGCGATGCGCCAGCAGGCAAGTGGCGTACTACTTCGCACTCAGGAAGCCGTCGGCCTCAGACAAGCTACCAACCGATGAGTAATCTCGAAATCTCACGTGCCCAGCGGCTTGATCAACGAGTTGTAGAGCAAATGCCGACCTTAACGCGTAATTATGCAGCGACGCTGATCGACGATGGCAAAGTAACAGTGAACGGCGTAGTCGTCACAAAAGCCGGCTACAAAATGAAGCCGGGTGATAAAGTCACTATAGATCATGACGAAGACATGTTTTATGAAATACCGAGCATTGATTTGCAAGTGCTATATGAGGATGATGACTGTGTCGTCGTCAACAAGCCGACAGGGGTGCTGACACACAGCAAGGGCGCGTTTCACGCTGAGGCGACGGTTGCAACCTGGCTGCGCGGCAGATTACGAAGCATGGAGGGAGAACGCGCTGGCATTGTCCACCGGCTGGACCGCGACACAAGCGGCGTCATGATCTGCGCCAAAACACCTGACACGCACAATTGGCTGCAACGGCAGTTTTCACAGCGTCATGCCAAAAAGCAATATGTGGCCGTTATCGAAGGCGTTATGCATCCCGAACAGGCGATTATAGATATGCCGATTGAACGAAATCCTAAAAAACCGCAAACATTTAGAGTTGGTATTAATGGCCGTTCAGCGGTCACGGCCTACGAAAGCATCATGTCTAACGACACCTACACCATGCTACGTCTGCGGCCGACGACCGGGCGAACACACCAGCTGCGTGTACATCTTATGCATTTTAAACGGCCGATTGTTGGCGACAGACTGTACGGCGGACGTACGGCCGATCGACTGTACCTGCACGCCGCAGAATTAACGCTCATACTGCCAAACGGCAGTGAGCGCACCTTCACCGCACCAGTTCCAGATGCGTTTACTGAACTACTGAAAGATTAAGCTAAAGCATGCTAGCTCCATCAAGTCTTATCTTTCATCCACGAACGGCTGTTGCTATAGCTGACTATATGAGGCAGCCGTCTCATGCGCTCCTTATCTCCGGAACAAGCGGCAGCGGCAAAGCGAGTGTTGCCCAGTATATAACCGCAGGCATGCTTGGTCTATCGTCGGATACCCCTGACGCAATTGCTAAGCATCAATACATACGTATTATTCGTCCCATCGACAATAAGGCCATACCAATCGAAACGGTACGCAGTTTACAGCATTTTTTACATCTGACTATTCCCGGCAAAGTAGTACAGAGTTTTTCTCGGGCCGTAATCATCGAAGATGCGCAGTTCCTCACAATTGAAGCTCAAAATTCACTACTAAAAACACTTGAAGAACCGCCGCGGGACACCGTTATTATCATGACCGCATCCAGCATTGATTCACTTTTACCGACAATACAGTCCCGTGTTCGTGAGCTAGCCGTCTTACCGCCCGCGGCCGATACATTAACGGAATATTTCAGCTCACATGGACACAAAAGCAGCGATATTCAGCGCGCCATGATGCTCAGCGGAGAGCTACCCGGCCTGACTGCCGCGCTGCTTGCTGAGGATACAGCCCATCCCCTAGTTGTTGCCACGACGCACGCACGAGGTATTTTGCAGTCCAAAACCTATCAGCGTCTGCTGCTTGTAGACGGTTTGAGCAAACAACGACAACTATGTCTCGACATCCTATACGTACTCGGGCAGATGTCCCGGACAGCAATACGCAGGACCTCCGACCCCAAAGCCATTCAACGCTGGCGTACTGTCATGCAGGCTACATATGATGCGACCGAGCAGCTCCAGTACAACACACAAACGAAGCTGGTACTGACAAACTTGATGCTGAAATTGTAGCTTACTTGAGCCCATGTCGTCTGCTGCGACGACGCAGTTTACCTGCTATAATGGCTGTACATGATAGAACTACTTGTTGTTGCTGGTTTTAGCGCTTTGGCCTATCGTCATGCTCAATTACATGAAGATGAATTTGGTGCCGTACCGCGTAAAGTTGGCGATCGCCTGGGCAAACTCTGGGATATTGCCCACAAAGGCATGCGTGAAAATCGTTTTCTTCGTGCCGAAAAAGCACTTCTGACTATACTTAAAATTGACGAAAAGAACGCAGCTGCTTACAACCGGCTTGGTATACTGTACGCCAAGCAAAAAGAATACAAGGACGCGATTGATTGCTTTGAAATCGCATCCAGTATTGAGGCGACCTCGTCTTCATTACACAACCTCGGGCTCATCTATTACGAAACTGAAAACTATGAAAAAGCAGCTATTGCATTCGAGCAAGCACTGAAGCTGGAAGACGAGCTGGCCGCACGCCACGTCGCCTACGCCAAGGTGCAGGAAAAACTTGGTAATTACAAGCTCATGATCCAAGAGCTCGAGAAGGCCGTTGGCCTCGAACCAAACAAAGAAACCTACACCTTGTTGCATAAAGCGTACATGGCAACTGGCATGCAGGCCGAAGCCGATCTCATCGAGGACAAAATTAAAAAGCTTATTGTGCCAGCAGGTCGCCCCAAGCGAATTGTCCGTCCGAAGCGCGTCGTCATATAGTAAATCAGGATATGCACTTCCAATGGTTGCTGAATGCGGGTCAATTTGATACACTAACATCTGTTAATCAGCGTTAGATATACCGCTTCTTAACAAATCGCCGACATAGCTCAGTGGCTAGAGCGGCTGTTTTGTAAACAGCGGGTCGTGGGTTCGAATCCCTCTGTCGGCTCCAACATACCGAGATACTTGTCGGAGCAAGTTTAACAATTATATATGCAGGGTTAGTGAAGCGGTCAAACACAGCAGACTGTAAATCTGCCCTCTCCGAGTTCGTAGGTTCGAATCCTACACCCTGCACCATTTATTATTGTACAATTCTACACATATCCACAATGCCGCGATAGCTCAGTGGTAGAGCACTTCCATGGTAAGGAAGGGGTCCTGAGTTCAAATCTCAGTCGTGGCTCCAAGATTTAAGTAAGATAGTTCACCTCTGTTAGAAATAACAGAGTTTTTTATTTGCTTACATCCATAAAGGACGTACCTGGTAGCCATGAGATCCTAGAAAAACGAAGTTTATATATTATAATAAAAAGTCTGACACGCACCCAATATGATTTGTTTTCAAAAATAAAAAGCGCAATTAGAAGTTATACAAGCCGGTTACGCACATACGGGCATGACTGCAGATGAACTATACGGCGGCGTGTTGACTCCGTTTATCAAATGCATGACGAGCGTAACTCTGTAGACCGTTCGAGCGCTACACTGTTGAGGATAAGGCAATTCACCTGCAGGGACGGCATAAAGATGGCGGCTCGATCTTTGGCCGTACTGACATCTTGTATCATTTGCAGGTAGTCGTTCAACTGTGCCGTCTCCCCAGTTCCATGTACAACCAATAACAATCGATGGGTCATTGAGTGATATATTTGTGTACTGCGCATAATAGATGTACCGGCCATTGGCGGGTGGTGGCGGACATGGCGGGTAGAACGCACCTCCGCAATTCGAATTATTGGTAAATTCTGCTTGACCCCGCGGAGCCGGACTTGGGCTTGGGCTTGGTCCCGAAGATGCACTTGGGGTGCTCGTTGCAGAACTTAAAGTTGCGATACTTGCGGCTGCAGCCGTTGCCGGATATACCCGGTATGAAAGTTTAACTTCGTTTTTGCCACCGCTTATGCCGTCCCAACGACCATAAAACGTAAAGGTTTTTGCTCCACTATCGTACGTTCCGATAACATTGTACCGGCCTTTTTTACAGTCAGCTTCATAATCATCAAAGTTACGATTGCCTATATCGAAAGAAGCCGGGTAATTAGCACGTTGCAAATTGTTTGCATCACTATCATTTACGCAGAAATACCTGGGGCTGGTAGCGAATATGCCGGCCACTGGATTAGTTTCCGCAAGCGCCATAGATCTCGTTTGCTCAACCTGGCCTTGTAGTATTTGTAGCATTTCAGCTTGTTCTTGCCCGTTTCGAACCGCTTGGGCGCTCTTTTGAGATACTAAAAAGGCACCAGCCAATACGCTACTGATAACGGCCAGTGCTATAAGGACTTCGACAATTGTATCGCCGGATTGATTAAATTTTTTTGACCAGATTTTCATGGTTGACGGGTTGCTCCAATATTTGGCAGGCTATACTCATATCTTACCACAAGCGTTATCTACGGTAAAGCAAGGATATATGCCTGTCAGGCGATGGTAGACTTGCGATCAGGGCCGTTCTCTGTTAAACTAACGGAAACGATTGACATAAGTAACAGACATAAAGGATTAGTCATGGCAAAAAAAGGTGATAAGCGTAAAATCGTAGGACTTGTGAGTGAAGAGTCGGGCGAACGAATCTACTATACGACCAAGAATACTCAGAACACCCCTGAGAAGCTCAGCCTGAAAAAGTACAGCCCGAAGCTGCGCAAGCACGTCGTGTTCCTGGAAACCAAGAAAAACCTCGGTCGCAACGAAGTCAAACCAAAGAAATAATAATATCGCTCAATCAAAAAAACTGCCGGATCCGGCAGTTTTTTATATATACAGTAACCTGCTGCCGCAGCACTTACGACTTTGAATTAGTAGGTGGCTGCGTCAGGTCGATTGCCGTATTGATGAATTCAGCATGGCTCCAGACAAGTGGAGCAACCGAGAGTGGCCCGTTATTGACTGGATTGATCTGCTCGCTGAGTATACCGCTCGGAAACGTCCGGTCCATCGTCCAGCGCATAATACCATGCGCTGCATCTAGCCGATCAACTTTAACGTAATACTGTGCCAGCCATAACGATGTTACAAACCATGGATTTCCTTGATATGATTGGTCAACCGCGAAATAATTATCGTTTTCGTAACGTGGCGAACCGCCACTCGGCGATTTATCGAGCAGAATCGTTTCTATTGCGCGTACTGTAGTTTGAACTTCTGGTGCTCCGAACGGCTTCAGACCGTACATGACCACCCCATACAGGCTTGAGACATCGAGCGTGCTGTCATGTCGTAGCGATCCATCTTCTTGCAGCAAATAGCCTTTGCGGTACAGGCCGCGCCCATTGTCATATAAGACATCACTTGCTTTGGCGATAGTTACTGCGGCCGCCTGCCAATCGTGTGCGTTGTCGGGATATCCGAATTTTTCAGCAAACTCGGCGGCGACGAGCAATGCCTGGTACGTAACCGCGACGGTGTAGGTATTGGTTAGAAATTTTTCTTCCCATAGGTCATACGTCGCGTGCGGCAGATTTGTTTGCGGATCAATAAATTTCGCCATGAAATCGGCGGCCGGTCGAATAAACGTCTCGTACAGCCCTTGCACGAAATCATCATCACCAGTATGGCCGTGATACTCACCGAGCATATAGATAACGCTGGCGGTTTCGTCTTCTTGAATTGCTAACTCAGCACGTTTACCATGGAGCAGCGGGTGCCAGGTACTGCCGATCGCTTTGTCGGGTTGATACTTATGCATCAAATAGCCATCAGGATTCAGGATATCGCGGCAAAATTCGAAAAACTTTTTTGGCTCTTCCGTATAGCCGAGTCGTATGAGCGGCCACATGGCATAAGCGCCGTCGCGCGGCCAGACATAGCTGTAATAATCGCGGCCGTAATTATATATCGACGAGTCGCAGGAGGCGATAATCCCGCCGCGCTTATCAGTGTGAGCTTTGATAAGCATGAGTGACTTTTTAACAAGCGGCTGATACGCTCTGTCCATTGCCTGGATTGCTTGACCGCCGGTACCGAGCCAAGTCTGCCAGTAATCACGAGCCTTATCGAGCCGTAGCGTCAAACCGTCTTTTTTGACGACGTGATGAATCGCTTCTGAGCTTTGCTGGGAATCGGCAGCGGCTATCCAGTAGTCAACCGGCTGGCTCTGGCCGCTAGCGAGCGACAAGGTAAACCGCATCACCGAATCGACGCCGCCATGTTCAACGGCATTATTAGTTAGCTCACCGTCCTCAGCATCTTTGTAGGTACCTTGCTTGCCCTCAATACCATAATTGCCGACCGAGAATTGGTCGAAGACCGCGCCAGTTGCATCTTGGCCATAGATGAGCAGGCAACAGCGGCCTTTGTAATCGAGCAGGTAATTTTCATCAGGTACGAACAGTGCCGTATCAGCTCGGCCAGCTCGTGAGATCTGGAATACCTGGTGCAAAAACAACCGGATTGATCGATCGGTGGACGAGCCATTAGTAATGGTAATCTGCCGGCAAAAAGCATTCAATTCCGGGTCAACGAAGTCAACGGCATGCAGTTCTACTTGGAGCTTTTTATGGACCATGGTGATATTACTGACGAGGGCGTCAGTCTCGAAATCAACCTGTATCTCCCACGAGCCGTCGTCTACCCACGAAAACACTCCATCGATCCAGACGCCGATCATATGGTGCATGCTCCGCGCCGTCGTCAGATTATCAAGGCCAACATAGGGGTAATAAAAATCATGCACCAGACCTTGCTCGTTGAGCCCGACCGTTAAAGCACCATTTCCGAGCATTACAGGTCGGCCCATCAGACAACTCCTTTTTCTTTTAATCGATATGATACATCGTGGTACGCGTTCATGAAATTAATAAAAGCTTCATACGGCGTCGCATACGGACTAAAGTATGCGTGAATATCACCGTCATTAAAATATTTTGTACACATGTAGTAGAAGTGGTCTGATGTCTGCAAACGCCGCCAATCCTCGATCAGCGCCAAATCATTCGTCGCAATGACCCGTTCCTGTAGGCTGTACAGAGCGTGGATAGCTTCTTGCTGCATAGAATTTCCGAGCCAGGCCGATAGGTCGCGTTCCGTATCAGCCCAGGTAACGGTCTGCGGCACAGTCACTTCGTCACGGGGATCAAACGCATCGATAGCTTCGCTGACAGTCATAAATGTATTACCCTCTGTCTTGAGCCATTCCTGCGGGAGATGGTTCAAAAATTCGAATATGCCTGATTCATGCCACTGATGCTCGCCAAACGTTTCATAATCCATGAATAAATTATAGTTCGTCGCATCAGGATCCTGATTGAGCCAATGCGAGAATTTATCGGCCGTCAGAGGCCAGCCTTCCCAGTTTTGATCGCCGAAGCGGAAGGCAATATCATCACTCAATTTATAATTTTTCATGAGCAGGCGGATGTTATTAGTATACGTCGGACGATATACGAAGTTCGGGCTGCGCCAATCAAGTACTTTGTCCCAGCCTTCCGCCAAAATACCCTTATAGCCTGCTTTGTCGGCCCAATAGGCAAGGTCATTGTTGTACGCAAGCTCAGTGTTGCGAAATACCTTTGGCGTCTGCCCGAACAGCTGCTGCACCTTCTCACGGTGCATACGCACCTGTAGTTCGAATTCTGCCCGTGAGTAAAAAAACGCCAAACTGTGGTGATATGTTTCACCGACGATTTCCACCTGGCCAGTTGCGACAAGATCTTTGAACGACTGCAATGCCTGCGGGGACCATTTCTCCAGCTGTTCAAGAATCGTACCGGTAATCGACATGCTGACTTTGAACTCCGGATGATTGCGTAGCAGTGTCAGCAGCCGCTCGTTGGTAGGCAAATATGACTTCTCGGCGACCTTCTGCAGGATGCGTTCGTTGCTCTCACGACTGTCATAGGCCGCATCGAAGTAATCGTGGTTTTTGCCAGCATCAAAGATTGTGTAGTGACGTATACGATACGGTTGATGAACGTGGAGATAGAGGACTATGGCTTTCATGCGTATACTCCGACGATTTGCCGCGGCAGATGCGGATCAGCGGCGTGGTGGTTGTACAAATGCAGCAACTTGTCAGCCGCATCATTCCAAGATAGCTGCAATAGCTCGCGGTAGGCATTGTGATGAAGTTCCTCAAGGAGGCTGCGGTCACGGACGGCAGCGGTAATTTGATTGGCCATGTCAGCCACATCCCATGAATCAACACGCAGGCAATTCATGATCGCTTCACTGACACCCGACTGGTGACTAATGAGAGCCGGTGCTCCGTATTCAATCGCTTCGAGCACGGTCAAACCGTACGGTTCAGACACTGACGGCATAACGAACAAGTCGGCAATGCCGAAGCTGTCGCGCCAGTTTTTGCCGCGCTGGAAGCCGGTAAAAATAACGTTTTTTGATATACCAAGATCAGCGCTGAGCGCAATCAGTTCGTTATACTGCTCACCACTGCCAACGAGTAAAAATATCGTTTTTGGCTGGCGTGCGATGACCTCACGCGCCGCATGCAATAAGTTAAATAGGCCCTTTTGTACGGTCATGCGGCCGACATTGGTAACTATCCGCCAGCCATCGTCTTTGAGCGACTGTAAGTAATGGTACGCATTGCTATCATCAAGCGGTGTCATCAGGCTGCGATCAATACTATTGTGAACGACATCAATTTTATCGCTGGGAATGTCGTAATCTTTCATGATCATTCGTTTGGTGTGCGCGCTGACAGCGACGATACGATCAGCCATCAAGAACGCCAGAGCTTCAATTTCACGGACAAGCGGATTGCCGTCATTACCACCGGCACGGTCACGTTCGATAGAGTGTACATGCAGGATGAGTGGGCAGCCTGACTGTGCTTTTGCTCGGAGTCCAGCTCGAAATGTCAGCCAGTCGTGAGCATGTATGACATCAAATTCGCGGCTATCTACCAAGCGGCCGACTGATTTTTCGAACATCCGCTGCTGGCCAACGATATCATGCCACTCTTCGTGTCCATCTGTATACACATATTTGTGGCTGTCGTACACGCCGCCTGCTTCCACTATCGTCTCGACACCTTGCGGAATAGCGGCGGTGATTTCCATGAAGTCTATATCATGTTCGGCAGCGTAGGGAAGTACGAACTCGATATCAACATCTGGTCGTTCTGAGAGAGCCTTACATAGCTGGTAGCAAGCTACCCCAAGTCCTCCGCTGTTATATGGTGGCAATTCCCACCCAAGCATCAAGATTTTCATCCACTACCCATATCAAGCGCTTATGTTATTAAGTTCAGTATATGAAATATTTCACACAAGCACAACCACAATAAAGTTCAATGCCAGTTGATATAACTCATTACGATATCTACGCTCGCTAGAGAGTTATGCCAGCAATGATCATTCTATGATCAGATCCCAAATAAGGTGATATGGCTAGTTTAGTCACAGGGTTATAATAATTACATATGTTCTACGCCATGAATCATCAAGCATAAGTATAACGAAAGCGAATTGCCTGTCATGCAAGGATATACTATGATGTATATAACTGAGGTATACTAAGCGTGTTTTTAAAGTTTCCATTTGAATTTAATGATTCCGTACAGCAAACGGCACTTATCGTGAACACGGTGCTGCTTATAGGTGCCCTGATTGCAGTGGAGCTGGTATACGCGGAGTCAGCACCTGAACAACGTAAGCACTTACGGCTATTCATGCCACTCTTCATGGTGCTCGTCGGAATTTTGTTGTACGCCGTCATTAAGCAAGTCGGGAAGTCGTAGATGAAGCCGAAAGATTTTCGTCGTATCCGGATGCCGTCTGCTCAACAAATGCGACAGACGATGCGCGACCGCTTTACGGCGCCACTTCTAAGAGAAGACCTCTCGGACAAAGCAACTAAGTCTGCCGTCCAGGCAGCGCCATTTAAGGTTGCCCCAAACGCATCCGAAACCGAAGCAGTAGCTGCTGCTACGAATACAACACGGAAAAAGCCTGTCAAACCGTTCAAAGTAGGGCAGAAGGCTCCGAAGAAATTGGAAGTCGCTACACCTACTGCGCTTACCGCTACAGACGTGTCACCAACTGACATAGTCGACAACTCCAAGCTCAAAAAGTCGATAACTCCTCCTACTAATATTACTCAGGGTACAAATTCCACCGGTTATACCGGGCAGCATTACGGCCGTAATCTATGGCTATTCGTATGGATCATCGTAGTCATCGCTGCATCGCAGCTAGCGCTGTTTGTGAATCCGCTTATCGGAGTGTATGTAAATGCTGCTGTTTTCGCTAACCTAACCTGGCTGGCGGTACGCCAGGAACGGGCCCGGCAGTTCTATATTGTCATTGCCATCATACCGCTGACAATGCTCGTCAGCCTAAGTTTGCCAGAAATGACCGTATTTGTCCGTACGACAGTGCTTGTAGTTATCTTGCTAGCGCTTGGGCTGATTTACCAGTACTTATTTACACTAGATTATCCGACAGACGGCAGCCGCATGAGAATGACTCGCCATGGCTACTTATTTGCTATACCATTTATGTTGATCCTAGGACAGTTCATTGGTTTGTTAGGCTATGCATTACTACGCAATCAGTATGATTTCCGGGATAGCTCACTATTACTAGTCGCGCTCGGAGCGATTGTTTTTGCCATCGCCGAAGAAATATTTTTCCGTGGGCTTATACAGCAGCGGGCAATGCTGCTACTGCACCCAATACTGGCAGCGGTGCTGTCGGCCGGATTATATGCCGGCATGTCATTTGGCCATCGTGGCGGTATGTTCACGCCGGTACTTGGTGCTATCCTGGGTATTGTGCTGGCTGCAGTGTATTACAAGAAGCAGAACGTGCTACTGACAATCAGCGTCAATGCCGCTGCCAAGCTGACGTATATCGGGCTTGTGGCGGTATTTGTATTGCAGTAAAAGACAATTGACTCATGGGGAAACAGTTACAGTCTGATCTCCTCCTCCATCCGATCGGCTGACCGTGGAACGTATATAGGGTCAATCCGCAGGCAGACCAAGGGGGTCCAACGGTCGCTATTGCAAATAGTATGAGTGCAGTTCGGTATTTCATATAGCCAGTATAGCCGCCATTGAGAATATTCACCTTATGCTGGCCCTCACACAGATCAAGATGGATTTTAATGTTTAGGATATTAACCAGAAACTTGTATAGATATGTGACATACTATAAGTATCCAAGCCAATTGTATTACCGTGGCATATTTATAATTTTGGAAGTAAAGCTTAGGCGCTACTTTTCAGTTTAAATAATGCAGATTTAATGTTTAAGTCTATATTTATAGGGAGCTTATGTCCAAAACTAAACTGATACGATCGAAATGGCGCCAATTCATATTGATATTGCTCATTTTATCAACAACAGCAGCAATTCTGACTTATGCATATCGTCCGTCAGAAGTTATTCCTACAAAAATTGAAACACAATCTATTGATAGCGTTGACGAATTCGCTAAAGAACCTCTATTTAATGGAATTGCTATAGGGAGTAAACTTCCTTATTTAGACAGCAATGCGTTAAACGGTGAATTGAAAGAAATCTCAGATGCAGGTTTTAAGTCTATTAGACTTGATTTAGAGTGGTCTATCGTTCAACCGCAATCTGAAGAACAGTACGATTGGGCTAATTTTGACAAAATTATGGAAGCCATAAGAGCTCACAACTTAAAAGCGAATCTAATATTAGATCGGACTCCGCGTTGGGCGCGAGCCGATAGTTGTGTTGAGTCGCCATTATGTCCACCAGCTGATCCTGAAAAATTTGCATATTTTGCTACGCAGGTATATGAACGCTACGGAAAACAAGTTGAAGCATGGGAAGTATGGAACGAGCCGAATACATATAGTTTTTGGAAACCACAACCTAATGTAAAAGACTATGTTGACCTTTTAAAATATACGTATGTGGCTCTAAAAAAAATCGATCCTAAGACAGTCGTATTACTTGGCGGACTTTCAGGTAGTACGGGTGACGGCAATGCTATGCATGTTGATCCAAGAACATTTCTTGACGGCGTATACAATAATGGTGGTAAGAATTATTTTGACGCAATTGCATATCATCCTTATACAAATTTGCAGTCAATTAAAGTCAATGCAGAGAACAATGGCTGGGCTAAAATAATGAGGCTTCCTAACAATATAGTATCGATAATGGCAAAAAATGATGATGTTGAAAAACCAATCTGGTTAAATGAAATCGGTATCCCCACAAATGGGCCAAAACAAATACGCAATTCGTTCGATGTCCCTTATAACTCATCTTTTGACCATGTCAGCTTAGAGCTGCAAGCGACTTTCGTGCAGCAGATTATTGACGAAGCTAAGGGCACGCCGCAGGTGCACTCAGTATATTGGTACACATTCAAAGACAACTCAACAGTGGCTGATGATAATGATAATTTTTATGGGTTGATGACCAAAGATGGTATCAAAAAGCCTGCATTTCATATCATACAAAATGAAATAAACAAATAAATAAGCTAAGCGGCAATGAGAAACAAACATCCAATAATATCAACAATTATTTTAACTTGGAACAGCCAAGCATTTATTGAGGACTGCATCAATTCTGTAATACAATCTTCGTTAAAATCGGAAATCATTGTTATAGACAATAACTCTAGTGATAACACAAGAACACTTGTTAAATCAAAATTCCAAAATATAGAACTAGTTAATACTGGTAGCAATTTGGGTTATGCGGCAGGTAATAATGTCGGGGTTCGCAAAGTTATTGACCAACAGAATTCAGACTATATATTTATCTTGAATCCTGACGCAATACTAGACGTAAAGTGCCTTGAAGAACTTGTGAAAGTTGCTCTTGCTTCGCCATCGAGTGCCATTCTTTCTCCAAAAATAAAGTATATAGACGGCAATGCTTTATGGTATGCAGGTGCCTACATTGACTGGTCTACAGGAGAGAGCCCACATCGTGGACAAGGCGAGATTGATTCGAGGCAATATGAACAAATTCAGCCAGTAAGTAGAGCGAGCGGTTGCGCAATGCTGATAAGTATCGATGCAATAAAAAAGGTAGGACTTATGGATGAAAGTTTCTTTTTGTATTACGAAGAAACAGATTGGTCTGTTTCTTTCAGTGATATGAAATATGAAATAACATATGTCCCGAAAGCTATATGTCGCCATGCAGTCTCGGCGTCGACAGGTGGCTTTTTTACCCCCAATTATCAATACTATGTAACTAGAAATTCTTTATTATTCCTACATAAACATAAGAATCACGTGAATAAATTCTATTTACTCAGACACTTCATCGCATCATTAAAAAAGATTGTGATGATATTACGTAGTCCCGCACCGGCAAAGATTATGATTGTATTTGCAATTCTTAAAGGTTATGTAGATTATGCTTTTAAAAAATTTGGGCAAAGAGTTTAATGTCTTATTTTTATACCGTAAAGTAGAGTGTCAGCGATCTTATTATATGACTGTAAATATGTTGATAATTATCATTGGTTGAATCATGTTCGGATCATTGACTTAGCTTTATGAACAAATATTTTTGCCAACACTAGTACATCCTCCGGATAAGCCTTTAAAACCGCTAATATAATTCCATACATCAACACTAAAGCGCAAGACATAAGTAGTGCTGTAATAATATTCAGATTAATTACATTGGTAATTAATAGGCCAATGGGGGCGGTTACGGCAATCGAAAATATCGGTTTCCAGATTTTTAAAAAGTTAATTTTAAAACCTGTCTCGTTCTTAAATACGTTATATATTGCTATAAGTGCAATAATTTCGGTAATGAAAGTTGCTGTGGCCGCGCCCGTAATGCCGTAATGTGGTATGAAATATAAATTAAGCATTATATTTATTGCGATAGTCGCAAGCGATACTTTAAGCATTTTAGCTTGTTTATTAATTGACACGGCAGCGAAACCAAATACATAGTTTAAGTAGGAAAATATGCATCCAATTAAAAGTATGCTTAGCGGCTGTGCGGCAGAAATGAATTGAGGACTAGAAATAAAAAGTATAATGTGCGAGCTTATTATCGCTCCAAATACCGTAAGAGGAAGACTAAGAAGTAGCATTAAGTAAAACGCTTTTTCTGTAATCTTGATTAACTTTTTCAAGCTACGAGCTGTTGACATAGTAGGCATAAGAGATAGCATTAGCATACTAGGAATAGACATAGCTATGTCTATAACACCATAGGCGATAAAATATGCACCAACTTCATCAGCCGATCTAAAAATAGAAAGCATCAACGTATCAATTTTATAATATATTACGTTAACGATCTGTATTATTCCAAGTGGTAGTGCCACAATAACAATATTTTTCCATGATCGAATTTCATATCGAAGCTTGATTTTTACCAGTTTTGAAGACCATACAATGCTAACTATAGTGGAAATGATGGCGGCGAATATCGATGCATATATAAATCCATAAAATCCTAATCCTAAAGCACCAACTGCCAATATAGACAGTAAATATGTGAGCTTATTTAACAAGTTTATATATGCAGGGATGTCACTTCTGGTGCGAGAAGTAAATATGGTGGAAGCAGTAGATTGTAAGGCACTAAACAGCAATGTTATTGCCATTAGGGCTATTCCAAATTTTATACTTTCCGTTTTTTCGTTATACAATAAAAAACCTAATACAATAACAATTGGTATGAGTATTATTGAAATCGCTGATCTAAGTGAAAAACTATTACCTAATATCCGCTCGCTATTTTCAGGATGTTTCGAAAGCTCTCTACTAGTAATTGAGCTTAAGCCTAAGTCAGTAAATAACAAAAAGATTGAAACGTAAGAAATAACAACAGCATATTGTCCATATAAGTCTGCGCCCAAAATGTTTGTAGAGTACTTTAGGGTGAAAATCGATAATATTATTATTCCAAACTTGCTTATCAATTGCCCTAATCCGCTCAGAGCAATTTTTTTCCTGAGAATATTTATATCTGAATCACTCATAGAATCTCTCTAAATGCTTCGTATGTTAATTTAGATATATTTTGCCAATTTAGGGATTTACTATATTCGTATCCATTCAATTCAACCACTTTTCGCAGGCTCTGTTGATTTATAGCTATTCGTAAAATTTTCACTAAATCTTCAGCAGTTGAATTAGTGTAAAAAAAAGCAGAATTTTCAGGAAAGTCATGCATTATACCCATTTTCGGTACGACTACTGCTTTTTTAAATGCCATACCTAAAAGTACAGAGCTGCTCGTTGTAATCTTTTTGAAAGGCAAGCAGACTAAGTCGCATGCTGCAAAATATAAACATACATCTTCGTCAGGTATAAACTGATCATAAAATTCGACTCTCAATCCCTCACTTTGCGTACGCAATGAGAGCATGTATTCATTTTCGGTTGCTTTTCCTGCAATAATTAACTTGATATTTGCTGAATTCAAAATCCGAATTGCTTTAATCAATATCTCCAAGCCTTTGTAGGGCCTAACTATGCCAAAAAATAATATAACAATTTCATTTTTTTTGATTAATAATTTCTGTCTGGCAGCATGCACACTATAGGTATTTGTATAAATATTGTCATAACTTCCAATAGGTATCACACGAGTGTTTCTTGTCTCAAAACCTAAGTCAGCCATTTCTTTTAAAATTTGCGATGAATGTACAATAACTAATGTAGAGCGTTTAATAATTCGACGAACTACCTTTGTATCATTTAAAGATTCTTGTTCATGAGGTAAGATATTATGAACCGTCCAAACTATTTTGTATTTTAAAATAGCTAATGCATTAATAAACACGAAGTGATTTAAAGTAGTTATGTATCGATGCATTGGAACTCGATTATCAACAGAGAACGGATATGTCCAGTGTAGGTGAATAGTATTAAATCCAATCATCCGATTATAAATAAGTTGCATGATTAAAGACGGCATAAATATCAATATCGACAGTTTATTAACGGGCCATGTCAAATACTTTTTTGTAATTTTATTTGGCATGTGATTATAGAGTAGTTCTTGATACGGATTTGTGTCCTTCGGTAAAACAAGTATTTTCATGTGCTTATTCATAATTACTTATAAATTCTCGATGTACTAGAAGAGTAAATTAGATTTCGTTTAGTATCGAGACTCTTTAGTGGATATATTAACGATATTGTGTTATTGGACTCAGCGCCATACATAGTACCTCTAATGTTAGTATCGGTTAAAAAGAATACGGTGTCCGAATTGTAGGTTTGGGCATATATATTTTGTGATGTCGTTACATCTTTACCCAATATACGATTTAACTTAACTAACCCATACACGTCAGATACGATTAATTTTGTTTCCAAACCCTCCATTTTTATGAACTCTGATGCTTTTATCTCGCCCTTATGAACAAAGTATTGATCGTATGCTTGGCCACTGCCAGACAGTTGCAATGTAGAATTACCATTTACAATATTTGCTAAAAATCCTACATATGTGAATAAATATGCCAATAAAGATAGATAGACTAGAAACGTAACAAAAACATAGCTATAACGATTTGCTGCTGTCAATAGTAGTGTAAATAACCCGATACCGATTATTGGAATGATTTGTTGGTAAAGTCTTTCGGAATTGTAGTTGAGTGATAGCTGGGGTAATAATATAATAGCCGAAAGCAGTAATATGCTTGCAGAGCTTATGCATATGATATTCAATACAGCTGCACTTTTTCTTTTATTTTTATAAAAAATTATTAAAAAGACTGTACCGATTATTACGCCAAGCTTAAATAGTTGTTTTATTGTATCGGTAAATATACTTATAGATGTTTCTAAGATATTATTATTTTCGGATGAAGATATGTCATCTGAAAGCTTGACCTCATTAGCTACAGATTTTTTTTGTGACTGCGAAAGATACTCACTGTTATAAATATTATTTTTTATATACTCCTGCATTAACTCTTCTGAATTCGGTTCTATATATCCCGGCAAAGCTGCTTGTGCTGATTTACTGCGAGAATTTTCAGGGGATCCTGATAATGAATTTAGCGTTTTAACAAAAGTAGTTTTAAGACTATTTGAGGTATTTGTTAGTTGACCATACCAAAAAAGACTTACTAAAACTAATATAATTATGCACCTTATGCTTATTAATTCCGTATGTGATTTTATAAGGCCAAATAATTTTAATAATTTAAAGATTGCCAATCCTGATATTAGTATTGCAAGAGCAACATAAGCAGTTGAATAATGACTCAGTATCATACCAGTTCCGATAATGAGTTGCAAAGTAAATTTACTGGATGATGAAATTTTTGAGAAACATAGGTAAATTAAAATGAAAAAGAATAAAAACGCAATTTGTTGACGTGCTAGAGCCGGTAATTGCTGCATAAACTGTGCTTGACTAATAAAGAATACACATAAAATGTAGGCGTACGATTGTGATAGAAACTTTTTAGCGAAACTGTATATTACAGGCAATGAGAATGCCGTAATTAAAGGATAATAAACTTTAAATATATAATCACCCGAAACGTGTAAATAGTTGCTTAGAATTGTTGGTAATATATTTAAACTAAGTGAAGCGTTATAAGCGTCACGTAATAGGTTAATGTTCCAAAGTTCACCATTATTTGTAAGGTTGAATACAAACATCTCAGATTGTATATCCCACCCATTTACAAGGTTACCTCTTAAAGAAAACAAATATAATAAGCCTAGCGCAAAACAGTACAAGCTAAATTTATGCGCCCAATCATCAGTTTCCTTTTTGTATATAGAAAAGGAAATGAGTAAGGCAATGTATGGGAAGATAATGGCACTTAATATATTATTAACGTCATTATTCAACAGAATAGAGTTAAAGATACAAAGTGCAATGAAAACAAAATAACCAACACAAAGAACTATGTCAGACTTCCAAATATTTATTTTATTAGGTATATAGACAATTTTTGTCTTTAAAGCAAAAATAAATAATATAGTGGAGGTAACAAGATTGATTAATGAAAAATATGACAGAATCAATGGATGATCTATGGAGAGTATTGTAAAAGCTGTATTTACTGATAATCCTAAAATAATAAGATAAAACACACTGAATGCGATTCTCAGTTGCCACAATATTTCGCGTGGGAATTTAATTAAAAACGAAAAAATATAACCTGTTAATGAAATTAATAGAATAAATAAAATTGGCTTAAATATAGTTGGCAACGATATAAAATTCGGTAGAATATTTGAGATAACTATCAGGAAATATGCTAACCATAAACGTATCCTACGCGCTTCTGTAAACTGACTTACGAAAAGTGACTTACATACTTCACTCATAGCCCCTAATCCATAGACAATATGATGCAGTAGGATTAATAATGGTTTATGCTGAATGTTTTTTAATGCTAATAATAAGATTAGAGCAGGATAGAAAGGAAAGAAAAATGTTAAAGGTAATCCGAGTATGAACGCAGGATAAACAAATATGACAGGGTCGTTTTTCAACATCTTAATGAAGTCAACTTTGTGTTTTATATATAGCTTCGCTCTAGCTTTTCCATATAAAAATTCACGTTTGATTTCTTGTTTACCGTTACCCCAGTCATGCGTAATTGTTGCATTTTTCTGAAATTTGATTTTATAGCCGTAGTTTTTGAGCCTCCAACTGAAGTCTACGTCTGATCCATAGTCGAACTCTTCGTCGAAACCTCCGACTTCTTCATATATCTTTTTTTTAAATGCCAAATTGATGGTGGGGCACTCATTCAAGTATTCGTTGTCTATTTCGGCTCTGTTGTCATGAAGAGTAGTTTGATTTTGTGAAAATGTTGCTCCCGCGACAATAGACTCAGTTCCTTCAATGATTGGCTGCACTAGGTTATTTAACCAATTTTCATTGGGTATACAATTTGCATCAGTAAAAACAATAATTTCACCGGAAGCACACTCAACACCAATATTCCTCTGCTCAGGAATGGTATACTTTTTATCCGTCTTGACTTTAAAATTTATCCATTTGATATCATTAAACTTTTGCCGTATATAATCTAATTTTTTCCCTGAAGCATCGACAACAATAGTCTCGGTTAAAGCCGGACGTTCGATTTCTTGTAATCGATTTAGGGTATTTAAAATACCTTTATCGTTTTTATTAATTATTACGATAGATATTAACGGCTTATCCATGTTTATTTCCCAATGCAAATAACCTAAGCACCTGCATATTCATCGTTAAATGTAACAAGAACTCAAAGTAAGGTATGAGAATATATACAGCCTTTCGGCTTGTTATTGATCTGTAGAGCCACCAAAAATACACTATTTGTGGCGCGAATATTATCGCGATTAGTCCAGTTTTAAAATCGAGTATCATACCTGAAATTATGAATATCAGAACCAGAAAAGGAAATGGCATTACCGGCGGAACCAAATCATGAGATCTGTAAAAGGCATAAGTATGTCTCATACGGTCATACGCTCGCCTTATATACTGGTAGGAACTCATTGTGATCATATGACGCATACGTGACTGAGGAACAAATAAAAATTTTCTGATTGGGTATCGATTTCTTACCCTCATACATATGTCAATATCTTCAGACGCTAACAAATTTTCATTCCAGCCTCCGACTTCTTTCAAAACCGAAGTTTTAAAGACGGAATTAGCACCCATCAATTCCCGTACATACTGACCTTCGATCTGACCTCTTTGCTTTAGTGCATCGGATATAAAGTTTATAATTCTTTCAATCGGAGTTTTTCGTGCATCAAGACTGATTGGCGTTGGCATTCCATATCCTACGGCGTTCAAATAAACGGCTAAAAATGACTTATTCTCAGAATATGATTCTAAATAGCCTCCAGTTCCAATAATATTTTTATTTTCGAAACCACCTATTAATAGCTTGAGCCAATCTTTATCGAGCACACAATCATCGTCAATACTTGCAAAATATTTTGATGAAGACCGCTTGAGCCCGCTATTGCGAGCTGCGCAAACACCTCGATTAACAGAGTGTTTTATAATATCGACATTATACCTTCTAGCAATTGCAAGTGTCGCATCGGTTGATGCATCATCAATTAAAATTATTTGTATTTTATCATTTGGATAGTCAAGCTCAATAACAGAATTAAGAGTCGATTCTAGCTTGTGTTCACCATTATATGTAGGTATGGCGATTGTGACAGTCGGCATTTTTTCTACTATGAAACTAGGTTCTTTAATTTGTGGTAAACTCATATGTGCTGTCCTTTAAACCACTTCTTGAAAAAAATCACTATGCCAGTGACACGACCCATGTAGTAGCAAATAATAAATATTGCATCTGTAAATAAGGATCCAGCGCTTAGTACACATGTTCTTAGCGAAAAATTAAACTTACCACGCAGGTGTAGAAAACTAGCTCCCAATACGCCGAGCAGTGGGATGAGGAATGCAATCCATCTGCCGGCAGTGATAGTGAAGGTGACTGCGACAATGAACGTCATAAATGTCAGGCCAAAAGCGATGTCCGGCAGCCGTATTTCCTTGTATCGGATCAATTGCCGCGTAGCGCCGATTCCGCTCTGGTAGAGCCACTGCATCGATTTCGGAAATGATTTGTGTTCCTGATGTTCAACGGTCAGGCCAGGTACGCATATGGCTGAGTATTGGGTCTTGGAAAGGCTGTGATTAAAGTCGACATCTTCGCCTTCGCGCAACTTAGGATCAAACTGAGCCTCCGCAAAAACCCGTCGTTTATATATGCCATTATTGCCGGTAATGGTCGTACTCCCCATGACAGTTTTTGGCTTTAGCTTAAACCGTCGATAGATAAAGGCCACATCACCATCCGGTACGGCGATACCACCGGCCACATCGTGTGTTTTCATGTAAGGCAGGGTAGATGTCAACCAAGCTTTCGGCATAATAATATCGGCGTCGACCATCACGATATAGTCACCGGTGGATACTTCCACTCCGCGGTACCGTCCGTAGCCACGGCCATGGTTCTTGCCGTCACTGACTAAGCGCACCTTACGTTTTTTTTTGGCGTACGCTCTCACCATCGAGGCTGTTTGATCCTGGGATCCATCGTCAACAACAACGATTTCGTAGCTATTGCCAAGCTCTTGCAAATGCTCGATAGACTGGATGCAATTGATAATGTTTTCAGCTTCATTGTAAGCAATCAATACGAATGAGTATTTCATAATGCATACACCTCTGCCTGCGTCGAAGCTAATGCTCCCCAACCGTAGCCCTCTGCCTTGCCTCTGATGTGTTTCTTACGGGGACTCATCACCCATTCTTGCAGGGACACGGCAAATGTAATCGGCCCTAGCGCTACAACTGAGCCGTTACCACCGTCGGTTATCAAGTCTTTAGCAGCATTGGCCGCAGCATTTGTGGTTACTACGGGGGTACCACATGCTAGAGCCTCTAGTGCTACAATTCCGAAGCCTTCGCGTACTGACGGGAGGCAGAATACCTTGGCGGCCTGCATATAAGCATATACGTCCCTTGATTCGGTGAGGGGTGCCAGTAAGGAAATGTTTTTTATCATTCCTAGCTGCTTAATCTTTTCAGCAATATTATCCTTTTCTATACCGTGTCCGATGATTGTACAGCGAATCTTCGGGTAACTTGCTGCGATAAGGGCAATGGCCTCGACGAGTACGTCGACATTTTTGTCTTTCACCAACCGCCCGGCATACAGTACATCGCAGCGTACCCGAGCCGGTTTGATGTGCGAGATCATATCCAGATCTATGCCGGAGGTTACCAATGCTACGCGTTTTTTGCGGTTCAATTCTGATTTGATGAGTCGCTGCGTATGTGGCGATGCCGCTGTAACCATATATGGCAGATGTATACTTACTCGTTCAATAACGGAAGCTATATTTCCAGCTATGCCCATGTAACGTATCCAATCCTTACGGTTTAGAGCTTCGTGCCAGGTACCATAAAACTGCCGTCGACGACCACGCAGAATGCAGACAAACCAGGCGGCGTAGATAGGAAAGAAAGGCATATGGTCGACATCCAGCACATCAAATTTCACTCGAAATAGTCGCAAGCAAGCCAAGCCAAACAACACACCTTCTTTTATGCTGCGCCGGTCACCACCATCTTTGTACAAGGGGTAGTATTTACTAATTGCGTGTAAATGTACGCCATCTTCTAGACGAGAAGTTTCCGTTGACTTCCACCAGTGCATAGTATAAATATGAACCTCATGGCCCATCGAAGCCAACCGTGTGCTGATTTCGTATAACCGTTTTTCTTTGCCCCCTTTGTTGTATGGATAGATGGAATCGGAGACGTAGACTATTTTCACCCAGCGTCCCCCACGTCCTCATATTGCCGGGCCGGTTGCCACCGTATATTCTTGAAATACATCTGCAATATCCGCCGCCCGTCGTATAGTGGCCGCAAATTCGTCTCCCCGCTCCGCGGTGTATAGCTGATTGGCACGCTGTATATGTCGTGGCCGAGCTTGGCCATCTTCGTGATCATTTCCATCTCTATGGCAAAACCTTCTGATACCAGATGGGGTAGCAGTTCGTCGATGTTTTGCTTTTTCCACGCAAAATAACCAGTAAGTACGTCAGTGACATTTACCCGGTAATACATCCGGACGATGTGCGTAAAGAACCAGTTACCAGCCCGATTGAATGTACGCATTGCGCCGATATGCATCTTGCCACCCAGGCGGGAGCCGATGACAACACTACAAAATTTATTTTCTAGAGGCTCAATCATGCGCTGAATTTCACCGGCGTCATAGGTGTCATCTCCGTCAAGCATCACAACATAATCAGTATCGTCGGACACGGCTTGGAAGCCGGCACGCATTGCATTACCTTTGCCTTTTTTGGGTTCATGTATAACGCGGGCGCCGTGAGACTGGGCAACTTCAGCAGTCTTGTCCGTAGAATTGTTGTCAATAACTATCACATCTACCACGTAATGGTTGTGTGTCAGCTTAACAAGTGGAAGCTTATCCAAAACAGCGCCAATGCCTTTGGCTTCGTTGTAACATGGAATCAAAACGGTCAATTTTTTAGTTTTTCCTCGATACATCATGCCCCTCGTCTCGTCACCCAATAATGTATTGATTCATTGCCGTCATTGTCTGAAACATTTTTGTTAATTGTCGTCACAATTTTGACTCGAGGTCCAAAATCGATAGGGGATATAGTAATTGCAGTTGTCCGCGACCTGTCATGCTCGAGTGCGAATGAGCCGCTGGAAAGGACACGGCGCTGGCTGCTGTCCTCGGATTGCTCCATAACTTCGTATTTGTAGGCGGTTGTGCGGTATTCCAGATTGTGAACAGTAAAGCTATACGATTGCTGCATGTCGGGAGCATAGGTTGTCGGTAATTCGGTATGCTTTTCGTAGTATAACTCAGTTAAGCGTTCCGGCTGTGGCAATAGTTGCCAGGCATTCAGCTGGCGTGTAATGGCGGCAGTATTAAAATAGAGTATCAGCGTGGCGGCGACTAATACAAAGGCTGCAATATAAGCCACGTATTTGTTCCGAATTTTCTCAACCGAAATAGCTTGCACAATACCCTCTAACTCTAACCTAGAATTATGTTACCCTTACTTCTCTGTACTACATTAACATGATATATACCTGGGAATCTAATGTGTTACATAAAAACAAACTAGAGTTTTCCTAATCTGCGCTGCAGAACCAAATCTTTACGTTGTAACAATATAAAACGGCCTACCGCAAGGGCAGGCCGTTTTATATTGGCAGGGGAGACAGGACTTGAACCTGCGACACCTGGTTTTGGAGACCAGTGCTCTACCAACTGAGCTACACCCCTCTATAGTATGGATTTGATATATTTTAGCTGACTGCTCAATAATAAGCTATTCGCGTCGAATTGTCATCTGTCAGTGCTTTGCTTCATCGATGTTATCTGGTATAAATAATAGATACATATGGCAAAAATCAATCCAGTAAAGCCGCTCCTCGTCCACCTCTATGGATATCCCGGTTCGGGCAAGACGTATTTTGCACGCCAATTTTGCGAACACGTGCAGGCTGCGCACGTTCAGGACGATCGCATTCGATTTGAGCTATTTGATGAACCTCGCTATGACAAACAGGAAAATGATGTTATCACCCAACTGATGGATTATATGACTGGCGAATTCCTGAACGCCGGTATCAGCGTCGTCTATGATACGAATGCTATGCGGGCCTCCCAGCGCCACGGACTCCGGGAAATGGCTCGCAAGTCACATGCTCAGCCAGTACTCGTCTGGTTGCAGATTGATGCCGAAGGATCGTATGTCCGTACCACAAAGCGCGATCGCCGCCGCAGTGACGACAAGTATGCCGCCGCCATGGACCATGCAACATTCGATGCCATGGCCAGCCGGATGCAAAATCCGCAAACCATCGAGGATTATATCGTCATTAGCGGCAAGCACGTCTTCAAGACGCAGCTCAGCGCTGTCGTCAAACGATTGCACGAGCTCAACTTGGTTTCACTTGATGATGCGCTGACCCAGATCGTCAAACCGGGCCTGGTCAACTTGATTCCGAATAACACTGCGTCATCCGCCGCCGGCCGTGTCGATATGACGCGCCGCAATATCATGATCCGTTAAGGCCGTGATGAATCGCAGGGCAGATGTTCGCTCGGTTTGCTCACGCAGTTTCGCGGCAGTATAGCTGGCTCGCTGGCAGCAACAACATAATGTAGACGAGGGTAATGGTGGCTATAAAATTCTTTGAGCTGGACGACATTGGCACCGTGCGGGTGAACAAACGCAGCGGTAGCCGGTCGCTACGGATCAGCATCGCAGCAAACGGCGAAGTCCGTGTCACGATACCCAGCTGGACCCCGTATCAAAGCGGCATTGATTTTGCGAAGTCTAGGAAAGACTGGATCCTGAGTAATGCCCCAGCTCGAGAAGTGCCGCTCGCAAGTGGCATGCGGATCGGCAAGGCGCACCGTCTAGTATTTGCTACAGCCACTATCGATGCGCCATCATCGCGTCTTGCTGGCAGTGAAATCCGCATTACCCGGCCACTCGGCATGGCAGCCATGCATCCGGAAGTGCAAAAAGTCGCGCAGAGGGCTTGCATCCGAGCGCTCCGGGCACAGGCCGAGTCACTACTGCCGCAGCGGCTGCGCACCCTAGCCGACAAATTCGGATTCGATTATAACAGCGTCAGCATCAAACGGCTCAAGGGCCGCTGGGGGAGCTGTGACAACAAACAAGATATCGTACTTAATCTATTCCTTATGCAGTTACCCTGGGAGCTGATCGACTACGTACTCATCCATGAACTAGTACATACGAAACATCTCAATCACAGCGATGCCTTCTGGTCAGAGTTCATGCGCCATGATCCACGCGCTAAGCAGCTCCGCAAGGTTATCAAACAACACCAGCCGATCCTACGACCGACTACATAACCGAACAGGCGGTAAAAGCCGGATGGTACCGAACGAGCGCGAGGCAGACAGATCTAATTTTCGCCAAGCAACTGGGTATGGCATAATACGGTTATGCCTGAAAATCAGTCCACAGTAGCCGGTGTAGCCAAAGCGGCAGCCGAATTCGAACATGAACGCCTGCTCAGCTTAATTAACAGTATGGTTGACGGTGTTATTGCCGTAGATGAGCACGCGAAAGTTGATTTATACAATGGGGCCGCACTTAACATCCTTGATTTGAACAGCTCGATGAAAGATAAATCGCTCAGCTCAGTCTGTAAACTGGTAGACGCGGACAATCAACCGGTTGCTATTGCCAGCCTGATACGAAGTGCCAAAACAGCCTTTGTCAGCCGCGATTATTCTATCGGCTATGCCGACGGCAGCAAAGTCAGCTTATACCTGAGTATTGCTCCCGTACACCTTGGGTACGGCAAATCCGGCAAGCAAAGTTACGTTATCGTCCTGCGTGACATCAGCCATGAAAAATCCCTCGAGGAAGAGCGTGACGAGTTTATCAGCGTCGTCAGCCACGAATTACGCACGCCGATCACGATAGCTGAGGGCAACATCAGCAACGCGCAGTATATTGTCGACAAAGCCGGCGGCAGCAAACCTATCAAGGACGCGCTGCACGAAGCTCATCAGCAGACGTTGTTCCTGGCCGACATGATCAACGATCTTTCCACCCTGTCACGGGCAGAACGAGGTGTTTTGACTATTGAGCCAGAGTCGATCAACATGCATGATCTCATCAGCGATCTGGGCCGCGTCTATGGTCCGGAAGCGTCCGCAAAAGGCCTGCGCATTTACATCGAGCTGAGCCCGCACCTTGAGCTACTGATGTCGAGCAAACTGTACGTCCGCGAAGTCATGCAGAACTTCGTAACCAACGCCATCAAATACACCGATGCCGGCCACATCACACTGGCCGCCAAACCACATGATAAGGGCGTTAGCGTCACTATCGAAGATACCGGGATCGGTATCAGCAAAAGCGACCAAGAAAAAATTTATGATAAATTCTTCCGCGCCGAGAATTATCAGACACGCAAAACAGGCGGCACCGGCCTCGGCCTGTACGTCACCATGAAGCTGGCCCGACTGCTCCATGCTGAAATTACGACTAAGAGTGAGCTTGGAAAAGGCTCGAAATTTACCATCTATCTGCCGAACTTACAGTAGCTCAGATCTTTGGCAGCGACGGCACAACGTGCATTACGGGCAGGCAAATATTGCGTTCTTTCCAAATGACCTCAGAAAATTCGTATTTATACATCGAATAATGCAGTAGTCCGATTGCAGTAACTACGGCAGCCGGGAAACTGACAACTTGGCTGAGCCGGGCGCTGCCGTAGGTGAGCTGCAGCACTTGGCGGTAAGCTGCCAGTAGCAAGACGGCAGCTCCAATCCCGGCTAAGACCGCAGCAATTCGCCAAGCTACCGAAAGGTCATGCAACATGACACCACCTAGCATAGCAACGAATGGCGCGGCAACAATGATCGCCGTCAGCAAGCTGACGCTAGCGACCATTTCAGGTCGGCGACGGAGAGCAGGATAGCTCGTTCGAATGCCAGTGCTACGCTGTTCTTGTATTGTTGATTCCCCATAAATGCCGTAGGCAGCGCCGTCAGCAACAAAATCATAACTGTGAGCGGTATTGGCTGCTCGGGCAAAGTAGGATTCTGGTGCAACCATCCGGCTCACGGCCCGGAATCCGCCCCAAGCTTGCAGAGCGTCGGCTCGTATCAGCCAACATGGACTAAAGACTGGCGGACGACTCACCAAACTGCGCGGCACCAGCAGTTCCCAGGCGGCTCGCATCGGTTCAATCAACGAAATTTGACCGGGCGCCAGAGCGTACCTGGGCATAACACTTACCATTGAGCGGTCGCGGGCCGTTGCCATCGCCACCAGCGTGCGCACGGTTGACGGCTCGATACGTACTGAGGTATTACAATAAAATATATATGATCCGCTGGCAGCCCGGGCAAGCACATCGTAGGCCTGATTACGCGCCAGCCAGCCCGGCTTGGGCTCATCACCGGGAATGAACCGGACTCCGGCATGCGCAAAACCGCGGATGATTTCTGCCGTGCGGCGCTGCTGCGAACAATCGTCCAGTACCAGAATTTCCAACTTCGGATAATCGCTCGCTAGTATTGATTCGATACACGCTAGTAAGCTGTCGGTTTCATTACGGGCAGATATAGCCACTGTCACACTCGGTATCGTTGCACTGCTATAATGGCTTGGCTCCGCCAGCTGCGCAGTCCGGTTGACATGTCCCCGGACGGTTATATAGATCGTCACGCTCCCTACCAGCGCCAGGAGCATCGCCATAACGGTCAGTATGACAGCGGGGATAAGCGCTTCAGACAACACGTACAGGAGCGACATTGTACCGATTTGCCCAGCCGCCAACCATATCGTCGTCAGACTGCAGACACGACGCAGGTACACCGGATGCATGCGGGCTGTTACAATCCGCAGTACATTAAATATTCGGTACAACGTCAGTATCGCAAATATGACACTCCATCCGGATGGATAGTTCCAGACGAGATATGCACTGCTGGCAAGCAAGAGTCCGATTATTACTGCAGCAATAAAGCGCTTAGCAAATAAGTGGGACACATGTACAAACGGCAGACAAACTTCGAGTAACAAACTCATCACGAAGAATACAAGCACAAGCATCATGGTTCTACTATAGCATTCGTTGGCCGTACTGCGGCGTCCGCTGTTCAGGGCGATAAGCTGCACGAGAGGGCATATTGACGACGGCCCACCTATGGCGTATGCTTGACATAGCACGTGAGAAACCTACTATGTCAATAGTAGGCTTTTTAATGTCAAACAAGTAACAGCACAGCAATCAGCAAAGGTGAGTAATGGCCGACGACAAACCAGTAGTACCTGAAGGTGAAGTAGTAGACAATACCGATAAGAAACCAGCTAAGCGCCGCTTGCGTACCAATAGCGAAACAGTCCGGCAGCGAACCGAAAAATTCCAGCAGCAGCAAAAGAACGAAGCTGCACCAAAATCCAGTTTCTTCGGATCGTTCATGCGTGGATTTATCTGGCCACTGCGCCAGCTTGGACGCCTTGTCGGCAAGTTAGGCCGCTACCGTGTCTTTAGAATTATCGGCCGCATACTGCTTCCAAAGTATCTGCGGAACAGCTGGCGTGAACTGCGCATGGTGACCTGGCCCAATTGGCGTACCAGCTGGAAACTGACTTACGCCGTTATCGTCTTCTCGATCGTATTCGGCGTCATCGTCGCACTGGTAGATTTTGTACTTGATAAACTATTTAAGGAGTTAATAATAAAGTGATGTCTATATCTAAACGATACGATACAACTAAGCAATGGTACGCCATTCATACTTACAGCGGCTACGAAGAAAAGGTCGCTGAATCTATCCGCCAGCGAGCTGACAGCCTCGATATGAAGGATAAGATCTATCAGGTTCTGGTACCCAAAGAAAAAATGATTGAAATCAAAAACGGCAAACGCCGCGTTGTCGAAAAGCGTATCTTCCAAGGCTATGTCATCGTCCAAATGAAAATGAGCGAAGATGCCTGGTACATCGTACGTAATACACCATCAGTCACTGGTTTCGTTGGCTCCGGCACTGATCCGACACCGCTCGGCAATGACGAGATCGAAAAAATCCAGAAGCGCATGGGCCTCGAACAGCCGAAACACAAGATAGACTACAAGCTTGGGGACGTCGTATCTATTACCGACGGTCCATTCAAGGGCTTCGACGGCGCAATCAACGAAATTGATCCGCAAAAAGGCAAACTCAAAGTCCTCGTCAACATGTTCGGCCGTGAAACTCCTGTAGAGCTCGACTCATTGCAGGTCAAGCGAGTTTAGTACAGTATCAGGCACACTCAAAACGTTGCAGTATCTATTGACATGAGCAGTATTACACCCTGTGTCAATAGCCTAGACTTATACGCTTATATCTGGTACAATCACATCTGTTACGCACATATGTACACTACTCATTCCAATCACGGACGGTAGGAGAGTTAGTAAGGATCGCTTCAATACTTCCTGAAATCTCGACAAATTCTAAAGGAGAATACAATATGGCAGAAAAACCAGTCCGCGCTCATCTAAAGATGAAGATCCCGGCCGGCCGTGCCAGCGCAGCGCCACCAGTTGGTAGCACGCTCGGACAATACGGTGTTAACATGATGGATTTTATTAATCCATTCAACGATATGACTCGAGATATGCAGGGCGCTACCGTCACCGCACATATCACTGTATACACCGATAAAACTATGAAATTCCGCGTCGTTGGCGCGCCAACTGATGACCGCATCCGCGCCGAGCTCGGTATCCAAAAGGGTTCCGGCAAACCGAATACTGAAAAGATCAGCAAAAAACTGTCACAGGCTCAACTGACGAAAATCGCGACCGAAAAAGCCCACGACATGAACACCGACGACGTCGAAGCCGTCAAAAAGATGGTCGCCGGCACCGCCCGCAGCATGGGCGTTGAAGTCGAGGGGTAAAATGAGCGAACCTTTCCCAGAGCCACAACAGCCCGAGATTGAAGCTGTTATTGATCAGGCAGAAATCATAACAGATAATGCCGCATTTCTAGGAGCTATAGCACAGCAGATTACTCCAGGATCAATCTTGCAAGCATTATCTGATATGCACACTAAAAAGACTACATAATTAATTTGTGGGAGGCTTCTGGCATAAACCAGAGCCGTTACCACCACGAAGGAGACATACACATGGCAAAAGCCAACAAAGATAACGCAGCCGATATTGCAGCTGACCAGCCGATTGAAGAAGTCATTGCAGACCAAATTACTGACGCTGAAGCAGTAGAAGTCGTCGAAGAAAAGAATGAAACCAAGACCAAGAAAGCGACCGCTAAAGCTGGCAAGCGCAGCGAAAAAGCGCTTGAAGAAGCTGAAGCCAAAGCTGCCAAGGAAGCCCGCAAAGAAGAAAAAGCCGAGCAAGAAGCCGAAGACGCTGACAAGCCAAAGCAGCACCACAATCCGACTCGCACACGTCTGCAGCGCCAGGGTAAAAACTTCCGTAAGGCCGCCGAGCAAATTGAGAAGGGCAAGGTATATCCTTTGTCAGAAGCACTTGCACTCGCTGCACAGACTAACCCAGTCAAATTCGACGCAACCGTCGAGCTGCATATCAACCTGAACGTCGATCCCCGACACGCTGATCAGAACATCCGTGACAATTTCGTATTGCCACAGGGTACTGGCCGCACTATACGTGTTGCCGTCTTTGCTGATGTTGATGATGCCGCCAAAGCCTCGGCTGCCGGTGCTGATATCGCCGGTATCGACGAAGTGACGAAATTACTCGAAAAAGGCTCAATGGACTTCGACACGCTGATCGCTACCCCCTCACAGATGGCGAAGCTCGGTAAATACGCTCGCACCCTCGGCCCACGCGGCTTAATGCCGAACCCGAAAAGTGGTACCGTCACGACTGACGTAGCCAAAGCCGTCAAAGAAGCCAAAGCCGGACGGGTCGAATACCGCGTCGACAGCACCGGTATCGTCCACCTCGGCATCGGCAAAGTCAGCTTCGGTGCAGACCGCCTGGCCGAGAATGCTGCCGCTGCGCTGGCATCGATCAAAGGCAACAAGCCGGGCAGCGTCAAAAGCAATTATGTCCGCGCCATCCACCTGACGACTTCAATGGGCCCATCCATTAAAGTCGAAACCAGCAGCGCAAACTAATCAGACCATGGAGACATCTCCTCAACCGTACGGTCGCTTGATCATGTTTGATGGTCCTGATGGCGTTGGGAAGACCAGACAAGTCGAGTTGGCCGCTGACCGACTCACCAAACAAGGTGAGTCGGTTTACGTTACGCGCGCGCATGGCGGCACACCAGTCGGAGAAAAACTGCGATTGGTGTCGCTATCTGATACGCCGCGGCGTCCGTTGACTGACTTACTACTATCCCGAACGATCCATGCTGAGTTAGCATACGAACTACACATAAAGCGAAGCTTAGGAACAACCTGTCTAGTGGATCGAAGCCCGGCATCAATGCTGGCGTATCAAGTATATGGCAGCGGCCTTGACGCGGATATTGCTTACCCTGTCATCAATAATGATATGCAATACTTCGATCCTACACTGCTGCTTATATACACTGCGGACCTAGCAGTCTTAGAATCACGAAGAAGACATCGCGGGGGTGCGGGCGACTATTTCGAAGATAAACCTGCTGATTACCACAATCGTGTGATCGCAGGTTATGCGGAGGCCGCACAATTGTATGGAGGAATCATTATTGATGCTAGTGGTTCAATTGAGTCAGTCCATGAACAAACTATGGAAATAATCCACACAGCCGGCGTTTAGTCCCGTTAAACATAAACATAATGACAGATGTTTGCGTAAATTTCACATTACTATTCTGCGACGTCCTATTGCTGTTCGGCTATTGATCAGTCTACAATAGCAGTAACTGTGGAGGAGCAGCATTTTGGGAGTTTACAGCAATACTGACATTACGCAGGCAATGGCCGATGGCCATATCGTCTGCCATCCGTTCGATCCGAAACACGTCAGCCATGCGAGTCTCGACGTCACGCTCGGCTACCATTATTACCGTATCGAGCGTATGCAGGAGCGGACAATTTATAATCCGTTCGATCAGGAAGATGTCGAACGCTATTTTGACGGACCGTACAAAGCCATGCCGCACGGCGAATGGTGCAAACTGAACGGTATCAGCCCGCTCAAAAATATACCGCTCGAACATCCTGTCATCGCACTCAAGCCGCAGGAGCGGATTCTGGCACATACGCATGAATTCTTCGGCATTAAACCACCTGGCGCCTACGAAGTAAAATCGCGTTCCAGCTGGGGCCGCAATGGCGTAGCCGTATGTTTTGACGCTGGCTGGGTTGACCCCGGTTACATCAACCGTCTGACGCTCGAAATTTATAATCTTAATGAGAGAGAAACAGTGCTCCTGCCGGTTGGCGAACGCATCGCCCAAGCAGTTTTCCACACGACAGGCGAAGTCCAAGGGTCGTACGGCGAAGGCCGTGATGCCGGCTTTAGCGGCAAATACCAGCAAGGTAGTGACCTTGAAACGATTATCAAAACCTGGTCACCGGATATGATGTTACCGAAAGCCTATAAAGACGTGCGAATTATGCCAACTGTTGTTGAAGGGCTGTTTTATGAATGATGCGGCTACGCCAAACAAACGCGGCCGCTACATTGTTCTTGAAGGCCCGGAGGGCGTTGGCAAAACTACTCAAATCCTGGAGCTATCCAGAAGGCTGCAGATCGCTGGTCTGCCTGTTCGCGTACTGCGTGAGCCAGACAGCCAAAGCGACCTGACGGCTCGGGCAATTCGCCAGCTGACGCAGGATCCGCGCTACCCAATGAACACTCGCACTGAAGTACTTCTCTATAATGCTGCCCGCGCGCAGTCACTACAGATTATCAAAAACAGTGTCGATCAGGGTTTGATCTGTATTGTTGATCGTAATTATCTCACCACGCTGGCAATACAGTATTATGGACGTGGCGACGTACCCGATTATCACACCATCAATAACATTATCAATTTTGCTGTCGACGGCATGGAACCCGACCTGTGTATCGTTATGGATGCTCCGGCAGAGGTTCTGCATGCCCGGGCCCAGGGCAGGGGCAACGGAGAACGGTTTGATAATCTAGATCTCGGATTCTTGGAACGCGTCCGGACTGGTTACCTATGGGAAGCTAAGCAACGTAATCTACCGGTTATCGACGCTCAGGGCACGTCTGAGGTAATATCGGAAACCATCTGGCGCCTCGTCGCCAATTCGCTTGCCAAGCACACTGCGCCTGCCCCATCAGTAGCGGCCGTTGCTCCAAGTGCATCTGCATCTGTTTCGGCTCAGCCTGACCCAGCCACAGCAGCACCGACCAGTACAGGGGATACTGCAGCACGTGATATACCGCCAAAAAATGACGAAACTACAGATTATATTGTCGAAAAGAACACCACCAATGAGCAATCAATAGCGACAGATACACCATTAGTATCAAAAAACGCTAATGGCAGCTATACGGTAACGCCCGACGGAGATGCGTGGTTAGACCAGATGCTTACCAATGTCGACGGACCCGTCTACGCCACGAAATCGCAGCTGAGCAGCCTGACAGCTGCAGCTGCGATGGCACGCTTGTCCCGGCGCGGCGATGATATGCGGGTTATACTACTCGATGAATTTGCCGGTAAAATGGACAAAGACGATAAACTGATCCAGCGCGTCATTACTGCATACGGGGATGATTCAGTGCAGCAGCTTGTTGGCCAGCATTTGGTGGTTGAAAATGCATCAAATATCCTGACTAAAAAATTGCAATGGGGACGCCTCGGCGCCTATCTGGAGCAATCGACGCGTTATATATATTACGATCATAAAACGAGAGATGGTAGCTATAAATATTTCGTGCCCGAAACACTGAGTGAGCAGATACGCAGTGACTACATACTACATATGGATGCCATTTTCGACCTATACTCTAGCATGGTTCATACACTGACCGATTATGTCCGTAGCCATTCTGACACGCCGGAAGCCGATCGGGATATGGCTTGGAACGGTGCGACGCGCGCCCAGGCCTGTGACGCCGTCCGGTCGGTATTACCAGTCGCGACGACATCAACTGTCGGGATATACGCTTCCGGCCAAGCGCTCGAGAGCCTGATTATGCATTTGCAGAGTGACCCATTTGCAGAAGCCCGTAGTACTGGTCAGAAAATTCTCGATGAAGCCCGCAAAGTTATTCCGTCATTTCTAGAACGAGCCGACCTGCCTGACCGCGGGGGAGCTACCATTGCGTACCGGGCAACGACAGCTGACGCTGTTGCCGATCTCGCTACCGCATACTTATCAGGTCAACACGCTGACGGCAATCCGGCTGCTGTCCAGCTGACTGACGTCTGGCCACGAAACGAAGTCGACATTGTGGCCGACATGCTCTACGAGCACAGCCACCTTCCGCTGAGTGACATCAAAAAAACTGTTGCCAGTTGGCCGTACGAACAAAAGATCAAAGTCATGCATACCTATTTTGGCGAACGACTTAATCGCCGGCACAAACCCGGCAGAGCTCTCGAAAAGATACATTACAGCTGGGATCTGGTCTGCGATTATGGTATTTTCCGGGATTTGCAGCGGCACCGTATGGTTGACGATCTGGAATGGCAGGAACTGACGCCGCGCTATGGCTTTGAAACGCCATCTTTGATCGAGCAAGCAGACCTGGTAGACGATTTTGAGCAATGCTTTGAAATTAGCCTGAAACTGCACAGTATGCTGCAAGCCGCTGGCCATAACCTTGAAGCCCAATATGCTACGCTTCTCGGGCACAAAATGCGTTGGAAAGTTACCTACAATGCCCGCGAAGCCTTCCATCTGCATGAACTACGTACCAGTCCGCAGGGACATCCTGGCTACCGAAAACTCGTCCAGGAAATGCACGCCAAAGTCGCGGAGATACATCCCGTGATCGCCGAAGCCATGAAATTCGTCAATCAAGGCGAAGACGAAGCGCTAACGCGGCTGGCCGCCGAGCGGTATACGCAGTTCAAGCTGCAACAGCTCGATTAGTCAAAATTTTTAGACCTAAAAGCAATATTCACGTTAACTTAGTGTTTGTGTCGCTTATGAGTTACACGAAGATTGACACCAAAGACTTTGCCTTCTAAATCCGCATACGGACTATCATGCAGTTCTCGTTGACCATAATTAACCGGTTCGGATACCACGACAGCTGAATCAAAATCAAATACACGTCCGCGTTCGGGTTCACCGTCAACAGGTAAACCAAATTCCGACCTGACTAGTTTATAGGCTTGGCGATGTACTTCGTTATCGAGACTGAAATAAAATTTTTCTTCGTCCGATTTAGGGGTATTGGGATCAGCAATTTCACATAACGAATCGACAACTGATTTTGCCATATGCATAGATCGTATATGAGCAAGTTCAACAGGATCTTTTGCTAGGTCATCCTTAGAGACGAATGACTCGCCGCCACTGCTTTTATTCCAATCATTAGGTTGCATATGTTCTCCTGGAGTTCGTAAAAGGCCATAAGCTGTTAGTTCAGCATCCGATCCTAGATCATTTATATATCTGGATGGTGCTTCCTGGTGAGGATAGTCTATGTATATACTCATTATTTCAAACTTATATTTTTACTATATTACATTGTTTACATTGTTTTGTCAATAGTATTTATGCTTTGCGTATAGTTTGAGATTGCATCATAAGCAATTCATTTCCTTTAAAAAAGCCGGACCTTTTTGGTTGGTCCGGCTTACGTTTGTTCCTAGTTTAGTGAGCGTAATCAGACCAATGAATCATCAAAGACAGTGCGGGCAAGCATCTTGTCGCAGACTGAAATAATAATGTATTGATATGTGTTCGTCACGGTAGCAATTTTACATGCACCCCATGATATGTCAAGCTTTTGAATGCAGAATAATTATACAAATATTGCGTTAGCTGTAGAATTAAAGGAGGAAGATGTGGAATTCCCGATGTCGCATATTGTATCAAAAGAAATTGATTGCCCTGCGACAGCCGTTCTAGCTGTGCATATTATTTACACATGTAATTGACAAACACTAGTAAGAGACGACAGAAATGACAACCAAAGAGCAGACACTCGACGGCGCACAGGCGCTTATAAAAACCCTCGAACTACTTGATGTCGAGTATATTTTTGGTTACAGCGGCGGCGCCGTCATACCGATATTTGATGCCATCGTAACGACGAAGACCAGTATCAAACTCATAGCCAGCCGGCATGAACAAGGCGCCGTACACATGGCAGACGGCTACGCCCGTGCTACCGGCAAACCCGGCGTTGTGCTGGTCACCAGCGGACCGGGAGCTGGCAATGCTATCACGGGTCTGATGACAGCACATATGGATAGCGTACCGATGGTGCTAATCAGCGGCCAACAGATAACCAGCATGCTTGGCCTAGATGCCTTTCAGGAGACGGATGTCATAAACTTGAGCATGCCGGTCGTCAAGCACAGCTATCAGATCTTGGGGGCCGACGACATACCGCAGATTGTGAGGGAAGCTTTCAGTATTGCAAGCAGCGGACGACCCGGACCGGTCGTCATAGATATACCGAAAGATATTAGCTCCGCACCATATAAGGCCGGGGCAGCGACACTCCAAGTTGCAGACAAAACGGTCGTGCAACTGTCGGCAGCACCGGCAGATACTGTGTCGGTTTCGACTGGGTTGCAATCAATCGCGGACGCCGTGTCGCGGGCCAAACGCCCGTTATTACTGGTCGGCCAGGGCGTGCTTATCTCGGGTGCAGCTAAGGCATTACGGGGCTTTGCCGAGCAGCAGCAGATACCAGTTGTCACAACACTGCTCGGCAAGGGCGCTATCGACGAAACTGATCTGCTCAGCCTCGGTATGCTTGGTATGCACGGCACGGCCTACGCCAATTTTGCAATTACCGAAACGGATTGTCTTATAAACATCGGGTCGCGGTTTGATGACCGGATTGTCGGTGAAGCCTCCGTCTTTGCCAGCCAGGCCACAATTTGCCACATTGATATTGATGCGACTGAAATAAATAAAATGGTCGCCACCGACTACAGCGCTATTTGTGACGCCAAATATGCACTGGAGCAGCTGGAAAATCTCGTTAAACCACGGGCACGCCCTGATTGGTTAGCACGGATTGCCGATCTAAAAGCAGCCTATCCATTAAGCTTTGTAGCCTCCGACCAGACATTGTCGCAGCAGTGTATTATCAATACGCTGACTAAACTAACTGATGGCGAGGCGGTCGTCTGCACTGACGTCGGCCAGCATCAAATGTGGGCCGCACAGTTCTACAAAACTAAGCATCCGCGCCACTGGCTTAGTTCTGGCGGCGCTGGCACAATGGGATTCGGCATGCCGGCGGCACTGGGCGCCCAGCTCGGCCGGCCGGACCAGCTGGTTATCAGTATCAGCGGTGATGGCGGCTTCCAGATGACCGAATACGAGCTCGCTACAGCTGCAAACCTAAAGCTACCTATCAAAATCATCATACTCGATAACAAATGTCTTGGTATGGTGCGTCAGTGGCAGGAAATGTTCTATGACAACCGCGAGAGCGGCATCAGTCTGCATGGCAATCCGGATTTTGCACTTTTGGCTCAAGCCTACGGCATCAAAACATTTCACATTGCTCAATCACGTGACGCAAAACAACAGTTGCAAAGCGCGCTCGATTATAACGACGGGCCGGTCGTTGTCTGGTGTGAGGTTGAAAAGGCGGATAACATATACCCTATGATTCCGGCAGGCCGGTCGTATGCCCACATGATGCTGGAAGCACCCGCTAAAAAACTAGAGAAGCCAATCGGGAGCACATAACATGCCGGCCAACACGACTTGTACGCTTGTCATTACGGCAAAAGACACCATGACTGTATTGCCCCGGTGTCTACAGATACTAAGCCGCCGCGGGTGCAAACTGACGGCACTCACAACAGGTACGCTCCCAAACGCAGAAGTTGTCATGCGCTGTACGATACTAGCGCCCGGCCGCTGGCAGGAACCACTGATAAAACTACTTGAGCGGATTGTGGACGTCCGCCATGTGGAGCTTGAGACAGCGCCCGAAACGTTATCATGAACGACGCAGTACAACAAACATTGCTGGCCCCAGTCTACGATGTGGCGATCAAAACACCGTTGCAACTCGCCGCGAAATTATCAAGTTTGCACAATAACGCAATCTATCTGAAACGTGAAGACATGCAGCCGGTACATTCGTTTAAAATTCGCGGTGCCTACAATAAAATCGTCAGCTTATCATCGGCAGAACGCGCCAAAGGTATCATTGCAGCCAGCGCCGGCAATCATGCGCAAGGCGTCGCATCCAGCGCTCAAAAACTCGGTATCAAAGCGACCATCGTCATGCCGAGAACAACACCAAGTATTAAAATCGATGCCGTCAAAGATTATGGCGCAAAGGTACTGCTTGCCGGTGATAGCTATAGCGACGCCTATGATAGCTGCCTGAAACTACAGGCCGAAACTGGCCAAACGCTGATTCATCCGTTTGACGATCCATATGTTATTGCCGGACAGGGAACGGTGGGCAAGGAAATCCTCGAACAACTGCCAGACGTTCACTATATATTTGTACCGGTTGGTGGTGGCGGACTGATTGCCGGCATCGCGCAGTACGTCAAAGCGCTCATGCCAAGTGTGAAAATTATCGGCGTCGAACCTGCCGACAGTAACGCGATGCAGGCATCACTCAAGATCAATGAGCGCGTGATACTGCCGCATGTCGGTATCTTTGCAGATGGCGTGGCCGTCAAGCAGGTGGGTGAATTAACATATGAGCTATGCCGCACCTATGTCGATAGTGTCGTGGCCGTGTCCAACGATCAGATATGTGCAGCGACAAAATATATATTTGAGACAACAAGGAGTATTGTGGAGCCGGCCGGAGCATTGAGTCTCGCCGGGGCGCTGCAGTACATTTCTACACATCGGGTTCATGACAAAAAGATTGTGACCATTTGCAGCGGCGCCAACATCACATTTGAACGGCTGCAGTACATTGCAGAACGTACTATGCTCGGCAGCGGCCGCGAATTACTCTTTAGCGTCAGCTTACTTGAACGACCGGGGGCTCTCGCTAAGTTTTGTACTGAGGTCGTCAACGGTCATAATATTACTGAATTTTCATATCGGCTGGTCGACCATACGCAGGCGCATATTCTGGTCGAAATCACAGTTAGCGGTGCGACCGATCGGGATTATTTTGTCACTAAACTACACAAACACGGCTACGACTACGCTGACCTCTCGAGCGATGATGTCACTAAGGAACATATCCGGCACATGATTGGCGGTCCGGCACGCGCAGCCCGCGGCGAGCAAATATATGAAGTTAATTTTCCAGAGCGGCCCGGTGCGTTGGCAGATTTTTTGCACTCGCTGGGCAATAAATGGAACATCAGCCTGTTTCACTACCGTGGCCAGGGTGCAGATACCGGCAAAGTCCTCATCGGTTTCGAAACTGCCGAATCTGATGACGTACCACGCAGTCTCGAAACCACGGGCTACGAGTACAGCCCAGTAATGTCCCGCGCACTACAAACATTTCTCTAAGCGAACTGCTACAATACGATTATGTCTGATTATGTGCAACTTTTGCAGGGGCTGCGACAGCTCGTTGGTTTCGAAACAGTGACCGGCAATCATGCGCAGGTCGGATCGTGTTACGACTCTATTGTATCTCAGATACAGTCACCGCGGCTGTACATAAATCGTTATAGCTCAAACGGCTACGAATCACTTGTCATCTCGACCCAGGATACGAAGCATCCCAAGGTGCTATTGCAGTCGCATATTGACGTCGTTCCAGCCTATCCAGAGCAGTTCCAACTTGTTCAAAAAGAAGGAAAATTATTTGGGCGCGGCGTCTATGATATGAAATACGCTGCTGCCTGCTTCGTCCATTTACTGGAAGATATGGGACCAGCAGCGCAGCAGTATGATTTTGCGGTCATGTTAACGGCAGATGAAGAAGTAAATGGCCTCAACGGCGTTGATTATTTGCTCAACCAAGGCTACGGCGCCGACGTCTGCATACTGCCAGATAGCGGTGATGAGTGGAATATTGAGGCCAGCTCAAAGGGCTTTGCAACCGCCGAAATTCTTGTTAGCGGCAAGAGTGCACATGGATCGCGGCCATGGGAAGGCGATAATGCGGCCGTGAAACTGGTAGACATACTGACGTTACTCGGCGAGCAATTTCCATATACCGCGCCGCTTGATACAACCTGCACACTGACCAGGTTTGATGCAGGGCCCGCTTACAACCAGATTCCCGGCGAAGCGACCGCAACATTCGATATCCGCTATCCTGACGAAGCTAGCTACGCCAGTTTCAAGAAACACTTTCAGGCGTTTTGCGAAAAACATACTGTGAAAGCCGTTTTCACGGCGCAGGCTGCTGCGATTCAGCATGATGTCGACTCGCCGTTGCTGGAGGTGTGGCAATCAGTCACGGAGCAGATAACGGGCAAAGCGCCTGGCTATACGCATTCATTTGCGGCGAGCGATGCCCGGTATTTGGTGCCGAGGGGTATTACAACTATTTCCGCCCGGCCGAAAGGCGGTGGCCATCACGGACCAAATGAGTGGATCAGTGAAAAAGAATTTTATCAGTATTATGAAGTTGTCAAAAAATTCGTAACGATCGTCGCAGCCGTTGATCTGGATTCAAAATATACTCATGAGCCCGGCAACCGGTCCGTCCAAGTTGACGCATAGCTACTTCTCGAGTTATAATAGTTCTTAAGTTGCCAGAGACAGCGACAGGTAAGTACTTGTACCTACCTTAATTAGTCGCCGAGGTACAAACAAATTCTCATATTGCACAGTAATGTACGATATCGATGAATGTTTGAACGTCTTTCTGCACCACACAACTGCAAGAGGCGTTTTTGTTTGGCAACGGATCTAACACATCACGACAAGGTCGAGTCGTGATCAGAAAGCAAATTAATGCTGCAAAGCATCAAAGGAATAATGCATACATGGCATTAACTAAGGACAAGAAAAACGAAGTTGTCGCAGAAGTGGCCCAGCTACTAAGCGCATCCAAAATGACTGTCGTGACAAAGTACCAGGGTACGACTGTCAAGGCATTGCAGAATCTGCGCCGCGAGGCCCGTGGCAATGGTACGCAGCTCAAAGTCGTCAAAAACCGCTTGGTTATCAAGGCACTCGCACAATCAGACGCTCTCAAAGGCACTGACACGAGCGCCCTGGAAGGCATGCTACTGTACGCCTTCAACGATCAGGACGAAGTCGCGCCAGCTCAGGTCATCGCTACCTTCGCCAAGCTCAATCCAACACTTGAATTTGTTGGTGCGATCAGCGCCGAAGGCAAGTTCCTGACTGCGGACGAAGTCAAATCACTGGCAACCATGCCAAGCAAGAACGAAATGATCGGCCAAGTAGTTGCAATGCTGCTGTCGCCGGTTCACGACGTTACGAACGCTCTATCAGGCAACCTGCACGCTTTGCTTGACGGTGTTTCAGACAAAGCTACCGCGTAAGTACAAACTATCGTAAGTAGCAATCATTAAGGCATTTGCCACAAACAATATAATTGAAGGAATCATACATCATGGCTGATTTAAAGAAACTTGCAGAAGAGCTGACAAAGCTGACTGTACTTGAAGTAAACGAACTAAAGACCATCCTGAAGGATGAATACGGTATTGAGCCAGCTGCTGCAGCTGTCGCTGTCGCTGGTCCTGCCGGAGACGCCGGTCCTGCTGAAGACGTACAGACTGAATTCGACGTTGTCCTCAAAGACGCTGGCGCCCAGAAAGTCGCTGTCATCAAGGCCGTCAAAGACATCACCAGCCTCGGCCTGGGTGAAGCCAAAGCACTTGTCGATGGCGTACCAAAGACCATCCTCGAAAAAGTAAGCAAAGACGACGCCGACAAGGCCAAGAAAGCCCTCGAAGACGCCGGCGCTACTGTCGAACTCGCCTAGTTTTAATCTAAGCTAACGATTAACAACAATAAGATACCGCAGACAATATGTTTGCGGTATCTTATTGTTTAGGATATTATATTCTAATGACATCGCCAGAACTACCACTTATCGAACCTGTGAAACATCGTAAATATTTACGCGCGGCAGTTCTCGTCGCTGCTGGTTTAGTAACAAGCATATCGGTTGGAAGTGCTTACGCCTTACACGATCAAAGGCGAATGTTAGAAAGTTCCGATGCGTATGTGGCCAACGAGCAGCGCTGCCAGAATTTGACACAATTAGCCGGGCATTATTTTGCTACTGCTGAGGTTTCTGTCACTGCCGTCGAACCCGGTCTGCTTGATTATGATGATGCTGCAAGAAGTGCAAATATGCTCATATGGGCAAATGGATGCGGTAATCAAGAAAAAATTAACGGATATATAAGTTCGGTGTCGTGTCTGTCCAATCCAGTTGGCGTCAATAATGGCCGTGAATATGACTTCGTCTGCTTGGCGCAATTACAGCCTGATACCGAAGCCAGTGATGTAAAATTACCCGTTACGCAAGGATAAACTGCATACCCTAGGTATGAAACAAATACTTAGAGGGTTTGCTTATCAAAGCTTAAGCCATTTCATAAACTTTTGACTTGACTTTGATGAAGTGGTAGGATTATGTCTAAGAGGACACCAGACAAAAACTATCAGTATTACCACGAGACATAGTTGAGAGACACGCAGAGAGAATAAATACCATCATGGCAGATGTAGCAGAAAAACAAATCAAAAGATTACGGGCACTTATTCAAGAGGCTGAGACCAGCCTGGCGGCAGCAACTGAATTACTCATCAGCCTAGTTGGCGATGATGAAATGGTTGCGCCAGCCGCAACCCGCGATGACCAGATGGGCAAAATCATAGAGGGCGTATTTGACGGTCAGAATATGGTCGGCAGCGATAGCAAAACGTATCCAGTACCAGCCAATTATGCGTCGAAGTCCAAGCTGGTGCAGGGTGACATCCTCAAGCTGACGATAGCCGATGACGGTTCATTTTTATACAAGCAGATTGGGCCAATTGCCCGCAAACAAGTTGTCGGTACACTCAAGCTCGAAAACGGCCATTACTTCGTCGATGTCGCTGGCAAGCACTACCGTGTGTTGCTAGCCAGCGTGACGTACTTCAAGGCCAAGCCAAATGACCAGGTTAGCGTCAACCTCCCCGAAGACGACTCACAGGCCGAATGGGCCGCCCTCGAAGCTGCTCTCTAGTAGCCATACGCGTCCATTTGTTTGCAAGTAAACAACAAGCCGATATTCCGAATCGGGCAGTAACCGCGGATTGCGTTGGTACATTTTATATCTATCTGCAAATCTACAACGCGCTGCTTACTGCATAAGCGAGTATAATAGCTAGTAACTATGGGGCAAGCATTATATCGAAAATACCGTTCGAAGTCGCTGAGTGAGATAGTTGGCCAGGAACACATCACGGACACGCTTACCAAGGCACTCGCCAGTGGGCGTATTAGTCATGCCTATCTCTTTAGCGGACCGCGCGGCGTCGGCAAAACCTCGATCGCTCGTATCCTGGCGCACGAGATCAATGGACTGGCCTACACTGACGACTCAATGCACCTCGACATCATTGAGATAGACGCCGCCAGCAATCGGCGGATCGACGAAATCCGCGATCTGCGTGACAAAGTATACATTGCGCCGACCAGTGGTGCTTACAAAGTCTATATTATCGATGAAGTCCACATGCTCACCCGCGAAGCTTTCAATGCCTTACTCAAGACACTCGAGGAGCCGCCAGCTCACGCTGTCTTTATACTAGCTACCACCGAGGCACACAAACTACCGGAAACAATCGTTAGCCGCACGCAGCATTACACCTTTAAAACCGTCGATGCAGCCAAGGTCATTGAGCATTTGCGTCATATTGCAACCACCGAAAACGTCGCAATCGACGACGAGGCATTAGCCATCCTGGCCGCACATGGTGAAGGCTCGTTCCGCGACAGCATCAGCGTCCTCGATCAGGCGCAAAGTCTGAGCAACCTGAATGATCAAACGGAGATCCGCGCAGCCGATGTCCGGCAGCTGCTGGGCATAGTTCCAGACGAAGCGATCGATGAGCTCATCATTGCACTGAGCCACGCAACGCCGTCCGGCGAACTACTCGGGAAACTCAGTGATTTGTACGCCCAGGGCCTGCAAGCTGCCAATATCGCCAGCCAGCTCGCTGGCAAATTACGGACTGCACTGACCGTCAGCAAGCCGTTACTGCCAGTCGGCCAATCATTATCGCTCATGAAATCCTTAATCGAAGTGCCGGCCTCGCACAATCCTGAGCGCCTGCTGGAAATAGTGCTGCTTGAATCTGCCGATACGGTGCATGGTTCATCGCCACCCATGCCGCTCGTGACGCCTGCTCATGCTCATTCCACTGCCGAACCCGTTAGAGCAGCCGAGCAACAAGCGGTAGCAACGCCGGTAGCTCCTCAGCCAACATCCGCTGCGTCTGCGTCAATTGACAGTAGCATGCCCGATCCAGTCCAGCAGCCGGCTCCAATGGCCGCAAACGAGACACAACCGACACCAGCTAAAGCCGCCAAAACACCGAAGGCCACGGTAACGACTGAAGTACCTCCAACACCTCAATCTGCTGATACTGAGGCCGCCACTCCTTCGGCTGTCATTTTACTGGATGCTGCTGCCTGGCCAAACGTACTCGGCAGTATAAAAAAGGAATATAATACCTTGTATGGTGTTCTGCGAATGGCAAACCCGGTATTTACGGCCGATGGGGTCGAACTGCAGTTTAAATTTTTGTTTCACCAGAAACGACTAAATGAAGTCAAGAACAAGAAAATTATCGCGGCGTACATCAAGCAAATTACCGGTTCTGATGCTATCGTGACCTGTACTTACGTCAAAGACGGCGTTTCGGGCGGTGTGACAGCAGCTACCGACACAACCCCCTCCGGAAACGATATGGAAGCGATACAAAACATATTCGGCAGCGCTGAAGTACTGGACTCGTAACGACACATTATGAAAACGACCAAAACAACCACACCCAAATTCAATCAGACAGAGCAGCCGCAAAATACGGATGCCGAAGCCTCACTGCTCGGCGCCATACTCATCGACGCCGATGCGATTGTCAAAATAGCCGATGCTATACTGCCCGGCGATTTCTTCGATGCTCGTAATCAGCATATCTACGACGCCATTACGCAGCTCTATGAAAAGCGGCAAGCCATTGACGTGCTGACGCTTTCCGATCAGCTCAAAAATATGGGCTATCTGGATATGATCGGCGGCCCGACGTATTTGACCGAACTGACAAATTTCGTACCAACTGCCGCCCACGTCGAACAGTATGCTGACATTGTCGCCCAAAAATCGATGCGGCGTCGACTGATACACACCTCAAATGAGATTAGCGGGCTTGGCTTTGACGAATCAAGGAGCCTCAAAGAGCTGATCGAGGAAGCGGAGACACGCCTGTTTCAAGTTAGCCAGCAGCACGTCAAACAAACCATCGTATCAATCGAGGATATCTTAGCCGAAAGCTTCGAACGGCTCGACGAACTACACAAAGACAAAAAATCCATCCGCGGCGTCCCGACCGGTTTCAAGGATATGGACAATATCTTGGCAGGTCTGCAAAAATCCGACTTATTTATCTTAGCCGCCCGCCCGTCTATGGGTAAAACCGCCTTCGTACTCAACCTCGCACATAATGTCGCTGTCCACTCCAAAGAGCCAGTACTGTTATTTAGCCTGGAAATGAGCAAAGAGCAGTTAGTCGACCGTTTGCTGTCTATGGAATCCGGCGTTGACGCCTGGGCGCTACGGACAGGCAACCTCAGTGACACAGACTTTGAAAAAATTGGTGAAGCCATGGGAACGCTGTCAGAAGCACCGATATACATCGATGATACGCCTGGTATTACTGTCAGTGACATGCGCACCAAGGCGCGGCGCGAAGCGCACCTGCGTCCACCCGGCCTGATTATTGTCGATTACCTGCAGCTCATGAGCGGCGGATCAAGGTTCGGTGGGGACGGCAACCGCGTACAAGAAATCTCAGAAATTTCCCGTGGCCTGAAAGGCATCGCCCGTGAACTCAACGCGCCGGTGATTGCACTGAGCCAGCTCAGCCGTTCCGTCGAAAGCCGGACGCCGCAAATCCCGCAATTGTCCGATCTCCGCGAATCAGGCTCCATCGAGCAGGATGCTGATGTGGTCGCCTTTATTTACCGCGAAGATTATTACAACCCCGATACCGACCGTAAAAACATCACCGATATCCTGATCAAGAAACACCGTAACGGTCCGCTCGGCAACGTCGAGCTGTACTTCGATAAGGACAAGCAGCGTTTCCGCGGCCTCGACACCCATCACGGCGGAGCAGGCGATCCGTTCGAATAAGACACGGCAGACGCCGCTAAATATCGAGTTCTACGCCAAAAATTGCTATACTGCATGCAGCAAGGCTGATCCCGAGCAAATATAGCAAACATCATATTTGAACAATGAAAAAATACAAATTAGTTATTAGTCGTCATGTATGGCACATCCTGCTTGGAGTTGCCAGTGTAGCACTTCTGCTGACGTTGCTGTGGTTCCGGCTTGGCTCGCTGACCTATGGCAATGCTGCTGATGTAGAGGTAGCCAGCCGGACGGCAGCAGCCAGTTGGCAAAACATCATTACGAATCCACTCAATGCACCGTACAGTGTCGTCGGGCGGCTAGTGGTCGCTACCGGGCACGACGGTATCACCTCGCAGCGTCTGATCAGCACCATGTTTGGCGCACTGGCAGCAACGCTGTTTTATTTTGTTGCCCGGCAGTGGCATCGCATGCGTGTCGCCATGCTGGCAACCTGGTTGTTTATCAGCTCCAGCTGGTTTTTGCATGTTTCTCGGCTCGGTACCCCGGAAATATTGTGGCTCGTCAGCATACTGACTATTGTTGTTGTGCTGACTCCGAATAAGAACGGCCGCCAAACGTCACTGGCACTACCAACAACGCTTGCCGCCCTGATCGGCGTTCTGTACGTTCCTGGTATGGTGTGGTTGGTATTGGCTGGTATTATTTTGCAACGTAAAAATATCTTTGAAGCCTGGGAAGCGACCCGTGCTGGCTGGCTGCGTGCCGCCAGCATTATTGGCAGCCTGGCACTGATTGCGCCGCTTATCTATGGCCTGATCCAGTCGCCGTTACTTGTCTGGCAATGGATTGGGCTACCGGCAGGAACTGGGCCAGCGAATCTGTCAGTCACGAATGTTCTATCCAATCTGGTTGACGTTCCGAAAAGTCTATTTGTCAGCAGTTCGTTTGATCCGGTGCACTGGCTTGGTACGCTGCCGTTGCTCAGCTCCTTCGAAATTATTATGTTTGCGCTCGGAGCCTACTTTTATGCGACGCATCTTCGGGCTGCCCGCACCCGGCTGATCGTCGCACTGGCTGGCGTTGCCTGGGCGCTCGTCGGCATCATCGGTATAAATTCGATTTCAATGGTCATACCGGTCGTCTATCTGCTGCTGGCGGCTGGAATAGCCTACATACTACATGAATGGATGAAAGTATTTCCAAACAATCCGCTGGCCCGAACCTGCGGCATTGTGGCCATTTTACTGGCTGTGTTCCTGACTAGCGTTTATCAGACCCGCAGTTATTTTGTCGCCTGGCGCTACAACATCGAAACTTCAAAAGTTTTTAATACAAAGTTATAGCAGATACACACAGGCCGATACTACTGCCGGACAGTCACCGGTTACGCGTTCATGTCTTGATTTGGTATACTGAATGTATTCGAATATTTCAGAATAAGGGAGATAACCGTGACGAAATTTGATCAAGCCAAAATGTTAATGCAGGTTCGTAAAATCCAAAAGGAACTTGCCAATCAGATCATTACTGTTGAAGCCGGCGACGGTGCTGTCAAAGTAGAGATCAGCGGTGAACAGAAAATCAAGAAAATACATATAGATCCAGACTACATAGACCTCGAAGATATCGGACAGCTGGAGCGTTGGATTGAAGATGCTGTCAAAACGGCTATTCAGGAAAGTCAAAAGGAAGCTGCCGAAAAGATGCAACCAATGATGGGTTCACTTGGCAATCTAGGTTTATAAGTAGTACATGCAAGTACTACCACCTGCCTTAACTGATCTTATTGACGCTTTGGCCGCATTGCCCGGTGTCGGCCCGCGCACGGCCGAGCGGTATGCTTATTTTTTGCTCAAGCACGAGCCGCACACTAGCGCCCGACTGGCCGATACGCTGCTGCGTCTGCATACCGGCGTGAGCTATTGCCGTAAGACTTTTGCGCTGATATCGGCCGACAGTGAACTATCAGACCTGTACACAGACCCGCGCCGTGACAAGCAGGTAGTGGCAGTTGTGGCAGAGCCGTTTGATGTCGTCGCACTTGAAAAAACCGGTCAGTTCCAAGGCACGTACCATGTGCTCGGTGGGCTAGTATCGCCAATCGACGGCATTGGTCCGGATCAGCTTCATATTGCGGAGCTGACCAGCAGAATTGACGAGGATAAGGTCACTGAAATTATTTTAGCGACAAACGCCAGCGTTGAGGGCGAGTCAACTGCATTGTTCATACAGCAACAAATCGGCAATAGGCCAGTCAAAGTAACCCGATTGGCGCGCGGACTGCCTATCGGCGTCGACCTTGAGTACGCTGACCAAATCACGCTGGGTCGGGCTTTATCTGGCAGACAAACATTATAACCGTGCTGCGTGCCGTATAATAACTTTATGACAACCGACCTATATCCAGAAGCTACGCAGTTACAAACCATTATCGATGCAGCGCAGCATATTGTCATTTTACAGGCCGACAACCCCGATGCCGACAGTCTCGGCAGCGCGCTGGCGCTTGAGCAAATACTGAGTGATATCGGCAAGAATGTGGACATGTACTGCGGCGTCGATATGCCGGAATATCTACGCTATTTAGCGGGCTGGGACCGGGTACAACGCGAAGTGCCTAAACAATTTGATGCCAGCATTATTGTTGATGCCGGTACCTATACGCTGTTCGAAAAACTATCATCCCAACCGATTATGTTGGCGGCCGTAAAGGCGCGTCCTTGCGTCGTGCTTGATCATCATACTAATGTCGAACAGCCAATCGATTTTGCGCAGGTGACAATTTGCGATAATCAGGTCGCATCGACGGGCGAACTAATATATAGACTAGCCGACTCGTATGATTGGCCGCTCAGCGGCACTGCCTGTGAAGCATTAATGGCATCGATTCTAGGCGATACCCAGGGCCTCATGAACGAGCTGACCAAAGCCGGCACCTACCGTGTCATGGCCGATCTGGTCGAGCATGGTGCCAACCGGCCAAAACTCGAAGAGCATCGCCGGGAATACAGCAAAATGCCGGAGACAATATACAGGTACAAAGGCCGTCTGCTATCGCGAACCGAGTTTATCTCAGGCGGCCGGATTGCACACTTGACGATACCGCAGGATGAAATCAACAGCTTCAGCCCATTATACAATCCCGGACCATTGGTTCAGTTCGACATGCTGCAGGTACAGGGCGTCCGTCTGGCTATTGTTTTTAAGACATACGATGACGGCAAAGTCACGGCGGCCCTGCGAGCCAGCACGGGTTACGGTGTTGCTGGTGCGCTGGCAACGCATATGGGTGGTGGTGGACATCCCTACGCCAGCGGCTTCAAAGTAGTCGATGGTCGGCCGTTCAACGAAATAAAAAGTGAATGTTTGACACAAGCAGCCATACTTCTTGATAAAATTGAACAGGACGCAACCGACCATGAAACTCTACAACACACTTACCAGACAAATTGATACTATAGAGCCGCTGAACGCACCAACCGTAACGGTCTATACCTGTGGACCCACCGTCTATGATTATGCCCATATCGGACATTGGTTTAACTATATCCGAATGGATATTTTAATTAGAACACTTCGACAGAGCGGCATGCGGCCGGAGTGGGTTATGAATATAACCGACGTCGGCCATCTTGTGAGTGATGCAGATGATGGCGAAGACAAACTTGAAAAGGGCGCCCGACGCGAAGGCAAAACGGCATGGGAAGTTGCTGAGTTCTATACCAAAGATTTTCTTGATTGCATGAAACTGCTCAATATATCCAAGCCTGATCATATCACGAAGGCAACCGATCATATAGCCGAGCAAATTGCACTAATCGAGCGCCTAACAGACAAGGGCTACACCTACATTATCAGCGACGGCGTCTATTTCGATACTAGTAAATTTGAGAGTTATGCCGCTTTTGCACGTCTGGACCTGGAGGGCCAACAGGCCGGTGCGCGGGTCGAATATAACACCGAAAAGCGCAACCCGACTGATTTTGCCCTTTGGAAATTCAGTCCTGCCGCAACTGAAGGAAACGGCGACAAGCGCCGAGATATGGAATGGGAAAGCCCGTGGGGAATCGGCTTTCCAGGCTGGCATATTGAATGCTCGGCAATGAGCATGAAGTACCTTGGAGACACCATTGACATACATACCGGCGGTATCGATCACGTACCCGTGCACCATACCAATGAAATTGCTCAAAGCGAGGCTGCTACCGGCAAGCGTTTCGCGAATTATTGGATGCACGGCAATCACGTGATGGCAGAAGGTAATAAGATATCGAAAAGCCTCGGCAATGGTATACGTTTGCAGGATATTCTAAAGAAGGGCATATCGGCACAAACCGTACGGCTACATGTGCTTGAATCGCATTATCGCAGCCAAAGCCTGTTTAGTATGGCCGGTCTCGAAGCGGCCCACAATCGGCTTCAGAGCTATCAGGCGATGGCTGATGTCCGCTGGCAGGATATACCAGGAGCCGCCAATGCCGGCTATATAGAATTACTGACTCATACTCTACCCAAACTCATAAGCAATGCGCTACAGCATGACCTGAATACCCCACAGGTACTTGCTATACTGAGCGAATACGAAACACAGCTGCGAGACGGCTACACCAGTCAAGCCAAAGATGTATTTGAATCGTTTTTGAGTGTTTACATTTATGACGCTCTCGGTATCGACCTGCTTGCCAGCTCCGACATTAGCGATGAGCAAAAGAACCTGATTGCCGAACGTACTCTTGCCCGTGCCGACAAGAACTGGGCGCAATCCGATCAGCTGCGTGAGGCAATATCCGCACAAGGCATTGGCATCCGCGATGCTGGCGACCGATCATTATGGTATCGGCTGTAGATTACAGCCGCAGCGTTAGTAAATTATCTATCGAGAACAGTCTGACAACCAACTACATAGCATACACATAAGGAGTGCTAGGCTTTTGCCTCTTCAGCAGTTTTATCTATGACCGGAGTTTCCGTGTTATTGATGTATTCATGATTGACAAGATAGTCGAGAACGGCGATGCGGATACAGCCAGCAACCGGGATTGCGAACAGACCACCGAACAAGCCGCCGAACTTGATACCGATAACAACCGATATAAATACCAGAAGTGGAGACATGTTGGTGGAATTAGCCTGAATGCGCGGCTGGACAATATAATTTTCGATCTGTTGATACAGAATGTAGTAACCAAAAATGATAATTGCGGCCAATGGGGAAGTGGCGAGGGCGACCAATGTCACGATGACCGCACCGATAGTGTGTCCAAACATCGGTATGAGACCACAGATAAATACAATGACCATGAGCGCAACCGGATAGCTGATGTCCAGTATAAAGAAGGCCGGGAATATGAGTATCGCCGCGAGTGCCGCCAGCGTCACTTGACCGTTAATAAAGCCCTTGACCACACGGTACATATCGCCAGCCAGCCGATCGGCATGCCGGCGCTTTTTCGGAGGCACAAGTTCCCGGAAAAAGGCGAGTACTTTCGGCCCCTCGATCAGCATCATGAATGTTAGTACAAGTATCGTCAAAATTGCGAACAAGCTACTACCGACTTTGGCAACTGTCGACAGTGCCGAGCCGCCAATGCCTTGTAGTTTTTCGCCGATATCATTCGAGGCAGTGTTTAATTGTCCTTCCAGGCGGTAGCGTCGGATCAGGCTGCCGATTTCGCTATCCTGGTCATGGGCATCGCGTACCAGCTGCGGTACTGAATTCACAAAACTCTCAGTCTGTTTGATAAGCGGTGGAACGATACTTGCCAAAAATCCGACGAAAAACAGGACGACCACCAGAAATGATATTGCCGTTGCCACAGAGCGCTTACCGCGCAGGCTGCCAGGAAGTCGGCGGGCGATACCCTGAACAGGACCGTTCAAGGCAAGCGCCAGGAAGAATGCGGTAAAAATAAGTATCAGCGACGAGGCTGCTTGCTGGATGGCGGCCAGCAATAAAAACGCACCAATCACCAGAGCCAGCACGCGCAGCACTGTCTTGTTACTAATAGTTACTTCAGTTTCTTCAACAGTATCTTTTTTAAATCGTTTAAACATGCGTTTATTGTCTCACGGTTTCATTGGAGCGGCTAGTCCGCTTTTGCTGGGCTCGTTTGTATTGCTTGAGCAGTTTTTCACCGACAACCGCTACGTCAAACTGCGGCCCGTACGATGCCTGCCATTTGAGAGCTCTAGCATGCTTTCGAGGGTCAGTCAGATACGTACAAATCTTGTTCGCTAGCTCGGCTGCGTCATCAACTTTGAATAACACATCCGGATAGGGCGCTAGCACTGCCCCGTATCCAGCATTCTGAGCCGCCAGCACCACTGGACCTTTGACTGCCATTGCCTCGATCAGTACGATCCCGAAACTTTCGCCGCCGCTACTTGGAAAGACCGCTAGATCGGCTGACTTCAGATATTTGGGCTTATCACTCTCGCTGATATAACCGGTAAACTCAACTCGGTCGGCCAAGTTATGACGAGCGACAAAGGACTTAAGCGTCGATTCAAGCGGTCCTCGTCCACAGATGACGACCTGAAAATCTAGGTCCGGATCAGTTGCCCGCAGACGACTAACTGCTTCCAGTAGCACTTGGCAGCCCTTGCGCGGCATGAGTCTGCCCAGATAGACAATGGTTGGCTTGCTTGCATAGCGCGGGAAGGGCTGAGCATTGGAAAATTCTGAGATCGTGACAACATTCGGAAGTACCGTTGTTTCAATACCATAGGTCGTACGCGCAAAGTCAGCAGCAGCCGTACTGACGCTGACAATGCCATCAAAGCGCCTAAGTGACTGACGGGTCCACAGCGCTAGAGCTTTGGTAGCACGATTGACAAGACTGGTATGTGGCGCAATATGAAATGTTCCCATGATGGCCGTTGACGCTGGTGCTGCCATGATGATCCGGTGAGCCAGCCATGGACTATAAGGCATCTGAACATGCAAAATATCAAACTGCTCCCGGGCCAGCAAAGCTTTGATCCGCCTCCGGCTGGCAGGCAGCGGCATCGACATCCGATTGCCATTGAACCGAACATTCATATTACGGCTCAGGCTATGCACCGATGTCATGTCAGTCCGGGTCGTGTGACCGACGAGATAGTGCACCTCATGACCCTGGCCCGACAGCCAGACACCAAGCGTTAGCACATACTGCTGTACTCCATCAGTTGAATCTAGCGTATCGTCGAGTACAAAGCCTATTTTCATAATTGCTAAGCCATTTCATTGATAGTTGCGTGGCGCTTGTGAGCCGTCTCGTATACTTCAACGTATTGATCGACGATTTTCGGATAGCTGAACTGCTTGACGTAGCCCTTAGCCCATTTTTTCCAGAGACTGCGCAGCTCATCATCATACAGCAGCACGTGCATCCGGCGTGCAAATTCATCCGAGTTTTTAGGATCGACGAGCGAGATGGAACCAAGCTCCTGCATGACGGATGCGTACCCCGGATTGTTTCCGGCAACCGTCACCAGGCCCGATGCCATTGCCTCGAGCAGTACAATGCCAAAGCTTTCACCGTACAGAGCAGGCGCGCAGAAGAGATCTGCTGTCGCCAGCAATTTGATCTTTTCCTCTTCGCTGATGTAGCCCAGGAATTTAACATTTGGCAGGTCAAGTTCACTGGCCGTTGCTTCAAGTTTTTCACGGTCCGGCCCATCACCAGCAATGATAAGCTCGACGTCCGGTGACCGGTCACTCAAATGGCCGTAGGCTTCGAGCAAATTATTGACACCCTTGCGGCGCTCCAAGCGACCAATATATAACAGCGTCTTCTTGGTCTTTTTACTCGGTGTGCTAATTTTACTGATGGCTTTAAACTGCGACAGATCGATACCGTTAGGAATAATCGATATCGGCGCATCAGTCATGGTGCTGACATATTCGGCTGCAGCTTCGGATACGGCAGTCAATTCATCGAGATTGCGCAGGACTGCCTTGGTATAGGGCGTAACGACTCGTACGACAGTGCGGCTCATCATGGTTTCAGGTAATTTGGCATGGAAGGTTGCGATGTTGACGCTCGTTGAACGGCTAAGAATCTGCCGGCTGAGCATAGGCACCCATGGCTCGTGGAAGTGCAAAATATCAAACTGTTGTTCTTCCAGCATTTGTTCAATACCGTACATATCGGCCGTTACCGAAAACTGCGATGTCGTATGTAAGGGCGATTTGAAATCAGCGGCCGATCCGACAAAGATAATATCTTTGGTTCGATGTGAATCGGCTAGCTCTCGCGGCTCAGGTGTCAGGATCTTGACGTCGTGCCCACGGTGGATGAGTTCCTTCTGCATGGCACGTACAATTTCCTGAACACCACCGCCTCTAGCGATGTTGTACGGGCATATAAGACCGATCTTCATTACCATCAGTATACCATAGTCAGGCTTCTGAAGGCTGCGAAAGCGCTTCGCGGAGCACTGTCGGCAGCAAAGGAGCAGCCGTGGCCGCATCGGCGATGACACTCGGTGCATGATTTGGCAACGTCGTGGGAGCATCGTGAAAGTCTGTGAATATGATGCGCAGATGCTGTTCTACGACTGTATGGTCAAAGAAGTGATCGTTTTCGGTCGACACATGCCAGACGGGCAAATTAACTTGTTTCGTGCAGTTATCAAGCGTCAGCAGTTGCACGGTAGTGAACATATGCGTCCGGACATCATTTTTCTGCCACAGCCCGACTTCGACGTCCATCATGGCATTAAATTCATCGGCGTTAGTGGCAGCAGCAAATTTGTTTTTGGCATTATGCGTACGACCATAGGCAGCCCGCAGCACGGGACGAGTCAGTAGCGTGCTGCGGAATAGCCATGCCATGGGATTGTGCGACAAAACACCAGCTCCCAAACGATAAAACCAGTAGCGCGGACGGGTGAAGGTAAAATCCTGATGGTGGGCAAAACCGACGATACTAACAAGCATATCAACCTTGTGTGTCAGCTCAGGATAACGCTGGAGCATGCGGGTGACGACGACAAATCCAAAACTCATCCCTGCAATCGTGACTTTCTTGTGCTTGTAGCGCCACTTGATGAAGGCAGCGAGATAATCTGCCAGCGCATCAATCGTCGGCTTTTGCCCAACTTTGTAGTAACTATCCATGCCGCCGAAGCCGGGCAGGTCGGGCATCGTCACTGTGCCATACTCACTGAGTACTTCCATCAGTCCCCACCATCGTTCGAGCGTGGAGTGATGACCGTATACGAATAATATCTCGCGGTGGTGTACTGGCGATTTCCCGGAAGGCTGGTGCGGCAAGCGCAGCATCCGGCCTTCGAGTCCACTAATATTAAGCGGCACAATATAGTCTGCCGGATTATGCGTTTGTTCTGCCATAGATATGTCAACTGTACCGTATTTCCGAGAGTCGAACAACTCGAATAGATGCGAGCGTGGCTCTAGTATAGAACTATATGCTAGCCACTGCATAAGCCTTGTCATTGGTTCGCGTAGAAACCTCGTAGTGACGTATAATCAATACTATGCCACGCCGCACTCGTATCATCCTTATACTGCTTGTCGTATGCATGCTGATAGTCGGAACAATTACATTAGTCTCGCGCTCCGACAGTACAGCTTCAGTCAGCGGTGCTACTGCAAAAGCGACAAAACAAAAGCCTGCGTCAGCTACAAATTTCGCGTCGGCTTCGTTTAACAAAACTCGGCTGTCGCGAACTGACCCCGGTAGTATTTGGGTCGTCGTCAACAAGCACCATCCATTGTCACAATTGTCGTACGCCCCGACCGATCTAACTGCTGTCGGCAATGGGCAATATCTGCGCGCCGAAGCAGCGACAGCACTCGCACGTATGCTGAGCGACGCCAAACAAGCAGGACTAACAATTACCCCAGCTAGCGCTTATCGCTCTTATACTACGCAGGTGACAGTATATAACCGTGAGGTAGCGACCAACGGTCAGGCGGTTGCCGACAGTCAGAGCGCCCGGCCCGGATACAGCGAGCACCAAACCGGCTTTGGCGTTGATCTGGCAGGCGGTGGCTGCTACATCGAAGATTGCTTCGGCGAAACAGCTGAAGGCAAATGGGCCGCAGACAATGCTTACAAGTACGGATACATACTCCGCTACACACCGGATGATACACCAATCACTGGCTACCGGGCAGAGTCATGGCATTTTCGGTATGTCGGGGTCGATCTTGCAGCAGAGCTACGCAAACAGAAGGTTGCCACACTCGAAGAGTTCTTTGGTATCAGCGGTGGGGCAGACTATAGGTAGCACCGATCGCCTCTGTAATGTATAATTCTACACGCACTGCTATAGTAGGGCGTCGCCAAGTGGTAAGGCACCAGTTTTTGGTACTGGCATTCGGGGGTTCGAATCCCTCCGCCCTAGCCAAGCATAAGCATAATTTGTTGGTTCATTCGGATCGATTAGACTGCTATTGCTATTATGGTAATTATAAGGTATAATTACCATTTGTTAGCAGAGGAAGCACACAACATGCCTAAGTATGAACGACAATTAAACAGCAGTTTACCAGATTTTGGCGAGATAGAATGCAGTGCTGCATGGGGCATGGACGACGAAGCTGAGGATTTATCTCCAAAAGACCGCCAATATGAAGGCTTTTACCCGCCTCAGCCGAAGGCGCCGCCTATCTTCACCGGTTATACATCTGCCCCTCAATTATCAGTAATAGGTTCGATAGACATCATCGACGATGAATACTTCAGGAACAAACAGGCTCGTGGACTACTCTAGAATCAGATAGATTCTAATAGGAATTAATTTTTCCTTAGATTGATACAGTCACTGAGAGTTGCGAAGTACGTCAACTAGGGGTAGCCAAATATCATTATTAATGTTATTGTATTATTATGACATTTTATGAAGCACTGACGAACAACCCATTAGGGGAAAGTATTGATCACGATCATGTGTTTGCTCTAGTTTCAAAAACTTCTGAACGACCAACAGACGAAGAAATACAGAAAGCTCTAATCACTAGCCCAGCTCTACAATATTTCATTGATAATGTATCTGAGGCTGACTGTTCTCAGATATAAAAGTTCGAAGTGCGTCAACTAGGGGTAGCCGTATGAAAAAGCTCCAGGCAACGCTTGGAGCTTTTTCATATCCTGGTTCGAGTGCCGGGATTCAATGAACGAGGTTCGGTCGTCAGTCTCATGCCCGAGCGCAGCACGGCGCATAGATTGACGTGCACTATCCCTCCGTCCTAGTCGAGCATAAGCAGTATACATATTAGTTTATTGATGATATTATATAGTTTATGCTAATTTTTATATCAGGTAGCATCAATTCCGGTAAGACATCTACATCAAATGCACTCGCCGATCGCATCAATGCAGCTTTAATAAATGTAGATGATCTGAACGATACTATTCCAAATTTCAATCTTGCTACTGATTTAGACAAGTCAATGGATCTCGCCATTGCTACAATCAACGAATACTCAAATGAAGGTAAAGACGTAGTAGCGAATTATGTTATAAGGCCTGAGGATTTTATTCGTTTTAAGAATGAGATACACACAAAGCCACAAATTGTCATTACTCTTGCTCCCCGGCTAGAAATAGCACAGGGCATTAGAGGAAACCGTAAACTTTCGGAGTGGGAAGTATCTAGGGTTAAATACCATTACGATACGGGTATTGCATCTCCAAGCTTCGGATATGTTATTGATAATTCAGATCTCTCAATCAACGAAACTGTCGATAGGATCTTGGAAATAGTTGCGAAGTACGTCGATTAGGAGTAGCCATATTGATTATGCTTAAAGACTTCTTATTAAGCAGTAAGCAGTCTTTTTGCTATAGTTACTGAATGAATAATATAAACCTAGTAACAAAATGTTTTATCACAGATGATGCTGGGAGAGTTCTCATACTCAAAAGATCCGACACTGCGCGAATCAGGCCAGGGAAGTGGGATTTACCTGGAGGGATAGTTGAACACAAGGAAGATCCTAATACAGCAGTACTGCGTGAAATCAAAGAAGAGACGTCGATTGACATCAATACGGCTACCATAATACACGCATCAACTGAAGTAAGTCCTGCATATATATTAACTTTGTTCTACTCAACAAAATATTACGGCGATGCGACAGCAATTAGCCATGAGCACAGTTCTTTCGAATGGATCAATTTCGATGATTTTTATAACTTAGATTTACCAGACAAATTTAAAGTTGCTGCGAAATGTCTACTTTAAAAGTTACGAAGTACATCAACTAGGGGTAGCCAAGCTTCTTATGTTTATATACTGATGTTTCATGTTATAATAGTTTAATGAATACTATATCAAATGAACAGGGCGATATATCTCGAATTTTAATACCGTATACCGAATTCGACTCATTCGAATTGGCATATCAATTACATTCTGTAGTTGCACAAAGTACGGACTTATTATTACAAAGAAATTTAGAAGGCGTAATCGCCAGATACAGTAGATTGGACGAGGCCGAAAATAAAATACGCAAGGGTCAAGCTGAACATCGTGATCTAGGACATTTCGCAGTCGTAAATGCTGATGGCGACGTAAAAGGCTCTGCCTCTATATATCCAGGGCTTCCACTTAAAAGACAGCGGATCCCGCTACCTCCTCGAATTGCTATTAGCCCGCTTTCAAAAACGTTCGGCAATGCAAATCCGAATATACATGCATGGACGAGTGTGGACGAAGAGGAATTGCTGGCGTCAGCTTATAAAGAACTTTTACTCCAGTCAACGGGCGGCCGGCAGAGTGAATTTACTCCGAAGGCATGGACAGTAGAGCCAGCTCATTCCAGTACCGGGATACATGCGGCAATAGCTACGAGTGGACTCAAAACAATTGGACGCGGTCGGTACGATGATGGGGAAAGTAGGACTAAAATTCCGAAGATCTCGGTATTATACGCAAATGTATACAGCGAATGGGGGAGTCGGCATGGTGCAGAAAAAGAGCTTTCAAAGGGTTCAAAAAGTTTTGTTACGCTTCTAGACGAGGGTAATGACGATGTGTTATCACGGAATCCTCATGGCTAATTCGTTAGCTGTGAGGATATAAAAGTTTGAAGCACATCAACTAAGGATAGCCAAGTTGCTTATGCTTGAATGATTCTTATTGAAGCGTCTTTTTTGATATCATTCATTCATGAATAAGAAAAAGTTATTACTCATCGTTGCTGCCTTCTCCATTGTCATTATCGGCTTAGGATTCGCCGCACATAATCAACAGGCTGGTACTTCGCGCGACACGTCTGGCACGACAACTGCAGATGCATACGTAGGACTTACGGAGAAAGAAGCGGTTGCCCGAGCCGAGAAAGACAATGTCACATACAGAATCGTGCGTAGAGATAGCGAGAGTTTTACCTCTACCATGGATTATTCGGCCGATCGCATGAACTTTGAAATTGACGACGGTAGAATCACAAAAGCTTTCGCCGGCTGAGTAGATTTGCCGATGTTGGTATTTGGTACGTGAGGGCTATGGATGACGTTACCGGAAATATTAAAAATACTTACAAGTTGCGAAGTACGTCAGATAGGAGTTGCAATATTGCTTACGCTTGCATAACTCGTAATTAATGCAAAAATGAGTACTCAATGAGCGAGAGAATAAAAGCAGTAATATCTGGAAGTTTTAAATATAAGCCTGAAATAGATGAAGCTATAGACGAATTTAGTCAACAAGGCGTTTGGGTATTGGAGTCTACAAAAGGGTGGCTAATTATACCTCCGCATGAATTGAAGCATTATTCTGCACAAGGCCGATTACGGCCATTACCGACCGAAGAGAACCTAACAGCGAAACAAATTGAAGATAGGTTCCTACGAGCGATTGATAACTCCGATTTTATGTATGTCATGAATAATGAAGGCTACATTGGCGCATCGACTGCATTGGAAATAGGATATGCTTTACCAAAGGCGGTTGCGTTCTATGCTCGGGAACCATTTAATTTTGAAAGCATGAATATATACGACCTAACCATGCGGAGGGTATTGGGCGAGACATTCACTGTATTGCCGCCAGGTGATGTCGTATCGCATTATCGAAACCGATAAAGGAAATGTACTGGCGGGAGCTAACTCTACGAACTTACAGCGAATCTACAGAAAAATACTTAACTGGTCTTAGTTTGTTATAGTTATCTAATGGAAGAAATTGGAATAGAATCTACAGTATTAAAGCAAATTTTTGAAGGAAACAAGACAGTTGAAGGCAGACTGGGGAAAGCAAAATTCTTAAAGCTTAAAGTCGGTGATAGCTTGCAGCTACGCGAGGACGTATGGGAAAATGGCTCAATTATCAAATCCATCCCTAATCAGGGGATAATAAGGATCACGCAAATACTGTACTTCGTCTCATTTCGCGAGATGCTGGAATCATTAGATATCGAGTCTATATTACCTACAGTAAAATCCCTTGATGAAGCAATAGCTACGTATCATACATTTTATACACCTGAAGATGAAGCTGAATACGGTGTTGTGGCATTTACATTTAAATATAGCTAGGTTCGCGAAAACCGATCACCGAAACAGTTTCTAAAAGCTACAAGATTGATAGCTACAATCTCAGACGCTTAGTCCTCGCCAAATTGATGCGTTTCCTCGCGCACATAAATATGGTAATGTATCGGCATGTCTGAGAAAGGTAACCATAAAATATTTGATAAAAAAACCGCTCAGGCGCTAGGTACTGGCGCGATTTTGATGCTTGTCGCCAATTGCGGCCAATCAGGTGAGCAGCAAATCGTATCCGGTGTCCCGGCTCAAATCGATTATAAGCGGGCCCAGTCGGAATATGACGCGAGCAATCCGTCTCTATGGCCCACTGTCTACTATTTTGGTTTGAAGCAATGCATCTCAGATATTGAGAGCGTCAAAAATGGATTGACGGTTAATCGCCCCTCTTTCAATCTAGATACTCATACTTCCGATCCTGGTTGCTTTGTGAAACGCACGGAAGTATCCGCGTCGACATACAACAAATTCAATGAGAACGCTACGATTGTTTTTAGCGGTAAGACAGGAGAGCCCATAGGCCCTATCGGCTAGAAGAGTTTGAAATATATTGATTAAGAGCAGCAGCTCATTATTTTCAATCGCTGTACGCATTATAAGCAAAGCTACCGGCATAGTGCCGACGCACAACATCGGTTGGTGCCGCAGGGTCAGCCCTCAGACCTGGAGGAGTTGAATTAACAATCTCGTCGATGCTTCGATGGTAGTACCAACGGCAGCACAGCAACATAGGCTGCAGCTTGCTATACTATACCTATGTCGTTTCAAGCATACTTAGATAATATCGAAGCAAAAACCGGGAAAACGCCGGATGATTTTATAAAGCTCGCTCAGAGTAAGGGCTTTGATGACCCCTCAGTCAAACCAGCCGAAATCGTGAGCTGGCTCAAACAAGATTTTGGACTCGGGCATGGACATGCCATGGCCTTAGTCCATGTCATAAAACATGGTCCTAAGATAAGTGACAAACACGTGGGCAGTCAGGGCAAACACTGCGATGAAACAGATACGCTGCGTTTAGACGGCAAAAATAAGAAGCAGTCTGCACAAAATACATAAAGTAATTTTTTGACAGTCACATCATTACATAGTACAGTAACGTTATGATGGACAGAGAACCTCTTCGATTATTCTCTGGACAGCCTCTTATAGCCGTCAATGGTGAAGTCGTAGAAAAAAGAAACATAGCATACTTACAGTTTGCCGCTGAAGAATTAAATGCATTACACGGCATAGAGCAATATACCGTCAGAGTTGCTCAGTCCCCGGAACACGAAATTGGATTAGAGCATCGCCCGGACTTAGGTCTTGTAATAGTCGCGGGTAAATGGGCTACGCATAACACAGCTAACTTATCGGAACTCGTTGATCGAGCCGAAGCCATCAAAAGAGATTTAGGCGATTTAGATATAAAGTATTAGGTAGCTCAGATTATGTAAGTGCGGTGGGCTTAAATTATTAGCTCTCGTAGCACTGGCGCCCATTATGCGTTACGACTCTATTGAGTCTTTAGTTTGGGATGAGCGATTCGTTACCCATCATCAACTCTTCGACATCTGTACCTGGTGTTTTGATAGCTCTAAGTGTGTCAACGAGCGTATATCGAACGTGTTGCTGCATTGTATCCTGTATCCGCGGCGATAACCCGTCAAACCACTCGGCACTAACCGGCAAACTATGCACGCCTTCAGTCTGCACTTCACGGGCACAGACGCCTAGTATCATGACTGGTCGAGTCTCCTCTGAGGCGTGCGTAGTTCCCCGGTGCAGGGTCAGCGGTGTACGTACCTGAATATCACCCAGCTTTCCCATACGCTTTTGTGTTGTATCATCAGTAAAATAATCATAATACCGCTTGTAGACAAACATGCCTCTCGCAAGCATAAATTCCGGCTCTTCCATAAACTGCGTGCCGGGAGCAATCTCGAATGGTCCCATGTCTGGCTTGACGTCCTTTAATGTAACGTTAAAGGCTAAGGCGTCTAATCTGCCTCCGTCCTTTGTAACATTAGGAATTGGAAAATCACGATGCCATGGTTGATTTTTGGCACCCTGCGACGGCTCGTCAAATCCAAGCTCGACTATTTGATAATCATGACCAAGCACCGCCTCGCTGACTTCCGTTATGTAAGGGTGCGTTATCAACTCAGTAAACATTGAAATTTTTTCTGGACGAGCTGGAAACCATATACGATTTGGACCGCGCCCTTTGGTGATTTTGGCATCTTTGGCTTGCTGCAATTCCGCACCATATTCCTCAAGCAGGCGAGGACCGGACTGCCTGTCGAACGCACCACGTAGGCTTGATACGCCATCGCTGTATAGTGTTTTCATTTCGACTTTGGGATCAAACACTGGAATTTCATGACTCATATATAATAATCCTTGAATAAAGTAAACGGTATTATACTATACAATCTATTTTTTGTAAATATACGTTTTGTTTTAATAATACGGTAAAAATGCGATACGCCTATACTGCATACACGCAATCGCAGTCTACAGAACGGTGGCAATTCTGAACTTCGCCTGGTACATACGGAGCAATTCAGCTACTATGTTTATAAGGCGTGCTGGGAAGTCTGGTCAGCGATCAATTAAGTTCGACTGGACAACATCTTGCACAGTAAAATCAAAAATATAGCTCAAGCATTCCATCCTGCGCAGCTATCGGCTCTCGCGACGTATTTACTGAAGGACGAAGCAATAAGCGGGAAGTTAATACTCGGAGCCACCATTCTGGCATTGATTGCTGCCAACACTGCGCTACGGACAGCCTATGACGGCTTATGGAATATGCAGCTCAGCATAGGAGTGGGCGACTGGGTTCTATCAAAAGACCTACGCCACTGGATAGACGAGGGGCTGATGGCAATTTTCTTTCTGGTCGTCGGGCTGGAACTAAAGCGGGAACTTGTCAAAGGTGAACTGCGCAGACTAAAGACAGCATCATTGCCGTTTGCAGCAGCGCTCGGTGGTATGGTTGTGCCAGCAGTACTATATTTAATAATTACCCGCGGGACTGGGGCAAGTAACGGCTGGGCTATACCAATGGCTACAGATATTGCGTTTGCGGTCGCCATATTAGCTTTTGTCGGTAAGGGCATACCGGCTTCGATACGTCTGTTTTTATTAACACTGGCAATCGTAGACGACATCGGCGCGGTTGTCATCATTGCTCTCTTCTACAGCTCTGGCATTAACCTATATATGCTCGGCATTGCTGCTACAATCGCTCTACTTTTTGCGGCTCTGCATACGTACAGATTGCTGTCGATGCCGCTGTTTGTAGGTGGTAGCATACTGCTTTGGCTGGCAGTGGAACAATCAGGCATACACGCCAGTATTGCCGGGGCGGTCATCGGGCTGCTGGCACCACTAGCCACTCGCAAAGATGAGCACGAATCTATTGCTGAACGGCTTGAAAAACGCACCATACCGCTATCTACACTGATCGTTGTTCCGCTCTTTGCGTTTGCTAGTACTGGGATAGCATTTTCGCTCGATATATTTAGCGACAGCAGAACTGCCCCGATTGCCGGAGGGATTATACTTGGTCTCGTAGTCGGTAAAGTTCTCGGCATCGTCGGCGCTTCATGGCTCATGATACGCTTGAAAATATCCGAGCTGCCGAGCGGGTCGAGCTGGAATCATGTCATTGGTGTCGGGCTGCTGGCCGGAATTGGATTTACGGTGTCGATATTCGTAACAGAACTTGCCTTCGAAGAAGAGCAACTCATACAAGCAGCCAAAATCAGCATCTTTATAGCCTCAGCTATCAGCGGTGGGCTCGGCATTGTTGCACTGAAGTATTTTGCGAAGAAATAAATTGGGCCCGGTATATAAGTAGGTGCGCGTGCCCAGCAACTCGTCAGTAGTCGTGAACGACACGCACGCTCAATCATTCAAATAGATAATTTGACATAAATTATTTACGTAGTATTATAGGCTTATGTCACAAACACCAGAATCGTCTACCGTTTCCCCAAACAACGACGGCCGAAATGATAACCCCGATCAATGGGCAATGCCACAATTAGACCGCGGTCGACCCAAAGTATTCTGGTTTCATGGAATAGTAGTTGAAAAAAAGGGTTTACTGGGCGCGCCTAAAACTGATATCAACCTTGTCATCGACAAGGATTCAGAACTTCCCAAAAGGACCGCCATAAACGTTGCTGAGATATCTCAAATCATAGACTTAGACTTACGATATGCCCTGCGTGCGCAAGCGGTCGCTAATGCGATGAGGCAAGTAAGGGATAGCGTTCTAAATCCTCAAGTAGGCAATATAGTTTCGATTGCCGCGACCGACGAAGGGCTTGATAGTAGATTACTGCACGTGACCTACAGCCCATTGACCAGCCCCGATCAAGACCCGTTTATACAAAGTATCAACCAGTTTAATCCGAACAACGTTCAGTAAACAAGTGATCTACGCGGTGGGTGTACGCTGCGAGCGCTTTTGGCAGCTCTACTCAAATTATGCTAGTACGGGCAATCTTTAGTGATGCTCTTCGACTGGACTGGTTCGCCGTCGAGCACGTAGGCGTGCGTGGCCCAGTACGGTATGCTCTCGGCATTTTCGTATTTGCTGCCGGGGCGGGGTGGGCTGAGCCGGCCGATCCACGTATCGATCAGTTCGTACTCATCATCAGTATTTTTTTGAAGTATCAATGTGACGTGCTGTGTCGGCTTTGGCTTGGCGTTTTTGACGAACCGGGTGTAGACATCGTCTTTGAGCTTCTGGGCATATATAACGGTATCCGTATCGGAAGTTTCGACAATAGACTCGTGACCAACCGGCCGGCCCATATCCTGGTCAAACTGCAGCTCGTTTCCGGTAATAACCGTGCGTTCGACCAGCTCCTTTAATAAATTCAGCAAATAGGGTTGGCGTGAGATTTGATTAGCTGCCTGGGAACTTATGAGATCAACATATACCGTGACGCCATTATTGGTTTTGCCGATGACGTGTTTCATAGAAAAGCTTTCCGAAAGTGTATACGAGGATCGTATGGTTTCTTATGTCTCTAGTATACGCTCGTTTTGCCAAATTGCCTAATCATGTCGAGGTATGCATCTATAGCCAGCTGCATACAATAAATCCGGTGCTAACAAAAACATTCATGGAGTATAACTTATGCAGGCAATTAAGAACCTATCGCCGCTTAATTGTGCCTGGTATAAAACCGAGCAAGTTTTAGTCTTTGCTGCGATTCGTATTCTGTCACAAGCGCTGAAATTTTTGCTTCCATAGTAGTAGTTCCTCACAATCTACACCACATTGTCGTGCATGCAATAACCGTAAGCTATGAGAATTCTTACAATAATACGAATACAGCTCCAAATTGGGTTTTGCATGCTTGGCTTGGCACCGTATCATAGTGATATATGAAATTCTTAGACTCGGCGAAGAGTGCCGTCGATACATATCAGCAAAAACATGCCGTTTTAGCCTTTTCAGTCGCTGTCATCAAGCGTTACGGTGATGACAAGGCAGGACGGCAAGCTGCACTCATAACCTACTATGCTTTCTTGGCTTTATTCCCGTTGCTGCTAGTATTTATTACCGTTCTCAGCATAGTCGCCAGCGGTGATCCCGAACTCCAAAAACGCATTAGTGGTGAAGTATTTCAATATTTTCCGGCGATGAGCTCAAGCATACAAAACAGCGTGCACACCCTTAAGGGCAGCGGCGTCGTACTAGCCCTAGAAATCCTTGCACTACTGTACGGTGCCCGTGGTCTGGCGGCGATGCTGCAGGAAGCCTTCAACAACGTTTGGCATGTCGACAAACAGCACCGGCCGAATTTTGTCGGTGACAACTTACGCAGCTTTGCCATGATGTTTTCTGTCGGTATTGGCATTATCATCGGTACGGTTGTCAGCTATGGGCTTAGCAGCATCCTCGATATTGGCATTATTGGCGCTATACTCATAACAATCGTCAACTTGGCGATTGTATTCGGCTTGTTTCTCGTTGTATTTCGGCTGGGTACATCAAACCGCATTAGGCTTCACTGGCTGGTGCCCGGAGCCTTGATAGCTGCCAGCGGACTATTGCTCGTACAGCATTTTGGTACCCGCATTATGTCGCAACAGCTGCCGAAACTGAATGATAGCTACGGCTCATTTGCCCTGACACTTGGCATAATGTTTTGGATATACATACAATCGCAGATTATTATTTATGCGCTGGTTATCACGGCAGTACGAGCCCAGAAGGATTGGCCGAAACCGATGTTTGATGATACATCAGACACATAAGAGCTAGTTAACGCCTGTTACTTCGTCGAAGGATCATTCGGCGCGAACCGCGTCGTGCAGTGCATACAGCGCGACGCTTTGACGGGTATTTCTCCGTAGCAGGCTGGGCAGCTGCGAGTAGTTGGGTCGGCAGTTTTCTTGGCTCGTTTGCTGATTTCCGTCAAATGATTAAGCGGCTGTACCACGAAGAAAAAGACGACAGCAGCCGTTAGTAGAAAGCTAATGAAGGCATTGAGGAAATGCCCGTATGGAAAACTAGTGCCGTTTAGCTGAAATGCGTATTTTGCGAAGTCGTGTGAACCCTGAACAGATGCAATCAGCGGCGTCAGAAAGTCCGTTACAAAGGCAGTAACCACCGATGTAAAGGCAGCTCCGATGACGACCGCTACCGCGAGATCGACGACATTGCCACGCAGCACAAATTTTTTAAATTCCTGAAACATATACACTCCTCGTTTAAACTATATTGTAGCAAGCGCAGGACCAGAAAATCTACAGCAAGCGTTTTTCAATCAGCCGGAAAGCTACGATGCCGGGAATGATTGGCAGCCAATAGGACAGGCCACGGTACAAAAATACAGCAGCCAGTCCACTGGCCGGAGAAACGTTGAACGCCACCATGCCTGCCAGCAAGCCAGCTTCGACGCCGCCTATACCTCCCGGAGTCGGCACCGCAGCGCCGATAGCCGTACCGAGCGACAAGACGAGCAGCGCCGCTGGCCAATCGAGCGAACCGTGAGCAGCTGATACGGCCAGGCTCAAAGCCAAGACATTACAGCTCGTGGCTATCATATTACATAGCAGTGCTTTGACTGTACGGCTATTGGGACGAAGATAGACGCGGAGTGCATGCCAGGTCGCCCGAACAAATGCCATCAGGCGCCGCAGCAGATCCTGCCGAATGAACAAAAACAGACACAGGCCAGCCACAATGCCCGCAGCTATAATCAGGACTGCACCTGAAGCATTAAGACCGTTAAACTGCCTGATGTACGATGGATGTAGCAGTACGACAGCTATCAGTAAAATACTATTACCGATAAACCCGACGAGGTTATTAGTCGCGACAAGCGCAGACGAAACCGGCAGCGTGTGACCCTGCTTTTTATAGTAGGCTGCGAATAGTCCCAGCCCGCCCAGGCCAGCCGGTAGCAACCTGTTGGTAAAGCCCGATGCAACCTGGACGGCCAGTGTCGCCCGGAACTGCAGACGCCGGATCGCTAGAGCTTGGTAGCTGAGCGCAGCAGCGACGTAGCTGACAATAATTGCCGCCAAGGCACAAAGTGTTTGCACGACATCAGCTTGCCGCAGCGCCGTCAGGCTTTCGGATACACCGCGCAGCTGCCACCCAAATAGATACAATACACCCCCAAAGATGACTATATTAATGAGTAGATTACGCTGCATTGCCAGGTGATAGGGACGATGCTTAGCAGGCGGAGTGCGTGTAGCCATGATTGACTACAGTATACGTGCTTATGCTTTATTGTGCAGCTATCAGTTTTTAACTACGGATACACCTGAATTCTGAAAACTGCCGATGACGGCCTTATTTTTTTGGAAACCGCATCCGCTTGGTGTGTTCGAGATTGTCTTCAATGAGAATTCGGTTAATGCGGATCAAGTCGGCGATGATATTCAACACGAGGCAGAGAAACGCGCCGGTCAGGAAGATAGAGCCGACTATCAATGACTGAAGATGGCCGCGACCCGTATCATTAATTAACGTTAAGTACACGTAGCGGGCAAACGGCACGAGTCCAAGCAACAATAAGCTTAGGCCGAGGGTTCCGAACACCATGTACGGCCGATACATAATGTAGGCCCGGATAATGGCCATCGCCGACTTAAGCACGTGCTCAGGCGTGGACCGGAATAGACGGGATTCGCGCAGCTTTGGATTGGTCGTTACCGCAATGCTAGTTATAGCCAGCCGCTTGGTACCGGCCTGGATGATTGTTTCCATGCAGTAACTGAACCGTGTAATCGTATTGAGCTGCATCAGCGACTCACGCGAGTAAGCCCTGAAGCCACTGGCAGCATCCGGCAGATCAGTGCCGGCGGCTTTATTGACGACCTGACTGCCAACTTTTTGCAAAAATTTCTTAAAAGCCGAGAAATGTTCGATTGTATGCGTTTGTCGGTCAGCAATGACAATGTCGGCTTCGCCGCGCAGTATCGGCTGTACCAGATCCTCGATGCGGTCTTGCGGATACTGATTGTCGGCATCGGTATTGACGACGATATCGGCACCGAGCTCCAAGGCACGGTTGACGCCGTCGTGGAACTGCCGGCCGAGGCCGACATTACGCCGGTGCAGCACAAACTCTTTGACCCCGTGTTTGCGGGCAACTTCGACAGTCCGGTCGGTCGACCCATCGTCCATGACAAGAACCGTAATACTATCAATACCTTTGATTTTTTTGGGTATGCTTTTGAGGACGATCGGCAATGTCGCTTCTTCGTTATAGCAGGGGATTTGAATGACTAATTTCATATGCAGTTGTGTTTAACTATATGTATTATAACATAAACTCGTTAATGATGCACTATCCGCTTTAGTGTGCCCTGAGCCAGCCAGTTGGCTCGTGCCGCCACTGAACTCTGCTGCCAGTACCATGAGGGGTTGCTGCGGACGATCCAGCCAGTTATACCACCGCCCTGCAAGAATAGCAGTAGGGTCACGATCACAAGCGCTGACTTAAATTTCGCTACTTTGTAGTGATTGAACGCAGCAGAAATTCCGATTGCGAGCGCCAGCAGCAGTACCGGATACATTGGCACGAGATAACGGCCATGTATCGCCACTGCCTCGCCGGTATGCAGATACATCGCGAAATTTTGGATAAATAATACCGCCAAATAAAATACCGAGATCAGTAGCGTCAGGCGAAGCCCGGCATTGTTCCAGATCTGGCGCCAGAAACGCGCCGCACAGAGCGCACCTAGGCAGACAATAGTCCAGGCAGTGTAATTAGCAATTGTCAGCGGCGGAACTGGCGCGTAGGTCACCTTGCCCGATGGTTCAAAATAACTGGTGATCGAGAACATCGTTTCGTAGACAGTTCGGTGTACCCACACGGCTGGATAGACCGCGATACCCTGCAATGTCGGCTTTGGATAGGTCGCCGCAAACAGGTGATCCCGTGCCCATGGTGAGTAGGCTTGGCAAGCATCAATGCTTAGTACTTTGTCACACTTCGGCACTGGTGCCTGATATTGGACCAGATTGACACCATAGCGCTCGACACAGAGGCCAAGCATAATTACTGTCACGGCGGCGAGCAGTACCAATTTGAGGCGGTCTGACCGGGGCGGTACTGCAAATACTGACGCGCGCGCATCATCTGCCGTTCGCAGCGTTCGCCAGCGACGAAAAATAATAAAACCGGCGATGACGGCGGCGGCAAAAAATAACGGCGCAAACGGGAATTTGACGATACTACCAATAGCCCCCACCAAAAGTATCTGCAAGACAACGACGACTGGCATAGCTCGGTTCGGCTGGCCAGCGCCGTATACCTGGTGATAGAGTCGAACAATATACAAAAAGAGCAGGCCAGTCAGGTACACCATAAAATTATCATAATTAATCTGTGCTGCCAGCAGCGGTACGACGGGCAGCAAAACAAAAAACAGCAGCACCGTATTTGTTAATGCACGGCCAATGCCAAGCTCCTGAAACAGCTTGCGGTAGACGTACAGCGCGGCTACAAAAATACCGATGTTGATAAACCGCAGCACAATAATTTGAGCAGTCGCACTTGATGTGATATCCGTCAGCAGCCGGTAGGGAAAGCTCATGATGTAGTGATACAGGTACGATGGATCACGTTCCAGCGCTCCATAGATAGCCGGACCGGCAGGCTGTTCGGTAAAAAATGGCAGTATCTGCCGCGTATGCAGCTCGATGAGGCCGAGATGATAATTCTCGTCAAACGCCTGAGGATAGCGGGCAGTCAGGGCAATCCAGGCCGCCTGGATAACCAGCAAGCCGACTATGCCGTAAAAAAACTTGCGGGAGCGCAAACAGCGCAGCACCAGCTGAGAGACAGCATCAAACATACGAGATGCTGGCGTCTTTCCATGCCTGAACGCGACGAACAATACATACCATTACAGCTCATTATACTGGGTTTTGCTGACAATTGCCTTAAAGGTCTGATTTTGCGCTACAATATGCTCATGGTCCGCAAGCATCTTCGGTCTGCTGTTGCAGTCATTGTCCTCCTCGCCACCTGCATAGCATTTACTTACTACGTCCGGCAGAATCCAGAAATCATACGGCAGATCACTAAACTGTCGCTGGCTGACCTGGGATTATTACTGGCGTTGTATGGTGTATTTCTGGGTACGCTTGTCTGGATTCAGCGCGAAACGCTGGAACTGTGCGAGATCAAACTCGGCCGCAAAGAAAGCATGCTGCTCATCATGTACTCCTCGATCATCAATTTTTTTGGCCCGCTGCAGAGCGGTCCAGCCTTCCGGGCCGCATACCTCAAGCGGCGCCATAACATTAAGCTCAAAAATTATACGATCGCCACACTGCTGTATTACGCTTTTTATGCTGCTTTTAGCGGGTTGTTCATACTCGCTTACTTTGTCGGTCTGTGGGTACTGGCCGGCATCTGCCTGATCGTCGTCCTGGCACCGCTGATAGTTCGCCGGGCGCACTGGCTGCCGGTGCGCTTCCAACGCCTCAAACTGCAGCATGTCGGCAGTTTGGCAGTCGCAACGCTGGCGCAGGTTACTATGTTCGCCATTATTTTCTATGTTGAACTCGGCAGCTTCGGGCAACAGATCAGCGCCGTACCAGCACTGATCTACACCGGTGCAGCAAATTTCGCACTATTTGTGTCCGTTACACCGGGAGCGATTGGATTCCGCGAATCATTTGTCGTCTTTTCGCAGAGCCTGCACCATCTGCCAAGCAGCCAGGTGGTCACCGCCAGCCTGATCGACCGCGGCGTCTACGTCCTATACTTGCTTATACTGATTGTTATTGCAACCAGCATGCAAGCCAAGAAATATCTATCAAACGGCCCAAAACACATAACGAAGAGTGATGAGGAATAAGTCGTGTGTATGTGCAGCAAATTACAGCAAAAATTCAATAGAATATCGTATAGTAAGCTGTAATGCGTATATTAGTCGTTGAAGATGAAGTTAAGATAGCCAGTGCCGTCAAACGCGGTTTGGAGTTGCAGGGCTACGCTGTCGACATGGTGCATGACGGTGACGCCGGCTACGCCTACGCTTCGAGCGATGATTATGATTTGATTGTACTGGACCGTATGCTGCCCGGCATGGACGGCACTGCGCTGTGCCAAAAACTCCGTGCCGATGGCGTTCACACGCCGGTTTTGATGCTGACGGCCCGGGGAACCATCGGTGATAAAGTTGAAGGCCTCAACAGCGGGGCTGACGACTATCTCGTCAAGCCGTTCTCATTCGATGAACTAACCGCCCGCGTGCGAGCACTCCTTCGGCGGCCGGCTACCAGTACCGGCACAATCCTTAAAGTTGACACCCTGGAGTTTGATCCAGTCGCCTATACTGCACATCGTGCCGGACAGCCGATCAAACTCTCGCACAAAGAGTTTTTACTGCTTGAATATTTTATGCATCACGCTGGGCAGATCATCACCAAAGATTCACTGATTGCTCACATTTGGAACGAAGAGGCCGATATACTGCCTAATACCGTCGAAGTCTATATTGGCTATCTACGTACCAAGATCGACCGTGCCTTCCCGGACGAGAAGCCGCTGCTGCATACCCGGCGCGGTTTCGGCTACATACTCGGTGAAAGTGCCTGATGTTTCGCTCGGCGCTATTCAAACTGACGGCCGTCTATGTGGCGCTCGTTATGTCAATTTGCATCGTATTCAGCGTCGTACTATACCGCGTCGCCGTGCATGAGTTGCATACTGGCATCTATAATCAATACACCCGCTGGACGACCGCCTACGAACCTTTTGGTCTGCGCACACCTGGTACGCCCAATGCCGAGCTTGCCCTGAGATCTCATCGTATATTCCTGGAAATAGTCTACTTCAACATTTTAGTACTCATCCTGACCTCCGCTGCCAGCTATCTGCTAGCCCGGCGCACTCTACGGCCAATCGAGGCGGCCCACGAGCAGCAAAAACGCTTTACTGCCGATGTCAGTCACGAACTGCGCACCCCGCTGACCGCGCTCAAGATGGAAACAGAAGTCGCCCTGCTCGATTCGAAATCATCCGGCAAAGAGCTACGTAGTACGCTGCGCAGCAACATGGAGGAAGTCGAGCGCATGGAAGCGCTCATAAATAACCTGTTGCTCCTCAGCAGCATGGAAGCTGGCAAGCTGCGCAACGAGTTCACAACGCTTGATATACAGGAAGTCATCAACAACGCTACAGAAACTGTCCGGCCGCTGGCAGCGACTAAAAATATAAAAATTGATGCTAAATTGGAGCAAAAACAGCTGAAGGGAAATCGTGGCAGTCTGACACAGCTATTTATAATTCTGCTTGAAAACGCTGTCAAATACAGTCCGGCTGGCTCCAATGTGAAACTAACTATGCTCCGCGGCCGCGGCAGGGTAATTGTCGACATTCAGGATAGCGGTGCCGGTATTCCCGCCAGCGCGCTGCCGCATGTGTTCGACAGGTTTTACCGCGCCGACACTGCGCGTACGAGCAACGAATCAACTCCGTCACCCCGTGGCTTCGGACTCGGACTGTCGCTTGCCAAGCTTATCGCCGACCTCCATGACGGAGAGATCGTTATTAGTAGTACCGAAGGAAGCGGAACCAGCGTCAGCGTTATATTGCCGACTACCTTGAAATCATAAACAGGCAAGCATGCGTCAGGTAGAACACTTGAATCTAAAAACCTCTACCTTGAGCGGCAACCTGCGGGGCAGACCCAAAATTGTTTCATCCTTAAAGATGAAAAATTTTAGGGGCGGACAGGTTGACGAGGCTCATGGGGAGGTTTTGTGATCCAGGTCCGAACGCAGTAAAGACGACGGATATAGTGATTAGAAATGGTCGCGAATGTGACTGAAGCTGTAATCCCAATCAGCGTCAGATTTTTTATGCGGATTGAAGATGTTTTGAGGATCCATGATCTTTTTGGCCGCCTTGAATACGTCAACCATTTCCGGGCCGTACATCTGTGTCAGCCACGGGCCGCGGACCAGGCCGTCATTGTGTTCACCGGATAATGAGCCGTGGTATTTAAGCACCAATTCGTCGACTTCTTTCATCGCCGGCAGAAGTTTAGCGCGTTCCTCAGGGTCTTCCAGCTTCATCAGTGGAATAATGTGGAAGTTGCCGTCGCCCATGTGGCCGGCGATGGTTGCGAACAATTTGTACTTTTTGATGATAGCCCGCAGCTGCGGCAAGAATTCCACCAGATACGGCGGGTTAACAACCAAATCGTCAATAAACGGCGCCGTGTGCTTGTCCTTGACCTTTTTGCGAAGCAGTTGAAAACTCTGGCGGCGCATGATCCAAAACTTTTCACTCTTTAGTTCAGTATCATCTTCTTCGAAGCCGTTGATTTCATAGTAGGTGCGCTTAGCGCCAAGTTCTTTATGAAGAGCGCGGATTTTTTGGCGGACTTCATCGGCGGAATCGCCGTCGAATTCTACCATGAGAACCAGCTTCGGTATGCCATGCAGCAGCTGCAGGCCATCCGGTATTAATCCGATAATCAGCTTCAAAAACGCTTTGACGCCGAGCATCTTCAGGAAATACGGCATAAACTTGATCGATAACAGCAGCGTGGCGTCGTCAAATGATTCAAATGTCGCCGGCTTGTGCTTAAGTACGACATTGATGACTTCACCAAGTTTATTGATATCCTTCATAAATAATACCAGCAGGCCGGAATGTTGGCGGTGCGGCACGAGCTTGAAGTGTATATCCGTCACAAATCCAAGCGTACCCTGCGCCCCACATATCAGCTGCGTCAGATCAAATATACCCGTACTGCGGTCCCAGACATCCCACAGCGAATAGCCGGTTGAGTTCTTGCTAACCTTAGGCCGGGCCGACTTTATTTGGTCGTAATGATCTTCGATCAGGCGGTAAAGTTCTCGGTATACAAATCCTTCAAAATCATTCTGCTTCATCTTAGCGTCAAGCTCCGGACGTTGCAGTGGCTTGACAACGCGCTCGATGCCGTCCGCGAACATAACGTTCAGTGACGGAATGAAGCGATGTATCTTGCCGTATTCCAATGATTTCTCGCCGCCGGAATTATTACTGACCATGCCGCCAATCGTGCATAAATCACGTGAAGCAGGGTAGGTTGGCATCAGCGCGCCGTGCTTGAGTGTTTCAACTTCAAAATCGCGGTAAAAAACGCCGGGCTGCGCATGGGCGGTTGTCGGTGTGACTTCGCTGATTGTCGTGAAATACTTTTTGAAATCAACAATGATAGAATCATTGATCGCGCCGCCTGACATATCGGTGCCAGCACTGCGGGCTGTCAGCGACAATTCCGGCATTGTTGCTTTGTTGGCATTAACTACGCCAATCAGTGTCGAGACATCCTGGGTGTCCTTGGGAAATACCACCAGCTTTGGAATCAGTTCAAACATTGATGCATCATGACTGTAAAAGTCCTTTGTCTCAGTGCTATCGTCAAGATCGCCTTTGAAGCCGAGCTCCACAAGTTTTTGTTTTACACTTGCAAGATTTTCTGTATTTTCTGGATTATTTTCTGGGGTCATATAGCATTAAGCTTAACCGTTTCAGCCCATATATGCAATCTTTCTGAACTGGAATCTCAAAACCTTTACCTTACTCTGGCGACCTGCGGGGCGGTTCTTAGAAATATTTTATCCCTGAAGATAAAAATGGGTGGAGGCGGACAGGTTGACGAGGCCCATGGAGAGGTTTTGAGAGTCAGGATTTTAATAAGTCTATATGCATAAGCATATTTCAGCATAGCCATATTGCTTATAGTTTTATATACTTGCGTAGTAATGACTGCCCAAACCACAAAACTGAAGAAGCAAAAAGTTCTGATTATTGGCGCTGGCTTTGCTGGCATCAAAACCGCACTTGAACTAGCCGAAGACGCTGGCCGTTTCGATATAACTGTGCTGTCAGATCAAACCGATTTCCGGTATTATCCATCACTGTACCGTACGGCAACCGGCGGTAATGTTGCAGGTTCAATCATTCCGCTCAAAAGTTTATTTGATGACTCGAAAATCACTTTGCTGCACGGCGAAGCCACGACACTCGACCGTAAAACTAGGACGATAGGCTTGCAGGACGGTCAAACTGTCCAATACGATGCCTTGGTCATAGGACTCGGCGTCGTAACCAATTACTTTGGCATTCCTGGCATGCAGGAGCTATCGTATAGCATTAAATCGCCAACTGAAATCAAGCGTTTCAAAGAGCATTTGCACAAGCAGATCGAAGACGACAGAGCTCCGGATCTAAATTATGTCATCGTCGGCGCGGGCCCAACCGGCATCGAACTCTCGGGAGCATTACCAGAGTACCTAAAACAGATTATGGCTAATCATGGCATCAAGCATAAGGCCGCACACATCGACCTGATTGAGGCCGCGCCGCGTTTGCTTCCACGCATGCCGAAGGACACTTCACTAATGGTAGCGAAGCGCCTACGCAAAATCGGCGTCAAACTGTATACCGGCAAAGTTGTCGAAGCGCTAGCCGCCGATCAGCTGTCCGTCAGCGGCAAACCGATCCGAAGTCATACTGTCATTTGGACGGCCGGCGTATCAAATCATCCGTTTTTCAAAAACAATGGCTTTGCGATGACCCCAAGAGGCAAAGTTAGCACCGATATGTATCTCCAAGCCGAAGACAATATATACGTCGTTGGAGACAACGCCAACACACCATATAGCGGCATGGCGCAGACGGCCCTGCACGACGGTATTTACGTTGCTGGTAATTTGAAACGAAAAGCTGACGGTAAAGACCCGAAAAGTTACAAGATCAAAAAGCCGATTACCGTTATTCCTGTCGGCGAGCAGTGGGCAGCTGTCGTATGGGGAAAGATCCGTTTGTACGGCCGGCTTGGCTGGGTGCTACGCGAGTTTGCCGATCTCATAGCTTTCGCTGATTATTTGCCATGGTGGAAAGCCGGACGGCAATGGCTCACCAGCTTTGAAGCTGAAGAAGCCTGCACGGTGTGCCGTCATGCGCAGCGCCAAGCTATGACCGATAAATAAATTTCATACGTCGCCAGTGTCAACAAATAAAGCATCGTTAGTCGCCGTCAGAGCCCAATACGGCTATACTAATGACAGATGAATGCATTTGAAGAAGCCTACCGGGCACTCAACGCCAAGCAGAAGCAAGCCGTCGACACAATCGAAGGACCGCTGCTGGTTATCGCCGGGCCGGGCACGGGTAAAACGCAGCTACTCAGTGCACGAGTAGCAAATATTCTGCGCACGACTGACACACCCGCCCAAAATATCCTGTGCTTGACCTTTACCGAAAGTGGAGCGGCCAACATGCGGCAACGGCTGACGCGGTTTATTGGCAAATCAGCCTACGACGTCAACATCGGCACTTATCACTCATTTGGTAGTGACATTATCAGCCGATATCCGGAATACTTTAGCGAAACACGCTTGCAGAATGCTATTGATGACCTGGCGAAGCGGCAGATTATACTGAGCATCGTCGAAGCTATGAGCTACAAGAATCCGCTCAAGCAAACGCGCCACCATCCCGGCGATTTGATGAGCACCATCAGTGAAGTCAAGCGGGCATTGCTGACGAGTGACGATTTGCGGGCGCTGGCAATCGAAAACCTGCGCTTTATTACTGAGGCAGGCAAGCGGTTACAGCCAATTTACCAGCAGGTAGCCAAGATGCCCGGTACACTCGCAAAAGCCCGGCCGCTCTTCGAAGAAACACTGGTTGCGCTGGCAGCGGCCGTACCGCAGACACCGGCGCTCCAGCGGTATGAACCGCTCAGCCGTCTCTGCGTCAGCGAGCTGCAAACAGCACTTGAAGACGCTGAGGCAGCCGGCAAATCAACACCGCTCACAAAATGGAAAAACAAATGGCTGGCCAAAGACAGCAACAATCATTTCATTATCGACGGCGAGCTGCAAAACCGGCGCATAACAGCACTAGCCGACGTGCTGGACAGCTATCAGACGGCACTGGCCGCCGAAGGATTATACGATTTTGACGACATGATACTGCGCAGCATCAATGCGCTTGAAACCAATCTTGACCTGCGCTATACCCTGCAAGAACGCTACTTGTACGTACTACTCGACGAGTTTCAGGACACTAATGCTGCGCAGCTGCGACTGGTGCAGCTACTGACGGAAAACCCGGTTAACGAGGGTCGACCAAACATTCTAGCCGTGGGCGACGACGATCAGGCGATCTACGCTTTTCAGGGCGCACAGTATTCCAATATGCGCGATTATTACAAAATGTACCGGAACACGACAGTCATCAACCTAACAGAAAATTATCGCTCGCATAGTGATATTCTGTCAGTGGCCAGTGCAGTTGCCAGTCAGATAGATGCCCGGCTCCAAACAGATTTTGACGGCATGAGCAAGCAGCTCTTAGCCGCAAATAACAGCATTGCCTCTTCGACAATTGAACGGCGCGAATTCCAGAGCGCTATTGCTGAACGTGGTTGGACCGCGGGCCGTATCAAACAACTTATTGATGAAGGCGTTGCACCGAGTGAAATCGCGATTCTAGCTCCAAAACATAAACAACTTGAGCCACTGGTACCCTATTTGAATGCGCTCGATATTCCAGTTCGCTATGAAAAGCGCGAAAATATACTGGATGCCGCCGTGGTTCGACAGCTGGTTACGATGAGCCGGCTGCTGCTTGCAATGACTGGCAATGATCAGGGCGCCGCGAACGCTCTATGGCCGCAAGTCCTGAGTTATGAATTCTGGCAAATCCCTGTTGATGTTATATGGCGATTATCGTGGCAAGTGAGCGATAGCCGTAACAATCCGGATATTGGCCAAACCAAGCTGACGTGGAGCCAAGCAGTGCTCGACTCTACCGATCCAAGCGTGCGACGGGCCGGTCTGGTACTACTGGCTGCTGGCGCGCGCGTCGGGACTGAAAGCTGCGAGACAATACTGGATTACCTGATTGGTTCGACTGAGCTGCCGGTACACTGTTCAGACGCCGAGACGGGGTCAGTCATGTCGCCGCTGCGCGAATATTACACGTCAGCCGAAGTTCAGCGCTTGCAGCCAGAGTTATTCTATATGACGCTATCGCATTTGACAGTGCTGCGTGCCCGGCTCAGCGACTTTCAAGATCGTGCCGACAGCGCACTCCTGCTGGCAGACTTTCTGAGTTTTATTGCAATGTTTGAGGCAGCCGAACAGCCGATGATCGATACCAGCCCGTATAGTCAGCAGGCTGATGCCGTGCAGCTACTGACGGTTTTCAAAGCCAAAGGCCTGGAGTATGCTCACGTCTTCCTGCCGGGCTGTCTGGACGATGTCTGGGGCGCTGGCGCCCGCGGTAACAGTAATAAGCTGACACTGCCGGCCAACTTACAACCCATCCGGCATGCCGGAGCAACTGACGATGAACGACTGCGTATTCTGTTTGTAGCACTGACACGGGCTCGCTCCGGACTGTACCTGACAAGTCCGACGCGGAGTTTCAGCGGCAAAACTTCGACACGGCTGAAGTATTTTGATGAGCAGGAACAGACAGACGGCCACGTCGAAGCAATGGTTTTGCCAGCGGCAGTCCAGCGTGTCATATCGGACGATATTGAAGTCCCACCGATAAGCTTACTGGAGCTTGACTGGCGAACAACACACCTGGGTAGTCTGCAGAATGTCAGTTTATCGAGCTTGCTCAGCGCCCGGACTGATAATTACCAATTCAGTCCGACGCACCTTGTCAGTTTTGTAGATATCGAATACGCCGGCCCGCAACAATTTTTCCTCGATGAAATTTTGAAATTCCCCCGCGTACCGAGTCCTGACGGCCAGTTTGGTACTGCGATACATGAAACACTCGAATGGTACCAGCATCAGGTGAGCGAACATGGCTATCGGCCAGAGCTAACGGACGTTCTGCAACAGTTCGATATACGCATCAAGGCAAAAAAACTAACTGAGCAACGTATTGCGCTAGAACAGGAGCGAGGCCGCCTTGCCTTGACGGAATATACCCAGCAACGCGGCCATATCTATATGCCCGAGGACATTGCTGAAAAGAACTTTCGCAATGAGAATGTATTCTACGGCGATGTGCATATGGCTGGCCGCGTCGACAGGCTTGAAATAGATACGGTGAGCAAAACAATTACTGTCGTGGATTACAAAACAGGCAAATCTTACAAGGGTTGGAAAACCGATCTACGTATGCATCGATATCACCTGCAGCTGTATGCTTACAAATTACTAATCGAAGGATCGCGGACGTATGCCGGCTATACGGTCACCAAAGGCCGGTTGGAGTTTATCGAGAGCGACGCAGACGGTACCGTCAATAATTTGGAATTACATTTTAAAGACGACGAAGCTCAGCGGATTAAGCAGCTCATGAACAGCATATGGGCGCATGTCCAAAGACTAGATTTTCCTGCTACAGACGCCTACCCGCCAACACTGGCAGGCGTGTTGCAATTCGAGCAGGATCTGATTGACGGCGTAAAATAAAAAGCTGGCCGAGGACGTGTCCTGGCCAGCTTTTACGAACAGTAATATATTTAGCGCTTCTTTTTTGCAGCTATTTTCTTAACTGTCGATTTCTTTGACTTAGTCACTTTGATTTCACTACGCGGTGCGACAGTTCCGGTTTTTGCATTCTTATTGATCGCTTTATCAACGTCAATTTCTTCAGCAGCATCATCTTCATCGTCATCACTCAGATCTTCGTCTTTGTCGACAGATGAAACACTGCTAACTTTTGCAGCCGATGATCGGCGGCGAAGTGCAGCGAGTGGTGATACACCGTCAGCGAATAGTAAACCGTAGAGATTTACGCCGATGACAGCACCAAGAATTGGTCCAAGGAAGTAATTACCCCAGCCGTTGTTGCCGAAGACTTCCCAAGCACGTGCACCAACTGCGAGAGCTGGGTTTGCAAGTCCAACAGATGCAGCAGACGCAACAATGATAGCCAGAATAAACCCAAGACCAGCTACAGCTGCAAATTTGGATGTATCGTAGCGGTTGTAGGCGGCAGCAGCCCACGCCATTGCAAAGATCATTGTACCAATTGCCTCTGCAACCATGATACGGCCGCTGAATGCCTGTGTGACTTGCTGAACGTCCGTGTTAACAAAGTAACGGTACAATCCGTAAGCAGCCCACGCACCGAGCAGCTGTGCGACGATGTACATTGCTGCAGCTGGCGTGCGGACACGTCGTGCCGTCCAAAGAGCGAATGTTAGCGCAGGGTTAAAGTGAGCGCCAGACACGTTACTGAACGTGTATGTGAGCGCGACGACTGCAAGACCAGCTGCGATTGCTACAAAATAGGCCAGACCCAGCTGTGAGCGTTGTACGCTTAACACAACCAGCGTCAATATGCCGGTACCGAGAAACTCAGCCACTAACATGGCAAGTTTATTTCTCTTGAACATTTGGGATTCCTCCTTAGTTGATAGTTTCAGGATATCGGGTTAACAATAGAAATGCAAGAGAAGTTAAACCCCTTAAGCTTCTGGGGCGACGCGTACTCGCGCTATTCGCTGATAGTGATTTGGTAAATAAGGTCGTTTGGTACTGCGCCACTTATAGCCGCAATGACTGCTTCACGGGCGTGATGCGCGAGCTTCTGCAGACGAACCGCTTCGGGACCTGAAGTAACAGCATCTTCGATTTTCTGAGCATATGCCTCGTCAAAGTCGAATGTCCCACGACCGGCAACACTCTGTTCGTAGACGGCAGTTTGATCGATTGTCTTACCATTGACTTTGTTTTTGGCTAGCGTCACACCCTCATGCGGAACATTTCCTACCCGTTCGATGGCAAGCTCTGCCTCATCACCGAGTACATCGCGCAAAGTTTCTTCAGAAAAGTCGGCATAGGTACCGTTATCTGTCGCACGGGCAGCATTAGCTATGACTTCCTGCATCATATCGTCATCATAGTCATCACCAATTTCTTGCCGGACATACGGTATGATATTTTCTGGTTGCTCGTGGATGGATGTCATCCACACTTCGAAGGAAGTGGCAGCGGCGCAGTTGACGTGCCCGCCACTCAAAAGCTTCGCATCGTTGATAGTCTGCTTCGATACAATCAAACGTTCCTTTGCCGCCAATTTGCTGCCAGCAAACTGACCGGTTAGTTCGCCGATTGCTAAAGCATAGACGTCCGACCCGCCGAACACTGACGGACGAGCCTCGTTTTCATGTGGCCGTTCATCCGAGCATGTACTAGGGACGCTATGATAGTCGACTTCGACAAGATTACTCCGATTAATCTCAGCTTGTGCCTCGATCTGCGCAAAAGGCATCTCATCCCGTTCACGTCCTTTGACTGGAATTGGTATAACATCTACATGTACAACTGTTTCTTTCATAAATTCTCCCATCCTATCCCTTTCTTTGTTAAAACTTGAGATAAATATCACATCACACTACAACTAGCGTAGGTTACAATGTTCGTACACTACCAGTAGCGGCTTAAACTAGGACTACAATGACAGACTCGGTACCCAATCAAATCAATCTGCCTCTAACGCCTGACATACCGGAACATATTGTGACACAGCTGTTGGAAAAACAAAACAGCGATAACGAGCATTCGCTTGCTATTACGCAGCACTGGCGTGAGTTGCTACTTTGTCAGCCGCAGATCGCACGATTCATAGGTAATACGGCATTAATGTCCGGTGCTAACGCCGAGCAGCGTCAAACAATTGCACAAGCTTTGGTCGGGTTTTCTTTACTTATAGAAAACGCATCTATGCACGGCATGACTGAGCAAATATGGAACGTATCTGACGGTACTGAACCCGCTGCGGTACCGCAGACCTAGCTGCGATTCTGATGGCGCCGCTTGAGCGACGTAACCTGCAGGCGGACTGCATGGCGGTCGACGAGTTGTTGAGCCCGCTCTAGACTAACTTCATCAGTCGCTTCCGATTTCATTTTTTGCGCCCGGTCATATGCAGCCTGGGCTTCAGCCTCGTTGATGTCTGCGGCATGGTCGGCCTCATCGACCAGGACGCGCAGTTCGCCACCTTCAACTTCAATGACACCACCGTTGGTTGCAAAGTATTCGCGGGCATCATCAGGATCTCTGGCTTCGCGGCGAACAGCAATCACGCCGGTTTTGGCGACGCTAACGAGCGGCATGTGTTTGGCTAGAACGCCGATTTCGCCCTCCATAGTCGGCAAAAGCACTTCATAGACATCATCGTCAAATTGAATACCGCTGAGTGATACAAGTTTAAAACGGAACATTATCTGCTCCTCGTATTATATATTCGTCGTCATTTTTAGGCCCGACCAATCTGCCATTTGCATCAAAATACGTCTGAACGTTTGCTGGCACCTGCATTTCGTCATCGGTTTGCAGTTCGCCAGAAGGCATAGGATACGAATCCTCGTTGCCAAGACCAAGCATATGCAACATTTGAATTTTTACATCGTCACTATGCATAACAGGAGTTTCAGACGGCAATTCAGGTCTGGGTAAGTATGGCATTATGATTTATTCTCTGTTGCCTTAACATCACTAATTGCACCCTTGAGATAAAAGGCGCTTTCTGGCTTGTCATCGTGCTTACCGTCGAGGATTTCTTTGAAGCCCTGTATCGTGTCAGCAAGTTTGACGTACTGGCCAGGATTGTTCGTAAACTGCTCGGCGACGAAGAATGGCTGGCTTAGGAAGCGCTGGATACGGCGGGCACGGGCGACCGTCTTTTTATCTTCGTCGCTCAATTCTTCCATACCAAGAATAGCGATAATATCCTGCAGATCTTTGTAACGCTGCAGTACCCGCTGAACTTCACGGGCAACACGGTAATGCTCTTCGCCGACGATTTCCGGGTCAAGCAGGGTAGAGCTTGAGCCGAGCGGATCAACGGCCGGATAGATACCTATTTCCGTTAGGCCGCGGTCGAGCACAATCGTCGAGTCAAGGTGCGCAAAGACAGTTGCTGGCGCTGGATCGGTCGGGTCGTCAGCTGGAACATAGACGGCTTGCACCGAGGTGATCGAGCCCTCTTTGGTTGAGGTGATACGCTCCTGCAGCTGTCCCATTTCCTGGGCCAGGTTTGGCTGATAACCGACTGCGGAAGGGAGGCGTCCGAGCAGCGCAGACACCTCGGCGCCGGCCTGCGTGAAGCGGAAAATGTTGTCCACGAACAGTAGCACGTCATTACCGTTGTCACGGAAGCCTTCGGCGATCGTCAGACCCGATAGTGCGACGCGCAGGCGAGCTCCAGGCGGCTCATTCATCTGTCCAAAGACCAGGGAAGTGTTCTTGATCACGCCGGATTCCTGCATTTCGTTGTACAGGTCATTACCTTCACGAGTACGTTCACCGACACCGGCAAATACAGAGTAGCCGGAATGGAATTTGGCGATGTTGTTGATAAGTTCCTGGATCAGAACGGTCTTACCGACACCGGCTCCACCAAATAGTCCGACCTTACCGCCTTTGGTAATCGGCGCGATGAGGTCGATCACCTTAATGCCTGTTTCGAGTATCTCGACGCGCCCGGACTGGTCCATCAGCGGTGGTGGCGCACGGTGAATGCTGGCTTTGTTCTTGAAATCACCGCCTTGGCCGTCAATTGGCTCGCCGGTGACATTGAACATGCGGCCGAGCGTTTCTTCGCCGACAGGCACGCGAATCGGCGCGCCAGTATCGGTAACCTCGGTGCCGCGAGCCAGGCCGTCAGTACCACCGAGTGAAATTGCCCGGACACTTGATTCGCTAAGGTGCTGAGCAACTTCAAGCGTTAATTCCTCGTCGCCATTCTGAACTTTGAGGGCATTATATATAGCCGGCAAGTTGCCAGTACTGAATTCAATATCGATCACCACGCCGACGATGGCAGTGATGCGGCCAGACTTGGTAGTCTGTGTTGGTTTATCCTTGGTTGCTGTTGCCATTATATTTCTCCTGTCCGGTTAATCATCAATCGTTTCTTCATATGCCTATCATTATGCTTCAAGCATGGATGTATTATTTTAGCCATTCATAGCCTCCGCACCACCGGTAATCTCAGCTAACTCCTGAGTAATGCCGGCCTGACGAGCAGTGTTATATTCAAGCGTATAATCACCGATCAGATCGTTGGCATTGTCAGTAGCATTCTTCATGCTGATCATACGCATCGAGTGCTCGCTGGCGAGACTTTCCAACAGCGCTTGCCAGATTTGCGCTTCTACCAGGCGGGTCGCAACCTGTTCTATAACCGTTTCCAAATCTGGTTCAAAATTACTGAGCAGCTTTACATCGTCGGTTGGATCAGCGTCATCCAGACGGGCTGGCAGCAATTGCACTGATTGTGCTTCCTGCAGAATATTTGACTTGAACAACGTGTACATCAAGCGGACTTCGTCGACTGATTCGTCGGCATATTGCTTCATGATGGAATTTAAAATCGGACGGACATCATTGGCCGATGGATGATCGCCAAATGACGAATAGACCGCTTGCAGCTCGACGTCTTGAATGCGACGGACAAACTGCGCGCCTTTATTACCGATAACGATGACTTTGCTGTTAATATCTGATGCCCGATCAGACTGCAGACCCTTGGTCAGCATTTTGAGCACATTCGCATTGTAGGCTCCAGCCAGACCGCTATTGCTCGTAATGACGACATATAAACGTGATGTAACCGGTCGCACCTTGAAAAGCGGCTGTGATTCGACTTCACGGGTCGCATTGAGCCGCTGCAACAAGCTGTACGCTAGATCGCGGTAAGCGCGTGACTTGAAAGCATAATCCTGCGCACGACGCATCTTGCTGGCTGAGACGAGCTGCATCGCCTTGGTGATCTGCCGCGTGTTCTTGATAGACGTAATCCGCCGCTTGAGTGCAATAATACTTGCCACGAGCTACACCTATGCCTTACCGGTATTAGAGGCTGGCTTTTCGCTGTAAGCATCAGCGACCGACTTTGCGACCTTGACGATGATAGCTTGATTCTCGTCTGACACTTTGTCGCCGCTGTTTACTACATCAATGACTTTGGCATGCTTGCTCTTTAGTTCGCGGTGCAATGATTCTTCAGCAGTTTTGAGCTTTTCGAGTGGGACTTTATCGAAGCAGCCTTCAGTTGCAGCCAGCAGTGAACTGTACATTTCCCAGATAGAATATGGGCTGAACTGTGGCTGCTTGAGGAGCTCAGTCAGGCGTTGGCCGCGCTCGATAGTCTGGCGCGTTTCGGGATCGAGGTCAGTCGAGAACTGACTGAAAGCGGCTAGTTCTCGGAACTGTGCCAAACTCAGCTTGAGGCCACCGCCGACAGCCTTGATGGCTTTCGTCTGTGCTGCGCCACCGACACGCGAAACTGACAGTCCGACTGAGATAGCCGGGCGGACACCTTGGTAGAACAAGTTGGTTTCCAGGAAAATCTGACCATCGGTAATTGAGATGACGTTGGTTGGGATGTAGGCCGAGATATCACCAGCCTGGGTTTCGATGATTGGCAGTGCCGTCAGGGAGCCAGCGCCAAGTTCGTCGGACAATTTGGCTGCACGCTCCAGTAGGCGCGAGTGCAGGTAGAAGACATCACCCGGATACGCCTCACGGCCCGGTGGACGACGGAGTAACAACGACATTTGGCGATAAGCCTGGGCGTGCTTAGTTAAATCATCATAAATGATCAGCGCGTGCTGGCCATTGTCACGGAAATATTCACCGATGGCTGCGCCGGTGTATGGCGCTAGGTAGAGCATAGCTGCCGGGTCGGCAGGACTGGTGGCAACAATGATTGTCTGATCCATAACGCCTTCACGCTTCAAGCGCTCCTGCAGTGCGGCAATTTTGGACGACTTTTGACCAATGGCGACATAGACATTGATAACGCCGGTCTTTTGGCGAGCTTGGTTTACCATAGTGTCGATCGCGATGGCAGTTTTACCGGTTTGACGATCACCAATAATAAGCTCACGCTGGCCGCGTCCGATAGGCACGATGGCATCAATAGCCATCAAACCTGTCATAAGTGGTTCGTGGACTGATTTACGGGCGAGTACACCAGGAGCAGGGCGTTCGACACGGCTGCGCTGGGCGGTTTTGATCGGTTCGCCGTCATCGAGCGGATTGCCCAGCGGGTCAACGACCCGGCCAACCAGTTCAGGGCCGACAGGAACTTCCAGGACTTTGCCAGTCAGCCGGACAGTTGCTCCAGCCTTGATTTCGGCATCGTTGCCGAGGATAACCGCACCAATCTCGTCCTCACCAAGGTTAAACGCAAAGGCGGTAATTTTTTGGCCATCTGTTCCATCGATTTCCAGCATCTCATTGAAGCCCGATTCGCTCAGTCCATAGATCCAGGCGATGCCGTCGCCGACACGGGTCACTACGCCGACATTTTCAATCTCAGGGCGCGTTTTGAGAGCGGCAATTGATGCACGTATGTCATCTGATAATTCTTTTATGGATAATTCGGCCATATGTTCCTTTCGTCTCTTAGGGGTTGTCCCAATAAGTTAAGTGGGTTAGGGATGTGCAGTTAATTGTTTCAATCGATTCAGTTTATTCCGGACGCTAAGGTCAAGCTGCTGATTTGCAAATTCTAGTCGTACGCCGCCGACAACTGACGTGTCAATCCGATGGCTAATAATAACTTGCTCGGCATCAGGGTAGAGTGCCTGCACTTCATTAGTTATGTCAGCTCGCACCGCATCGTCGAGCTCATATGCGCCGATCGTAGAAACCTCAACAATGCCATGATCGGCACGATACTGCATAATATCCCGCATAATCGAATCCAGCTCGCCGACACGTCGCTCTGACAGCAGATAGGCTGCAATTTCTGAGCTAAAGCTATCAAAATCACTGACTGTCAGTGATTGCTTAGCCAAGGCCCGAGCAATGGTGTGGCGAGGTGTTTTCATCAGGCGCGCCGTCCCTGACTACGCCTCTTCAGAGCACGATCAATGAGAGCTGCATCCTTGCGGGCATCGACTTTTTCGTCAATTATCACCTCAGTGGCATCCGATATAAGTCCGACAACTTCTTGCTCCAATTGCTTGCGCATTTGTTGCTTATCCTGCTCGGCGCGCGCATGGGCTTCGGTAACTATATTTTCAGCCTTCAAACGAGCTTTTTCTTCGGCTTCGCGCTGCAGGTCACGGCTAGCATCATGCGCTTCAGCGACAACAGTATCAGCCTGCCGGCGGGCGTCCTGCAGAGTGGCGCTGACTTTGCGGTCCAGCTCGGTACGCTCTTTTTGCATTTCTTCACCCAGTTTGACGCCGTTTTCAATCAGCTCGCGCCGTTCCCCGAGAACCTTCAGAATAGGCTTGAAGGCATATTTGCGCAGCACCAGGTAGGCCAGCACGAACGTGATCAACTGAATTACAAGAGCCTGCGGGTTGATACCCAGAGCTCCGATACCAGATGAGCTTTCTGCACCAAACTGTCCTATATGTTGTGTCAAAGATAACTGCATATGATCCTAAATATTATTTAACGATGAAGGTGGCAGCAAAGGCGAGCAGTCCGAACAGCTCGACAATAGCCACAAATACTAAGGCCTGTCCGAAGAACTTTGAAGCTTCCGGATTGCGGCCGACGGCCTGTAGGTAGTTAGCGCCAATAATACCGACACCGATAGCTGGCCCGATAAAGCCAAGACCAATCATAAGGCCCTTACCAATTACATCTAAACTTATGGCTTCTGCAGCGAATAATGTCAACATTTCATTTCTCCTTGATTGATTATTGTTTTACGAACGACGGGTACACGGGGAGTATTATAACCTTAGTATCACGCTAGGCTTCTCCCGGTCTTAACTTCATTGTTCCAGTTTCGCGGTCACTGGTCAAGCCATCGTCATGTGCAGCGTGATCTTCAGCCGAGTCATGCGAATGATTAACAGCGATTGACAGATACATCAAACTCAGCAGAGTAAAGATGTAGGCCTGCAAGGCGCCGACGAACATTTCAACCATCGTAAACGGCAACGCGGTAAGTGGCGCCGCGCCGCTGCCCAGATACGAGAATACAGCGATAACGATCTCACCGATCGCGACATTCAGGAACAATCGAAGCGACAGACTGAATACACGGGTTAAATCGGTAAACATTTCCAAAATACCGATGATAAAGTACAGCGGGTTCCACGGGCTGCCGATAAAGAAATGGCGCAAATATTTGAGCGGTCCGCCCGATTCACGGATTGAAGCGCCGTAGACAAACAGCATGGTCACAATACCAGCTGCCAGCGTACCGTTGAGATCAGCGGTAAATGCGCGGAACAGCGGCTCATCGCCGGATTTGAAAGCTTCTCCGACACCTGGCAGCAAACCAAGCCAGTTGTTGAGCAGCAAGAAAAAGAACAGCGTGACGAAGAACGGAACATACTTCCGGCCTTTGGCTTTGTCGTCAAAGGTGTTGGTGACCATATTGCTAATAAACTCAACGCCGGCTTCGATAAACTGCACGACGCCCCCCTGCGGCTTGATAGTAACCCGGCGGGCTACCCATACCATCAGCGCGATAATAGCGAGGGCACATATCCATCCGTACAGAATTGAATTGGTGATCGTCAGACCGCCAACCTCAAACACGCCGCCCGGCGCAATATGAATAGCCGGTCCGTCTTCGGCGGCAAAACGACTGAGTAGCGTCGATATCATGATTGCTTCTCCTTGTCAGAGACTTCATGAGCATTTGGAGTGGAGGGCATAAAGTTGTTAAACGCAGCCAGCGCCCGCTTGATAACCAGTATCGAACCGGCAATCGAAATGACAAAACCGACAAGGGTCAAAACCGGCAAACTGTCAAACCGGCTGTCCAGCTCGTAGCCACCGACAATCGGGACAAGAACGACGACAGCCAATTGCCAGCCCATGCCGAGCGCCGCACTGGAAAACTGCGAACGCAGCGCAGGATCAGCCCCCTGAATATGCTGGCCCTCATCGGTCCTAGCAGTGCTAGCCAGTCCAATTTTACTGGTTGGATATGTTTTTACCATTTACACCTAGTATACCATTCCTGGCACTTGGCGGGCAAGGCTGCCAAGTGTGAATCAATACGCATATAGCTATTTACTTTACATTGTATAGTGATATACTGGAGTACATGAGTACAACACCTATCATCTATAGCGCCAACTGGTGCGCCTTTTGTCACGCAGCTAAGCAATACTTTGATAAGCTCGGCGTCAAATACGAAGTCCGCGACATTGAAGCAGATCATGCCTACGCCACCGAATCAGTCGAAAAGTCCGGTCAGATGGGAATACCCGTCATCGACATTGACGGCACGATTATCGTTGGATTTGATCGTCCAAAGATCGATGCCAGTCTCAAAGCCGCAAAGCTTCTGTAGTAGTTTCAATGGTGTGGTCTACAGCTATCAGTTTACAAACTGACATCCGACGTACTACACTGAGCTCACCATAAGGGGAGACACACTATGAGCGAAACAGCTCCTGGTAATGGAAATACGACATTTGAGCATCCGATCGGTGCAGACGATATACTGAACGACTATCAGCTCGACGTCTTTCGGCGGCTCGTAAGCATTGAATCAACCATAGCTGAAGCATGCGAACCCTTACATATCGACATATTTGCCATTGAGCCCGAACAGAGACAGACATTTGGCCAAATGGTCGGAGCAACAGTCAGTCAGCACGCGGATGACACCATAGCAGAAGTTAAACAAGCGTCAGTCGAGAAGGCTGCGGCTAACAAGGTTGCGGCTGAGCAGGCGGGAATCAAAGCTGACGACAGCAAAGAGCTAGCTATACCTTTTAAAATGCCAGGCTCAATCGAAACAGGTCTGCGTACATTTTACCGGGATAAGGCACCTGGCATTGATTCAGCGGACAGGGTACGACACGGCAAAGCACTCGCATATCAGGAAGAGTTTGTTAAGAGAGCGATGCGTAACGCTCATATATTTCCCGAAATCGAATTAGCGGCGGCACTGGAGCATCGGCTTCGCCTGCGGCAGGCGGCATCTGCCGCTGATATTGTTCGGGCGCTGCTGGCAGTATACGGCGCACGTATTGACAGTATTCAAAAAGCAAAAGCTACCCATCTCCAGATACTGTCTGCCGGCACGGTACATAGCAGAAGCAAATATTATCTAGAGAAACGAGGATTATAAGTGGCTTTCGAAGATTTTCAAACCAAAGAATCAGTTATTATCGTCTATACCGGTGAGAGCAAGGGCAAAACCAGCGCCGCCATGGGGCTGATGACGCGCGCTCTCGGCAACCGCTGGAAAGTCGCCGTCATCCAGTTCATCAAATACTGGGGCGTCGGCGAACATGTCTTCATTCGCGACATCATGCCAATCTACAAAGATAAATTGTACTTTTATAAAGGCGGCAAAGGTTTCTACAAAGCCGGGGATATGAGTGCACAGCATGTCAGCGAGGAACAGCACAAGCAAGCCGCCCAGCTGACCTACGACGAAGCATTATCTGCGGCCATAAGCGGTGAATATGACCTGGTTATCTGCGACGAGATCAATAACGCCGTCCATGAGGGACTGATCAGCCGGGAGCAGCTTATGACGCTGATGATGACAAAAGCGCCAACCACCAGCCTGTGTTTGACGGGTCGTGATTTCCCAAAGGACTTACTCGACAAGGTCGACATCGCAACCGATATGACCAAACTGAAGCACCATTTTGACGATAAATTCCTAGCGAACAAGGGCATCGACTTTTGACAGCCACGCGCCGAAGGCGAAACGTGATAAACCTAACATCTTTTTTGTCTGACTTGTCCGTATAATTGTCCTATGTTCAATCCAAACTTAATCCGTTATATTCGTGAACCAGACAGAGTTCGTAAAGTCGTTGCATTTATGCTGCAGACCGCCGAATTTGAGCACCAGCTTATGAGGTTTCCGAGCCCATCTTTCGGAAGCTCCGAACCATTCGGTATAAGAACGTTACAGGAGTCAAAGCATATAGCACTTTCGACAAGCTATGCATCAATTGGGAAGAAACTAAGAATCGCCGGCGGTATACCGTACGAATTGGAACATCCTGCGGATGGACGGTTCGTGCAGGTCAGTCTCACCGGCTGGCGAGGACTGGCTACCGATCTACCCGGAAAGCACGTGTGGGAGTTCGGCAATCGCTCTGATCAAGCTATCCCTATCGACGGCAACTTCCTGCAACAGGTCCATGACGCTCTCAGAGTGCCGGAATAGGGCTTTATTACGCCGGATCGTCTGGACTACCGCAGATCCGGCCCGTACAATAGAGCGGGTGAAGAGGGCGACATTATTTCTACTGGTAGGATTTCCGGGGTCTGGCAAAACGACCACGTCAACCATTATCCATGACCTGACTGGCGCGGTGCATATCTGGGCCGATTACGAACGCCGTGCCATGTTCGGCGAACCGACACACAGCGCCGTGGAAAGCCGCAAACTCTACGACCATCTCAACAAATCGACTGAACTGTTACTGGCGGACGGTCAAAGCGTCATATTTGATACAAATTTCAACTTTCGCAAAGACCGCGACATGCTCCGTACAATTGCCGCAAAATACAACGCCGAAACCAAACTAGTCTGGATCAAACTGAACAAATCTACCGCCCGCAAGCGTGCCCTGTCGCATGAGCATGCGGCATCGAATAGCTACGAAGACACAATGACAGCAAAAGACTTTGAACGCATTACCAGCCATCTGGAACCGCCCGCCAAAGACGAAAACCCGATAGTGCTCGACGGAACCAAAATAACGCCCGTCTACGTCGCACAAGCACTACAATTAACCAAACAAAAATCGCCGAAAGTGAATGAAATAACCAAACCGGTACAGCATCGATGAGCCGGCGACGATCCACGAGTACGACACTATTGATCGCCGTCATGTCGCTGTTTGTCTGGTACGGCCAGAGTCAGGGCTGGTTCGCTTCGGCAGCATCCGAGACGGCTCAGACAGCTGAGTCCGCCAAAAAGACCATCGAAGCCAATCAGCCGGGTATGTACCGGATCACCCGATATTCAGACGGCGACACCATCACGATTGACATGCTCGGGACCAGCGAAACCATCCGCTTCATCGGCGTCGACACGCCGGAAACGCACGACCCGCGCAAAAAAGTCCAATGCTACGGACCTGCTGCGTCAGCATTTACCAAAAATACCCTGACTGCTGCTGGCTCAAAAGTACGGCTGGCCGCTGACAGCCTCAGCAACAACCGCGACCGCTACAACCGGCTGCTACGGTATGTATACCTCCCCGATGGTACGCTGCTAAATCTCAAATTGATTCAAGAAGGTTACGGCTTTTATTACCCGTACTTTCCGTTTACCAAATCTACCGAATTCGATACCGCGCAGCAGCAAGCCAAGACTGCAGCCAAAGGACTATGGGGTAACTGCACGCCCAAGCCTACCAACGGCGGCGGTTATACATCTAACGATCAGTGATTAATCGACAAAAGTTCCTGGGTTCACACGGGCTTGCGCCGGAACTGACAGCATCCGTACCAGAGAGAATCGTTCAGTGTGTGCGTCATAGCCTCTTCGGAGCAATCTAATAGGCAGATATCCCACAACCGCGAGAGCGACTATCGGGTACATGTATACATGCCGCTTTAGGCCGTGTGCACGATATGTCCGTGGACTAATGAGGTTATATTCGAGATAGTCGGCCGGGGCGGCCTCGACACTCCGAAATGACAGTGAGGCCACGAGCGTTTCGTCGAATGTGACACGGTAGCCTGATTGTGACGCGTGAATCGATATATCAAAATCTTCATGCACGCCCGCCGTTCGGCAGACATCTTTTCGGATGTGGCGCCATGTCGAGCGGCGTAGCGCCATATTGGCGCCTTGTAGTACAACGGCTTTTCCGAGGCAGCGCCGGTAGTAGCGTCTGATGGCCATATCCGTTTGATCAACAATTGACGACAGGGCCATATCGTAATAATGAGCGCTCCCGGTGACGGCATCGGTTGTACCGTCCGCGAATATTTGCCGTAGCACCGCCACCCAATCGTCGGCAATAATTGTGTCGGCATCGATCCGGCCGATGATGTCTCCGCGAACTGCATCAAAGCCACGGTCCCGTGCATAGACCACACCTTGGCGTTTTTCGGTCAGTAATCGTACAAACGGATACAGACAGGCTATCGCTGCCGTATCGTCGCATGAATTATTATCGACGACAATAACTTCGTAGGGCTGGACGGATTGGCGAGCAATAGCATCGAGACAGGCAGGCAAGTGGGCCGCTTCGTTATATACTGGAATTACGATACTAACACGAAGATTTTTGTTTACCATATGCATAACCTATATCATCATACCATTTCGCTATTTGACAACTCTAAGTATACAAGGACAACCTGATGATAAGCTGGATTCGATCACTCGGTTCTGCTATAGCGCGCTACCAGCGGGCGAGCTTTCGTCATAAAGTAATTGCTTCTAGCTGCGTCGCATTCTTGCTGCTGATCGGCGGCATGTACGGCATCGCCCGCTGGTACATAGCCAGCCAGGCATCAAAACCGCTGGTAGTCGGCACTTCATTCATCCCAGCTTATGCCGAGAGCCTTGGACTCGATCCGAAGCAAACTATGGACGCCTTGATCAATGATCTCGGCGTTCGGCATTTCCGGCTGGTCAGTTATTGGAATCAGCTGGAACCGGAGCAGGGCAGATACGACTTCAGCCTGCTGGATTGGCAATTTGCCAAAGCTGAACAGGCCGGTGCCAAAGTAACGCTGAGCCTCGGCCTGCGCCAACCGCGCTGGCCGGAGTGCCACATGCCGGATTGGGCCCGAAACAAGCCGGAAAGCGTCTGGCAACCCCAGCTAGAAGCCTTTATGGCGCAAGTTGTAAACCGATACAAAACTTCACCGGCCCTGGACAGCTATCAGGTAGAAAACGAATTTTTCCTGAAAGGCTTTGGTATCTGCACTAATTTCAACCGCGATCGCCTGGTCTCTGAATATAATCTTGTCAAACGTCTCGATCCGACACACAAGGCTATCGTCGCCCGCAGCAATAACGCTATTGGCTGGCCAGTCGGTGCGCCCACACCCGACGAACACGGCATCTCTATCTACAAGCGCGTATGGAGCCCGCCGATCGGACGCTACATGGAATACCCATACCCCGGATGGTACTACGGCTTTGTTGCTGGCTGGCAACGACTGGCAACCGGCCGGAACATGATGATCCATGAGCTGCAAGCCGAGACCTGGACGCCGCGCGGCCAGAGTATTCAGGAGACGTCTCTGGATGAGCAAAACAAATCATTCGACGCCCAGCGTTTCAAAGACCGGGTCGAATACGGCCGGGCAACCGGTATGCGCGAAATGTATCTCTGGGGCAGCGAGTACTGGTATTACCGTCTTATCAAACTGCAGGATCCGAGCCTGTGGAATGTCGCCAAAGATACCTTCGAAACTAGTCAGGACAAGTAGCAACCTATTTTCAAAACCTCCCTATGAGCCTCGTCAACCTGTCTGCCCCCGCCCCATTTTTACCATTTTTATCTTTAGGGATAAAATAATTCTAAGGTCTGCCCCGCAGGTTGCCACGAGAGGGTGGAGGTTTTTAGATTCAGGTGCAGCAATACTAGAGTATCGGTACTATCTCAAGCTGCAGATACGTCCTCATTGAGACTTGTCTCAATGAATTTCTCGCCATTACTGAAAATAGTTTCGAGAGAATATGTCCGGCATTTGTTGGCGCTGCAGCCACCTGCCTGGTAGCCGTACTGCGTAACACTCGGGCTGGCAGCCAATGTTTTCAGCATACTGCCAGGAACCACGAGCGCTTCGGCGTCCAAGCCTTTCATATTGGCAGCCCGCCAGCTGGCGTCATTGACTTGAGCTAGGCTCGGGTACCAGCCATTGGTAGCATAGTAGGCTTCGAGCTGGCCCTGCAACGCCCATATATCAATCTGCCGCTCAGTATCTTCAGCTTCAGTCTGGGTAGACCCACTTTCAAACAGCGTTGCATCACTCTCGGCGCTACCAGTACTAAGCATGGCTGGGTCGAGACCAAGCAGCGTCAAGACGTCCTGCAGCGGTACGGCGTCTTTCGGCGGCGTAACCTTGACGTCACCACTGTATGGCTTGAACGTCATGCTTGCTTTCACCGTCCAGTCTTTGTCTTCGCCGTCCGTAAAGGTACCTGTAAATGAACCGGTTGTAACGCTTTGTTTAGTGTCGACATCGAGTGTCAGTTTGGCATCGTATTTGTCTGCTTTGCTATAAAATCGGACGAAGAGCGGAATTCGGTCGCCGCTTTTGTATGACTGGCCGAGCTCGACATAGGTTCCTGCGTCATCTTTTTCCGCAAAACGTATTTTGTGTATCAGCTTGCTGCTTTTATCAATCCACATTTCAAAGGTGTCAGAATCCTTGATGTCATCATCGATACTTTGCTTGCAGTCTTTGATGGCAGCGTCACGGTCTTTGGCAATACCATCCGTCGATACGCCGGGCACCCGCTTGTAGGCATCAGCTGCCATAACCCGTGTGATCAGGGCAGCGCAATAATCTTTGGCGTGCGGCTTATCGATGCCGACGACATACCTGTTGGCCGTTACGTCGCCGTCAAGCTTCTCGGTACCCTTAAACGACTTTTGAACAAGCACAGCCTTATTACTATCTCCAGTCAGCACATACTCGCGGGTCGTGTCCGTCACAGTGCGGGCCAGCTGGGCTGCATCGGCTTCCGTAAATTTCGCTTGCTTGTCCTTCTCGGCTGCTTGCGATTCAGCGGGTATCATTGATTCGATATATTGGCTGGTCGCGCCGATCCATTTACCATCGTACTTCGCGAGTTCAGGTATCATCTGGTCGAGTCCGAGCACCGACAGATTCGTCCATTTGAAGTACACGCTCGGATATGTCTGGCCGTCCGCCAGGTCGCTCATGATCTGAACGTTAAAATTATTCGCTGTAGCCGATGGACGGTAATTGAACGCCGAATCAGATTGTTTGTCGTCGTATTTGGTACTGAATGTGCCCGTTTGTTTGCCATCCGGACCAGTCACCTGGATCGTACCGCTGACATCCGAGCTCTTGATAGCTGCGATTTTGGATTGCTCAGTACCAGCGTCTATCAGCTTATCGACGGCGACGCCAGTGCGGCTCAGTCCGGTGCGGTAAACATTTTCAGGCTTGTTCGGCAGATACATGCCAAACACATAACCGCCAGCTAGCACCAGTACAAGTGCCAGTGCTGCTCCGAAAATGACAAATTTGCGTCTGCCTGCTGGCTTGCCGCCGACAACCGGATGATCATCAGAGTAAAACGCCGGGCTCGGCGCAGCGGTAGCCGACGTTTCTGTTGGCAGGGACCCGGAAGCACCAGAAGCCCATTGCTGAGATATGATTTGCTGCGGCGCAGGAGCCGCATCGGGCTGAACGGCTGGCTGGGTCTCCTGCGTCATTGATTGCGTTGTCTGCATGTCCTGCTCAGAGGTCTGCCCGGATTGCACTGGTGCCGATGCTCCTGCCGCTTGAGACACTGACACCCCTGGTGCTGGCGCGTCAGTTGCAGCCGGCTGGGCTGGTCGCACGGCATCATATGCGAAAGTTGGCTGAGCACTTGACGGCTGGATAGTGCCATTCGGCTGAGTATTTGAAGTGGAGGTATCCGTATTTGCAGATGGCGCCGGCGGCGGGGAAATACGTACACCGTCGTTATTTTGGCTTACGCGTACCGGTATCTGGTCGCCTGGTGCACTCCCAGCTTGTGGTTTATTGGTTGGTACATCGGCAGGTTCGGGGGATTGTGTTGGGTTCATAGCCTTCTCATTACATATCGTTACGAAAAGTGTACCACAATAATCATAAGCGGTATGTATATGAGATGAATTACTCCCGTCGGGAGGTCGAATGAATACCCTGGAGCATAACTGCAGCGTGTAAATCCAGATCATCGACACCGGCATGGTGCATACCTGTAATCGGCATAGACTCAACTCTGGTCAGACCGTGCTGCGCCCGCAGGCTGTTTGTCACCGCCTGTAATGTATCGCCCGGACATAGCTCGCTGCTCGTGCCCCAACCGATCACGAGATCTGTTTCGTCATTTGCTTGCAGCGCATCCGATGCCCGCTGCTTGAATCCGTCAGATGCGAGGATACTAGCAATAGCCAGATTACTCATTCGAACCAAGCCCGCACCCCACGCTGCAGCCTTGACGATCGAATCTTCGGACCAAATTTCGTCGTACGGCCGGCTCTCTGTCTGGTCAATATACTGCCGCTGGACTTTACCACTTTCACCAAAAGCTTTGACAAGCTCGATCATGCTACGTTCGACAACCGACACCGGCTCTATAAGGACGCCTCGGCTAGCTACCTGGCTGTAGGTACCGCTTTCAGCTATTGTCGTAGCAGCTTTGTCTGCGCCGTATGAATACCCCAAATGCTTCGTGTGGGTGATACCTGCTTGTTCTAAGTAGCGTAGCGGCGCATCGACCGCTGGACGCAACGACGCATTTTTATATACCTCATGAGATTGGCGCAAAGATAATTTGCCAGTTTTCATACCGACCATTGCTGGATTACCTATCACAATCAGCTGCTCGCTGTCGTCGGCTTCAAACATGCGCATAGCATGCAGTGCAGTATTTTTATTGACGGGATAGCCAAACGCCGTGTGGTAGACTCGAGCTGCGTGCTCATCATAATCGTGCTTGGGTGTCAGCGTCATAACTTCGATTGGTTTCGTAGCACCATCAGGTAGCACGGCTGACGAACCGTTTGCGACGTTATATTTGTCGGCTAGCTCGGCAAAATTCAGGCGGTTCTGAAGCTCTGCTGCTTGGTCAACATCGTCAACGATTGCAGCGTCAAAAGCATAGTATTCCTGCAGGCGTCTCATTCGTGACATATCAATACATTATATCACTTTTGTCAATACTTTTGTCAATAGTACGGATAGTTCGCTACAATAGAGTGATCATGGCTAAGAAAAAACAACACACCGCGTCAGCGATTACTAATAGGCGAGCACGGCATGATTACGAACTTGGCGACAGCTTGCTTGTCGGCATACAGCTCAGCGGAGCAGAGACCAAAGCACTGCGCATGGGCCACGGCCAGCTTCGCGGCGCCTATGTGACCATCAAAGACGACGAGCTGTTGCTCATCAATGCCACGATCAGCCCGAGCAACGGTATTCCGATCAGCGAATCTGATCAAACCCGGGCCCGCAAACTGCTCGCCAAACGCAAAGAAATCGACCAGCTGATCGCGGCCAAACAACAAGGCCAGACCATCGTGCCGCTTGAAATGCTGACCAAAACCCGGTTCATAAAACTTCGCATTTCAACAGGCCGCGGCAAAAAACTATATGACAAACGCCAAGCCCTCAAAAAGCGCGATGAAACCCGCAATATCAATGCAGCCCTCAAGGCAAGGCGCTCGTAAGCCGTTTGGCATCTTACAATTAGTTGCACCATAGGGAGAGGTCGGATATAATCACCCTAGTCATAAGGGTTCATTAACAATTCGCAGTGTAGTAGTGAATAATTCTCTGGCATAGTCCGGGGTAGCTCAGTGGTAGAGCGGGTGGCTGTACGAAATACGGTATACTTATAGAAGTATGCCAGAACGCCGATTATACATTCACCGCGCAGAATATCTCAAAAAAGCTGTTACGAAACGCCGCAGGGCAGTTCGCAAGAAGCTAGTCGAGTATAAAGGCGGGGAATGTATGCTGTGCGGTTACAATAAATGTATCGATGCTCTTGACCTTCATCATATTGATCCGAATCAGAAATTATTCGGTGTGTCATCAGGCGGATTAACGCGTGCCTGGAATAAAGTTGTCGAAGAAGCAGATAAATGCGTCCTTATTTGCGCTAATTGTCACCGAGAAGTGCATGCCGGTATCGTCGAAGTGCAGCCTGTATGAGTAATCATGCAGTGAAAACAGGGTGAATTGTCGGGAAAGCTACGTCCTATACGGGATATGCTGATCCGCAGCCAAGCCAAGCTAGAGGCACTGAATATTACATTCAACGCTTGGAAGGTTCAGAGACTAGAAGGTGAGACCTTAAGCAATAATCCTTCATAAGCGCCCTGCATCCTTAGCAATAAGGATGATGAGATAGTCCATGCCGCTATGAAAATAGTGGATAATATGTAACCACTAGGTCGCTGGTTCGAGCCCAGTCCCCGGAGCCAGACCAAGCAGTCAAAAGGAGTGACCAGGTTCTATGACCTGTTCTCCATTTGACCTCTTGGAGCCAGAGAATTGTTCATTACGTAGAATACTGAGATATATGCTGGAACCGTCCGAAAGGGCGGTTTTCTTCGTTTTGCTCCTTAGTTTAATTCTAACCGCGACCGATTGCCATTATGGTAAGCATGCGGCCAAAAAGCCGACCAGGTTCCATAACCGGTTCTTTGATAATTTGTAACGTTTAATCGTTCAAACGATCGGTCCTACGACAATTATTAACAGTATTATCATCTATTAGTAAATGACTTTACTTCTTTCATATAGATGTAGATTACACAATATATAAAAGCACTAGCAGTATTGCCGATATTGTTACTGCTGCTGTATGATTTGAGTAAGTAACAATAAATACACTTATGCGGTAGGGTGTGTCATGAGAGGTTTTGGCCAAAAATTCAAAGCAATTGCAAAAGCGCCGTTAAAATTGACGGCGCTTTTTTTATTACACAAAAAATACAAGCTTAATGAGCGTAAAATCAAAGACTTTAATATGCGCTTTTCCGCAGTAACAGTTGCAACCGTTTTTACTTTTTCAAGCCTTACAGTTGGGTTAGGTTCATTTCTTTATGATTATCAGCAGAAGCAAGCCCGAACGCCTCAAGCCTTGAACAATGTCGCTTCAGGTGCCGTCCCGGTCGATCTGGGCGACGCTAAGAAAGTCTCTAAACTTCCCGATAAAATGAAGAACGAGTTGAGCGAGACCCGTAAGGTACTTCAAAACGGTAAACCACGGGATCTTACAAAAGTTAAAGTACTCGACGAAGATCGCAGTCCAACTCAAAAGACCTTCCTTAATAAAGATGGCAGCAAAACCGTCGAGCAAAGTGTTTTACCGACAAGTTATCAAAAAGACGGCAAGTGGCAAGACATTGATATGACTCTCGAAAAAGACAAGTCAAAGAACGAGTGGAAAACAAAAGCCAACAAGTGGCAGGTAACTTTTAAGAAATTAACTGAAACTGAGGGCGTTAATGTAAAGCAGGGCAATCAAACTGCAAAGTTAACTCCAATAGGCGGCAAAGATAGCGAGCCTGAAGTAAGTGACAGCGGCTCTGACCAAATTGTTACTTACAAGAATGTTTGGCCTGGGGTAGACGTAAAGTATGAAGTTAATGCCTCCGAGCTAAAAGAAAGCATCGTTATTAGTAAGCCGGAAAGTCAAACCAACTTCAAATTTAAATTAGATGGCGCAAGCTTAAGTCCAAATCCTGATCAACCTGGCTATTATAAATTGGACGGTGAAATGGCTGACCTTAATATAGCACCACCTACTGTTGGCCTTGCCGACCAGGGTATTGTCGGATCCGAACCATATGTTAAACAGACAATTAGCAACAATGAAATAACCGTCGATGTAGACAAAGATTGGTTTTCAAAATTAGATAAGAAATCATTTCCGGTAATTGTCGACCCAAGCTTTGTATCAAACAATGGCTTCAATTATGTGAACTACCGCCACGATGGCTACGTATGCAATCCAGGTATGGGCTGCAGCAACAGCGCTGGTAACAACAGACCGTACTATATCTGGCGGTTTGCTACGCACGCTAATTTTGATCAGTTACAAGATCCTAATAAGTACTTATTAAATGCCTCTCTGCACCTTCAAATGGTTGAGCCAAATGATTCCTCCATATCTACTAAAGGTACATACGACGGACGTATGTTCTACGCACGCCACTTAGGTGCATTCAATTACCATGGTATTGACGGAAGCTATGGTACGGCCAGTGCTAACATCGGTTACCAAGGTGACATGGACGTGACTGAGCTCTACCGTAAAGCGATTGCAGGCGGCGATTTCGGCTTCTGGATGATGGTTAATGGTGATGAAAGTGATAACTATACATTTAAGACTTTTGATTATGAAGACACCCGTGTCACTTTTACTTATGACAATCTTCCAGCTGCTAGTGCTTTAACTGCTCCGGCAGATAAAGCAACGGTCGTTAATGTACAACCGTTTCTAACAAGTGGCTACGCGACCGATCCTGACGGACAAGCGGTTAAGTATCGCTTCCGCGTTACGACTGGCAATGATGGAAATAGTGGTATGGTCGTATCGTCTGATTGGCTCGATTCACCGCAGTGGACGGTACCGGATAACGCATTGAAAGACGGAACAACTTATTACTGGAAAGTGCAAACGTGGGATCAAGTAGATGCTGGCAATCCTGCAACTGGTCGGCTAGGTTCTTGGAAAGACAGCGAAGTGCGGTCGTTTAGGGTTGATATGCGCAATGGCAAAGACGCTACGCAAGCCTTCGACACTGTTGAAGGGGTTTCAACTGATTTGGCAACTGGCAATGTAACTACTTCTAATAACACTCATTCTGTTAGTGCATTAGGGGGCTCACTAGGCTTAGGACTAGAATACAATTCCCCAGTACGCTCACGTAATGGGCTGACTGCCCAGTATTGGAATGATGCGGCCAACTGTGCCTGCTTCCCAAGCACCGCACCGGCCGTAACTCGTGTTGACGGTGCTGTGGACTCTGATTGGTTGGGCGGATCGCCGCAACCGGGCACGATTAGCAATGATCATTTCTTAGCTCGTTGGCAAGGTTACTTTGTCGCTCCGCTAGATGGAACATATAAGTTTGGTGCTGATGCTGATGATGGCGTTCGTATATTTGTGAATAATGAAACGACCGCGAAACTGGACAGCTGGGGTTATAGTTCACCGACATTGAGATTCGGTACAGATTCAGTACAGCTGACTGCCGGACAAATTATTCCTATAAAGATTGAGTACTTTGACTGGGAGCAAGGTGCAAGAATGAAATTGTATGTAAAGGGTCCTCAGTTTGCCAATGCACAATCTAATCCAAATGGTGAACGGGTCGTGCTAAGTAACTGGCTTCAAACCGGCGTAAAGCAGGTGAGTGACAAGTACGGATTAACAGGACGGTATTACTACAGCGACAATAATGGCCCCTCACCAAGCTTTCCTGCAAATGCTAATGACCGACTTTTCTTAACACGTAATGACAGTCAGGTATCATTCCACTGGGGAGGCGGTAGTCCAATTCCAGGTGCGCCTTCAGACGACTTCATGGTTCGCTGGAGCGGCTATATCACTCCTCAAGTCACCGATAACTACAAATTTAAGACAGTAGCTGATGACGGCAGTCGGGTATTCCTTAATAATTCGACTACGCCGATACTCAATAACTGGGCTGATAACCCTGGCATTACGACACAATCAAACACCGTTCAATTAAACGCCGGTCAGTCATATCCAATTACTGTCGAGTACTATGAAAACGCCGGTGGTGCTACCGCAGAGCTACATATGATAGATTCATCGGGAGCTGAACGGGTGGTACCAGCCGAAATGCTTACACAAGAAGTACCGGCCTTACCGGACGGTTGGAAGCTAAGTGCAGATGAAGATGGTGACTTAACTTACGAATTTGCTGCAATTAATAACAGCAGCGTAGTCTTACGTGACGCAACTGGAGAAACTCATGAATACAAATACGTTAACAATGCTTATGTTGCTCCGCCAAATGAAGAAGGCATATTGACTCGTAACGCCGATGGCAGCTTAACTTTGCAGGATTCGGATGGAAAAACCTACGTCTTTAACTCCGATGGTACTATTCGCTCGGTCACTAATCCAGTCGATAGCCGCAAAGCAGCCGTCATAAACTATGATTACGGTACAAGCCCCGGATCTGCTAACCCTAACATCACCCATCTATTGAAGTTAAGCGATTCTGTGGACACTTCGCGTTTTGCACAATTGATCTACGCTGGTGAATCGGCTTGTCCAGCTGTGCCATCAGGTTTCGATGCCGTACCGACAAATATGGTATGTGCCTTAAAGACCTCCGATAACCGTGTAACTCAATTTGTCTATCAGAACGATCCTACTGGTAAGCCGCAACTCGCACGAATTGTTGAGCCTGGCAATGAGATACAATCATTTGGCTATGATTCAGCTGGAACTGGGCTACTTACGCAGATGCGAACCGCACTAGCAAACGATGCAGTATCTGCTGGAGTAAGAACTCAAAGTGATTTGCTTAATACGACCATAAGCTACGATTTGATTGGTCGGGCTACAAAAGTCAAATATCCTGAGGCAACACCGGGAGCTACCAGGCAAGCTCATTCCTATCAATACAACAGCGTTGATCCTCAGAGTGGCGTAGCAAGTGCCGGATACTCATTCGTAAAAGTTGATGGTGCCACGGAACCAGTCGGCTTTAACCGTAAGGTTGAATACGACAGTACCTTCAGGACCTTGCAAGATACTGATTTAGCAAACTTGATGACTACGACCGAGTGGGATCCAGTTAAAGACATGATCCTGTCTACCACCGACCCAGTCGGTCTTAAAACAATGCATATCTATGATTATGCTGATCGGTTGACTGATAGATACGGCGCAGCACCGTCCGCTTGGTTTGGAGCAGATAGAAAGCCATTAGCTGCTTATGTATCACAAGTACCGCGTAATCAAAGTGGCTATGATGAAGGCATTAATAGTCTTGCTGCTACATACTATAACTACAAATCCAGCACTAAAACATTGAGCGGAGCACCTAAGAACCATCAGACAGGTATTGGCGGCTCGAACGGTGATATCAACCGGACGTGGGGTTCAACCGTACCGACACCGGTCGATACTGGCAACGGCAATACTGGCTGGGGCGTACGCTTAAGTGGTGATGTCAAGCTCAATGAAGTAGGCGTACATACGTTCAGGGTACATAGCGACGACGGTGTCCGTTTATACGTTGATGACAAGCTTATCATCAATGACTGGGAAGACGGCGGCCAACGCTCTCACGCTATGAATATGAACGTTACGATTAATAACACCGTTGCTAACAGCTATCACCCTATCCGAGTTGAGTATTACAATAAGAATACAACCGAAAACGATGCTCAACTCATTCTTTACAAAACTTCGCCGGGAGGATCCGAAACAGCTGCATTAGGATCACTGCTGACACCCCGATACGGCTTAACAACTTCTCAAAAGAATTTCGATTCTAGCACTCAAGTCGGTGACACACAGACAAATACCAATTACGGCGCCAGTCCAGAGTTGGGCCTCGCTCAAAGTAGTATTGTTGATCCGGGCGGGCTTAACTATAACACCTCCTCTAGCTACGAAGCACAAGGCGCAACTGGGAGCTTAATGCGCATGATTGGCAAGACACTGCCTGGCGGCACCAACACAAGTTACGGCTACTTTGGTGCGACTGAAACAGCTGATAACCCGTGCACACCTGCTACTGAAGTATTTAAGCAAGGCGGCATGCTTAAGCTTAAGACTGAGCCGGGTCTTGCCGGAGCCGGAGCTGCTCGCACTACTGAAACAGTCTACGATGACGCAGGTCGGGTTGTAGCTATCCGCTATAACACTGACCCGTGGACATGTACAACCTATGATGATCGTGGCCGCGTCACACAGGTGCAGATACCAGCCATCAATGGTGCATCAGCCAGAACAGTTACTAATAGCTGGGCAGTAGGCGGAAACCCACTGATTACAAACACGAGTGATCCTGAGGGCACTATACAAACGACATTTGATTTGCTAGGTCGAACCGTTACCTACTCAGACTCGTACGTAAATACTACACAATATGTTTACGATGCAATTGGCCGACTCACCTCTAAAACCAGCCCGGTTGGTCTTGAAGAATACGTTTACAATAATTTTAATCGCTTGACAGAGCAGAAACTCGATTCAGTAGTACTATCTTATGCTGGCTACGACGCCTTTGGCCGCTTGAACAGCGCAACATATCCGACTGCCGGATCATCCGCTGTCAGTATCGGTTACGACCAACTTGGACGTAGTAACAATGTTACTTACACTCTTGGCGACAGCACATCTCAAGTCAGCGATTCGGTAACTCGTTCGCAGTCTGGTCAGATAATCTCCGGGACAGAGCTAGGCCAAGCGAAAAGCTATAGCTATGACAAAGCCAGTAGATTAGTAAGTGCAACGGTTGCAGGGCAGCAGTTCACTTATGGCTTTGGTACCGCTACCGGTTGCGCCGTTGGCGACAACGCAAACGCCGGGAAAAACGCTAACCGAACAAGCGCGACCCGTACTAATGGTGGTACGACCACTACAACTAACTACTGCTACAACAATGCCGATCAGCTTGTGAGTTCGACAGATCCTACTGTAACAAATGCCGAGTACGACGCCCATGGCAATACCCGTTTCCTTGGCAGTGGCACGACCAGAACAGAATTCCGTTACGATTCAAGCGATCGCAATAGCGCGATAATTGAGAATAATGGAGGCGTCGAAGCCTTCTTCAGTCGCGATGCGCAAAACCGCATTAAATACCGCAGTCAAGACAATTATGGATTAAATCAAAAACAAACCTTTTCTGGCTACACTGGAACTGGCGATACCGCTGACTTCATCCGTAATACTAGCTGGACGGTCGTTGAGAAGTACCAGGCACTTCCTGGTGGCGTTCTACTTACTATCCGACCAACTGAAACCGATGCTGCTAAAAAAGACACCTACAGTCTACCGAATATACATGGTGACGTCATGGCAACAACAAATACTAATGGTACAAGTACCGGATCATATCAATATGATCCATTCGGTCAATTGTTGTCCTCGACTGCTGCAGACAACACTACCGCTGGCAATAGCTATGGCTGGGTCGGTAAGCATCAAAAGCAAACTGAAAAAGACTTTACTCTTAAGCCTCAGGAAATGGGTGCCAGGATCTATATTGCAAGCCTTGGTCGCTTTTTACAGGTCGATCCAATAGAGGGCGGGGTAGAAAATCGATACATTTACCCAGCTGATCCAATCAACAAAGAAGATCTAGACGGACAAGCAGCTTTCTTAATACCAGTAGCGATATTTGCGGGGAGAATAGCAGTTCAGTACGCCGCAAAACATGTAGCCAAGAAAGCTGCTACAGTAGCGGCTAGAAATCTTAGTGAAAAGCTAGCTATGCAGACTGTTCGTGCAAATCCAAAAGTAGGCATAGAGATAATGAAAGGAAAAATTAAAGATGCTAGATACTCAGCCAAAGATGGGTGGCGAAAAATGGAGTACAGGCATGTTCCTTTGACAAATAAGGGTAAGAAAGTTATAGTACATTACTTCTACAACTCGTCTAAGAAAGCTGTAAAACAGGTGAAGATAAAGAGATATCGATGAAACTGAAGTGTATCAAAAATAACATAAATGATCTAAGTGTTAAATTGAGAAAGTTCGCATTTACGCAGGACCAAAACGGTAATCTTGAAATCACGATTGATAAAGAGTATACAAGTTATGGTGTTCGTATCAATGACTTGGGTAAATTCTACTTTATCGTTACTGACGACAGCGAATTGCCTTGGTGGATGCCATCAGAAGTTTTTGAAGTTATCGATTCTGAAACGCCTATTAATTGGAAAACTGAACAATTTGAAGAATACGGTAAAGAAACTATTCAAGCGTCTTCACTCTACTTTGGACACGAAGAGGACATTGAAGATGGAACGGAAGAAGGATGGAAAGTATTTCAAAATATGAAAAGTGAGCCTGAAAAGTAAATTGAAATAAAATTCATTTTGGATTTATCGTTGGTATATCGCTGAATCTTACTTTACAAAAGCGAGAGCTCCAAAAGTGAGCTTAAGTTTTGTTTCAATTCCAGCTGCCAGAGCCGTTTTTTCGCTTTCTGATCCACAGTCCAGTACATATCTCGAATATTCGATGAACGGCTTGTCGAGGGGCTGCTCAAGTTTGTAATGAGCAAACAAACTTTTGGTAGCACTGTAGTGTCGTTCGACTTTAGCCCTTAACTTACTGCTGATACGTATTCCGTTGTAATTCTGCTCAATAAAGTCTTGGAGTATCAGGCAGAAGTTTGTTTCGTTGATATATTTTTCCTTGCAGTTAGGATCAACGCGTCGAGTGCAACTATAGTAAACGTGACGGTTATAGTCTCCGTTTTTCAGCTTTTTAAACTTTTCCTGCGCCGTAAAGCTTGCACCACATTGGCCACATGATATTAAGCCGCGGAAAGCAAACTGCTTCGATCCCCACACGCCTTTGTTTACACCGCGCGTTTGCTGTACGAGGTCGAACAATTCTTTAGAAACAAGCGGTTTATGCGCGCCCTTGAACCATTTGCCGCCAGGCGACTCTGGATACTGGAATTCGCCATAATAGAAAGGGTTAATGAGGATGGCAAGAACCTGGCTCAACATGACCGGCAAGCCAGATCGGTTGCGGAAGTCCTGGCCGTCAAGCCAGTCTTTCAGTTTCCGGCCGCTCCAGCCCTCCTGGCCAGCCTTACGGAACATTTCAGTAATGATATCGGCTCGGTCAGGGTCAGGAACGATGTCCTTGATACCACCGAATGCCCGATTCATGTAGCCGAGCGGTGCGACCCCTGGCCGCCAGCCCATTTCACACTTCGTTTTAATACCTCGTTTGACGTTGATGCTTTTGTTGTCATTCTCAAGCTTTGCCTGCGAACAAAGGATCATAAGCAAGAACTTCTCATTTGGATTATTAGTAAATGTTTGTGAGTACGTCTTAATATGCAACAATTTACCCTGGTCCATTAGATCTACTATAGAGCCGAGATCACCGGCATTTCTAGATAGACGATCGGGTGCCCATGTAAGCACAGCATTATACTCGTCACCCCGTAACCCTTTAAGCAATTGATTATAAACTGGCCGCTTACCCGACTCTTTGGCCGAGTAACTTTCTTGCAATTCGCATACTACATTGAGTCCACTACTGCTAGCCAAGGCTCTCATTTCAGCTAACTGAGAATCTATACTCATAGCTTGGCGCTCATCTGATTCACTGGACTTGCGAGCATACAAGCAGTATTTAAGTTCGGGTTCTGTGTTCATAACACAAGTAATGCCGCAAGTGTTTCAACAAGTCCAGCATAATAAAAATAGTCGCCATGAAGACGACTATTTTATGATTTTCGTGCTTCTATTGTAAGCTGACTTTTACACCACCCGAGAAGGCACTGTCGTGTAGCTCTGCCGTGACCGGCGTTTTGTCTTTTGGCAAGTCGAAGGCAATTGCACCTGTAACGCTATTACCTGGATTGATCTGATTTAGGAAGGTACTGCCCTCAGGGTTAGCATATAGTGATGCAGTGCCATCGGCGGAAAACTTGGACCCGGCTGCATCATAAAGATACTGACTTGAGCTATCAAACGTTTGGGCTTCGGTGCCGACATTCTTGACGCTAACATTAGCCAGGCAGAATTGACCTTGCGCCTGCTTCGTTAAGTACTCATTGGTACCGACTGACGCTTTGCCGCATTCGATGCTGGTAACGGTGAATTCAAATTTGCCGTCTCGGGCTGTTTCATTTAGTTTTGCTACCTTTGCTTTGTCGTCTGTTTGAGCTGCGTTACTTGATCCACTATTCGAAGCCGTTTGGGTGTTTGATCCGCCACTACCAGCCGCAGAAATAATCACTCCTAGCCCGACAAGAACTAGGAACCCGGTTAATATTTTATGTCGTGCGAAAAAGTTTCGCTTTTTTGTGCTATCCATGGGATTAGCCTCCGTTTAAGTTATTGTGAGCGCTGGAGGCTGCCCGATATATAAAAATGGACAGCCACACTAGACTGTCTAGATCAGAGCAAGCAGTGATGCCTACTTTTTCGCATGGCTGCCCATTTTTATGGCATCACCACGCGAGGCTGCTCGCGCAATACTGAATTACTCTGATCTAGACAATATTGATTATACCTGCTATACGCTGTCAAGCCTATCCATATCACCAGCCATGTCTTCGTCCCTCCCAGCGGCTACTTTCAAAAGCATTTCGGTGCTTCCAATAATTATCCCAAAAACCCGTGCCCCATGTGACTGTTCCTCCTGAAGGCCTGTGATCATGCTCCAATACCTTCTCGAGTAATATCGAGAATGCATCTGCCAAATCGTCATATCGTTCGCTACCAAAACCTAATAGCTGCTGGAGAAGTTGGTGGCCACCGTATCGAGGGAAGACAACTTTGCCGCTTTCAACCAGATGACTGATCGATAACAATCGCGCTCGCTTGTCTTGGCCGCGTACCTTTACGCCTTCGGCCTTATAATTCTCTTTTGTTAATTGTTCAATAACCGATCCCTGGTAACCAACTTCCTCAACAAACAACTTCACGCTGCTTTTTGTACCAAGCTTAGCAACTAGCTCGTGAGCCTTTTCGAGCGTTTTTAAATGGGACATATGGGCGTTGACCGGATCCGGCAGAATATACACTTTCATATTTTCGCCGAGACCATGTATCTCAGCAGATAACATGGCTGTACAGTCGGCGGTAGTGCGCTGGGATATGGCCAGGTCAATGCCAACCGCCTTGTAACGAAGTGTATTAAAATCCTTAGACGGCAGATTATCATAGTATTTAATCCATTGCGGTAATATAATCTGATCCTCATCGGGTATTATCTTGAGCATATATTCACGAAGCCAAGCGCGGTCATTACCAAGCTTTCGTCGGGCGGCTTCGACGGCGGCAATATCTGGATATTTACCAGTCCATAGCACTTGACCATCATCAGAGACAAGCGGGTACGCTTTAAAGACGCCATCCATGTCACCGGCTTCAAACCGGGCTTTGACGCGCATGAGGAGGGAATCTTCGTGTAATAGGTTGCCGACCATAACAAGCTTAGTATTGTTGTCTCCGGCAGGTATGACTTCACCGGTCAACCAATTATGGTTCTTATTACGATTTTCATAAGTCTTCACGGATAATAGATCTTCAACGTCATCGCATATAATAAGGTCAGGGCGGTGTTTACCATGCCGAATACCGCGGATACTCTGATCGGTTGATGCGGCACTAATACGGGCGCCATATTGGCTTAAGACAAGCGAAGATGATCCCCATTCATCGCTTTCTTCTTCAAGCGGGCCAAAATCCGCACGTAGTAGCTCATTATTTTCAAACTCTCGTTTAATATTCGCCAAGTGCATACGAGCTTGGTTTTGAGTTTGGCTTAGTATTAATACAAACTTCTTTTGCTGCACTCCAAGGATGGACCAAATTGGATATGACAAGGTAACCATTGTCGACTTACCGGAGCCACGAAAAGCAACGATCACTATATGGTTGATGTCCGTGCGCTCTGTTAAATTGAATATCTCCTGTTGAAACGGCGCAGTCGGATACGATACATAGTCCGCCAGATATAAGCTAAAAAACCATTCATGGCTTTGCTCGGCGGTCTTCATTCGCACCTTACGGTCAGACTGAATATGTTGCCATAGTTCAGCCGGTAGTTGATTATTCATTGATATCTTTCAGGCTTACTTCATTACTTAGAAGTCCAGCCAGCTGCAGGGCAGCCCGAACCGTAGCCGCTTGTTCTGGCGTTAAGGCTTCATCCTGGTCAGTCCGGGCCGTTAGCTCGACGCGGGTAGTATAGCGTTTGTGGTGGTGTTTTAGCCAAAATGTTATAGCCCCCATATTCTGCTCCTTAATCGCACTGATGAGCTGCGATTCAGCTAGATCATTGATTCGGCCAATACTTTCCTCAAGCGCCTCATCGCAGGCTTCGGCAAATGCTTTATCTGCCTTACGCCAGCGGTAATAGGTACTGCGGGGGACTTTGGCCTGTTGGCAGGCCACCTCTACAATCGGTGTCTTTTCAAGGCGTAACAGTAGTTGCTTCTTATCGGCTTTCTGGTTGCGGCTCATATTAGCAGCTCCGCTGTTTGGCCAGTCAGTCTTTCCCAACGGTCAATGATTACTTGGCAGTACTCCGGGTCAAGCTCGACTGCCAAGCATTGGCGGTTAGTCTGTTCACAAGCTAATAGAGTACTGCCACTCCCGGCAAAGCCGTCAAAGACAATATCTCGGACGCTCGAGCTATTAAGTAGAAGCCGCCGTAATAAACCGACTGGCTTCATAGTCGGATGCAGTTTGCTCCGATTCGGCCGGGGATAGACCAGAATACTTTTATCTTTGCTCTTTTTAAAAGTATGGGTGCCATACCAGCCATACAGAATTAGCTCGTGCTGAGGCAAGTAATCCAAGCGGCCAACCACCGCATGAGTTTTAGCCCAGATAAGAAGTTGAGCAAACTTACAGCCGGTAGACTTCATAGCTTCAACAGTCGGCACCAGCATTTTGTCCGAATTAAAGATATAGATACTATTCTTGCGGGCCAGGTGCGGCTTAACCGCCTCGATCCATGCCACGCTGAACGCCTTGTATTCCGTTTCGTCTCCGATATTGTCATTAGCGATAACCTTATCGGTCGCCAAACTAGCAATACCGCGTTTGCTTTCAACATATGAGACGCCGTAGGGCGGGTCAGTTAGGACCATGGCTACTTTATCTGCGCTTACAAGCCGGGCAAGTAGGTCCGTGTCACTAGAACTGCCATAGGCTAAGCGGTGGCTGCCAAGCCGGTATATGTCACCGGATTTCATAGCTGTACTACCTTTTTGCCAGTTAGCGCTTGCCAACGGTCAACGATGACCTGGCAAAATACCGGATCGATTTCACTAAGTAGGGCCACACGCTTCATTTGCTCGCAGGCAATCAACGTTGAACCTGAGCCGCCAAAAACATCAAGCACCATATCGCCGACTTTCGTGCAGCGTTTGAGCGGCTTTTCATGCAAGGTTACCGGTTTCTGCGTTGGGTGCTGGTACTCCTGTGCTGATTCACGTTTAGCCAGCCAGATGTCAAATAGATCCGTAATATCATCGATAGTCCGGTTACCGGGTGATATGTCTTTATTAATAATCTCTGTCAGGTTTTTACTGGTATCCGATAGATACGGATTACCACGAGTCGCATAAACGCAGGGTTCGTAGGCCTTATTAAAAGCTACCTTTGGCACCATGTTGAAGCTGTTCTTGATCCATAGGCAGACGCGCCGGTTCTTAAGATTATTTTCCTGCATAAGTGATTGCAGTAAGCCAATGTAGTTCTGGTCGCAGTACATAAATACATGGACGTCTTCGGCCAAGACTGGCATCGCGGCCGTCAGCGCAGCCTGCAGAAATTGTTTATACTCATTATCTGATTTATGGTCTTTGGCTGAACCACCATATTTGCCGCCGGTGTTAATACCTTTGCTATAATCAAGTTTGATATTGTAGACCGGATCACTATAAAAAATAGCGGGGCGATCAGTGCTTACTAGCTTAGTAATAACGGTCGGATCAGTCGAGTCGCCGCATATTAGCCGGTGGCTGCCAAGTCGAAACATGTCACCGAGTTTGATATCAGTGCCTTCAGCTTGCTTGACGGCTTTTTCCTGATTAAAGCTATCGTCATCGGTTTCCAACGCATCATTCCAAATGTCGCCGAGGTCGCTATCATCAAAGCCAACGTCGAGCAAAAGGTCGACATCAAATTGCTTTAAAAGCTCAAGATCGAACTCACCGGTATTACGGTTAAGTCGTAGGTTCAATTCTTTTTCACGATTCTCATCCGGAATATCAACATAAACCACCGGTACCAGGGTATAGCCGAGGTCTTTGGCAACTTTGAGTCTGAAGTGGCCGCCAATAACAATGTTCTTGCGGATAGTAGCGCTATTGGCGATAATCGGATCGACCATTCCAAAGCGCTTAATGCTTTCAGTCAATTGACGGATCGAATGTTCGCTCCATTTTCTTGGGTTATACGGTGCGGGATTTAACAATGACACGCCGACTTGTTTGATTTCCAATGTTTCCGACATAACTTTTCCTTTCGTTATGTCTTAGGAATAACAAAAAACCCCGCTTATGAAACGGGGGAATATAGGGGTATTATGAGGGTAGACTACTGTTGGCGGTGAATAATGCCGTGGTACACCAAACCTTGGCGACGGTGCCGGTCATAATCTAACCGATAGCCTGATTCACGCATATCCTTTTTAAGATTCTTCATAATTTCGCGTACGCTGCCAGCCTTAAAATGCGCTCTTAGTTCGTCATTTTTAATAAACTCGTCTTTACGGCTCTCAAGTAAGTGCAGTAGCTTGCCGTGTTCGGAAGTATTTGCGTTTGCACGGTACATTGTATGCTGATTAATAACAAAGTTGCCATATTGGTCGATTGAAACAGTAAGATTTGTACTGTCTGGTAATTGTAATGACTCATCCGCAATAACAGCTTGTTCAAGTTGGCGCGGCATAAGGATATCTGGCGTTTCAAAGTTGATAACAAACGGTATCGAGCCAAATGTTGATTGTTGGAAGCCTGTAATAAGCGAGCTGCTTAGTACTTTTTGCCAAGCCGTAATCGACTGGTTCAGCTGAGTATAGGGCATTGAGACCGAGCGAAAAGCCGCACCGTGAAACAGCATTGTTCGACGGAACTCTTTGAATATTGGTACAGTTATTGAACTAATTCGTGGCATTATTGCCGCCACCTGGCGTTGCTGGGCTTCAGCAATTAGGGCTAGCTTCTCAGCCGGTAAAGACGCTTCAATCGTTTTTTGGGCAGCACGGCGAGCTTCGGCAGCAACATGGAATTGCTGCGCCGTCGAAACTTGGATTGAAACTGTTCTCCCGTTGCTCACGTTTACCCCTATCTTAATTATTATTATACCAAGCTAAAGTGCTACTATTAAGTCATGAACTACATAAAAGAACTAGCCGGTGAAATTCATGGCCAAATCCCAGCCGAAGTTTTACCAGAAGCCGAAAACCTTGACGAGCTAATGCTTATGTACGCCGTCTTGGCGCTTGCGAAGCATACGCAAGTTACCAACGAAGACGTTCACAACGTCTGGGCCGCATGGATGAGTTTTAATGACCCTGAGCATCGATCAATCAAACCATACGATGAACTGGAGCCGGACGTACAAGAACAAGACACGCCGTTCACCGAAGCAATTCGTCGAGCTGTACAATAGCTCAAATAAGAATATTTGACCATGTGCATTGGGCTGTTGACAAGTTGCAGCGTATAATAGTAACAAGCAGCGTATCTAACGCCGACTTATGAAAAAAAGGGGGTAATATGTCTGACAATGATAAGAAAATTATATTTGTAGCTTTTGCAATTGAAGATGAGCATCAGCGTGACTTTTTAAAGGGTCAATCGCTACATCCCAGGCAACCATTCGAATTTATCGATATGTCCGTAAAGCAAGCATACGATAAAGAATGGAAGGAACGTGTTCGTACGAGAATCCGTCGATCCGACGGTGTTATTGTCCTAGTAAGTAAAAACTCTCTTACATCCGAAGGTCAAAAATGGGAAATCGAATGTGCAAAAGAGGAGAGCACGCCTGTGCGAGGAATCTGGGCATACAGCGCAGATCGGACAACAATCAGCGGAGTAACCACGTATACATGGTCTGATGCAAACATTAGTAATTTCATTGATTCTCTATAATGCGTAAGGCTTTAATTGTAGGCATCGATTTTTATGAGAGAATAGGTAACCTGAGTGGGTGCGTAAACGATGCTCATGCCGTAAAAGCCATACTAGAACGACACTCCGATGGGACATTGAACTTCGCTACTCCTCAGCTCCTAACCGGCAATGATGCCGGAAGCGCCATCAGCCGAGAGCAGCTTAAAGATGCGGTGCGAGAACTTTTTGCAGACGATAGTGAAATTGCTTTATTTTATTTTGCCGGTCATGGATACATAGAAGATGTAGGCGGCTACCTTTGTGCTAGTGACGATCGATCCGGTGATGATGGATTGGCACTAAGTGAAGTAATGACACTAGCAAATCAATCTCCAGCGCGAAATAAGGTAATTATACTTGATAGTTGCCATGGAGGCATTGCCGGTAACAATGCGTTAGTTACTGGTCTTGCTGAAATAAAAGATGGTGTTACGATTTTGTCAGCATCGACAGCCGACCAATACGCCATGGAAACTCCAGGTGGAGGATCTGGTGTTTTTACTAATTTGTTTGTCGATGCTCTAAATGGGGCTGCAGGAAACCTTCTTGGCGATGTAACGCCGGGAAGCATTTACGCACACGTTGATCAATCATTAGGTACATGGGCTCAACGCCCGGTATTTAAAACAAATGTTAAGACTTTTGTTTCTCTGCGTACTGCAGAGCCTCCAATCGCATTAACCGATTTGCAAGCGATAACTACACATTTTCCAACAGCTGATTTTGAATTTGCTCTTGATCCGACGTTTGAACCGGTACGTTCTTCAGATGACGCAAAAGCTAATGTACCCGTTCCAAATTCAACTAATACAGCTATATTTGCTATTTTGCAAAGATATATTAAAGTTAATCTACTCCGTCCAGTAGGAACACCACACATGTGGAATGCAGCAATGGAAAGTAAGTCCTGCGAACTTACCGTACTTGGCCAACACTACTGGAATCTTGTGAATCGTGGATTAATTTAATTAAGAGAATCAAACAACTCAAAAAGTAATAATAGGACATTGCCAGAAACTAGCGTTTCCTTATAGTTATTAATGATATTTTCGAGACACTCATTTTATGCCATTTACTGTCTCATTTGTGCCATTTATCTCTGTTTGAGGTTCAAGACCTGTATGGGGAGCCAGAGAAGTATTCATTACCAAATCAGAAGCCAGCATTGCTTCGGAATATGATTTGTAATTCATTTTATATATGAATTTTTGTTCGTAATATTCCATGTTATAAGTTTGACACTGTGTCTTTGTTATAGTAAATTATACGTTATGTCGTCTATGTCAGCCCGAAATCAGTTGCAAAGACTTGGAGATCCAGCAGGCTATTGTTTACCTCTATCACTTGATGCTGCTATGCGCAACGCTGAATTACCGCAAAGATTTTATGATATGTTTCGTGAAGGCCATGAGGATGGCGGCCTAGGGTTTAATGACTGTATCTCAACTTTGCTTAAGGATTTTTTCAAAGTTGACCCGCAGCCCGACACTGATACCGCTCCTGTAGCTATTTACAATGCATACGGTGCTAGTCCACAGCTGTATTGTCCGGATGCTCCTTACGACTACAGCGATGAATTACAGAACTGGTCTAATACTAGCGTAACCGCAAAGCAACTTCGAATCCGTGATTTGATTAAAAATGCTGGAGAAGCAAATTGCCATATCCTTTTTGATAGTTACGGTGGAGAGGGTGGACATATTGCAGGGCTTGAATTAATAGATAGGGGCGCTGGATCAATGTATACCGCAAAATATGTAATTCGCGATGATGTTGAGATAGTAGGTGACAGGATGTATGACAGTAATGCATTGTCAGGTATTGATCATACATTACATGGAGAACGTGACGATTACGTACCTCTCCCGGAATTTTCAGAACCATGGTACCCTGAAGGCCAATCAAGCCCAAGCCTACTCATACTTCCGCCTGAGCCCAAGTAAAAGTAGCAATTAAACTGAATTATCAAAACACTGTAACTTTTCTATGATTGTTGATATGATTTTGACCTCATTGATAAATTTGATTTGGCTTGTATTTTAACACGCGACAGTATAACGATAAAACATTCATAGACATTATTTGTAATTTTAGATGGTTCCAGCCTATCCCACTCATCCGAGCCAGAGAATTGCGCATTACTAAATCAGAAGTCGATTTATACGGCTTCTTTTTTATTGCCTCTATATTTGTGCCATTTTCCAACAAGCTTTAGAACAGTTTTTAACGGCGGGCTTCAATACTCAGATCGTTCTACTTATCCCATTTATCGAGCCATTTCTGGCACTCGCTACGTATGGCATCGTTGGTGGTTTTTTCAAAATGTTTGCCGGCTTGCCAGACGGCAGTGAAGTCAGCTATGCGGTTATTGACGTCGAGTTGGATTCGGAGGATACTAGCAAACATCTGGAGAGAAAATGATACGCGTTGCTATAAATGGTTTTGGTCGATTTGGAATGCATCTATTGCAGTATTGGGTAGACAACTATAAAGGTGCGCAATTTGATATTGTTGCCATCAACGACGACGCCCTAAGTATCGAAAAAATTAAGACTATCATCAAAAATGATCCTTATTTAACACTAAAAAATAGCATCGACTTCAAAGAAAATGCATTAATTATAAAGATCGGAAATACACACAAGAATATATCATACAGCACAGTTCAACTTGGAAGCGTTTCTTGGGTTGGGGAGGTGGACCTACTTCTAGAGTGCTCTGGGAAGCACACAGAAAAAAGCGATTGGAGCGAAGTATTAATAAGCAAAACACGTTATGTCGTTATTTCGGCTACTTCATGGACGGCAGATCAGATATTAGTGTACGGGTATAATCATCAGAACTTTAGTCAAGATGTACGGAAAGTAATTTCGTATGGATCATGCACGGTTAATGCCTATATACCGCTAGCTAAATGGGTACATGACAGGTGGGGCGTAATCGACTCGGATGTCGGCGTGATCCATAATATCCCATTACACAAAAACGGAAAATTCAACACGCTTGAACGCCGTGCATGCACTCTTGAGCAAGTCGCACCACATTTATTAGACTTTCTTCACGAAGATAACTTTACAGTTATCTATACGTTGGTTCCATACACTGGCGTATCAATGATCGACTACCGCTTTCGGGTAACAAAAGAGACATCGAAAAATGAGTTCATTGATAGCTTATCGGATGCACTTGCATCAGGCGATTTAATGGACCTGTACGGATTGGCTGAATATGACAATGGACCCGAAGAGCACAAATTTACGAAGAAATCAGCTGTACTGGTAAAACCAAATATTAAAGTGGTCGGAGACAATATTTATATTGGCGGGTATTTTGACAATGAAAATTCCGTTAACCGCTTCTTTGATATTGCAAATTATATTGCAAAGGCAGAAAAGTGAATAATACGAAAATAAATGTCGTACTGCTATGTGGGGGTCGAGGAACTCGATTTAGGGACGTGACTGAAGATAAGCTGCCAAAGTCGCTCTATAAAGTGCAGGACAAAGAACTGATCCGTTATACCCTCGACAGTCTGGATTCAGCACCTGCTATTGATAAATTAATCTTTGCAGTAGATCACCAGGCAGACACAATGGTGCAATGGATACATCAGCAAAAATTTTCAACGGAGATCGTTATTTCGCAACAGAAAGCGCCAGGCATTGTAGCAGCAATAATGAGCGCCTCACCCTACCTCACATCATCGCATTTTATTCTTTGTAATACGGATGAGATTCGTGTTGGTCTTGATGTAGACTCTTTTATAAATCAGGGTTTGAGCATAATCAAAAACGATGAGTGTGCGATGGCTACAACTCGGGCCCGCAATTTATTTCGCCATAGGGTTATTGAAACAAATGGCGCAGATGTAATAACCACGACGACACTCAAAGGCGAAAAATATAAACAATCTCCAGAGGTGGAAGGGATGATAAATATTGGATTTTTAATGGTACCGAAATCAGCGATCCATACTCTAGATGAGCGTTATGGAAATGACTGGAGTAGTGTCATCAATCCGCTCGTTGAGCTAAGGAAAATGCATGCGGTCTTTAATCCAGACATACAGTACTTCAATGTCGGAACGTCCTCTGAATTGGATGAAGCGAATGAATTTCTGAGCGGTATGCGAGCAGGAACAATGAGCTAAGCCCGAGCAAGGTGTCATAACATTCAATTTTTAGCAAACTGCGTTTAGCGATAAGTCAGCAAAAGTCAGTAGTTCAATCCGACAACGACTCCAACTCATCCTACTCCACCGAGCCAGAGAATTGCGCAATTTGGCATGTATTACAATATTTGTTAATATGTTTGATTAAGAATGTACTGTGTTTCGTATAGGAGTAAATATATGAACGTTGAATTAAGGAATAAAATTGCAGCAGGCACATTATCAGTCGGCTTGCTTGCTGCGGCTGGCACCGTTGGCGTAGTTACATTTACCAACAGAAGCATATTTAAGATACCTGAAGATGCATTCGAAGATACGTATACCGATGGTGGTGCATGCTTGGAAAATACCATTTACGATCTTAATAATGGCGCCACTACCATTACCAGGATACTCGACGGGCAAGACATTATAACCGTATATCCTAATGAAAAATTAGTTAACTATGAGGCGCCGAAGCTTAATTTCACCTATCGCGAGATCGGAGCATATGGTATATGGGGATTAGATGTTAGATATGCCGACTATGAGTCAGGGCAAGCATTAGCTAAACTTGGCTGCAACGTCGAGCAGTACTAATTTTGAAGTAGATAACTATTGCCGGTCTACTTGGCTCCAATATTTTCAACGCCATTGCGCTAGAGAAGTATCTGTTACCTCCGTTATTTCCCCTGAATGCTAATACGACTCAGCTATTCTATAGCTCCAATTCGTCCTGCTCCAACAGTTTAAACTTGACAATGCAATTTTTTATAGTATAGTGTAGATATGAAAAACCCAACTATTGCTACTATACTGAATATTATTCCTGGATTAGGTTACATATACATCGGTGGCACTAAGCGTATTTTTGGTATTTTGCTGCTGACGACTCTTGTCCTGGCGGTCGCTGCAATGTTCGACCCGTTGCTAGCCGTAAGCCCAGATGATCCATATCTCAATGCTGGATTTAGAGTGTGGGATATTTTATCATTCCTTTGCTTTATCCTTCCTATTGCTGCGTTTATGTACGATGCGTATCACAGTGCTCTCCTGAATAATTCGAAATATAAAACTACAAAGTCATAATTCGAAGTTCGTTTATCAACGGCAGGCATGGCAGTCGGCCAAGCCATATTTTTTAAGCGTCATTGCATAGGACGAATACAGGTAGACCTGTTTTTACATGTAAACCTTAGGTTTTATATTATGGCCTCAAGTATTGAAAACAGGTATATACTTATGCTTAGTTATGGCCAACAGTACTCAGTCAAATGCGGTTAAAGTTGTCTTGTTCGGTTTGCTCATGATTGTCGCAGTACCCCTGTTTGCAATTGCGAATAACAGTTCTGATGTAAACCCCGTCAATACGAAGGTAAATGTACAAGAAGTTTCCGCGGTTCAGCCAGTCGCTCCGGATCTAGAATCAGCTACACCCGAACCGGTGCCGGATAGTGTACCTACACCCCCTGAGGCCATTGATAGCGAACCAGTCGTTACGACACCAGCTGACGCTCCAGACAGTGATTGCGACCCAAATTACACACCCTGCGTTCCGAATGTTTCCTACGATTTGGACTGCGGTGATATCGGCATGAGTGTATCTGTGATAGGCAGTGATACGCATAGGTTCGACCGCGATAACGACGGATACGGTTGTGAGTCCTACTAAGGCGGCTTGGTAAATCATGAAAATGAAAGCTCGTAGTAGGAATTGGCTGCTTGTTTCCATCGCCTCTATTATTATAATTTTAGACCTGCTGATCATTACTGGGGTTGTTCTGTATAGTATCCCCTTAGGTTGGTGGTCATTTATTATCGTTGCTGGAGCATTATCATCTTTGTCACTATCGGTAATGGCGATAAAAACAAATGACCCAGCATGGCTACTGCTTGACATAATTATTCCAAGTTAACGGTTCGGTACACTTTAACAGACTTTATTATCTTTATGTGTTTATATAAGGCTATGACTATATCCACTGCCGAAAGACGCCAAATCGAAAATGAGATGATTTTCCGTCGTTTGAATGAGAAAGTCGGTGATGATCTCGGCGCGCTGGACGCCATGCACATCGAAGACGGCAATGTTCACCTGATACGGGACGAGCTGTTACTCTTGCGCTTCAAATGCGAGTGCTCGGATGAAAACTGCAATGAACGCATACAGCTTGAACTGAACAAATATCAGCAAATCCACGAAGACCGGAATTTGTTTATCATAAAGTTAAACCACCAGGTTGATCCGATCGAAAAAGTAATTCGCCGCGAAAAGCACTACAACGTAGTCCGCAAGAATAATTCGACGCCGGAGCCGGGCTCAACACTGAACATAACGACAATCGACAATAGCTAGCGGTATACTCGTCAGTCAGCAATAGTACAGTCTACTACCAGTCAAAATGATATAATAAAGCCTATACGGGGCGTCATCTAAAGGGGCGTCAAACGGGGGAGGGTGCAGTTATAGTATTGAAAACATGGAAGCGAAAATTGAAGCGCTATGGTCTGCTGCGGTCACTGCTACATCTAGACGCGAAACGACTTATGGCAGGCGGCGCATTATTGCTGGCCCTGATGTTCGGCGCGGGCTGGATGGTGTATAACTACTCTATGACACCACGCGTCGATCCTACAGTCTATACACCGCTTCTCAACACCATTGCCAAGGGAGAGAGCAATGGAAATTATAATGCCCATTACGGCAACGCATCAAATAGTTCGATACGCTTCACGGATATGACCGTCGGGCAGGTACTGGCATGGCAGGATGAGTTTGTGCGCCAGGGCAATCCCAGCAGCGCTGTCGGCAAATACCAGATCATCCAGCCGACATTGTCGGGACTGGTGCAGAAACTCGGCATCGACTTGAATGAGAAATACGACGAGGGGATGCAGGACCGATTGGCAATCGCGCTGCTCGAAAGACGCGGCGCACTCGAATACGCTACAAACAAATTATCACGCCAGCAATTTGCAGCGAATCTGGCTATGGAGTGGGCCGCCTTGCCAAAAATAATCGGATCGAACCCTGAGCAAAGCTACTACGCCGGCGACGGACTAAACAAAGTGCAGGTCAGTATTGCCGAGGTGTATCGGGCGCTGGATAACATCCAATCTTGAGCCGTATAAGCTAGTGGCCATGTACATCAGGCTACGCCCAATAGTAGCCCGACCTATCTATTTACTTTTATGCTTAAATATGATATTATCATAATATGTCAGAATATATTGATTTTGAATTACTTGCAACATCTAATACAAGTCTCGCGCGCGTGATAGAGGATAGAGAAGTCTTCAATGTTGATGCTGCAGAGCGGCTTCTCCGTAATGCTCTCGTTATCACGGATCATTTAGCGACATTTGAATGGGAAGCTCTAACCCCAAATACTCACGACAAAATCAGACTTGTTGCAGAGGCAGCTATAGCGATTACTCTAGACAATGACAGGGTGGTAGCGGATGAACCCGATGAACAGGCACTTGTATACACGCACGACACTGTCAGTCAGAGTTTACACGGATTGCACCGCAAATTGGCCGCGCATCAGTATAACGCGTCCGATCCACTAGAAGTTAACCGCCTCAAACAAGCTGTCGTTCTGGGAAGCGAAGCGTTTGCCGCTATGGTCGCCGAAACCTATTCAAAGCCAAATATTAGAAGCAGTTATACATACTTTTCAGGCAATACCGACGCTGCTATCTATCGATTACAAAATCAGGACTAAAACATACTCAAGCAGTTAAATTCTTAGCTTCGCGGATATCACGAAGCCGCTATGATGAGGCGTATGAAACACTCACACTTCATCGCTGCACTCGCTATTACGCTCTCAACTTTTGTCGTTGCGGGTGGTAGCGCTTCGGCGGCGCAATTATCAGTCGTGCAGGAAATACACGTGACAGCTCGCATATTGCCGATGCGCAGGGTAATCGTCGACAACAATGGTCAGATACTCACGATCATGTCCAATACCAATGACGACGTTGCGCCGACATTCTTTCGAAACAAGGATATTCCCGAAAATCAACTAGTACCGTCTACCGAGCTAACTGCTCAATACAATAGGCTCGTCCCAGCTGGCAGCGGCAAAATCGGTACCTTATACAAGCGCGGACCGATTGCCAAAGCGCTCCCGGCTCGGCTCAGCTTCGCATCAGTATTTTCGGCTCGCCTGTAGCCGTACTAAGCTGATTCAAGATCATCAATAACTTTATATATAGCACTCCTGGCAGTTGTAGCGCATACTATATCAAGCAAGAATTAATGAAAGGATACGTAATGTCCAAAGATAAAGGCAAAAAAGAAACCAAGAAACCGAAGCAGATTAAAGCAGTCTGACAGGCTGAAGTTGCTCATGTTTCTAGCTAGAATGGAAACATAGAGGAATATCTCACACCTTGGAAACAATTTTCCAGGTACTATAAGGTGATATTTTATTACGGAGTATTTACATGATATCGTTCGTTTGGTCGTCAAAATATCCTTTTACGGCAGGCTCGGGTGGATCAGAAACGTATACAGCGGGACAAATACGCGAACTCCATCGGCGCGGTATCGAAGCACGTATCATTACGATCGGGCATGGCCTGAACGACGGCCGGGATGATTTTCCCGATATTCCTTTCCTATCCCTCGAATCAAAGGAAGAACTAGCAGAGCTCGACGACCTGCTTGTCTATGTCATCTATCCACTGGCAGTCAAGACAAAACATCAGCCATACGCTATCCTGCATTGTCCGCCACCGACGTTTCAGCACGGCGATCCGCTGTACAAACGCGAAGCCTTCCGGGACGTTCGCCTGATAACGGCCAGTAAATTTGCAGCTGGTATCTGGCGGCGGTATCTCAAGACTAATTTCAGCCGCATGCCAACTGTCTATCCCTATGCCGATGTAGCATTTAGTCAGGCACAGCGAACGCAGGGCAGGCGAACCGGCCGGCCGCAAGTTTTATTCGCTGGTCGCCTTAAGAACGATAAGGGTATTTATACATTACTGGCTGCAATGTTCATGGAAGACAAGCAGGAAGAGCCGCCCTTTGACTTAACGGTTACGACGTCAGGCAGCAATACGGCTGAAGGCAAGGTCCTGCTGGCAATGCTCCGCAAAAACCCTTACGTCACAATTGCTCCGGCCGAGCGCGAGCCAAAAGATATGGCTGCCCTGATGGCAAAGCACGATATCGTCGTCATGCCTTCGACGGCAATCTTTTGGCAGGAGCTATTCGGTATGGTGTCAATTGAGACCCAACACGCTGGATGCCGGGTTGTTGCCTCGCGTTCTGGTGGGCTACCGGAAACAAACCTTGGCGGGGTGGTCCTGGTACGTCCTGATGATCCCAAGTCGCTTGCAAATGGTATTGCCACTGCAATCGCAAAAGGCCCGCTGACAGCCCGCGAACGACGACAGGCGTGTAATGAATTTACGATCCAAAATTCTGTTGGCAGCTTACTAAAGGCCATTAATTATAGTGGCTATCTGCGTAAAATTGAACGGAGCGCTCGTGCTAGTAGCGCTGACGCTATGCCAGCTCGTATACGGCGGCCTCGTGCGGGCGAAGCACTATCTTCGCTGTCGATGCGGAACGCGGCGAATCGCCTGCGTCCTCGGATGAGCTTGAAGCCTGCTCAAGCGGGTAGTTCTCATGAGTCGAAACAACCACGCGGCCGAGCTGATAGCCTTGCGAAAAAGTAGCAGCGCATTCAACAGCCTGATCTGAAAAATTTATAAGCGTAATATATGACATACCGTCAGCATTCTTGTGATCGGCCGCTGGCCGGCGTATGAATCCAAGGACATGCTGGCTGCTAACATCGAGTACAGTTATCGTGCCGTATTTGATGGCATCCGATCCAGCCCGAAGACCGCTCAGCTTTTTGTACAGATTAAGCAGTGAGTTTGGATCAGTTTGCTGAGCTTCGACATTTTGCTCCTGGTAGTCCGGTGCGACAGGTAACCATGTCTCGTCAGTTGTTGAAAAGCCAGCGCTCTGGCCGCTCGACCATTGCATTGGCGTACGCTGCGGATCGCGGCCCTGGCCGTAGCCGAGCTCCAAACCCGGTTCGCCTTTCGCGGCCGGATCCTGCACTTGGTCACGGGGTATGACGACATCTTTCATACCTATCTCGTCCCCATAATACAGAAATGCCATGCCAGGCAGCGTCAGGAGTAACACAGCAGCTGACCGTGCAGCCTCGGCACCGATACGGGAGGCTATGCGCGGTTTATCATGATTGCCAAAGGCATAGCTCGGTACGCAGTGCGGATCTATCTGGTGCAGCGCGCTGTGAAAAGCGCGCAGGAATCTGCGCCAGGCGCCAGCCTCCCAAGGCAGCTCCAAGGCTTCAAAATTGAACGGCGCCGCCACCTGCGGGTCCATGCCGACATAAAAATTAAGATACTCAACCAGTGGGTTATGGCCCTCGGGGTAAGCTTCAGTGACCATGAAGCGCTGTTTGTCCTTGTAGCGATCTTCGTGCAGCACTTCGGCCATTTCTGACAAATAGGCGTAGACTGCCGGCCAGCCGCGGCTATTGTCATGCTTCAGCGCATGATAGGGCAGATCTTCACCTTCGACGTATTCTGGGTCAACCGGATCGTCGCTCATCAGCGGCTCCTTGGCCATCCAGTAGACGGCGTCAACTCGAAAGCCGTCGACACCGAGATCGAGCCAAAAGCGCATAACTGCCCGCATAGCCTCACGGACGGCAGGGTTGCTCCAGTTCAAATCAGGCTGGCGCACATCGAAGCTATGCAGGTAATATTGTTGCCTCGACTCACTCCATTGCCAGGCCGTCCCACCGGTAAGAGCATCGCGCCAGTTATTTGGCGGGCTTGGCTGGTCGCTACCATCACGGTATACTGGGTCGCGCCAGACATACCAGTCGCGAAACGGATTGGTAGTGTCGGCCGATTTGGCAGATTCCTGGAACCAGATATGCTCATCCGAGGTATGATTTGGCACTAGATCGATCATGACTTTGATGTCACGCGCTGCCGCTTCTTTCATAAGCGATTTGAAGTCATCCAGTGTTCCAAAGAGCGGATTAACATCGCAGTAATCTGAGACGTCATAGCCGAAGTCTGCCATGGGAGACGGATAAAATGGGCTAAGCCAGAGTGCAGTGACATGTAGATCCTGCAAATGATCGAGGCGGCTGATAATGCCGGGTAAATCACCAATGCCATCATTATTACTGTCCTGAAAGCTGCGTGGATATATATGATAGACCAGCGCTCCCTCGGGCCAACGCCCAAAGATCTTGTCTTGTCCAGGTATCAAAAATGGTGTGTGGTCGTTCATATCAGTATGCATCCGGTTAGCGTAACGTATACCTAGTATGCAGGGCAGTGAAATATATCTCAAGAGCGTCGGCGTAACAAATTTAAATCTAAGCTAGCCTAAGTCAGCCACGTCCATGACAACATGGTCGCCGGGCCGCGTCTCACCACGGAGAATCCGATTAGCTATACCGTCTTCGACAGCGCGTTGCAGCGCGCGGCGCATCGGCCGGGCACCAAGACGGGCGTCGTAGCCGGTGGCCACGACTTTCTGGATAGCTGCCTCCGTCAGTGCGACAGAGATATTCTGGTTGGACAGCGTCTTATTAATATCCTTCATCATCAGCTGGACGACCTGTGCCAGTTCCGACTCATTGAGCGGACGGAACAGCACGATCTCATCGAAGCGGTTGAGAAGTTCCGGTCTGAACTGACCGCTGTTGATCAGTTCATCAACCAGCTCGGATTGGAAACTTTCCAGTTGCTCGCCGTGGCCGATACGGTCCCGGATCGTACTGGCGCCGGCATTGGAGGTCACGATAATCACGCAGTCTTTGAACGAAGCGATTCGTCCACCAGTATCAGTCAGCTGGCCTTCGTCAAGCAGCTGCAGTAGCAGATTGAGTATATTTGCGTGGGCCTTTTCGATCTCATCAAGCAGTACGACTGCAAATGGCTGCTGGCGTACGGCCATAATGAGACTACGGCTTTCTTCGGCGCCGTTGCTAAGCAGGCGGCGCACATCGTCGGGCTGCTGATACTCGCTCATATCGAGCCGGATAATATTGGACTCGGCGCCGAAATACGTGGCCGCGACGGCTTTGGCAAGTTCCGTCTTACCGACACCAGTTGGACCGAGAAATAGGAAGCTACCGATCGGTCGTCTCGGGTTGGCAACACCGGCGCGGGCACGGCGCAGGGCACTGGCAACGACATGGACGGCATGCGTTTGATTGATCATCCGTTCATGAATGCGGTCTTCGAGATGCAGCAGCTCGTCTGCTTCAGCCGGCGCTGCCGAGCTGACTTTAACACCGCGGCTCTGCTCGATGGCTTTTTGTACTGATACAGCCGTGACGATACCGTCGTGTTCACTGTATGACAGGGAATTCTCGAGCAGCTGCAATGCCTTGCCGGGGAAAGATGCGTCCTGCAGGTAGCGGCCGCTCAATCGATATGTTTCACGGAGCGTTTCGTAGGGAATCAGCACTTTGTGCCGATGTTCAAGCGACAAAGCATTGTCTTCGAGTACGCGCATGACATCCTGTTCAGACGGCTCACTCAGCATGACTGGACTGATGAGATTCGCGAATGATGCATTTGTTGCCTTCAGTAGCTGATAGTCGTGCGGCGTCATAGCCATGACCATTTGGACTGATCGGGACTGTAATACCGGCAGCAGAATCTGCGTCATATCGAATGATCCTGGACCACTCCGGAAAAATAGCTGTGCGTCGTCGAGGAATAATATAATGTGACCGGCGTGCACCGTCTCAACCAAAAGCGACATAACAATATCTTCAAGTTCACCGGGCCGTTTGGCCGCCGACAAAATGGTCGATGGACTCAGTGAAACTAACTGTCGGTGTTCCAAATTGCGATCGTTCTTTTCTTCGAGCAATAACTGCGCGAGGGCATGCACATGGCTAGTTTTGCCGACACCCGGCTCGCCTATCAGGCCAATTGTCGATGTACCCTGCGAAAAAGCGTTTTTCATCGCCGTCACGCCCGGCGAGGTTGTTAACCAGCCGAAATGCGAACCGTGTTGCTCGATCGACAAGCTGATATTGAATCCGTACTTATTTAGCTGCGGAGTAAAGCCATTGGCCCAATCCCGGCCGATGCCGCCAAAATACGGTTTGTCGGCACGCATCGCATCGAGCGCCCGGCCAAGCCACATGGCAACCGCCTCGGCGTCGCCGGCAGCCAGCTTCATCCGCGACAGCAAATCGGTGAATTCTGACGACGTGACAAGCAGCGCACCCGCTAAATGGCCAGGTTCAATGACGTTACTGTCTGTTGCCCGCGCTAGGCGCTCAGCTTCGGACCAGACATGGGCCATGTCTTGCTCACGCGTACTCAGACATTGCTCGATTATGTCGGATGACACCAGGAAATGATTGGCATAAAACACAAATTGCCAGTTGCTACGTAGTTTCTGCCAAATCGCTTGCGGCGCCAGTATGTCATCTGGCTGGAAAGCGGACAATATAGTTGCCGAGACGTGGTCCGTCAGCGTATTGCCATGCGCCGGCAAAGGCTTCAACTCCATAGCATACCAGGCTGCGGGCATAAAACTCAGCAGGGCAGCCGACAATGCTAAAAATCCATACCGCTGCAGCCCGGCATATAAACAAATAAGCCCGATGCACAGTAGTACCGCGGAAATCCCGACTAGTACTGCGTACCCACCGCGCGACAGACGCCGGCCCAGGCGCGCATAACGGGCGCGCTGTGACCGAAGATCAAGATAGGGCGAATTAGCTGCCGGGCGGGATGTATCGAGGCTCGGCGTGGCAGGGTAGGCGGGCTGCTTGGCCAGTGGCTGCACTGGTTCGGGCAAACTGCCAGGTACGGCAGTTGGCGGCGCTGCCCCCGTGACTGCGGCTTCAGTCGGGACAGGGTAGGCTGGGGCATACTGCGTCTGTGCTGGCCCCATATATTGAACTGCCGGGTTATGCTGCGGCTGCGCCTCGGGCGGAAGTGGACTTGGCGGTGGCGTCGGTGATTGCTGATCTGGATTCATAAATTAACCAATTATTCCTTTTACGAATAGAACGATGACGGCAGGTGGTATCAATGGCCAGATGACTAGCTGCAGCAATGCCGCCACAGTCGTGAGCAGCAACATAACTCCCGCGGACAGCAGCACCAGCGAGCGCACCGTAAAGCCGACGACCCGGCTCACCAGATTATCACCAGCGGCTCTGAATTTGGCCTCGATACTGGCTCCTGGATATGTTATGATCCGGCGCCACGGCGCAAACAAGGTTCGGAGCAATATGGGAACTGAAAACAGGTGCGATACCTTAGTACTGCGTGTTTCCGCGTTTTTGATGATCTGAGACCAGCCCTGGCGGTACCACCAAGTCAGTATTTCGAGGGCTATCATACCTTAATTGTACACCGTTCATGTATAAAATATGGCGATTCATAATTATTACGCTAACGTTTATTAATTTCGCTATGAAATAATTCTCTTTGCGATTGATTATCGTCGCATATACTATAGACACAGAAAGAGGAGCATTGATTAATCTCTGCTCGTTGTGCCGTATGACCGCTCCCACATCTACAATCAAAAAGTTAGCTCGCAGCACCCCGATCGATTACCAGCAACTGTTTGATTCGTTACCGGAAGGTTATATTGCAGTGCTCCCGGATGATCCGGACTTTACGATTGTTGCCGAGAACCGGGTTCATAGCCGCATGGCGATGATGAACCCGGAAAACGCACTGGGAAGACCACTGTTTGAAGTGTTCCCTGATACTTCAGAGAAATTTCAAAAAACGGGCGTTAACGATGTTGCCGAATCAATGCGACGTGTTATCGCTACTGGTAGCCCGGATTCTATGCCGACTATACAGTATGATCTGAAGGATCAGACCGGCATGCTCGTCCCAAAATATTGGCGCCTGACCCACCACCCTATATTTAACTCCGATGGTACATTAGCTCTTGTCTATCAGGCAACCAAAGATATCACTCAGGAAGTTTTGGCAGGTGATAAATTGGAATACACCCAGCGTCAGCTCAATGAAGCCCTATCAACCGGCATGATTGGAACCTGGACCTGGGATTTTGATACTGACAAAATTATATGCGACCAAAACACAGCTGCAATGTTTGGCGTACCCGTCGACGAAGCTGCCAACGGATTGCCGCTAGATGCCTTTACGGCTGCGATGCATCCAGACGATCGGCCAAAAGTACGGAAGGCGATTGCTAAAGCCATAAAATCCGGCGACGTTTTCCATAGCGAATACCGCACAATCAGCAGAGACGGTGCACACCGCTGGTTGATTGCACGGGGCAGCGTCGAAAAAGACCGCACCGGTAAGGCCGTCAAATTCCCCGGTTTTCTAGTAGACATTACTGAGAGGAAAATAGTCGAAAATAATTTGAGTTATCTTGCGCAGGCCAGTGCCGTCTTGTCGCAGTCACTTGACTATAAGACGACGCTTCAGACTATTGCTGATTTGATGGTTCCAGACGTAGCCGACTGGTGTACTGTGGACATTTTGGATGACAAAAATCAGCTGCAACAAGTTGCGCTTGCTCACAAAGATCCTGCCAAAGTTACGTGGGCCCGTGAGCTCCGCGCACAGCAAGGTCCGCCAAACCTTGATGATCCCACGGGCATCCCCAAAACGGTGCGTACCGGCAAGCCAGAATTCTATCCATATATCGATGACAACCTGATACTGGCATCAGCGAAAAGCGAGGAAGAATACAAATTGCTTCATGATCTAGCGTTGACATCTATTATCATTGTTCCACTCAAAACACATGGTAAAACCGTTGGAGCGATTACGCTCATTACGACCGACAAGAAGCGAAATTATAACGAATCAGATCTTGAAATGGCCGAGGAACTCGCCAGCCGGGCGTCGCTCGCCATGACCAATGCCAGTCTGTATGATGACGCCCAAAAAGAGTTGGCTGCACGTATACGACTTGAGGAAGAGCTGCGCATCGTCAATGAAGAGTTAGAGCACCGCGTCGAGAGTCGCACGGCGCTTCTCGAGGAAACGAACATAAGCCTGCAGCGAAGCAATCAGGAATTACAGGATTTTGCCTATGTCGCATCTCACGATCTACAGGAACCGCTGCGCAAGATTCAAGCATTTGGAAATTTATTGCAAACTGAGTACAGTGATGTCATCGGCGAAGGTGCCGATTATCTCGACCGGATGCGTAACGCTGCTGCCCGGATGAGCGCTTTGATCGAAGACATTCTCTCGTTCTCGAGAGTTACAACCAAGGGCCGCGAATTCACAACCGTCAATCTTCATACTGTTGTCAAAGAAGTCATGGGAGATTTGGAAATCCGCATTGCCGACACGCAAGCAGTCATCGAAGTCGACAAGCTGCCAAGCATTCATGCTGACGCCATGCAAATGCGGCAGTTGATGCAAAACCTCATCGCCAATGCTATCAAATTTCAACGCCCCGGCGTCCCACCGTACCTGCACATCAGGTCGACCATAGAAACAAACGAAGCTGATAATATCAAATATTGTCGTTTGGAGATCGAAGACAACGGTCTTGGATTTGATGAAAAATATCTTGATCGTATCTTTGCGGTTTTCCAACGTCTGCATAACCGCGACAGCTATGAAGGCACTGGTATAGGACTCGCTGTTTGCCGGAAGATAATTGAGCGGCATGGTGGTTCGATAACTGCGACCAGCAAACCAGGCAAAGGTTCCACATTTATCATGATGCTGCCGATGCGGCATAAAAAAGGAGAGAATTTACTATGAACCAAAATGGAATAGTCATACTAATGGCCGATGACGATGACGATGATTATCTTTTAACCAAAAAGGCTTTGGAAGAAAGTAAGCTGCTTAATACCTTGCACCGCGTCAAAGACGGCGAGGAACTGCTGGATTACCTAAAAGGACGCGGCGAATATCAAGGTGAACGCGAGCATGCCCGCCCCGGCGTGATACTGCTTGATCTCAACATGCCGAAGAAAGATGGCCGGGAAGCGCTTCGTGAGATCAAATCAGACGAAGAACTCAAAAACATTCCCGTTGTGGTCTTTACGACGTCAAAAGCGGAGGAAGATATATATAAGTCATATCAGCTTGGCGTCAACTCATTCATAACCAAGCCCGTCACGTTCGAGGGCTTACTGCAGGTTATACAAACACTCGGTAAATACTGGTTCGAGATCGTAGAATTGCCAGCCAAAAACGAGGGAACCAGTGTCTGATAGCTTAAATGTTCTACTGATCGATGATGATGAAGATGATTACCTGATCATACGTAATTTGATTGCCAAAATTCCGCAATCACCATTTAGAATCGAATGGGAATCAAATCTATCGAAGGCTAAAAAGCTCATTACGCAGGCCAGCCATGACATATACCTGGTTGATTATCGGCTCGGTGCCGAAAATGGCCTGGAGCTACTCAGTGACTTTGACCTTGTGCAGCGTCCGGAGCCGTTCATAATTTTGACGGGAGCTGGTGACGAGCATGTCGAACGCCGGGCCATGAAAATGGGCGTTGCCGACTACCTCGTGAAGGGAGCCTTGGACAGCGAATTATTATCCCGTGTCCTTCGGTATAGCCTGCAACGAAAGCTGATAGAAGCTCAGCGCGTACACCAATTAATCGAAATCAACCGGTCAAAAGATGAATTCATCGCTCTTGCCTCACACCAACTACGTACACCTGCAACGGCAGTCAAGCAGTACGTCGGCATGATTCTCGAGGGATACGCGGGCGACATTACGCCCGAACAAGACAAATTTTTGCGTAGCGCCTACGAAAGCAACGAACGTCAAATCCAAGTCGTCAACGATATCCTGCGTGTCGCTAAGCTTGATCTCAAAAAAATCACGCTCAAGCAGGCACCGACCGATATCGGTAAACTACTTGAAAGTATTTTGCATGACATGGCGTCGTTGCTTTCTAACCGTGAACAGACGCTCACGTATGATATTGACGACAGCAAACCCATCATCGCGGATATCGATACCGAATACATGCGCATGGCGCTCGGTAATCTGATCGACAATGCTAGCAAGTATTCACCAGTCGGCAAGCGAATTACTGTCAGCGTCGCCGCCGATACCGACCAGTCGGCAACAATTATCATTCAGGATGAGGGTGTCGGGATTGCCGAAAAGGACCTCGACAAATTATTCAAAAAATTCTCACGTATTGATAATCCGCTCTCTGTAAAAGTCGGAGGTACTGGGCTCGGACTCTACTGGTCTAAAGAGGTGATCGAACTGCACAACGGAACAATCCAGGTACAATCCAAAATCGGCAGCGGTACTAGTTTTATCATACAAGTTCCGATCAAAGTTACTGCATAGCATCTACGTTTTAAGTTCAGTGCTTGGCCACGCTTCGTGCTGCACTCAGCATAGATAGATATGTGTAATACCGCCCTAAGCATAAGCTTTTTATAATCTTTTAGTACTTTGCGCAAGCTTTATGTATAATATGAATAGTCGTGCACGTGTACCCAACATAACTTGCTTGGTCACCTACGCGCAGACTTCCATACATCGGCCAGCACACTTCGGTCACTGCACGAGCCATCTCAAACTTCACTAGTCCGAACTTCATTTTAATCTTCTGAATACTGTTTCTTACTATCATTTACCGTTTTGTTTTTTGGCCTATGGGCCGTCTATTTCGATCACTTCCACAGCATCCGTCGCGTGAGACATCTGTATATATCATTACTTTTTTGGGGAGGGGACTATTCACATGCAACTTTCGCTTACAAACGCCATGAATCAAAAATATTTTTGGGCTTTTGCCCGTGACATAACGCCGCCTGCCAAACGCTATCGGCCATCACTCAGCCCGCGCCGGAATCTTAACCGCTACTACATAACATCATGTTCTAAACAAGCCAAGGCTTACGGCGTGACAGTCGGCATGACCTATAAAGAAGCGCGTCAATTAGTGCCCCACATGCGGGTCATCGTCTGTAATCGCTAAGCTATCCGAGCGCGTTAATCCCATCTGTACATTCATGCAGACGGGCCGTAACAAATTTTGACATCATGTGGGCAGCCTTGATGTCACGCTAACATATTCGCACATAGCCCGGTGTCTATAAAGGCGTTTAGTCGCCGATCGCAATCATCTTGCCACCCAACTTATCAGCAAAATAACTGTCGTGGGATATGTATATGATGGCACCGTGGTAAGCCGTTAGTGCGTGCTCCAGCTCCTCGATACTTGGAAGATCAAGGTGGTTGGTCGGTTCGTCGAGAATGAGTACCAGTGGATCGTCCGCTAACATACTAATCAGCTGGAAGCGGGCCTTCTGGCCACCACTCAGCCGCTGCACCGGCATATCACCATCTGAAGCCGGGTTGAACAGATAGTCACTGAGTAGCTGCTTGATACGCTGCGGGCTGGACGGCGAGTCTTTGTCCATCAGGACCTGCTCAAGCGCCTGCGACAGTGGAAGCGGCAGATATTTTGGATTGATTTCTTGTTCGTACAAGCCTATCTTCAAATCCTTCTCGGTGGCGATCGTACCCGCGAAACGCTTACTGCCGGCAGTAGTTCCATGAGCTTGAGCCATAATTGACTGAATCAACGTCGTTTTGCCGGCACCGTTACGGCCATGCAGGCGGATTCGTTCTGATTCATGCAGCCCGAAGCTGATGTCGGCAAACAGGGGATTGTCGCCGTACCCCAGACTGAGTTTGTCGGCCTGAATCAGCAGACGGTGCGAGGCAGACTCTTTGGTCGCAGTTCTAATACGAATATTTTGAGCTTTATATTTTTCATAGGAAGCCGACATTTTATCGTTCATACTGCTGGCTGATTCCTGGTCGATCCAGAATGAAGGTTTTTCGAGTGACTGCAGATCGCGCAAATCGTCTCGAGCCTTTTGCTCCTGCGACTTGAAACGCCGAATGGTACCAGGGTCGCGGGATTTTTCCTTGAGCCGCTGAAACCGGATGACATCTTCCTGCAGGTTGCGAATCCGCTTCTGCGTAATATCGTATTCGTTGACCTGTGAAGTTACCTGGCTTTTATTGGTGCGGAGATAATCGTCATAATTACCGCGGAAGGCATAGGCAGCTCCGTCGCGGACTTCGATAATCCGGTCGACGCTGCGCAGTACATCACGGTCGTGGGTAATGACAACAACCGCCTCTTGAGCCGCCTTGAGCCATTTTACGAAAGCTTCTTTGGCGATGTAGTCCATGTGGTTGGTCGGTTCGTCGATGAGTGCAATATGACCGCGGGAGCGCTGCACTTTCATGAGTTCAACCATGCGTTTTTGGCCCCCGCTCAGGCTGCCAAGCTCGCTGTGCAACTTGGTTTTATCAATTTGATACAGCTCAAAAGCCTGTTCTATTTCATCCTCTAGCTGGTAATAGCCGAGGTCGCTGAACCGTTCGAGTGCATCGCTGTATTCCTGCATTTTACGCGTGCTATCACCCATGCTTTCAGGGTAGGTATCGAGTATGTACGCCAACTTCTGGTAGTCCGGTAGGTCGCCCTGAATGTACTCGAGAACCGTTTTGGCTTCGTGTCCGTGATGTTCCTGCCGGCTCGCGACAAGAATAGATCCACGCTTGAGTATTATTTCTCCATCATAATCCAGATCATCGCCGGCTATGATATTAAATAACGTAGATTTTCCCGTACCGTTACGTCCGATCAAGCCTACTTTTTCATTTTCTTGGACAGAAAACTGCAATCCCTGATACAGGACTTTATCTCCGAATGATTTTTCACCAATAGCAACAGATAGTAACATACAATTCTTCTCTTTATTTATACCTGTTTACAGAGCAGCCTGATGCCAAGTCGTATAAACAGCCCTCATTAAAGTGCGGGGTATTACTATATAATATACGATTATTCATGATTTATGCTAATTACTCTGCACCGGTTGGCTGCAGTATCGGCATGATATGAGCTGCGGTATTACTGACGTGAAACATTGCTCTATGTATGTTGGTATCATATCTAACTGACTGTATAGCTACCATGAGGTAGCGTAGTACGTATAACCTTTGGAGAAACTGATGAAATATTTTATGAGGAAGGGCATCCACCACGGACCACGCGAGAAACTCGGTACCCGGGCCAGTCGAATAAATGCGGCCATTATTTTGCCCGTAACGGCAGCCGGTCTGGTCGTAGTGTGGCTTTCGCTATTGAATATGTCGATCAATCTTACTCAAAACCCTCTGACATACTCTGGCAAGCAGCCATTGGCTCGTTCACCGACCAGCCAATCTGTACTAAATGACGCTAGCTCCGATGCAACAATCGGGTTGGGGCAGCTCAAGCCAGATATATCCACAAATCCGAAAACCGAACCGTTGCAAGCCGCCAACAATCAGTTGGATGCTGCCATGAGCGATTCTACGGCAGGACCCACAACAGCATCGAACCAAGCGACGATACCTGCAACATTTCCGCAACCGGCTGCTCGTAGTACAGCAGAGGCGGCTATGGAGCAACCTGACATCAGTCCTAAAACTACTAATATTCCTCCATTAATTCCGACACCGAATATTCAAGAAACTACTCCGGCTAGCACTCAGCCGCTTGCAACCGTCGACGCAACCCCTATAACGGTATCTGGAGTCCAAAGCCCGCAACCTGCTTCAGTAACTACTACTGAAACACCCCCGACGACTGAAGCGATGTCTGTGCAACCTGCTTCAGACGCACCAACTCAAATTACGATCACGCCATTAGATGCAGCATCTGAGCTAACTATGCCGCTACCAGACCAGCCGAAATAATCTGAGCTACTTTTTGCGGATTGCGTAGTCGCGGTTGAGATATATGAGTTCAGCGACGAGTCGTTCTATTTCTGGTGCCAGGGCGGCATCGGTGGCTGCAAGTTCCTGGGCAACTACGTCAAGCTCGATAGCGAGAGTCATCAAATAATCCCCGGAGCGGGCACGGGCATGCATCATCAGTTCTTGTGAGACATCTGCATGGTCATCCGTATCGCGCACTATTGGTTGTACTGCTGGAAAGTGGCTCAGTGTCGTGCTATGAGATTTGATGGTGTAATTTGTTGGATTCATACTGTCTCCTATTGCCTTAACGTAAGCAGCTTATACTTCTTCCATCATACTAAGATATGCATCTCGCGCAATAATTAAATGATCGAGCAGATCAATTCCGAGCAGTTTGCCGCCTTGAATCAACTGGTCGGTGACTTCTGCATCGGCTTGTGTCGGCTCCAGGGAACCAGAAGGGTGATTATGGGCGATGATCACGGCTACCGCTCCGTAGGTAATGGCCGGCTGAAATACTTCGCGGGGATGTACGATATTAGCCGTCAAACTTCCCATAGAAATAACCTCCTCGTGTACAATCTGATAGCGAGCTCCCAAATATAAAGCCCGCAGTTGTTCCTTCTGCAATTCACCCATGTTTTTGAGGTGCTGATATGCTTGGTTTGAGGTACGCACAACCGTCGGCTTGCCAGCCCGATTTTCATAAAACCGTCGTCCTAGTTCAAAGCTGGCAACCAACTGGCACGCTTTGGTCAGCGGAATGTTCAGTGACGCCGCCAGCCGCTTGGGACTGGTTTCGCGTAGCAGGGCGCGCTCGCCGTATTCTTTGAGTATGCGATGAGCCATGACCATGACTTCCTCGCGCCGCGTGCCGACACCCAGCAAGATAGCTATGATCTCGGCCAAGCTTAAATCCTGCGGACCGTATTTGATCATCCTCTCCCGTGGCTTTTGTTGGCTTTCCATATCACGGACGCGCAGCACGTACGGCGTATCGGCTTCGCCGAGCACCATATCATTGTCCTGCAGCGAGTACAGCGCGGGTGGCTGCACGGCTGCCTCAGGCTCAGCCAATCCAGCAGGTTCGGAAAACAAGCGGTAAATCTCTTCGGCTTGCTCAATACTGCCAGCGAACCGCCACGGTTCTCATCCCGCGTTATATCGGCATGCACTGCACTAGGGCGCGTAACGAGACTAAGCGGTGACATGATTGTTCTCCCGTACGCCAATTAGTGTCCAGACGTGGGCATCTGTATCAAATTTCAACCGGTAATCCTGGGCGCCGTCAGTCATGTCGAAAATTTCAAATAGCTGCTGTCCCTTTTGGACAAGGTAGCGCAGTCCGGATTCGACGAATGTATACTCCCGGCCTTCATACTCCATGCGCTTTGGGAATCCCTTGAGGTGGCGTCCGGGGCGAAAGTAAACGCTTGTTACATTGACTTCTTTATTAATAACACGTGCATTTCGAGAATCGTTCATAGGTTCAAGCTCCTAAGATAAAATTTATGAAGAGAACTGACTAGCATAGCTGCAATCAGTGAACGGATTAGAACAGGGGAGATATGGATACAAGAAGCGCTACCGTTCGGGAGTCGACTTGTTTCTACGGGGAAATCCTAAAGTTGACTTAGAGATAACCTACAGATGACCATATATCTTGCTTGAATAAGAATTGCAGTGACGCTTTGTCTGTTGAAGCCTATAGGGCCGTTACAAACTAGTGAGTATGCTACTTGGGTTGTAAAGCAGGTGAGTAGGAAGATAAACAAAGCACGTAGCAACGTTGACCAGCACTCACGATACTAGCCCTGATTATAACGCCGGCTTGTACTGGTCGACAATAGTATTATTGTCAGCGGTTTTCGAAACTAACAGATAGTATCATTTCTACTTACGGAGACGATGCGTTGTCAATAATCCTACGTCGCTCAAACAAAAAAGAGCCCATAACGGGCTCTTTTTATGTCAATGCGTGGATTACATCTTGTCGGAATCTGATGAGTCGTTTGAATCTTTGTTCCGCATCTTTTCCATCTGTTCTTTGGCTTTGTCATCGATCTGCGTTGAATCCAGGCGTTCCTGAACATCTTTTCTCTTGTCAGCGGCGTCGTCTAATATACTCATAGCGTTTCTCCTCGTTAGTTACTAACACTATGTATCATAAGGTCTGCGGACATAGCTGTAAGTTAAATAAAGCACAGATTAGAATAGATTGCGCAGCCGGTCGGAGATGCCTGATGCTTCGTGGCCGCCGCAGGAAGCAGGATCCTGGCGGTTATTATAGTCTCCAGCGTCAGATGCTACTGTTTTGTATTGCTGCTGCAGTACAGCCTGGTCAACTGGGCCGTAGCTAAGCAACAACCGGTCCTTATTATCAATCACTTCATTGGTAATAGTCGTCAGATCAGTCAGATCCTGGCCATTGAGCAGGATATTGAGCTTATTGGTGCCGTCGGCCTGGTACAGGGTCGTCGTCGAACGAATAAAGTCCGGCCCGACAATCCAGCCGACATTTTCGAAGAACTGGCCCCAAGTGACGGCATCATCGTGGACGTGTATAACACCGTTTTCTTCATCATGCATATGCGTCCGGGCCTGGGGTGAAGTGCCATGCAGGTCGCAGATTTTGACTTCTTGATAATACTGCGGATCCTTGAACTCTTCGCGGACGCCGTTGATATATACGGCGAAGTTGGCGTGGTAGTGCGTTTCGGCGTGGGGCTGATAAGTGGCAAACCGGATGCCAAGTATCAGCAGTGCTCCCAGCAATAAGCCAGCAAGCAGCCAGGTCCAGGGCTTGCTGCTGCGGGCTGTCATCTTTGTCTGTGTCGTCGTTGTACTAGTTGTATCTTCTGCCATACGTTCGGTCATATAGTGTCATTATAGCAATAAAGCGGTTCGGGTGATACGCGGGACGTTCGCCTCCGGTATACCCGAACCGCACTGTCACCTAGGGCTGTAATGAGTCTAGTAGCTGTAAGCGGCGCCGTTCATCGTCGATTCAGGCCAGATGTTTGTCATACATTTGCGGCCTTTGGCGCTCAGCCGTATCCAGGCGTCACTACTGCTGCGGGTCGAACGGTTGAGATATATCAGTCCTTTGTGGCGCAATGCCTCGATAATATGCGCTAAACGCTGGCGGTCAAAGCGGAGCGTTTCGGCTAAATTTGCAAAATCTTCTTCACCATTTTCATGAACAGTCTGTAATACTAATGCGTAGTCTCTCGGTAATTCAATGTGCTGCATACATTTCTCCTTCTGTTATGTTTCGTCTTTTGGTTATGAGCGTCACGCGCCCGTTTGACAATATGTCGGGGCATATCTGGCGTACACGCTCGCTTGTGGTGTTAGCCGGTGAGCCAACATTCACAGCATAACCACTGAATCTTAAAAAATGCTTTAGAAATTACTAAACCGCACATGCTGCATACGGCGCATGTTACTGCTGGGCTGGAGTAGCCGGGGCGGGCGGCGTCATAAGAGTGGTGAGGTACGCGGTAATATCGGTGTAATCATCGACGCCTGTCGCTGGTATCAGCGCCGACTGGCCGTTTGCTGAGCGGTAGCTGGTAAGCAGGTTTTTGCCGTTAACGTCGTTCAGGCTGGCCGATTTGATACTGGCGCTGGGTATAGCCTTGGAGATGCTCGCCAGGCGGCGGACCTCATTGGTTTGAAAATCCGTCAGAACATTATTGCCGAAGCTGTCGAGCAAACTGCCGATTTTAATCGGGTTGGAGGTGACCCCGGCGCTGGTTGCCTTGTCTTTGAGGGCAGTCAGCATCAAACGCTGGTTGGCAGTACGCGTGTAGTCTGCATTATAGCCGTAAGCACCGTAGGCGTCACCGCGGGCGCGGGCAAGGTTCAGTGCTTCCTGGCCGTCCAGGCTATGCACGCCGTTCGTGAGCTTCACGAGCGGTGCCCGAGTCGGCTTACTGTAGTCACGGCTCGGGTCGTACAGTCCGCGCGGATCAGTACTGGCAATAGTGACGTCAATCCCGCCGACCGAATTGACGGCATCACGAAGCGCCGTGTAATTGACGAGCGCATAATAATTAATGTCTATTTCAAAATCACGTTCAATAATCTTTTCCAGCAGTCCCATGCCGCCAGCAGGGTAGTCGGGCTCGCTAAAATTATCAGCCTTACCAAATACATATGCTGAGTTGATTTTGCCGTACCCATGATCCGGTATAGCCACCCAGAGGTCACGCGGCACGCTCAGCATAAACGCCGTGTTGTTTTTGGTATCGATACTGACAATCATAATTGAATCAGTCAGGTCACCGCCGGAATGACCGACATCATCAGCCGAATTACCAGCCAGCAATATATTTACCCGGCCAGTATCTTCGCCTTTGAGCTTGTCTGTCTGCAACAGCCCGAACAAGTTGCCGCCAAGAGATTTGCCGGCATTCATAAGGACTTTTGATCCAACATAGCCGCCAGCGAGCAGCGCAACAATAAAAAGAACGATAAACGTTCGCTTTATTATTTTCTTCCAGTTGCGCTTTGGGGCTTCCTGAGCAACTGCAGACTGTGACCGGCTCGCGTCACCGTAGGCATTTGGCGCATAGCTGGACAGCGTTGTGCCAAGGGGCGGAAAAGCAGCCTCGGCGCCGGTTGCCGTGCGATGGACTTGCTGCGGGGCAGGCAATATATCGTGCTCAGTCGATTGATAATTACTGTTTTTTTGCGGATTCATAAAGCTTATCTCTTATTATGCCTCAAGTACTATCAAATAGGTACTTAACTGAGCGCACAATGGACAATTATAGCAAAAGATGCTGAAATTTCGCTTAGAACAAAATATGGCGTTGACGAAGCAAAGAATGGGTATCAAATATCAAATAACTTACTGCTGAGTTACCGGCAATGCCGCATGCTTGTACTATGACAGCAGACACCAGGCGCAAGCTAAAACAATCATGGATAGTGCGGCGCGGAACGAAGGCATTCCGATTCTTCGATGAATCTGGCGAGCCGATCACCGACAAAACGACTGTAGCTTACTGCAAATCATTGGGAATACCACCGGCATGGGAAGATGTCCGTATAGCCGGTGACAGACAGGCCAAAATCCTAGCAACAGGCACCGATACAGCTGGCCGACTGCAATATATCTACCATCCATCATTCCGGGCCCGCCAGGAAGAGGCAAAATTCGAACGCGTGCTGCGGTTTGCGCGAGCTTTGCCAAAAATGCGCCAGATTGTCGACAAAGATTTGGCGCGCACCGGACTCGGTTACCAAAAGGTTATGGCGACCATTATCAGTATCATGGACCAGACATACATCCGCGTTGGCAATGACACCTACGCCAAAGACAATCAGAGCTACGGCCTGACGACACTGCGCAGCAAACATACAACAGTTGAAGGCAGTACCATAACATTTGATTTCATTGGAAAGAGCGGGAAACATCACATCAAAAAGATTGAAGACCGGACGCTGGCCCGCATTGTCCGTCAGCTCGACGAACTGCCAGGCTATGAAGTATTCAAATACTATGACGAGAACGATAAACTCCACGATGTCAAAAGTTCGGACGTGAACGCCTACATCAAATCAATCATGGGAGAAGAGTTTAGTGCCAAAGATTTCCGCACCTGGGCCGGGACGCTCATCGCCAGCGCCGAACTCGTACAAGCTGAACGGGCTGCGTCGGAGCGGGAGCGCAAGAGGACAATTACCGCCTGCGCACGCAAAGTCGCTCGGAAGCTTGGCAACACACCGGCAGTCGCGCGCAGCAGCTACATCGATCCGCGCATTATCCAGCGCTACATGGAGGGTGATGACCTGCGCACCGTCCGCCGAACCGTCGAATCGATGAAGCACGCAAAAGGGGCTCAGTATCTGAGCCCCGAGGAACGTTGCGTGTTGCAGATATTGGAAGGGTGATTATCGTATCTATGGTGCATATGACTATTAATACGATACTTTAATTACTATACTCGATAATAATATTGACTTTTGCGCGGAAAGAAGTGTAACCTGCATGCAGTAATTGTAGTACTCGCATTGCCACACACATCCGCATTGCTGACGGACTGCAGTTGCCGTTCTTCGACAATGCAATACACGAGGAGAGATCCTATGTTCGGTATCACGACGCCCAAGCTCGGACGTAAGTCTGGCGAGGCCAAGAAGGCTTCCCAGCCTCGACGCCCCAAGCCAGTCGAGCCGTTCGGCAGTTCGAAGCCTCCGCTGTCACAGCGTCTCGGCACCCGTGCCCTGCGCACCTACGCGCACGGCAAGAAGTACACCGGCAGGACGCTGATCTACTTCAACCGCATCGACGGCGCCATCGGATTCCTCATCGTTCTCGCGATGCTCTGGATCCACGATGGTCTCGCCGGCGCCATGATGGGCCAACCAAAGGCGCTGCCTTGTGCCTTCCTGTTGTTCGCCCTCCTGGCCTACGTGCAGGGACAGTTCCGCAAGGGAACTGGCTCGGCGCAGCTGGTAGTCTACGGACTGCTGGCCTGCATGGTAGCAGTCGTCTACGGCTACTTCACCGTTATCGGTGGAGATCTGACGGCTCTCCTGCTGTCGGTATCCATCCTGATGGTACTGCCTGGACTGTTCGAGATGGCCGAGCACAACAAGCTGGAACAGGCCAAGCAAGCCGAGTGGGCGCGCAAGGAGGAAGACCTCTACGAGCGTCTTGTGATGGTGGACGCCCTGCAGCAGCAAGGCATCCAGCTCAACAACCAGCTCGGCGAGCGGCTCGTCGAGGTCAGCCAAGTAGGCGGTGAGCTCAAGGTCTCCCTGGGTCTAGCTGTGGTCACGAAGGCAGCTGGCGAGCAGGAAATGGCCGCAAAGCACCAGCAGATGGAAGAAGTCTTCGTTCAGGCCTCAGCCATCGGTGCCAACGCAACCAGAGCCGTGCCGCAGCCAGCAGCACAGCAGCACCTGCCTCCGGCAACCCAAGCGTACTCACCGCCGGCAGCTCTACCGCCACAGCACGACGAGCAGGTCCACGTCGGCACCGTCCAGGAGAGTCCCCAGGCATTCGCATGGGACGAGGACGGCAGTTTCGAAACCAGCGCAGCTCCATCGTTCGACCGGGACGAGTTCGATGCCAGGTTCGGCACCGGAGGCGACTGAGTCGGCACGTCTGCACAGCACATGTGGTGTCAGCGGGGGCGGTGTCGCTGCTAGTTGGCGACGCCGTCCCCACCACCGCATCTATGCGGATCCCCACACCTATTGCATTGTCGAATTTACACCTTAACTTATTATTTTGAAGAGTTCACCAAGAAAGTTAATTGACGAAACACCAAAATACTGAATTAACTGTTGACTTCATGTCAAGGCTGTATTATAGTCCAAAGTACTTCTCGAAATTTTCCCGAGCTGTATGACCAATAGGCATGAACTATCGTACCTATCGGTCATGCAACCTACGTGGCGATCGAGCCCGCAGATGCATGATAGACACCTGGCTATTACAGCTTGCGGACGCGCCTCGCCGCTAACGCTCAACTCTAACAGACAGTTGCCTCACAGATTGAAAAGTAGTATAGAGCTTAGTCTCTTTGATTTTATTGGTAAATATAAAGGTGCAATACAATGTCAGAACACAGCCAGACTCGTTTCGTCACTCCAGTCGATGAAATAGCTCATGAATCAGGAGCTATTTCTGACAGGTTATTACATGGCGATGAAGGCTCGATACGAGCTAGGACGCTTGTTGGAATGGGGCTTGGAATAACTGCTACCTGCCTCGTAGTCGGAGTTACCGGCACAGTCGTAGCTGGCGTTGCCGGTTTTAACTATCGCCTGAAACAAAATGCCGGCTATGAGAAACTATCCGTTGAAGCAATTGATATCAGTAGCGTTCAGCTAGACCTCAATTCGAGCACCGTCTACGCGGTAGAAGGCAGGATTGATACCAAAATGCGCTTACTCGATAAAATCAACGTACCTGGCACGGGCAACGGCGCTCAGTTCGTGAACGTTGGTGAGCCACAAAAGATGGCAGACGGCACGATGTCTGATCCAAGGAGCAAGGTACTTATATTCAGTGGTTCGGGCAAGCTCAATTCTAATCCTGATGCTGGAACTGTAACGACAAAAGTTATAACCGAAAACGGCGTTGAAAAACAAATTATCACCTTTCCGATAGGGCCGGAGAATAGTGCACTCATCTCGAATGCACAATTTCCAGAAGCGGACGCTCGGATAGAAAAGGTCAACGCCAGCCATGAGCTGACAATGTTCTTAGAAGGGATAACCGGCGTAGCAGGAGCCCCGATCCAGGCAGCCTGCCATCTTAGCACCTTAGGCAAGAAGCCCGATATCTGCCAAAAGCTTGACCCGCAAAAACTCCTAGGATTGTTAGAGAACGACGCCGTCATCCAGCAACGACTACGATTTGATACGCTTGAAGCAGTTCAGAAGCAGTGCGCACCGTTGCAGTGGAAACTAGAGCAAAAAGCTATTATACAGTCGATTGTTGCTGCCAGTGTCGATAAAGGCTGGAAGGAAGAAAACGTTTTCGTAGAATTTGTCGGTGACGATAACAAACCGACGACCGCTCCTCCGGACTACACCCGTTCAGCGATAGATGACCTCAAAGCACGCGGCGTATTACTCAGCGCACCTTCTGGCGCAGATATAATAATGAAAGCATCAGGAGTTAAGTGTCAGGCACCAAAGGATGGAGCGTTGCAGCCGTGAAATTTATAGGACGCCGACGACCTATTGAAGAGGTTCAGACAATCACCAACCTGCCGCCCCAGCCGCCGGTCGATGAGTCGGTGCGCAGCGAGATGACAGAGACGCATGTTGACTACGAACCAGGTTACGGGCTTGTTGAACGCTACCCGGATAACTCTTTTAGGGAATTAACCCAGGAAGAGCTTGCTCACTTAGACTTAGTTGACCATTCGGCTGAGACAGCGGGCTATGCACAGCCCGTACCACCGCAATACGATCAGGGGCCAGTGCCAGATGCTACCGGGCGCATCGAGCGAAATATCGAATTACGGATCAACATCGGATGGCTAGCACGTCCAGAAGATGCACATGTAGCAGGACAAATATTAGATAATGCCCTACGGGGTGCATTTGGAAATAATCCCGCCGACAGAGCGACTGATGCTTATGTCGACCCTGCAAGCTATTATCCGCAAGAGTACCACGCTGATGCAAACTTCGAGCAGGCCGCACATTACCAGGGACCTCCGGCGCTAACAGGCAATACACAGCCAGACATGCAGCCAGAACTACCGAATACTTCCGCAGTCGACAATCCTCAGGCGTCTACAGCAGCAGGCAAAAAACCACCCAAAGACAGTAGTGACAAAGGGAATAAGCTATGGCGTTTTGTAGGAAAGCCAACCGCTTATCTGGTCGCCGCTGTAGCCATATGCGCCCAAATCGAAAAAACTGTTATTGAACCGACCGAAACATGGGCTTTTAGACTTATGTCTGGCGACGATGAGATTCCTTCATATTGGAGTGAGCAAGGCAAGCAGAGCACCAAAAGCATACCGTTCATTGGCGAACATCTGGAACAAATATTTGTCCGAAAAACTAATCACAATCAAGGGAATTAACATGGGCAAAAAAGGACAAAGACCTGAACGGTCTCAGCCACCGGAACAGCACGAGCAAGTAATAGATTGGGGGGAAGTGGTAAGTCAGCCTGCCAGTCGATTAGATCAGAGGGCAGCTCTGGGTTTTCAACAAGCACCACAGCCAGTGGTGCCACAAGTCCGCGATATTGCAGTCTCGGAGCGAGCTATGAAAGAAATAGAAGAGAGGCGTCGTCAGAACTCTTACCGGGCCGCTCAAGCCGCTCAGCATGCTGCCCAAGCTGCCCAACAAGCCAGGGCACAGCAAAGAGATATGTTCGGAAACCCTATGTACTCTCCACGGCAAGGCCATCCACTCAGAAATCCGACAGGTAATCCAATGGGTCCGGCTGCTTTACCGCCGGCTGTTGAGACGCCATCCACTGGTCACAGGCGCCGGAATGCATACATTGCGCTTGGTACCGTTGCTGGCGTACTTTTAGTTGGTGGCGGCGGAGCTGGTTACTTCCTGGGCTTTCCCGACCTCAGTGGTAAATCAAGTGCAACCTCAAAACAGGCGTCCAAAACAGAATCCAGCTATCCGACCATGAGCACCGATACACTGGTCTGCGGCGGCGGTATCAAGCCGCTACCGGTGGCCAGCACGATTCTTCGTGACCCGAACGGGCGTATCGAAATAGGATTCGACGTACTGGACAAGGAAACGAATACTAAAGTCCGTGCCTTTACCCCCGTTGGCCTTCGGACAATCGCAAAAGCCAGTGTCAGCGTCTGCGGTATGACCAAAAATAACGAGCCTCAAACTCTGGCAGAATACACGAATGGCAGCTATGTCATACACCGCGAGGCAATAATCATGCAAAACGCCGCAATGGAGTCACCGCCCAATAAACAGTCACCGAACCGTAAAGAATGTGAACGAATGACTGCTATTGAGACCACCCCGAAGCTGATCGTCTGCGATCCCGCTAGGGTCGGCAATGATCGTAAAACGCATGTCGTGTTTTTGGGCGAGGACAACATTACCCAATCACCCCGGTACGAGAAGATAGTTAATGAGGATGCTCGCATCACACGATTAACCACGCCAGGAGTTAATAATGCAAATGCCGGCACCAACAAAAACTACATCAAACTATTCAGTGCGAAAATGATCGCAGAATTCTTGAAAACACTGGATGACCCAGCAAAATGCGCTACACTACAAGGCGCTATAGACGAATCGATGACGACGTTTGTACAATCATACTTACAAAACCAAGGTGTTAAAACGCCGTTGCCAACTGTCTCATTCAGCGGCAGCTACAGCGGTCTGCTAAAGGCCTACGAATCAAACGCAGACAACAAAAAATTATTAACAAACCCAGGATTGAATGTCGTGTTGAACCCAACCTGCGTGTCCGGCGAAGCTGCCATCAAGCCAGCAAAGGGAGCAAAATAATGTCACCAAACGAATATCCACGACCATTACCCATAGATAACTTACCCGTTGATCACGCGGCTGCAAGTAGGCTAGCGGTGTCCCGAGACCCTGCCATGCGTGACGAACGATTCGGGCAAGACCCCGCTGCCGGACTCGGCCCAGAGCCGCTCAATCAGCAGCCTGATTATTCACGAACGAGATCCAAAGCAAATGACGCATATCAGCAGACCCGGAATATTGAAGACGGATGGGAATCGAGTGACGAAGCCGATAGAGCAGCTGCTCAAGCGTTTGCACAGGTATTTGCGGCCCGCGCAGAGCGATCAATCCAAAATAGACAAAAAATACAACAGCTACGCAACGAGCTTATGGGAGCTGGGAACGAATTGCAGATATCTATCGATTACCAATCTTCCTGCAGACGGACCGTTGAGGTGGCGTACCAGGAAGTGAAAATGCATAAAATGACCTACGACGCTACTAAAGCTCAGATTGAACTTAAGCGCCATCATGCTCGTGGTATTTCACATGACATTGATACCGAAACACATCAACTCAAAGAGTATCGCGAGATTTTAGGTGTACTACGCGATGCATATCTCCGAGTCTGGAGGGAGCCAAAACAGGATCCGCCCTCCAAGACCCCCGAAGTTGATGAATATTTACAAATATACGCGGTTAGGGGAGACACTGACCCTAACGCCAGTTCAGATCTATCGATAAGGATTCAAGACGCAATTGCTAATATACAAGACAATTTCGCGCCCCAATCATACGCTCGAAGAGAGAGTTTAAAAGCAGATTTACTCACGGAAACCGAACCATTAGCAGCTCTCGGCAAAAAGGCCCAGCAAAGCCGCGAGGATACAGCTGTCGCAAAACGGGAGTACTATCGTCTAAAAGAAAGCTTAAAGCAAGCAGAATATCGTACATGTTTAATTACTGGGAGATTGCGACAGATTCGAGACGAAATAGATCGACAATTATCCCCAACTACTACGTCAATCGTCGACGAAGTCAAACAATTACTAGACGCAGCCCGGCAACAACCAGCAGTCCAGGAGCATCGTCGCATTGCCACCACGGCTCCAACCGCAAAAACTTTGGGAGGGAAAATACTCTCGATAGGACGTAAGACTCCGCCGGCAGATGGGTGATAAGCACAGAAGTGAACATAATCGTACTAGTAATAAGCCCAGCCAAATAAATTAGATCGCATCGTCATTATAGGATCGTCGAGAAAGGAAACATCGTGTTCAGAAAACGGAACCAAGCCAGTATGAGCCCCGCTGAGGTACAAACGCCCTCGCCAGAGAGCATAGCCGACAATCCGGCCCTTCTAGATTACAGAACACGGCTTAGTGAGCAGCTCCGCGGTGTTGACAGCTCCGATAAGCAGTTCCCAGGAGTTGTCAGCGCCGACCTTGTCGATGCGCTGAATGTTGATAGCAGCGCTGATCCTCTGGCCACCTCCGCAGTTATCGAAAAGGAGCGTGGCGGCTTTCAGTTTGTCGGAATAACAGTCGCCCCAAATAGTCTTGAAGCCTACCGACGGGGTAAGGATCAGGCAAATGAAAACATGAAACGCCTCATGTACAGTCCCCTGGGAAGTCTTATACGCGATGAGCTGAGCTCTGTCGAAACAGTACATCAGATTCAAAGTCAAACACGCGCGACGACTTCAAAACAGATCGATCGCATAAATAGCTGGGGCAAGCGGAACGCCGGTCGATCCCGTTCTGTAGAAGATTCTATAGAAGATTTAAAAACTGTCAAAGAATGGGCATTGTACAACATTCAGTCTGCATACTGTACCCACTTGCTGGCAGAGAAACTACGACCCCAGCTCCAGGCTGAGCGGAGCACCGTTATTGTCGGTGAGCTTCTGCGGCGAGTCAAAGACATCAGCCAACCATCAGCAAAACATCACCGTGAATCAGGCGGCATTGAGCGTTTATACTCACAGCTTGCCCGCTTACAAACACCGGATCCACAAGTTGAGCTTCGTCTCGCGCGCAGTGTCATGCAGGAATACGAGGCAGTCACTGCCCGCGTCAGGGAACGAAAAGGTGCGCAGATCGCCAAAGACGACGACATACGTCTTCGCTGTTTGGCATTGGCCCACAGCGCGGTCGCTGCCAACGATAGACGCGCTATACCGCATCGTTCTAAAGGTTCTACATATCCCGACAACGTAACCGTCGAGGAAATAAAATTATCTGACATCCGGCACCACCAACTCGAAACAGCCCAGGCGCTCATGCCCAGGAGAGTTCGGTCAGCTGAGCATGCTGCCCCGGCACACGATCTGACCAAAATGCTGACAGCCCCACTGTACAATGCAATGACGTTTGAATACCCACCTCTTGAAATGCCAGACATACGCCCGGCCACTTTAGAGAAATGGCAGGAAAGCGGACGAGCAGTCCTCGTCGAAGGCCAGGTATTTAAACGTCGAGTTGTAGAGGCAGGTGGCGACGCAACCCGCCGCGTCGCCGATGTCAGCAGGCCGGCCGTAGCAGCTAGCGCAGTAGCTGGTGCGATTGCGCTTGGAGTGATACATCCCGAAGGCGCAGCGGCAGCAGTGAGAACCACACAATCTGCTGAATCATCATTTAAATTAGATTTGTCCTCGGTATTGGCTGGAACCGAAACCAGCTCGCTGACAGGCCAATTACCGACCAGTATACAAAATATTCTGGCGGCTGCCACCCAATCGCCAGACTTCGCACCACCGATGGAGTCATCGGTATTATTTGCACCTGCCGTACTACAAAAGCCGTCAGTCGCACCACCGGCAGCAGTCCGGCCGCCGATACAAGCACCAAACCAAGCAAAAGCTCCTGAACGTAACGATCGCCTCCGTAATCTCGCTGCATACACACCGCTGCTAAATGTCATCGCAAAAGGCGAAAGCGGTGGTAATTACAACGCTTACTACGGGAATGGAGACAACACGAGTAAAGAATTTACCGAGATGAGCGTGCGACAGGTTTTATCCTGGCAAAAAGCATATGTTAAAAACGGAAGCCCCAGTAGCGCTGTCGGTAAATACCAGTTCATTCAGGGGACATTACGCGGATTAATCATAGACCTCGATGTGGACATGAATGAAAAGTTCGATGCCCAATTGCAGGACCGGCTTGCAATCAAGCTACTGGAGCGGCGTGGTCTACGCGAGTATGCGGAAGGCCGTCTGAGCCGACGAGAATTTGCCGCTAACCTTGCTCAAGAATGGGCGTCTCTCCCCAAAATGACTGGGTCGCGGCCAAGCCGTAGTTTCTACGCCGGCGATGGCCTCAACAGCGCGCACGTTAGTATGGGCGAGGTATACAATGCACTTGAAGCCTTGGAAAATGGTCTGAAATCCGGTAACGGCGCGGTTGCTACGCCACCCGTGACACCACCAGCCCCGATTACTCCCGAGGCTGCCCCAGCTCCAGTACCTATTACAATAGATCCCGCTACAGCAGCCATCAACGGACTCTTTGATAGCCTCAGAGCGGTCGCAACTGTGCCCGACACCTTCATCGACATTCCTGCCGTTGAAGGCCCTGCATCCGAGGCTCCAACGACAGAAGCACCAGCAACACCCGATCCAGAGATTCAAGATCCGGGAAATTCCAACACAGACGATACAGATCTTGTCCTCAATCCAGCTTTATATGTAGAACCTTCTCAATCGAGCATAACCATTCCTGACAACGTACTAGACAGCGAGACAGTACCGGATGAACAACCGCGTGATCAGAGTTCTCTCGATATCATTGAATCTACGGAGGGAGATGTACTCGTCGAAGGTCCGACTGTCGAAACGCCACCGCCTGTCACTCCTCCGCCAGCCCCGGTAGATGAGAAGAAGGCCGAAGAACCTAAAGCCGTCACCCCCCCGAATGGCAATGAAAACAAGGACCGTGATGCTAAGCCCGATACGAATGATGATGGCGGTGGCGCATGCGCCGTTGGCTCGGTATCGGTCGGTATTCACAAAGTGTACACTAATGGTAAAGCCAGTAAAACTGAGTTATGTGCAGTTGTCGGCTTGCCAAGTAGCGGCTCTGAAAGTACTCCCGGCAATAAATATTACGTACGCGGCGCAGAAGGCAACGCGCTCATCCTGGCAAAATACTCAAAGAATCTCGTCGATATGGTAGCGGCCGCCAAAGCAGACGGCGTCAATCTACAAGCTACTAGCTCGTACCGGACTAATCAGCACCAAATAGATCTATGTCCGACCACTGCCTGCATAAAAGGAAGACCGGGCGCTAACAAATACGTTGCGCAACCTGGCCATTCCGAGCACCAAAACGGCGAAGCAATCGACTTTAAAGATACTAACCGTGGTCGCTCCGGTAACTGTCGAGGCGCCCACCTGCACGACGGCAAATGTGTTGCACCGGACCATAAAGGCTGGCGATGGCTGAATGAAAATGGAGCAAAATTTGGCTTCAAGCAATACATCCACGAATCTTGGCACTGGTCACCTAAAGACTAATAATAGAACAGTGGTGTGTTTACAAAATAATGGTGCATTGAAAGTAAAGTGTTCAGTGCACCACAAGAATCTACACAGAAATACAGCGCATGAAATTAATGCTACACCAATTTTGTGATAGCATTTTATCTGTGTAGCTAAACAAATGCGCTTGGAAGCACTATGAAAGCTCACCTATGAAGGAGTTGGTGTTGCCATGGTTTCCGTTGGCGCTGGAGCTGGAGTAACGTTCGGCGTAGCCTGCGGCAGGTTACCGCACGGATCGATATTGCCGTTCTTCATGACACGTAGTGTCGCCGTGTCTAGTGCAATCTCGAAGTCTCGACTATCATCGACGGCCTGTAATACCGCTTTACTAATGCTTGTGATGTCCGCACTAGTAATTTCAGATCCATCGCGGTTCTGAAGCTTGACTACATCGGCACCACTCCGATAGACGTCCAGCACGCCGTTGCTAAGTTTTTCACCAAGTGATTGTTTGGACATAGGATCTGAGAATAATGGGATATCATCCCCGGTGTGTTCTCGCAGCACCGAGTAAACATTCGAATCTTTCTCATTTGAGTTATTATCTGACAAGGCAGGTACGACCTGATCATCAATACCCGAACCATTAACGCTTGTTTCTGTGTCAAAAAATCCAGGCAATTTATAGGTTGTTTGCATGTCCTGTGTGACGTCTTCTGGTGTTTCACTATCTGTGAAACCTTCAGTAATAACATATTTCATTCCAGCCTGCCGGTATGCCAAGGCGTACACCTTGGCGTATTCTGCCAGAGCCGCCGGATCATTGATTGAAGTATTTGCATCCTTCACCTGGCGCAGATCTGCCCAATTGACGACGACGCCGTCTATACCCTGGCTGCGGAGTTCGGTCGCTCGCTTCTCAGCCGCTGAGGCAGCCGCAGCCAAGTCTATATTTGTAGCTGAATCAGTCGGCGCTGGTGCTGATTCAGTGGACGCATCAGTTGGCGCAGTCGTTGGGACTGCAGTCTCGGTCGCAGCCGGAACTGCAGGTGATTCGGTTGGGGCAGGTGTTGCCTCGACTGTCGCTGACGCTGTTGGCGACGACGTGTTAGCTGCTGTCGGAGCGGGTGTTTGAGCTGGCGTTTCTAGTGGCACCGCTCCATAGACAACAGCTTTTTCTTCCAGCAATACGACGGTTGAATTGGACATAATATTTTTGAAGGCTTTGATTTGTGTCAGGTCCTGTGGCATTGTCGATAACGATACAAATCCGATACGATGATCTTGCAGCTCTTTGGCAACAGCCGGCAGACCGTCGCCAGTGATTCGGATCATAGTTCGGGATTCTACTTGCTGAGCTACCGGTGTTTTCTGCACGCATTCCAGTGGCGTCAGTATGGCGGCCGGTTCAGTTAGCGTCGGCGATGGGCTCGGCGGGACCGTCGGAGTCACTGTCTGTGGATTGCCCGTACTAGTCTTGCCGTCGGGTTGCGAATCAGACACGTAGCCTACAAAGTTTTTGCCGTATCTTATCACTTCATCACTATATCCAGATGCATAGATACCGATTGACGGCGCAATGACAAGTAATGTTATAGCGCCAAGAATTTTTGCTGGACGATCACTCTTGCGTCGTTCATTGCCGTCGTCCGGTTCTGCATATTCATCGAGAAAACCCGCGCCTGTTTCCCTCGAAGCGACTGAAGGAGCGACTGGGTTGGTCGGTGGCATGGGGCGGGGCGGTGTCCGATCTGGAACTACGCGAAGTCTAATCTGCGGCTGCGGCTGTCCCGGGCGCGGCTTTACTGCTGAGCCGAACGGGAATACAGAAGGCTGAGCTGAGCCACTTTGCTGGGGCGGGGCAGGCGGCCGTGATCCAGGTGGTTGTGCTTCAGGCGGCGCCGGTGATCCGGCATCAGTTGGGACAAACATACCCCCACCCATCTCCCACCAGTCTTTACCGGTGTGAGAATTATTAGGATTAGAACCGTCTGTCGTCATAATTATTTGAATTATATATCATTACTATATAATTGACAAACCGATAAACAAACAGGCTGACAATACATTTATTATCGCAATTTCCGGTATACATAGTACTCCAATCGCAAAATTATATCCCGGTCTTGAAAAAATATGTTGCTTATGTCATAATGCTGACAAGATACAACGCTCCGCGCGTTACTCCGATGATAGCGGTACCGACAATACGTATGGACCGGTAGACGCGGGCGTCTTTTATTAAGCAATAAGATAATAGTATTGAGATAGGTAATTTATATGGCCCAGATGCAAGACCCAACCAAGATTCGTAATGTCGCGATTATCGCGCACGTTGACCACGGCAAGACAACGCTGGTTGATGGCCTCCTCAAGCAATCGCAGACGTTCCGCGACAACCAGGCCGAGATGAAGCAAGACCTCATCATGGATTCTGGAGACCAGGAGCGTGAACGGGGTATTACGATTACTGCCAAGGTAACTGCCGTCCAGCACGGTGACTACCGTATCAATATCATTGATACTCCAGGTCACGCTGACTTCAGCGGGGAAGTCGAGCGCACGCTGAATCTGGCCGATGGCTGTCTGCTGATCGTCGACGCCCAGGAAGGTCCGATGCCACAGACCAAATTCGTTCTGACCAAGGCACTTGCCAACGGCCTGAAGCCAATCGTCGTTATCAACAAGATCGACAAAGACGGCTCCCGCATCAAAGAAGTCGAGAACGAACTGGCAGATTTATTCTTGGAGCTGGCCGTTCATGAAGACCAATTGCACTACCCAGTCTATTACGCTATCGGCCGCGCCGGCAAAGCCTGGACCACACCGCCAGCCCATCCAGATGAAGATGGTGACCTCGAAGCGATTTTCCAGGCTATTATTAATGACATTCCAGCTCCCTCCGTCGAACTCGACAAGCCATTCCAGATGCTCGTTACAGCACTTGCTTGGGACACCTACAAGGGTAAATACGCCATCGGCCGAATCTCCCGTGGACGCATCAAAGGCGGCGACCAAGTCACTCTCTGCAAGAAAGACGGCACATTCAGCAAATCCAAGGTCGAACTGGTATTCATGAGCCACGGCGTCAGCAAATTTGAAGTACCAGAAGGTGTCGCCGGAGATATCGTTCAGCTGACTGGCGTCGGCAATGCCCAGATCGGCGAAACCGTCGCTGACGCTGAACAACCAGAAGCGCTGCCAGTACTAGAAGTGGAAGCACCAACGCTCCAGATCTATCTCGGGCCCAACACCAGTCCGTTCAAGGGGCAGGAAGCGGAATTCAATACCAGCCGTCAAATCAGCGACCGCCTGCAGAAGGAACTCGAGACCAATGTCGGCCTCCGCGTCGAAGACGAAGGCATCGGCTTCAAGGTCTCCGGCCGGGGCGAACTGCACCTGTCTGTCCTGATCGAAACCATGCGCCGCGAAGGCTTCGAATTCGAAGTCGGCCGCCCGCAGGTCGTTACAATCGTCGACGAAAAAGACGGCGTCACCAAAGAGCCACTCGAAGAAGTTATTATCGAAGTCCCGGCTGAACACGTCGGCACAGTCCAGATGGAACTCGGCCAGCGCCGGGCGACACTAATCGAACAGTTTGCCAGCCCCAAAGGCGTCACGAAATTAGTCTATGAACTGCCGACCCGGGCACTCATCGGTCTCCGCAACATCCTGATGACCGGTACCAAAGGCACCATCGTCATGAACAGCCTGGTCACCGGCTACCAGCCGCTTGGCAGTGCATTACAGCAACTGCGCAATGGTGTGCTGATCTCCTTCGAGCAGGGCGTCACCACGCCGTACGCGCTCCAAAATGCTGAAGCCCGCGGTACGACCTTCATCGGCCCGGCAGAAAAGGTCTATGCCGGTCAGATCATCGGACTCAACACCCGCCAAGAAGATATGGAAATCAATGTCTGTAAGCAAAAGCACCTGACCAACATGCGCTCATCCAGCTCTGACGGCGTCGTCCAGCTGACACCGCCGACCATCTTTAGCCTTGAGCAGTGCCTCGATTTTATTGAAAACGACGAACTATTGGAAGTCACGCCCAAGAGTCTACGGCTGCGCAAACGCGAACTCGATCCTAATAAAAGAAAACGCGCTAAGTAGCCCCTAAATAGCCCTCTAAGCGCAAGCACGCCCAGCAAATTACTCCAATTACATAAACACAGCGCGTAAGCCCCATATAGACATGCTGCTTACGCTTATATTTCAGGTACAATAATAGTATGACCAGTATCTACTACAACACGGCCGAGCAAGGCACTATAGAGCTGCTCCCAGAGCCAAGGCAGGGCGCCTGGATTGCCGTCATGGGGCCAGACGAGGCCGAGCTGGATGTGCTGGCTGAAGCCTATGGCCTCGACCGTGACCTGCTGGCCGACGCCGTCGATATCTACGAAGCGCCGCGTGTCGAAAAAGACGGCAGCAGCGTGTACGTGTACACACGTTATTGCTATCCCGAAGGCAAAGAAATCGCGACTGAACCGTTGCTACTGATCGCGACTGCCGATCACTTGATTACCGTCATGCGAACTGATAACAATCTGCTGGCAAATTTCACAAACGGCAAAATGGAAGTCAACACGGCTCAAAAGGCCCACTTGCTGGTCCAAATCATGGAAGCAGTCAACATTTCCTACGAGAAACAGATCAATAAAGTCTCCAAGCAGATTCTCAGAATCCGCGCTCAGTTGCGACAATCGCAGATCAGTAACCGCGCCTTTGTCGGCATCATCGAGCTCGAAGAAGACCTCAACGAATTTATCGCCGCGCTGCAGCCGCAAGGCATATTGCTGGCGGCACTGAGCAGCACCAAATACCTGCGCCTGTCAGAAGACGACAAGGAAATGATCGAGGACTTGCGGCTTGGCACCAACGAGCTTATCGAGCTGACCAAATCCCGGCTGCGGACGCTCACCAACATCCGCCAAGCCTATGACGCCATCGCCACCAACAACCTGAACAACACCTTCAAACGCCTGACCAGCATCGCCATCTTTCTAACCATACCGACGATCATTGGTGGACTGTTCGGCATGAATGTGCCAATACCGTTAGCCGACCAGGGCCACGCCTTCCTGTACGTCCTGCTAATTATAGCCGGCCTAATGTTAGCCGCAGTTTGGCTGTTCCACCGCAAGCGCTGGCTGTAACGTCATTAGAAAATAGTATATTTTGTAACTTCGTCTTGAGAAATGCTATGATTGGCAGTACCAATTGAGGATTCCAGCGTGACTGAACAATCTTATCCGACCCATGAATACATTACTGCTCTGCAGGAGCTGCAGGTTTCATCAGCTAGGATTACATCCGAAAACGCCAGAATTGATCATATCCGAGACACTATACGGCAGTCTCGTACTGGCGACATACTGGGTAAGCCGTTCATGGTCGAGACATACATTGCACTCGGATAACCCTTAAACGCCGCAGACGACAAACGAGTTCTGTTTAACGAAGGTGTTACATTTAGCGGTGTACTAGCTTCGTGCACTTACTTGTTGGACAAGGATATTCCACTTGATTCAATTGTATTGGTGTTTGAAGAGCCAACACTGATGGCAGCCAGCATCTGCGGCGATACACTACCGCTCGAGCGTCTACGGGTACCCATCATGGCAATTAATAGTTGCCTCGATCTACCGCGCTTCGATTAGCGCAGCCAACAAACATGTATGCGGATTTTGGTACAATGAGCTGATGCTAGATATATCTGACGAATTATTCGACGAACTGATAAATGAAGCCTTGGCAAGTCTGCCCGGCGAGCACATCAAACAAATCGAAAATATTGCGATTCTGCGTGAGGATGACCCGACACCGGAGCAACGCCGACTGCTGCAACTGCGTGATGACCAATCGCTGTACGGGCTCTACGAAGGCGTCCCGCTGCCAGCCCGGCAAGGACAAACCCGGCTCATGCCCGATAAAATTACCTTATTCAAGCATCCGCTGGCCTCAGGCGCCCGCACCATTAATGAGTTTAAAGAAGAGATACGGCATACGCTGTGGCACGAGATCGGGCATTATTATGGGCTCGATCACGACCGGATACGGGAACTGGAGCAGTAACTATATACTCGGTATGAATATTGGCGTTCGGAGATTAGGGTCATTAACATCCAACAGGGCGATTGATCCGTTGGGTACATCACATTTGCGAAATACCTGTCTGCTGACATTTTGATGTACTCCGGGCAGTGCTTTTGATGTCTGACCATGTGTAGATATTAGTAATTTACCAGGCGTTAAATGCTGGTAGTCGCGCTCTAATTCAGCAATACGTTCTGCGACGTCCGCCTCACTCTCACCTTCTGGGTGGATTTTCAATCGTAAGCCTTCGGCTTTAGCTCGTTCAATCATTTCGGGTGTATCAAATATGGCAGATTTTGAAGTGCCTTCAGGCCATGGGCCATAGTACTGTTCTGCTGCCCGCGAGTCGTATACTATCTCGACCGGATGGCCAAGACCTCTGGTAAATTCTTCGGTTGTTTGCCGTGCACGAATTGCAGGCGAGCTTACGATAAGCCCAATGCCAAGTCGAGCTGCAAATATCCCAGCTTGATATGCCTGTGTGCGCCCTATGTCCACAAGAGATGGATCTCTGCTGCCAAATGTACCGGCAGCATTTATATTGTCATCCGACAACCCATGGCGGAGTGTATAAGTTTCGGTTGTAGGATAAACATTTGAAAACATGATAATTACATAATTTAAGTTATTAATAACCATTATACTACATGTGTCAACTAAACACAAGCATAATCAAACCTGAATCTCAAAACCTCTACCTTGAGTGGCAACCTGCGGGGCGGCCCTTAGAATTGTTTTATCCCTAAAGATAAAAAATTTTAGGGGCGGACAGGTTGACGAGGCTCATGGGCAGGTTTTGAGATTCAGGTTAATCAGTGATTACACAGCCGAATTATTTTTTCGTCGTGTAACGCCGTGCCGACAAGCTGCGCTTGGCAGTTGGGGCTTTGCGGGCATTGGTGATGGCGCGGGCGAAGCGGCGTTCTGATTCGGTGTCGGCGAAGCGGGCGATCGGATCTGTCGCTAGCAGGTTTAATTCTTGTTTTTCGTCTATTTCTGTCATGACATCGATAGCGTATTTTTCGATCAGCCATTCGCGGCTCGGGGCTGTCTCGGCAATTGCCGTGATATGCCACAGTTTGTCGCCGACTTTGCTGCTGGTCATAACCTGCAATGGACTTATAACCAGTAATTTACCGCCCGGCAAGCGGCGATTGGTGGATTCGATGAGGGCGTGGCCGCGGTCGAGGTCATTGACGAACAACTCAATGGCAATCGTTCGGATGCCTTTCGGCGTAATCCGCACGGCTTGGATGTTCTGATTGTTAACCCAAATAACTTCGCCGTTCAAGCCGCGGATGCGGGTCGAACGCAGGGTGACACGCTCGACGACACCTTGCATATCACCAAACGGCTCAATCCTGACATGATCACCGACAGCATACCATTGTTCGGCCATCATAACGCTACCGGACGATATGTCACGGAGCGCTGGCCCGAGGGCGCCACCGATGATGATCGCCAGCAGGGCACTAGTACCAATGAGGGCAGTCGGCTGCTGCGACGGATGGCCGTCAATCCACCACAGATAGAGCGCCAGCAGTATCAGAAATGTCCTGATCAGTGCGATAGAGATAACAATAATCGTCTCGTAGCGGCGCAGCCGGTTGACCATTTGCAGGCTTTCGGTTTTGTCGGCTTGGCGGCCGAGCGCAGCGACGATGCGGCGCAGCAGTACAGCCAGCACCCGGCCAAGCGCGTACGCCAAACCGAGGAATATCACCAGTGTCACAATCGAATCCAAGTTAAGAAAGGAATTTGAAATTTGTTCGAGCGTACCGGTGATCTGCCGGATTGAATCGTTGCTCACGTTAGAAAAACCCATAAAACGATGTGTGTTTGTTATGATGCACGCCACTTAGTATAGCAAGCCGCGCCCATTCTGTCAGACGAGTCGCGGGTCATGATTGCTGATTCGCGGCATTCGCTGGTAGAGCAGGGTATACTACATACATGCAACCACTTACCATCGCCGTTCTCGCTGGCACAACACGGGCGCAGCGAGAATCAGACAAAGCCGCCCGATATATAGCCCAGTACGGCCAAAAACTGGATGGGGTTGAGATTATGTACGTCGATCCCATAGATTTTAATTTCCCCGGCGACGGCAATGACCCCGAAGGCAAAGACCCGCGCTATAGCGATATTACCAAGAAGGCTGACGCATTCTTCATTGTCACTCCTGAATACAATCACAGCTTTCCGGGCAGCCTGAAGCGAATGCTCGACAGCGAACTGCAGACCTACAATCACAAGCCAGTCGCTCTTGCTGGCGCCAGCAGCGGTAACTGGGGCGGGGTACGCGCGGTCGAAGCCCTGGTGCCGGCGGTACGCGAAACTGGCCTTGTCGTACTATCGTGGGATATATACTTTCCTCGAGTACAAGATTTGTTCACGGAAGATGGCACTATAAAAGCCGAACATGCTGAACGCTATGACCGGAATCTCGGCAAGCTGTATGCTGAGCTTATTTGGCTCGCACGCATACTGAAAACTGGCCGGCAAGAGCTGGCGCAGTCGACAAGCTCTGCGTCCTAGATTAGCATCACTTTCTACAGATGTAGGCCGTTCAGGCATTACAGCTTCAAGTAAGTTAAAATATATATAAGAAACTTTATGCAGCGAGGACAGTCAATATGACACAGCTAAAACAGGGTATGGACTGGTTATTCAAAGATTTGCATGGCCGTAACGGCAAATACATTATTGTCCAAGCTCCGAATGTGCCGCAGGTAATTTTTGTCATCTTTATTATCCTAGCTGTTATTGTCTATCCAGGCTTCTTGCAAACGCTGTTTGCTTTCATCGGCTATGCCGCACTCGCCTACTGGGGATATCTAGAGATTACCAGCGGACTGAGCCGCTTTCGTAAATTGCTGGGATACCTGGCCGTGCTGGCAGTTATCGGTGCTTTGCTGCTTGGTCTCGGATTCTAGTGTCTGGTGTTCTGACATTCGTGGGAATATAGCTTATACTTACCGGTATGCCAGGATATAAAGGTCATGTATTTGGTGCTGCTGTCTGCAATAGCGCCTACGTCGGCGCCCTGGCGCTCGCGCCTGATGCTGTTCTCGGCAGTAATCACTATCTTATTAGTGATGTCCAGCTGTTGATCGGTCTGTTTGTTATCGCTATTTTGTTTGGCTTGTTTCCGGATATTGACACCAACTCTAAGGGCCAGGATATATTTTTTGGCTTGGCATTCATAGCCGACATACTCCTCATATACGACGGCCGGATAACGGCAGCCGCTTTCCTGGGCTTACTGGCCATGACGCCGATCCTGAGTCATCACCGCGGCTGGACACATAGCAAACCAGCAATGATTCTCGTGCCACTACCTATAGTGCTGGTGCCGTATCTATACAACAGTGCCTATTTGGATACGGCGCTAGTCTTGTACGGGGCGGCGCTCGTCGGGTATTTTAGCCATCTACTGTTTGACGGCAAAATAACACGCCTGATACACATCAAAGGCGGCGGTTCATATAATTAAATTGGCCGCAGCCATTCCGGCAACGCACCTGACGGTGTACTATAGAAATATGAAATTTGTGAGGGTACACCAATTAGCAGACGGCGTTGAGCCACTACGTGATCGATTGCTCAAAGAGCTGGCTGATGGCAAACGCGTCGTTTGGCTAGTGCCCGGCGGCTCCAATATACCGCTGACAGTTGCGGTCATGGCGCAGCTGCCAGATGAGTTGACTGCGGGCTTGACCATCTTACTCACTGATGAGCGCTTCGGACCAGTCGGACACCCCGATTCCAATGCACACCAGCTCGATGAAACCGGGTTTTTACCAAAACAGGCAACAGTCGTACCCGTGCTTCGGGATAATCTGTCGCTGCCGGAGACTATCGCACACTATGCTGCAGCCTTTACTCAAGCCACCGGGTCCGCCGATGTAATCATCGGGCAATTTGGCATGGGCGCCGACGGGCATATTGCCGGCATACTGCCTGGTTCGGTTGCTGTTCGATCGGCAGACATGGCAGCCGGCTACGTGGCGCCGAACTTTACACGGATTACCTTGACGCCTAACGCCCTTCGGCAGCTGACCGCTGCCTATGTCTTTGCATTCGGTAGTGATAAGCGTCTAGCGATGCAGCGTCTGCAAGCCGAAACCCTTAGCCTCGACGAACAACCTGCCCAAATCATCAAGCATATCCCAGATTCGTATGTATATAATGATCAGATTGACTAAATAACCACCAATCTTAGAACGGAGCATTCATGAAAATCGCAATATCAGGCCTTGGACGCATGGGGATGCAGATAGCTGAAAAATTGGTCAAAGATGGACATACTGTCATTGCGCACAACCGCAGTTCCGATAAGGTTGATCATGCCGCTGGCTTTGGCGCAACTGCCGCATACAGCAAACAAGATGTTGCAGCTGCATTTGAAGACGGCGAGCAGGCTATTCTATGGATCATGCTGCCAGCTGCCATTATCGACAGCGAGCTTAGCGACTGGATGGACATACTGCCAGAAGGCACGATATTTGTCGACGGCGGCAACTCGGACTACCGATTGACTAGGCAGCACGCCGAAACCGTCCACAACCACGGTTCGATTCTGCTTGATAGCGGTACCAGTGGCGGCATCATGGGCCTGAAAGACGGCTTTTGTATGATGATCGGCGGCGACCAGACGTCGTATCAGCTGCTTGAGCCGATTTTCCAATCGCTCGCAGCCCCACTCGGCGGCTACCACCATTTTGGATCAACTGGATCCGGCCATTACGTCAAGATGGTGCATAACGCCATTGAATACGGGATGATGGAAAGTCTTGCAGAAGGCTACCGCATGCTCCATGAAGGCCCGTACAAAGAACTCGATCTTGCGGCTGCTGGCGACCTGTGGCAAAACGGCAGTATTGTCACCTCGGGGCTAAACAAGCTCACAACGCAGGCATTAGCAGAAAACCCAACGCTGCAAGGCATCGACGGCTTCGTGGCTGAATCAGGCGAGGCTCGCTGGACACTGGAGACAGCCAAAGAACTGAATATTCCGCTGCCGAGCATCCAAGCTTCATTCGACGTCCGGCTCGCCAGCCAAAAGGGAGAAACCAGCTTTACCACCAAGTTGCTGGCTGCAATGCGCAACAAATTTGGCGGCCATGCAATAAACAATGAAAGTCCCGTCGATAGCCAGGTTGAGCCGAAGACATGAGCCTCCAACCTGTCATCATTGTTATTTTTGGCATCACCGGCGATTTGGCGCAGCGCAAACTGCTGCCCGCGCTGTATCATCTCCTCAAAGATGGACTCCTCCACGAAGACAGTGTCATTCTTGGTATTACCAGACGCAATGTAACCGCCGATGACCTATTGGGACAAGTGGAGTTATGCGTTAATGAAATTGATAAAGTTTGCGATCCGACAGGCATACGCAAAGTAAAAGCTGCTCTCCGCATGCACCAGATGAGCCAGACAGACGGTGCCGAATACGACCAACTCCTGACAATGCTGAACGGCATCGAGGCCGAAAAGGGTATGTGCCTAAACCGGCTCTACTATCTGTCGATACCGCCGCAGATGTTCGAACCGATCGTCCGTAATCTAGGACAACACGGACATAATCAGACATGCGCTCACGGTACTGGCAGCGCACGCCTGCTCGTCGAAAAGCCGTTTGGCTATGATACTGCCTCTGCCCAAACACTGATCAAAGAAACTGGCGAATGGTTCCGCGAAGACCAGTTGTTCCGGATTGATCATTATGTTGCCAAGGAAACCGTCCAAAACATTTTGGCATTTCGCACCTTCAATCCGCTATTTGAAAGTATATGGAATGCCCGGCATATTGACCGCATCGAGATAACTGCTTACGAAGAGATTACCATCGAAGGCCGAACGGCGTTTTACGAAGGTGTCGGCGCACTGCGCGATTTTATACAAAGCCACTTATTACAATTGCTCACTGTGGTGACCATGGAGCTACCGGGCAATGATGACAGTGACGCCGTGCACGCCAGCAAACAAAAGCTGCTGGAATCTGTCGAGACAGTTCAGCCGGACGAGGTTGCGCAGCGGGCCGTCCGCGGTCAATATGAGACATACCGGCAAGAAGTCCAAAGCCCGCACACCACGACCGAAACATACGCCGCACTGACTGTAGCTGTTGCAAACGATCGCTGGCGCAATGTGCCAATGATCATTCAGACCGGCAAGGCCATGCAACGTAAACTCACGGAAATCCGAGTGGTGTTCAAACAGTCTGGTGGCATAGCTGAGATGGTAGCCGATCCCAATGAGCTCGTCTTTTGCATTCAGCCGGACGAGGGAATTATGTTACACCTCAACGCCAAAAAACCAGGCTTTACCAATGAACTGCAGTCAGTGCATATGAACTTTAATTATCAGCAAGCCTTCGACGTCAATGGCCATCCGGACGCATATGAACGAGTACTTATCGATGCTGCCCGTGGCGATCACACATTGTTTACGACCAGTACTGAGGTGCTTGAAGCCTGGCGGATTGTTGAACATGTCCTGCATACCTGGAGCGTGTCTGACGACGGACTGGTGATATATCCTCAGGGTGCTGCAGAAGTGGTACCGCATAGTTAGCCATAAGTTTTGCTACACTATAGATAGCATGATAGACAACGCAAAATCGGCGGCCACAGCCTCATGAACGTACTCGATATAATCATTATCGCAATGGTAGCGAGTTCGCTATTTCGTGGTTTTGAAATCGGACTTGTAAAGCAGCTATTCTCGACGGTTGGATTTATTGGTGGGCTGTTTCTGGGTGCATGGCTAGAACAATATACTGTGACATTGGCGGACACGCCAATCGAACGGTCAGTCGTAACTATCGCTACAACTCTAGGCTGCGCGCTGATATTGCTAGCGGTCGGTGAGTGGATAGGCGGAAAACTCAAGCAGCGTGTCGCGGCGACGATACACCTCAACAAATTCGATGGCTATCTTGGATCATTACTGGGGGCAGCAACGCTGGCTGTATCAGTCTGGCTGGCGGCAGCTATCCTGGTAACACTACCGTCAGCCGGCGTACAGGAGCAAATTCGTGGCTCTCGGATAATTTCTGCCATGAATCGGACACTCCCCCCAGCCCCCGACATTATCGCCCGGATAGGCAAATTAATTGAACCGAATGGCTTTCCAAGGGTATTTACTGATAATGAGCCGGCGCTTAGCGGCGATACAGAAGTTCCGGGCATCGGGCCAGAATTACAGCAGGCGATTGATCGGGCAAAGCTGTCGACAGTCAAAATCGAAGGTCTCGGCTGCGGCGGTATCGTTGACGGATCAGGCTTCGTCATCGGCACCGACCTGGTTGTCACTAATGCGCATGTCGTCGCCGGTGTCAGCCGTCCGTATATCAAAGATGCAAATGGCCAACATTCTGCGACTGCAATCTGGTTCGACCCAGATCTCGATTTTGCAATTTTGCGCACGCAAAATCTTGCCGGGCAGCCGCTGACCATCAATAACTCAATCGTACCGCGTGGTACCAAAGCCGCCGTGCTCGGTTATCCGGGTGGTGGCGCACTGACAGCCGGTGGCGCCGAAGTCCTCGATGAATTCACAGCCCGTGGCCGCGATATATACGGACAGGGTATTACAGAACGTGACGTCTATAGTTTGGCCGCCAAGGTGATTCCTGGGAATTCGGGCGGGCCGGTTGTAGCTGCCGACGGCACTGTTATTGGCGTTATCTTTGCCCAATCAACGTCATACGAGAATGTCGGCTATGCCCTCAGCACACCGCAAATTACTGCCGCCATCAGTCAGGCGCAAGCCCAGAACAGGGCAGTATCAACTGGTAATTGCGCCAAGGAGTAGCCACTACGACAAAGACCGCAGCCAGTGTCATATCGTGATATAATACCGCTAACGCCTATAAAACATATCCGATGACAAAACCAAAAAATTTCATTACAAAGAGCGCCGAACTACCAGCCGAAATGCTGGAGCGCACCGTTGTTGCCGGACTGCATGTCCGCGACGCCATGCCCGGCAGTAAAGTACTGCAAAAAACAGGCAACTACTGGCACATGCTGGGACCGGGTCTAACTACCGGAGCATCCGACGATGACCCGTCAGGTATCCTGACGTACTCACAGGCGGGTGCCAAGTACGGCTTCAATTTCTTGTGGATGGCACCGCTGACGTTTCCACTGATGGCCGTCATTCAGGAAATGTGCGCCCGCATCGGCCTCGTGACAGGCAGGGGGCTGGCTGGTAATATCCGAATACATTTCAACAAAAAGATCCTGTACGTCTGCACCACACTGCTGTTTATCGCCAACACCATCAACATTGGTGCCGATCTGGGCGCTATGGCCAAAGCCGTGCAGTTGTTTAATCCGAATCTTAATTTTGCCGCCCTCGTCATCGGGTTTAGTGTCACCAGCCTGCTCCTGCAAATATTCACGCCTTACGTTCGATATGCCCGCTATCTCAAATGGCTGGCACTCGTGCTACTGAGCTATGTATTTTCAACACTCCTCGCAAATCTTGACTGGAGCGACGTGCTGCGTCATGCTGTCGTGCCACAGATAGGCTTTGACAAGGAACAACTACTCCTTATCTGCGCCATACTCGGTACAACAATTTCACCGTATTTATTCTTTTGGCAAACGTCTCAGGAAGTGGAAGAGCAAATATTACAGGGCAAGACGACGCTTCGTCAGCGCAGCACAGCAACCAGTACTGAAGACGTCAAAAGCATGCGAGTTGACGTCTGGACTGGTATGTTCTTGTCAAATCTTGTAATGTTCTTCATTATCGCTGCCTGCGGCGCATTGCTGCACCAGAACGGCATTACCGAAATTACCTCGGCCGCACAAGCCGCCGAAGCCCTACGGCCATTCGCCGGTGACGCTACCTACTTCTTATTTGCCATCGGCATCATAGGCACCGGGCTGCTCGCTATACCCGTGCTCGCCGGCTCCAGCTCCTACGCCATCGCTGAAAGCCTGCGCTGGAAAGAAGGATTGTACCGCAACCTCAATCAAGCTCATGCCTTCTACGGTATGATCATCATTTCGATGTTTATCGGACTGGCGATCAATTTCATTGGGATTGATCCTATACAGGCACTCATCTATGCGGCCGTTGCCAACGGGCTCGTAGCTCCGCTTATCCTGCTGCTGATTGTCATTATGAGCAGCAACCGGCGAATTATGGGACGGTGGACCAACAAACCGTTGACGACGTTTATCGGTTGGTGCGTGATCCTACTTATGACAGCTGCCGGTATGGCAGCGATCTACGCGCTCATCTAAAGGATTAAATTCGTATACGTTCCCGGCGTGTACCTGGTTGACTACGCAATCCACGCACGCCTGATATAGCTAAGGCCGCACTGCCACCACCCAGTAGCAAAGCGTTCATGGCAAAATATGAACTCTCATCGATATCTTCATGCAATACCATAAGCCTGTCGATATTAGCTGGTGAGACTCCACCGCATTCCGCCATATATGACTTGTCTGAAGCTGACGCCATCCTCGTGACGTGATCACTGATACTCGAATCACAGGACTTACTTACGTCGTGCTCACGCGCGTAATCACCGGGAGCAGCTGCCGCTGCGGCAAATGATTCGGCGCCATACGCACCTGTAAATCCGGCAGCGCCTAATAGCACGGCCGCACCGCTCAATTTAAGAGAATTTTTGACAATTTCCATTAACGAAGATCCTTTACCTAATGGATTTTATTTAATTATAACAATATAATGAATTTTGTCAAGTAAGTAACTTGTGTCTTATTTATTCGTTACGAAGTGCCTGGATAGGGTCCTTGCGAGCAGCCTTAAGCGCTGGAGCCGTGCCAAATATAATACCGACTGCCAGCGACACGCCAGCCGCCAGAGCGACGATTTGCCAGCTCATAACTGGTTGCAGATCGGTAAATGCTCGTAGTATGCCATTAATGATCAGCGAGACGACAACGCCGATAATGCCGCCAATGACACTTAGTACAGTTGCTTCGACCAAAAACTGATTCATAATCTGCCGCGACGTGGCGCCAATGGCTTTGCGAATACCGATTTCCTGCATCCGTTCAGTCACGGATACCAGCATGACGTTCATTATGCCGATACCGCCGACTAGCAGCGAAATAGCGGCGATACCGCCAATAAAACGGGTCAGCAGATTGAGGAGATTACCGCTGACTCCGAGGCTATCACTTTGCTTGAGTACCGTGAAATCAGTCTGATTGCCATGTGCCTTTGTCAGGTTTTTGGTAATTGCAGCAGCTGTTGTATCGGCCGATCCGGTCTTGCTCTGCGCCAGTATTTCGTATATCGACACCTTTTGACTTGTTAGCTCCTGCGTCACTTCGTATGGAATAAACACGGCACGGTTGAAATCGATTTCAAGTGACAGCGGTGCTGACTTAAATTCATCAAAGATACCTCGGACAACGAACGTCTGGCCCTGGAAGTCAAAGCTTTGACCAAGCGGCACGTCCTGGCCGAAGACGTCTTCCGCGACGCCAGTTCCAATGACAGCGCCATTTTGATTACCGTCGCTCGAACTAAAGAAATCACCGTACATAACCTTTTGTTTCAGCGCATCCGGCAGTTCCGGCGTCGTACCTATAACCGTATAGCCTGCGTACGGCCGTTTATCAAACGACAGAGTTCCGGCTACGATACTCAGCGGCACCGCTTGCTTGACACCCGTAGTCTTTTGAACGGTCTGCACATCATCATTTGTCAGTACACCAGTCGACGTATAGCCGGCAAACAGGTTGACGCCAGTTATTTTGCCGTCTTTATCGCGATTGACGATTTGACCGGGGCGCACGGTGATTAAATCTTCACCGAGATGATTAATCTGCGCCGTGACTTGTTGTTTGACACCTTCACCAATACTGACGATCGTAACAACCGACACGATGCCGATAATAATACCCATCATTGTCATAAGGCTGCGCCATTTTGAGCTCCGGACTGACGAGAGTGCCGTCTTGAAGTTACCGCGTGTAAATGATTTCATTTTTGCATCCGTTTCGAGCGCTTTACCTTACGGGTTTTTTGTTTCATAGACATAGACTCAGTCGGTTCATTGGCAGGCAAGTGGTTCATCAGCGCCGAGACACCAGCCAAATCGTCTTCGACCGTCTTGACGGGGACATTGTACATAACGCGCTTCGCCGTGGCGGCGACTTCGCCGATGGCCGTTTGTTCATCGCGCATTATGCCGCCGTCATGCATGTAGACAACACGCGTTGCATAGCGCGTCAACTCAGGGTTGTGTGTCACAAACAGGATCGTATTGCCCATTTTATGAATTTCACTCAGCAGTTCCATGACAAGACGTGAACCGGCACTATCGAGATTTCCAGTCGGTTCATCGGCAATGATCAGCTTGGGATTGTTGACGAGCGCCCGCGCAATCGCGACGCACTGCGTCTGACCGCCACTGAGTTGACGCGGGTAGTAATACTCGCGGTGCTGCAATCCGACGCGGGCCAACATATCGCTGGCCGCTTGCGTCCGTTTGTGCAGCGACATACCCTTGTAGGCCAGTGGTAACGAGACATTTTCGAGTGCCGTCAGCCGTGGCAAGAGGTTGAAATTCTGAAATATAAACCCGATCGTATCGCGCCGGTACTTGGCCGCACGGGCAGGGCGAAGCTTGGCGACTGATCGTGTATTCAGTGTGTATTTACCAAATGAAGGGCGGTCAAGCAGTCCAATGATGTTCATCAGCGTCGATTTGCCGCAGCCGCTGGGACCCATGATCGCCACAAATTCACCCTCTTCAATATGAAGAGAGACTTCGTCGAGCGCCACGGTAGCGGCGTCGCCAAAGCCGTACAGTTTACTGACGTCTTCTAACTCTATGATGGGCATTAACACTAGTGTAACTCTGGCCCGCACATACAGGCAAGGTGTTTTTGTAGTAAAATTGCGTTATACTTGAGCCAGCGTAAAATGTAACGTCATGGAGGGGTCGCCTAGTGGCCTATGGCGCACGCTTGGAAAGCGTGTTGGGTGCAAGCCCTCGGGGGTTCGAATCCCCCTCCCTCCGCCAGGCAGATTATCGTACACTCAATCCACAATTATATTTATCAACGTCTCTTATGTTATTTATAAAAATTTATAGAAATATTAGCGAGACCAGTACATATCTCTCATGTAATTGAGAGTGGCCTGTCCAATCGGTCGAAATCGTTCGCTACCTTCGAGTATCCGGAGCGAAACCTCGCTGTCACTAACAGAAGCTCGCCGTTCCTGCATGTCCGTAAGGAAGCCGCGAACTGCATCGCCAGCCTGTTCCTTAAAATCTTTTATACACGGCTGGCCCTCTCGAATTTGGTCGGCAGTTACTTTTAGACCTGCAATATCAGATTCGGTACCGAGGCCTGTTACCATTGTGATCATATTGTCGAGAGCGCTATCCATTACGGGACCAGGTTCAGAAGCCGTAACAGCTTTCATGACTTTTTTAAAGCCCGAGAGTGGTGTGTCGTCTAAAAAGATCGCTCCTTTCGGAATACTTTTACTCATTTTGCGGCCACTGCCGTCGAGAGACATAATTTTAGGTAATTCAACCTCAAGCATTCGTGGCTCAGGAAGCCGTGCACCATGCTGCCTATTAAACCCCCTGATAAGCTCGTTTGTTATTTCCAAATGAGGTTTCTGATCTTTTCCAGTTGGTACTTGAGCCGGACGTGCCAAAATTATATCTGAAGCCATCAGCATAGGGTACATTGCCAGCCCGACTGTAGCATTTTCCGTGTTATCAGATTGAGTCACTTTCTCTTTAAGCGTTGGAAGTCGAAGTAACCGGGATATGCTCGTCAGTCCTAGCAAATAATGTTCTGCCTCAAACACTAAATCCTGCACTTCGCGTTGGCTGTATATATCTCCTTGAAGACCACTTGCTATGAGAGTCCTGCCAAGCTCCCTTGAATTCTTGATTACGTCAGCAGGAGGAGCAGTAGTAATTGCATGCAACTCGGCTAGAAAAATAGATGTAGACTGTCCATCTGATTCACGATCTAATACAGGACGAACAGCACCAATATAATTTGCGACAGTCAAGTCAGCGGTCGGACGAATACCTGTAAATGACTCGATGGCATAATTCATAATAGTATTTTATCATGTTTGTTTATTTTGGTCAACTATCTGAATCTGCGCGAAAAAAGAAGCTGCTCGGCGCATTGTGGTGTCATATCTTTACGCATTTTCAAGAGTTGCGGCGCAAGTCGATCTTTCAACCCAGATACCATTTGATCTGCACTTAATGTGTGGTTATTTACAAGCATAGATAAGTAGTTTGCTGGAGCTTTCGCTATTCCAACCATCTCGAGAGCCGGTAATGTATCGCACTGGGATGCAATTGCAGCAAAAAACTGTGGTAAATTATGAGAAATTGCGGATCGACTTGATACAAAATCTACGGCATCAGCGTTATTGCGGATAGCAGCATAGAGCCCAAGCAAGCCTACTCCAATACGAGGATCTAAGACATCGTCTGCAAAACCTGCCCATTCAAGACCAACTCCCGTAACACGTCGTTTGTTGATAATAAACTTTCGTCCGCTTAAATCAAGCTGTATTGACTGTTTTGTGGCATGAGCGGTCGATACTAATGCCTCTGGCGTTATGGTAGCCGTCATCGCAACTGTATTTAATTCATTTATTCCGCCTGATCCATAACAACATGCACAATTCCGAGGTTTTGGCCCGTGGGCTAAAGCTAAAGTTGCATGACAATCTTGACAAACATACACTGTTTCCTCCTCGATGCGTATATTTCCTGAATCGAGCCCACTCTCTACTACGGTTGTCGCCCATTTAGTAAAATCCGAGTCATCATCTGCGATGATTTCTGCCTCACCAGTCTGACTATGTAAAAGCGACAGCACTGAGCTACCGTACTTTTGATCAAGCATAGTTGTGCTGCGAATTTCATATTTTCGGGCGTCATAGCCGAGTTGTTCCTGAGCTATGACATTGTTCCATAACTCGACGGGAGTAGACATATATGCATCCTGCGTACGAAGATGAGCGGCAACAAAAAGTGGAACAACTTTACCTAACTGTCCGTCTGGATTAAATTCCCGGTTTTGAATCGGTGCATTCATTATCAACTTGCGCATAATTAGTGTATAGTATATAATATATGACAATGTTGTCAATAACTTCAGAACAATTTATTGCATTAGATAATGCGTTCTTACATGCACATGCTGATGCTGCAAAATTAGACCCGTTAAATGCGTCCAATGATAATTTGTTTGAACAACTTCAAAGTGAAGATCCTTCGTCAAACACTTCGACTACTGCCATGGAGCTATTTTCTCGATCAAACGACTGGATAACAGAACACCGCGATGCTGATGAAACCTCGCTTATAGCTCTACGGCGGGACTTAGATAAAGCAACGGGTGCACTCGTCCTGCGAAAAGTGACTAAACTAACCGAAGCGGTGACAAGCAACTACGCTTTTGATTATTTCATACAACGAGGCATGAACCCTCGTGCTAATTTTTATGATTATGCTGCAAGTATGCCGGCAAATCTAGGCGCAACTTACACTGGTGAAGCGGCGGAAATCGCCTTATTAACAATCTTTGATAATACTATTCAGCTTGCACATAATGGTATCCACAATTTACTTGACGCACGTAATGCCGTAAGCGATGGTAATAACGAATTAGCAAATGATCGCCTCCTTGAAGTATTACGATCAACAACTGAAATGCAAAGTCTTATGGCAGACACATATCGTCAGGTCGGTCCAGAATTTGTCTCCAACAGGCTGACGCGTTACCTAGGTCCAATAACCATCGGAGATAAAAATTATGAGGGACCAAATCCTAGCCACAGCGGATTAATGACATTTGACCGATTAGTTGTTGGATCTCTATATGAGCTTATGGCAAATAATCTTTCATTAGCAAGTCAGTTTGCCTATCGAGAACAAGATATACCGTCTCATCATAAAGCTCTCTTGAAAAGCCTAAACAATTCTCCAGATGCAAATAAAAGCATCGTCGAACTTACTCGTGGCACTCCTATGCACGAAATTGCTCGAGAAATAACGGTCTCACTTAGGAAGCAAAAAGTAGCGCATAAATCTTATGCTGATAAAGGCCTGTCGGCAAAAGGGAAGAGCCTTACTGCCGCTGAGCCTGATATGCTTTCTGATACGATTAAACTTGTAAGAGCCAGGGAGAACACATAATGAATACTGCCAAACCTCAAAAACCATACGTCACTTTGGCGAAACCGGGTGATGCAAGTGAACACAGCTATCATGACCGTGATAGTCTGCCATTCAACGTTATATATCCTCTGGTTGAATTTCAGCCAAGCTATCTGAACATAGGTGCTGACGCAAAAGTATTGCAAAAAGAACTTCTTTACAACTATTGGTACCAGAAGGGTAATGTCTATGAGCGAGATGGTATGCTCAAACGTGTCGTACATATCAATGAGCACTTACAAATCGTACTCGACTTTATAGACAAAACTTACGGACCGCTCGGGTTCACTATTGAGCACATATCTATAGCCGGCTCATACGCTCATGCCGAAAAGCCAGGAGATATTGATTTTGACGTTGTTCTCAGTGGCTCTTTTTTCGATTACATTACGTTCAACGAAGGCATCGACATCCTTGACCAAACAGATAATGTGCGTAAGATTTCTTTGACTGTTATGGGCATAGAAAACGTATTAGGCAATGCTTTCGTACCAGACGATATACGCAATAAAGGCTTTGTTCATCACGATACAATAATTCGCGAAATGCTCATTGCTCCAATGCGCAATATCACCGTCTACGGCCGACCCTTCGACCACACAAAAAATATCGACAGCCGAAACGTGATGGTAAGAATCGCACGTCAGCTGTATTTTGCTGAGCTGACTTTAGAGGGCAAGATACCCTATTATAGCGAGGATCCGCTACGTACAAAAAAGGCAGTTAACCGTATCCGTGAAGCATATCAGATCATAGAGTGGTTATTGCAAGGCTCCAAAGATTTTAAATAATCAGGCGTAAAGCTAGGATTGTCGAATAACCGCAGAATGAATATATATCGGCACAGCCTCATCGAGTACAAAAGATGGTGATCCTAACGAGCCGATGTTTTGATCGATAAAGTCCCTAGAGTATTCAATAGTTTTGTCGGTAACCACGTGCCGGATTTTGCCTTGATTAAAGACCTCGTCACTAAGTCCACTTGCCGCACACAAGCAGCCTATGACTGCGCCGATCGCCATGAGATTTGTTTTTCGATCGCGTGATCTTAGTTCTTCAGACATATGTCGTACATGGTGTTATAGGCATAAGCTTACTCTTTTCATTGGTGACTAACAAGACGGTATTTAACACAATGGATCGTATGTGATTTTGATTTCTTGAGTATTTTGGATTCTCACTATCGAAGCATTGATTCGTTTATCTGTTAGCTCACCTGACTCATATAATTTTTGTAATTTTGCTACATTTGCATACAGCTGTGCGTTCCAACTAGTATCAGCAGGGGAATCTTTAACATATATCATGTCGTTACCGTCAATAAGCGCACGGCCTACGGCAACAGATAATTTTCCCTGAATCGATTCATTACTCAACAACTCGGTGATGATAAGCCCTTTAAAATCCATTTGATTTCTTAATTTGCCAGTAATATCTTTTGTACTCAGCTGAGCTGACTGCACATTATTTGGATTAGTCGTAGCATGTTGACGAGTTAAAGCTCCGACATTGTCGCCAAAATTGTTGCCCAGATTATTGTATGACTGCAGATCGGTGTCGTCACCAAATAGCTCGGCTACTGGCAGAATTCCACCGTCGATCCAGCCTTGCAGATAAGCAGTGTTGTACTGTCGTATTTCTTCTGGACTCTTGCCAAAATCCTGATCATGTTGATCAGACTGAATAGCCGTATTACTCGATGGCATCTGCTCAAACTGCGCGCCAAGTACCACATCGACACCGGCTTCATGCAGTTTGCGGGCATGTTCTGCCACCATTGTCTTTGCTTGCTCAGGTGTCTGCGTCGCGGCAACTATTGCCGGAGCAGGTAGCAGACTAAGATTACTAAATGGCTGGTTGATTTCACCTTGTTCGACTGCAATCAGTGCGTTCGTGGCTGCTTTGAATTCCTTTACCTCACCCTTGCTTGGATCGGCAATTTGACCCGTCAGAACCGCACCACCAATATGATACGAATTAAATAACGGCGTCATAGGAGCAGTATTATTTGCGTCGACCTTGATCATCATCAATTTACCAAGCCGCTCACTGAGCGAGATATGCCGGCTCATGCAGTTTTCGGCAATCGGATCTATTTTATTCGTCTTTGTTGCGGATGCCGGGGAGGGTGAAGGGGTGTCTTTTGGTGCTGGTGCCGCGGATGGATCCTGGGATTGTACACTCGGGGACTTTGTTTGCACATCCCGCGCTGGCTCGGTTGGACACCAGGCATCATTAGCGAAGCACGTCGCATCCTGGACCATGAATGATAAAACATGACCGACCGAATCATAAGATTCACCCATGTTATGGAAAAATTTTGTAACTGGGTCTGTTTCAGAGTCGATATTTACGCTCGTGTACACCCCTAATGGCACGCCAATTGCTGCACCCAGAACCAATGCCGAACTACCTAAGATCATCCTACGACCCATATATCAAACTCCCGGCTATGTTTCTTAAAATATAATGTAGACCTATTTATTACAAATAGCAATAATATGGTTTGATTATATCGATCTTGAATACAAATGTTATGAGATGATAGTTCCGACTGGATCGCCGGCAACTGCTTTCAAGATATTGTCAGATACCGATGAATCGAACACTAATATTGGTAAGTCATGTTCCATGGCGAGTCCGAGAGCCGCTTTGTCCATGACCATGATGGCATCGTCGGCAACTGCCTGCTGGAACGATAAGCTCCCAAATCGTTTGGCGTCGTCATGCTTAGCCGGGTCTTTATCGTAGATACCGTCGACTTTGGTGGCCTTCAGGACTACTTCGCATTCCAGCTCAAGCGCCAGGCTGACAGCGGCAGTATCCGTCGTCAGGTACGGCCGGCCAATACCACCACCGACGATAACCACCCGGTTTTTCTGCAAATGACTGATGGCGCGGCGATGTGTGAACGGATCGACCACTTGTTCGGCTACAATACTACTAACGCCACGAGTCGGCACATTCTGAGCATTGAAGATATCAGACAGTGCCAGCGTGTTCATCAGTGTCGCCAACATGCCGATATTGTCAGCCGTGACTCGTCCGATGCCATGACCGGCCAGCTGGGCCCCGCGGGCATAATTGCCGCCGCCAACCATGATCACGACCTGCGTACCGTTCGCGATCACTTTTTTGACCTCTTGAGCCAACCAGGCGCCAAGCTCAGCATCAATACCACCTTCGAATTTACCTGATAATTGTTCGCCGGAAAGCTTGAGTAGGATGCGTTTGTACATTATCTATCAGTCTAGCAAATCATGTCGACCCCGGCTATACTGGCCATATGATCAAAATTTACTCCTGGAATGTCAACGGCATCCGCGCCGTCATCAAAAAGAACATGTGGCAGCCATTTATCGACAATGAGCAGCCCGATATCATCTGTTTGCAAGAAACCAAGGCCAAGCAGGAACAAGTCGAGCTTGAGCTGCCGGGTTATAGCCAATTTTGGTATTCGGCAGATAAGCCGGGCTACAGCAGCACAGCAATATTCAGTAAAGTTGCGCCGCTCCAAGTCGTGAATGGTTTTCCGCAGGATATCATCGACGAATACAACGTCAGCGGCGATGTCTACGGCGATCCCAATAAAGAGGGCAGGGTGATTGCTGCTGAGTTCGCAAAATTCTGGGTTGTCACCGTTTACACGCCAAATGCCAAAGACGACCTGAGTCGTATACCACTGCGTCACAAGCAATGGGATCCGGCATTTCTGGAATATTGCAAACAATTGGAACGCGGCGGCGGGCCAGCCAATGGCACCCCCAAACCGGTCGTCTTCTGTGGCGACCTTAATGTGGCACACACCGAAGACGACCTGGCTAATCCCAAGCCCAACCGCGGCAAAAAGGGCTTTACCGAAGAGGAACGTAGCGGCTTTCAAGCCTTCTTGGATGCTGGATTTATCGACACGCTACGTTTGTTCAAGCAGGGCAATGGCCACTACAGCTGGTGGTCGCATTTTGCCAAGGCCCGCGAGCGTAATGTCGGCTGGCGGATCGATTATTTCCTGGTGTCAGTGAGTCTCAAAGATAAGGTGACAGACGCTGCTATTCATGCGGACGTCTACGGCTCCGACCATTGTCCGGTTAGTATTACACTCGAGGTATAGAGCATAATGGCCAAGTATTTAGCCTCGCCCGGTGCACAAACGACTGTTGCTATAATGCCGGGTTTTGGTGAAGGTTCATGGCACACCAATCGGCTGGCCCGTGAACTAACAACACACGGCTACCGGCCAGTGCAGGATGCCTCAATTGCCGACATCGTTGTTACACACTCAGCTGGCTGCTTCTTTCTACCGAACACGCGTCACAACAAGCTGCTCATCCTGATCGATCCGCCGTACTGGCCTGGCCGCAGCAACATCGTGCGGATTTGCCAAAAAACTTGGTGGGATTTTGTGGCGCATATCCGCCGCCGCAAGGTCGGATTTTATCTGCATAAAACAGCTTGGAACTGGGTATACATACTGGCCAACATTGCCCGGGTTGTCAAAATCGGGCAACTGGCGCGCAAGCATAACTTTCACGAAGCGCTAGCACATGAGACAGTAGCGATCATCCGGAATGACCACGACGCCTGGTTTATGCCGAACGCGGCTGAGGCGTTACCAACCAACGAAACTTTTACGTTTTACAGATTGCCGGGGGAGCATGACGACTGCTGGCTATACACGCGAGAGCACGCCGATCTCATTCATCATATTATTCTGCAGCATACTAGAACGACAGGATAGAACCGAGGTAGCACAGACGGCAATGTTTGGTTATGGCCAGGGCGATGCGCTAAGATAGCTACATGTCTGAAACTCCTCTCAAGATCTGCACCTTGGTATTTTTACTACGTGATGATGAAATTTTGCTGGCTATGAAAAAACGCGGCTTCGGCAGCGGGCTTTGGAACGGTATCGGCGGCAAAGTTGATCCAGGTGAAACAATAGAACAAGCGTTGGTACGCGAAACGCAGGAAGAAATCGGCTTGACACCCACTGAGTTTAGCAAAGTAGCCGTTCACGACTTTGTATTTCCAGACGGTACAGCTGATATGCAGGTTCACGCCTATTTTTGCCGGCAATGGAGCGGGGAACCGTGCGAGACCGAAGAGATGGCTCCGCAGTGGTATAAGCTGACCAATATTCCCTATGACGACATGTGGCAGGACGATAGTGTCTGGCTGCCGCTGGTGCTGCGAGGAAAACTAGTCCAGGCCACCTTTACGTTTGACGCTACTAACGATATGACGCAGGGACAATTCCAGTTCGTGCCGGAATTTCAGCAGACGTAAGATGGACAGAGACTACTGGCACAAACAAACCGCCGACACGCCGCTTTATCCGGATATGCTATGGAGCCGTCCGGAAAATAGGCTATTTGCCGGCAAACTGCTCATTATCGGCGGCAACATCCACGGATTTGCCGCGTCAGCCGAAGCCTACTCGGCTGCTACCGCAGCAGGCATCGGCACGGCGCGGATGTATTTGCCGGATTCGCTGCACAAGCTCCTCGGCAAAACTTTTGACGCTGGCGAATTTGGCAGGGCGACGCCGAGCGGCTCGTTCTCGCAGCTGGCGCTGGCTGAAGCCCTGGCAATGGGCAACTGGGCTGACGGCGTACAACTCGCCGGTGATCTCGGCCGCAACAGCGAAACGGCGATATTCCTGGAGAAGTTTGCTATCAAACACCCAGGTCAGCTGACAATCGCCAAGGATGCGGCCGACTACTATATCACAACGCCGGACACGCTGCTGGCCCGGCCCGATACGCTGCTGGTTATCAGCATGGCGCAGTTACAAAAGCTGGCTATGAACGCCAAGTATACGACGGCATTTACCTTTGATATGGATATATTACGATTTGTCGACGCGCTCCACGCCTTTACAGAGCTCCACGGTGTCAATATCATTGTCAAACATCTGGACAATATATTCGCCGCATCAGCCGGACAGGTCAGCAGTACGCGACTGACAGCCGATCTGCCGATCTGGCGCGTGCGGACAGCCGGACACGCTGCCACCTGGTGGCTGCAAAATCCAAGCAATACCCATGCGGCGTTGACAACGGCAGTATTTGATTCACTGCACGTAACAGAGTAATGAGTGCTAAAATATTGTATGCAAGAAGGGAATATGGCTCTGGTCGTATATCTGCGAAGCTTACTCAAAGCTTGCTGCGCTGCTTCTGCGTGAGCTTTTTGCTATCGAACTTCTCAATCCTGTCAGCTAAAGCTGACGACTGGGTGCTCGGTTCTCAATAGATTCATACAAAAAGACCCTACCGTTGGCAGAGTCTTTTTGTATGGTGGGCGAGGAGGGAATCGAACCCTCAATCCGTAAGGAACACGATTTTGAGTCGTGCGCGTATACCAATTCCGCCACTCGCCCGTCAGGCGGCTGCTCGTTTGCATTATTAAACATAAGCTAATTTTAGCTAACAGCGTGCCACTGAAGGAGTATTGTACTATACTTATAAGCAGTCAGCCAACTTGAGCAAACATCTAAGTCGTATACGACAACGGACCATGTCAGACCCTACACAACCTTCTCACCACTCGCCGGCACCCGGCGGCCAGCTTGACCAGCAACCGGCCTACGTACAGCCGGTTACTATAGTGACGCCGACGCAGCCTATAGCCCGTAACAGCTCATCCGATCCAGCCGTCGAGCTGATACGAAACAAAATACATGCCATCTACGCTGAAGAGCCGGATGCAGGCCAAGAAATAGTCAAAGTAGAAAGCCTGACACACCAGGGTTCACCCCACCAGCAATATATGGCTCAGCTGAACAGCTCCGGCAAAAGTATGACCGAAATCCAGACCGCCTGGCACAACTATTACGCCGGCCTGCCAGATCAGGAGAAATACAAGGTATGGCAGGAATTTTACGTTGCCAACGGCTCTAATCCGGCGTATCAGCAATTCACGGCGCCGACGCAGCCTCTCCAGACGATCCAGCCGACAATTAAGGACCTGCCGACACCTGCTAAGCCAAAGCCAGCCGTTGTCGATGTTTCGGCCCGCGTAACCAGCCGGGCTGCCGCCTTGGATCGTCATACGAAATCTGCCGAGCAAGCCATTGGTAAAACTGCCGGCAAGCTCAAAACCGCTCTGACTACTGAACATGCATCAGACATCAAAAAACGTATTCTTTCGTCAGTCAAATCTGCCGGATCAGCGAGCGCTGGTGGTAAGCTCAAAGCAGAGCACCATCTGCGCTCGCTGGCGTTTGGACTGGGCGCCGGTCTATTTGCCGTCTTTATTGTTCTCTTTGGATTCTTTAATGAGCTTTTTATCGCACCGTTCGTGCAGCCCAGCCGGCGGATCAACGATACGCCAATTATTGTAGACGTTGCGAGTACGGTCGTATCCGGCGGTCCAAAAATCATTATTCCCAAAATAAATCTGGAAATCCCAACTGACTATTCGCAAACGACGACGGACGAAAAACAAATAGAACTGGCGCTTGATAACGGTGTCGTGCACTACCCGACGACAGTCAAGCCTGGCCAAGCTGGTAATGCCGCCTTCTTTGGCCATTCCAGTAACAATATTTTCAATCCTGGCAAATATAAGTTTGCCTTTGTGTTACTGAATCAACTGGTTGAAGGCGACACGTTCTATCTGACACATGATGGTAAAACCTATGCGTACCGCGTATTCAGTAAACGGATTGTTGAGCCGAGCGAAGTCAGCGTGCTTGGCCCAGTCGCTGGCAAGGCCGCCACAGCCACGCTGATTACCTGTGATCCGCCCGGCACCAGCTTGCGGCGGCTTGTGGTCGTTGGCGAGCAAATCAGTCCTGATCCAGCAGGTAATGCGGCTCCTGAAGGACAAACTCCCAAGCCAATTGTTGCTGCAGCCGCCAAGCAATCAGGCTTGCCTGGTAACGGCCCGACATTATGGTCACGCATCTGGAACAGTGTCTTCTAAGCGTGGTAGTACGCATTTTACGTAAGGACATCGACAGGTGGATTAATACATCTGTGCAGCATTACTATAGCCTAACTCTCAAAACCTATCCATGAGCCTCGTTAGCCTGTCCGCCCCTAAAATTCTTATCCCAAGATAAACAATTCTAAGGGCCGCCCCGCAGGTTGCCACTCAAGGCAATGGTTTTGAGAGTTAGGCTATTCAGCCTTGCACTATTTAATAATTACTGATCTTCGGGCAGTAGTAAGCTAGATACGGACAGCGTGATAGTTGTTACACCGCTTTGATTGGTGGCTGGCACCATCGTATACACATTGTCGTAATCACGGTCGAAAAATGGCGTATAGTTCGGGCTGGCCGCGACCAATGTCTGAGCGTTGATATTGTCGTAATCAAAGACCACAAGTTTGCCGCCGCTGACATAGCTAAGACGATGGCCGTCCATCCACCTGGCATGGGTCGCTGGCGCATCGAGCGGTAAGCTTGAGGTGTAATTGTAGCCCTTATCGTTTTCAGCATCGTAGTTGGCAAAGTTGACACCATTTTCGGCCATGATGAATTGGGTGTTACTGGAAAAAGCGACGTGGTTTGGTGACGTAACGCGTAGGATTCGTACTGGCACCAGCGCGGCAGTTTGCGATGATTTACGAATTTGCTGTGGGTTTTTGTAGACATAGACTTTGCTGTCGCCACTGGCACCGACAGCCGCATACCAATCATTGCTATACTCGGCAATATCGAGCAGGAATGGTCCCGTCGCACCATGCTCCCGAATCTTGTAAAATAATTTGTCGTCATAGAGCACGGACTGCGTCTTGTCGGACGGCAGGGATTTATCCGTCGAAATATCTTTGTCGGTCGCATACAGCACCATGTCGTTGCCATAAGTTTTGTAAGCCAAGACTTGATCAAGGATATTTGTCAGCGTGCCAGCATCGTCAAGCGTGGTCGCACTCAGCGTTTTGGCGGTTGAATCGTAGACATAATATTTATCGTGTTTTTTATCGCGGAGCGTTAAAACTTTGCCGGCAGTCAAACCGAGCGATTTGGTCAGATTTAGTGATGCTGCCGGCTCCTCTCGATCAATCATTAGATACTCAAGCGTGGCAGCTGCGCCCTCAGGCGTATAGCTGTGTTCGACAAGCAGGTGACGGTTGTCGGTTGACCATTCAACAAGTTTATACGTATGTGCCGTAGAACGGGCCGTTGTAACAATTGCTTCCGGCAGACTGATTGCCGTTACGTTGTCATTCACTGCAGCAGGATCGGCCACATCGAATACGTCAAAATTGAACAGCGATGCGCCTTGCTGTACGACAATCCAGCGCCGATCGGGGCTTTGAGTTGCAAAACCAGGTGTCTCAGCGTATGTCTTGACGGGAGAGGTCGTCATAGCAGTTGGGAACAATTTTGGATAATCAAAATGCTGCACACTGCCACCCTCGACGGTAATAATTCTTTGCCATGATCGATAGCCTTCGCGTTGCAGCTCGGTTTTGTACTCGCCTGCTTCAAGCTGCAGCTTGGTATTGGTTGTCGATTTATATAGTTTGCCGTCTAGATATATTTTGGCAGCGTCAGGCTGTGACGATACAAAGACGAGACCCTTTTGAATAACTTCGCCGTCTTTGCCCAGCCCGAAGCCGTAAGCCTGATAGAGCAGAATCAAGGTTGCAAACAGGATAGCAACACCAATCAGAATATAGCCGGAGATAAGCCGGATCATGTGAGCACGTTGTTTTTGCGGGTCTAAAAAATCCATAGATATATGCGGTTAGTCATGCTGCTGCAGGCGATGGATGGCCACAGCGGTACAAAACGTTCCTTGTTATATAGTATCACTTATCGTTAGCAGAAAAGGGAACAAACACTATGATTACACTGAAAACCCTTGCGGTTACACGGCATAAGCGGTACGATGGTAATACGTTTAAGTAGCAGGGATTACTGTGGAAATTAAGACAAACCAGACAAAACAGATTGCACGTCCACGCATGGGCGGCACAATTGACGGCTTTACACGCGTCAGCCGGGGCACCGCATTGCAACCGCTACGAGCCATACCTAAGCATCCAGCGCAACCAACAGCCAAAGTTTATTCTCCTTTGCACGTTAAGCCAGTCCGGACCGCACATGCACCGGCTGTCAGCGTCAAACCACATGCGCAGCAAAAAGCTACAACGCTGATGCGTAGTGCTGTCAAAAAGCCAGTTATCAAATCTGCAACAGTCATCAAGGCACAGACACGAACTGATTTGCTGGCCAAAGCTCCCATGCAAACGGTCGCTCCAAAATTATCAGTCAGTGCCATTGATCCGACACGGCACCGCCGCGCCGAGCGGATGATCAAAAGCCCGGCCGTCAGTCATTATGCTCGTCCTTCGGCAACCGTACAGGCTAGTTCCTACACTCTCACCCCAACGCATCATCACAGCCCGGTAAGCCACCACTCTGCCGTCCAGCCGCAGCCAGCCGCGCAGGCGATTGCAGCCCACAAGCCTGTGCTCACCGATCTGCGTCCAGCAGTAGCCAGCCGGCCGTCTGGTACACACGCTCCGGCAATGCAAAGAATGCATCCTGCTGCAACGAGAAAGCCAGCTTCCAAAACTGATATGTTCGATGACGCTATCGCTCGGTCCATTAGTCATGAACAAACCTATGATCAGCGCCCAACTCGCACTCGAAAACGAGGCCGCTTTTTCCGTTTCGCGGCCGGCACTGCCGCTGTGCTTGCCGTTATCGGCTTTCTGGCATATTACAATGCCCCAGCTTTGAGCCTCAAAATCGCTTCTTACCGCGCTGGGCTACAGGCAACATTGCCGTCTCAGCAGCCATCGGGCTTCAATCTCGGTTATCTTGATTACCAGCCAGGCAATATTACTGCCAACTTTACGTCCGAACAGGACGGCCGGCAATACAACATCACTCAGAAAGCCTCCAGCTGGGACAGCCAGGCGCTACTCAGCAATTTTGTTGCCAGTGCCAATTCTGCCTACAAAACATATCAGCGGGCCGGCCGGACTGTCTACGTACTGAGCAACAACACCGCGACCTGGGTTGACAGCGGTATTTGGTACACTGTCGACGGCAACGCCAGTTTGACCTCGCAGCAAGTACTCGATCTCGCCAGCTCAATGTAAGCTCCTGTACAAACTAAATTTGAATACAACAAAAATCATCGTAGCAAAGTCCGCGGGAAAATTAGTAGGTTATAATTCGTGTCAATCCGTACTTGATCTAGCGATTAACCCCTGTTTGTGACATACTAGAATGACATGTCCGAAGTATCATCAGTCCGTACCCGCTTTGCACCGAGCCCTACCGGCTACCTCCATGTCGGCGGCATCCGCACTGCGCTATTTGCATGGTTGCTCGCCCGCCAGTCCGGCGGGAAATTTATACTACGGCTTGAAGATACCGATCAGGCCAGGGAAGTCAAAGGCTCCGGCCAGCAGATTCAGGATTCTCTGACTGCTCTGGGGCTGATATGGGACGAAGGCATCACTGTCGGTGGCCCGCACGCTCCATACAAGCAGAGTGAACGGCTTGATCACTACCGCCAGTGGGCGCAGCAGCTGATCGACGCCGGCCGGGCCTATGCCGATCCGTATACGCCAGCCGAAGTACAAGCTTTCCGCGACCAGACTCGAGCCGCCAAAAAGCCTTTTTTGTACCGCAATTACCGGCCGGACAATCCGCCAACGTGGGACGGCACAATGCCGCTGCGGTTCTGTAGCCAGCCGCAGGATTATGCCTGGCACGACGAAGTTATGGGTGATCTGCAGGCCGGTGCCGAAGCAATTGATGATTTCATACTCATCAAATCCGATGGCTACCCGACTTACAATTTTGCGCACATTATCGATGACGCTGAGATGGAAGTCACGCACGTCATCCGCGGCCAGGAGTTTATCGCCAGCACACCGAATTATCTAAACCTATACGAAGCACTTGGCCTGTATCCCGGCCAGGGTAGACCGCTACTGGCGACGATGCCGCACATACTCGGGCCGGATGGCAATAAGAAACTCAGCAAACGTGACGGCGCCAAAGACGTACTCGATTACATCCGCGATGGGTTTTTGCCGGCAACGCTCATCAATTTTATTGCCAGCCTCGGCTGGAATGACGGCACCGAACAGGAAATATTCAGCGTCGATGAACTGATCAACAAATTTAGCCTCAGCAAAGTCCAAAAGAGCGGGGCCCGCTTTGATGAACAGCGGCTGCTATGGATGAATGGTGCTCATATCCGCGAATTATCCCTGGACGACCTATCTGATATGGTGCGCGACTACTGGCCAGCCGCAGCCGCCGACTATGACGATAGCTACCGTCAGCAGGTGCTTAGCCTGGTCCAGGAGCGGCTCAAATACTTTAAAGAGCTCCCGGAACTAACTGAGTTTTTCTTTGTTGACCTGCCGATCAGGCCGGAGCTCATACGTTCACACAAACAGCTCAAAAAATTTGAGCCTAACGAACTCCGTGGCTTACTGGAACAGTCCCGAGCCGTGCTCGAAACAACTGATTTTGATGTTGAAAGCCTGACAGCCGCACTGAACGCGCTACTTGAGACGTCCGGTCAAAAGCCAGCAGTACTGTTTAGCCTGATCCGTATCGCCACGACCCAGGCACAGTCCAGCCCCGGTCTGGCAGAGACGCTGGCCGTGCTTGGACGTGAGCGTGCACTGGCCAGGCTGCAATCGCAAATAGACAGTCTGTAATAACTACAACTGGAACTTCCGGTTTTTACCCCGTTTGGCCTAGGCTGTCGTCTGCAGGGTTGTTACAATAGTGCTTATGATTGATGATTTTAAACAAATACCCGAACGCCAACCAACCAGACTAGATCCAAACCGCGGGTATCGGCAACGCACAGCCAGCCTACCGAATGCAAGCACCAGTCCGACCCCATTGCACATAGATCGCTCTCAGCCCCGATTCCGCACTCCGGAAGAGGTCGCCGGCAGCATTCCGGTAGCGATTGCACCTCCCGAAACTGTGCAACCGACCGGCCTATTTGAACCCGACGAACTCCTATTACCGGCACATGCCACACCTGACAAAAAGAAATCGTTTCTGAGCGGTACGGTTCGATTATTCCGACGCTGGGATGTATCAAAAAAGAAAATTCTGCTGGCGAGTGTCGTCGCACTTCTGCTGATCGGTGGTAGCTCCGGCTATGCGCTGACGCGGGATCAGCCAGCACCCGCAAAACCAGTCGCCAAAGCCAAGGTGGTCGTGAAGCCGGCACCCAAGCCGATCACTTCGCCGCTCACCGGAATGCCGGTCATCCCATCTCAGCAAACCTTGCCCGTCATCGGCGTGATGGTCGAAAACAGCCCGAATGCCCGTCCGCAGTCGGGTCTTAAAGATGCTGGCGTTGTGTACGAAGCAATCGCTGAAGCCGGCATTACGCGGTTTTTGGCGCTGTTTCAAGAATCGCACCCAGGAAATGTCGGACCTATCCGCAGTGCCCGGCCATACTATCTCGACTGGGCACTGGCCTTTGATGCCAGTTACGCTCATGTTGGCGGCAGTCCCGATGCCTTGCAGCGCATCAAAGATCTAGGAGTTCGCGATCTCGACCAGTTTTTCAATCCGGCCGCTTATCGCCGGATTACAACGCGCTTCGCTCCGCACAATGTCTATACCAGCATTGACGACCTGACAAACCTATCCAAAGCCAAAGGCTATGAGACGAGTACATTTACTGGGTTTGCCCGCAAAGCTGAGCAGCCATACAAGCCGGCGGCGAGCACCACGACACCTCCAACTCCCAGCGCTCCGTCGAAACCAGCTGCAGAGGCGCGGACTGCCGCGAATACGATCGACCTCGGCATTTCCGGACCGTATTATAACGCACAGTACGCTTACGACGCCGCCACCAATAGTTACAAACGCAATATGGCAGGTACGCCACACATGGACGCCGACAGTAATACGCAGCTTGCACCCAAAGTCGTTATCGCACTTGCTATGCAGTACGGTCTGATGGCAGACGGCTATCATTCTGCCTACACGACGCAGGGAAGCGGTAAAATGTACGTATTTCAAGACGGCACCGTCACTACCGGCACATGGACCAAAGGCGATCCAAAAAGCCAATTCGAATTCAAAGACGATGCCGGAAAAGTGATAGCGCTCAATCCTGGTCAAACGTGGCTGTCTGTCGTCAGCGACGCCGCTAAAGTCACTTACCGCTAGTGCACAATCTGAATAGACGATAGTGCAGGCTTACAGTTGATATATACGGTAAATAATGGTATTATTTCCTTGTTTTGTTGAGGCTAACACCTAGACTCCAAAGCACATTGACAGATAGACAAAGTTTGTACACCACCCACCCAGACATACCCGAGACATGAGGAGAGTATCATGACCAACCGGCCCACCACTATGACCAAGCGGTTCGTTCTGCACATGAAGATCGTCTGCAAAGTCTGCATTATCTACATGGTCAACGTCTACAGAGCCTGCATTATCCTCGCCGTATCGGTGATCGTGCTACTCCTGACAGTCGGACCGCCCAAAGGCTACGGCTGGCCAATCGGCTAGACAACGACAAGGAAAGGAGAACGAGATGGTTCGTAAAACCGTCCACTGGATCGGCCGCTTCATCGCGAGTGACATAGCGATGTTTGGCGCCTTTCTTGTCGGCGTAGCGTGCATCATACGGATAGCCTAACTGGGCAATCCACCGGCTCTTACTCCGCCTCCGCCAACAGCGCGCCATCATCACAAGATACATGCTCACAAAACCGGAAGGAACACGGACAGTGGCTGATGAGAGACTGACAAAGGTTTGTTGGCAGGGGGTAGCTGATAAGAGCAAACGTTCGTCAGCCATCCGGCCGACCTACCCACACTCTCATCTCTCCACCGTCGCAAACTTTGTCTATCTCTCATCTCCACTCCATGACTATGTCGTCATGCTGACGAGTCCCTGTAATAGGACGAAAGTGGACAGATCTACTTACGGCGAGCAGTTGGGCTTGCGCAGCACTGTACCAGTCTTGGCTGCCATGGCGACACTCGTTACCGAAGCACCTGATTCGTTTAAGTACGTCCCGCCGAGACTGACTGTTGTGGCCACTGTATTGTTTGCATTGACAATCGCGGCGCCACATTTGAAGTCACGGCGATAGAGGTGTGTACTGATCGTGCTATACGCGGACACTGGCGCGCCCAGATTCCAATCATACGCCGGCTGCCACGGACTTGGATTACTATAATTATCGGCGACATCTATCTCTCCATACGATGAATTGCCGCCACTCGCTAGAAAATAGCTTGCCAGTCCGTAATAAAACGAGGGTTTATCAGTGTATCTAGTATGTGCCTGGACGATAGCCATTTTTCCGGCTGCCTCCGCGGCGGCTATTTCATCTACCTGGGCCTTCCAGCCGATTGAGGGCGTACCGTATTCCGCCAGATGATTGCCCGGATCAAACGTCAGCCACCATTCATCAAAGCCGCCGTCCAGGTTCGCAAGATAAGTATTCCAGATGCCAGGATACAATCTGGCATTCGACATATTGGCAACGCTTTTCAAGCCAGCATTCTTTAGTGCCGGATAGGTTACTTTCAGCATGGCGCTGTAGGCAGCCTGTATGGCTACGTCCGTGGTGTATTTAGCAGGACAGACACCGGTATGATATTGATCGCAGGAAACGAGCGCATTATCCATGAATACGCCGTCCCATCCACGCGCCGTAAGCTCGGTCTTCACATTGGCGGCCCATTGCTGCTGATACGCCACATTACCGACATCCATTTGCCAATGGCCCGCATAACCAGAATACGCCAGGCGCTTGCCAGCACTATCGAGTAGAAACCAGTCTTTGTGATACGTATCTGCAAAGCAGTAGCCAATGCCTGTTGGTAGCAAGGCACTATCAACGCCGTTCGTACATTCATAGTCGCGTGTTGATGACAGATCTTTGTACACCAGCACGACAATATTCGGATTTGCGGCTTTGAGCGTCGGAATATATTGGTGCTCCCAAGCATTGAGAACAATGACTTTGCGTCGCTTTGCTTCGGTTTCCAGCATCGTATTACTCACGGGAGTACTGTTAAAGTGCAGCCAAAACGTGTTTGCTTTGCCGGGATTTCCCCCAGTACCAAACCGTACAAATTTACCACCCGATGCGGCTGTATCAGAACCGATCACAGCTGGACCAGTTGGCGCTACTGCTTCGGGCTCTGCTGATATATACGGTGTCGCCGCACGGCTTGTAAGCCCGTACAGCATTCCAAGGGCCGTAAACAATCCGACTACAATAAAAATTCGTAGAGAAGGTACGCCGCGGTATCTATTTTTTACCGTTGAGCTTACAGTTTTTGTCATAACGTATACGCTTATAGTAGCATAATCCTGTAGAACATTGCCTCGTTATGCCCGTTTTAGCAACAGATCAAAATACTCCGTACCGCCAAAGGCTATCTTCTGTTTGACATGCTTTGTTCCGGTTAAGGTATCCGCGGCATGCACCGTAAACGATCCATAAAAATCGTTGATTCCATCCATGGCTTTCGTCAAATTATCGGATTTTTCGACATTCTCGAACATACTCGTCTGGCTGCGGGTTGACGGCGTCAATTGGTACAAATAAATCCCCATAATACGGACTACCATATGTTTTGGGCGAGACTCAAACAGGCGGGCAACCTGCTTCCAGATATCCTGGTTGCTGTAAATAGTCGTTTGTAGCATCTGCTTGTTTTTCCAGCCGCCGCCAGCACTGAATCCCATCCAGACGCAGATGCCGCGCGCCTCGACGCCGCGGTAGCGCAGCTTGACGCCAACCGTTTCTGCCAGGTAATGCAAGCAGGAGCGCAAGTATTCGTCGTCATTGCTCGGATCTTTGACAACCCACTGCCGACCGACCATGCCTAGATGCGTCGGATAGTCGTCAACTTCGTAACCACGCAGCCGCTCGTACCAGTGCAACCCATTGATACTTTTAAAAACATGTTTATACAATAGTTCGTCCGGGGCTTCCAGGAACTGCAGCGGCGTGTGGATGCCGTACAGTTGCAGCTGCGTACTATACCCACGGGCTATGCCGCTCAGATCACGCAGCTGCATGGAAGCATACGTACTGACGAGATTATGATGATCAATCACGTCTAGGCCGTCCGGCTTGTGCAGCCCGGCGGCAGTTTTAGCCAAAAAGCGATTTGGTGCGATACCAATATTCGTACGCATCCAGCTACCAACATCGTCTTTCATGCGTTGTTTGATTTCCGCGCCAATGTCTCGCAGTGGCCGGCTGTTTACGAGCCGCGTGCCATGAAAATCTATAACACCCTCGTCAATGCTCTTCATTTTGATGTTGGGCGAATATGACTTCATGATACGCATCAAGTTTTGGTACATCCAGGTGTACTTGCTCGGATCTGTCTCCAGCATAATAAACTCCGGGCAGATTTCCATAGCCTGGCTACGCCGCATCCCCACCTTAATACCTAGATTTTTGGCTTCATAACTGGCAGCAATCACACAGCATTCTTTGGAAATGCGATTTGTTACTCCCATGGGCCGTCCGCGGAGATGCGGCCAGGCTTGCTGTTCGGCGCTGGCAAAGGCGCTATTGAGGTCGATATGCATCAGCTGTGGCTCTTCGGTATTAAGACTATATTTGTCGGCATCGGTGCCAGCCGCGGGCCGGTTGCCGTGCAAGCCATGATACGAAGCCAAGCTGCGCTCATGACCGGCGTCCGGACGAGGCAAGGGCAGGGGCGAATTCAAAATCCACCTCCCATCATCGCCACCAACGTCCAGGTCAGCGCCTCGGCGTCGAACTCCAAACGAAAATCATTGACGCCATCGCTCATATGAAAGACATGTACCATGCGCCGCCCCTGTGTTGTCGGGTGCCGCAGCCCCAGTTCAGTCAGCTCATAATCATGCCCACGCCAGCGCATACGGCATGGCATACAGAATGCACCGATGCCGGCGTGCTTTTTGAAAATCACGACCACATCGACTCGTTCGTTTATAAGAATAGTTGGATCCATACATCGGCCTCACAAAACTACCGGTTAGTTTAGGTAACAGGGTAGACGGGTTTTGGTTGTGAGTGCTATCTGCGTCTGACAATCCTACATTGTCTTCGACCTGATGCGACCGTATAGCGCCCCAGATCTCGCAGTGAACAAATGCCGTGTAGCGCGCAGAGCCGCCAGTAAGGTAGGGTGCTTGCCATGTATAAAGCCCGCCGGTCAAACCTTGTCAGGAGTACCGGTGTTGCTATCTATCAGTATACATTGGACAGCCAATACATGGCATAAAAACTATATAATTTAATCAACAGAAGTAATGTACTATAGATAAACGCGGCTGGGTAGCAGTTTGTGACTAGCAGCTCGGGAAAGCCGAGCCATCGTGGTAAATATTGCCAGTGAATCTTACGCCTTCACTGCCATTGAAGGGAATACTGTTGGCGCTGGCACAGGCGCCGTACGTGTATGAATTTTTGAGGAATGTATTGTTCCTGACATCGAGTATCACCCCGCTGCCGGCATTGGCATCGTAGAGCGAGACAGTATAGTTACCACCGGCGAACCAATTGTTGGTCGCCGTCAACCGAGAGCCCGATCCGGCGCGGTCCGCCCAGAATATAGCCGCGTTGCCGAGACTGCCGGGTGAATTAACTGGCCGAGTGTCGACGATTGAATGATCAATAGTAACATTGCCGACTTCGCCAGGCGCATACCATTGGATTGCGTCGAGATGATCACCCGGATAGATACAGGCTCGGTTGATAATAGAGTCCCGTATGACGATAGTGCCGGTTCCTCCGATACCCACGAGGTCAGCAGGAGCACTGTGGACACGCGAACGAAGCATTGTGTAATTAGTACCGTTGAAATTATTGTAGAAATTACTAGAAGCCGGGCACGAGTCTGGGCCGATATCACTGTCCATGACTATCAAATTAGATGGCGCTCTATTAGATATCCGCCCCATGATACGAGTGTTTTTGACTGTAACATTAGAGTGATTAACAGAGAGGTCGCCGTTGATAAGCCTGCCGTCAATGACCTGACCATTAGCCGATGTACTTAGCCCGCCCGCAATAGCAGTCAAGCTTGTATCACTCGGCACACCGGTACAGTCGTCGTTTGGAAATGCCGGATAGGCAGGACAAGTACGAGTACCGGTGGCTGGCGGCTGTGTCGACGTAGCCGCAAACTTGATCGCTTTGCCAGTCGATGCCGTCGTATCGGTTACGACAGTTGATGGTGCGGCCACTTCGCCTGTTTCCGGTTCAAGCGAGACAAATGGCGTTGCCGCCTGTGACGACTTCATATAGATTGTGCCTAGCACGGCAGTTCCGAGAGTAATAAGGACGACGATCAGGAGGCGAAAGTGATTCATGAATGGATCCAGTTAGTGACAGTGTAATGAATTACAATTCTTATTAGAAAAATAGTATCACAACCATTACATACGAGGCAAGATAAGCGTTAGGAGTTTGTAGCAAATTTTCGGCTCAGGCTTCGCACAGCTCTTTGAGCTTTTGCAGGGCCGGCGGCCACATGCCGTCAAACATTTCGATCACTTCGTCGCCACTGAGTGCATCGCTTTCCAGGTCCACGCGCACCGTTGTAACTCCATCATTTTCAGTAAAGGTATAGTTCTCGTGCGAGTCAGCCCATTGTTTGGCATAGTCACTGGTAGTGTCGATCGTGCCATTGCTATACACGCCGTAATTTTCGATTGATACATACTCATACGGTTTGTTTTCGACAATTCGACTTGCCATACCGCTTAGTCCATCAGCACCCTTAGCCAAAAAGAGCATTTCGCTGCCAGCTTCCCAGGTACCCTCATAATATGAACCTTCCTGAAAGACACTGGTCCACTCCCGGTACGAAGCATCGCTCAGCATTATGTCCCAGACTTTTTCACGGGGAGCAGTAATATCGATAGTGTATGTATATGTAGCCATGCATAGTATTGTAGCATTTATACGATTGTCGGCGGTTGTCGATGATTGTGGGGAAGCGCCAGGTTAGTTTACTGCGATTGACTTGACGCACTTACGCCCGGTAAGCCACTATATACTGCATGTCTCACACAGCAGCTCTGCTCGCAAAATATCCAATCATATCCGACCAGATTACCAAGCCGGCGCTGAGCGTTTTACTTAGCCAGCTTGAAGCAATCATATCGAAGGGTACACACGGTGCAGCCGTCGAATTTGGGTGCTATGTCGGGACGACCAGTTTATTTATGCGCCGTTTGCTCGATGTATACCAGGACGAGCGGGCATTTCACGTCTATGACTCGTTTGCAGGACTGCCGCCGAAAACAGCGCAAGACGCCAGCGTCGCCGGCGATGACTTTCAGGCGGGCGAGCTAACGGTCAGCAAAAAGCAGTTCATAGCCGAATTTGGGAAAGCCCGCCTGCGTACGCCAATCATCCATAAGCAATGGTTCGATCAGCTTTGTCCGGCTGACGTGCCGGACAACATTGCATTCGCATTCCTTGACGGAGATTTCTACAACTCAATTTATGATTCACTGAAACTCGTTTGGCCACGGATGACAACTGGCAGTATTGTCTGTTTCGACGATTATGGCCGCGAAGCATTACCGGGCGTCAAACGGGCTATCCACGATTATTTTCAGGGAAACGTTCCAGCTATTCAGATTTCGCACAATATTGGTGTCATACTAAAGCCATGATCATAAGGAAGTTATGAAGATACACATTATTACAATCGGCGAACCAAAGCTCCCATACGCCCGTGCCGGCTGGGCCGAATACATTGACCGCTTGAAGCATTACCACACAGTCCGCATCACCCATATCGCTGACAAGCACAACGACGCCGGGCATCTGCTGCAGGCCACCGGGCAAGCGTATAGCGTTGCACTCGTCATAGAATCTACACAGCTTAGTAGTCATGAACTCGCCCGATTTATCGAAGCTCGCAATCAGGACGGCAGGGAAGTAACGTTTCTCATCGGCGGGCCAGATGGCTTACCCAGCGAAGTTATTGCGGCTGCCGACATGCAGTGGAGCTTCTCGCGTCTGACATTTCCACATGATCTCGCTATGGTCGTGTTGGCCGAAACGCTATACCGCGCAAGCACAATTGCCGCCGGCCAGCCGTATCACCGCTAAATTTGGTACACGCAGTAGCTTAACCAATTGTATCGTACGGCTAAGGCGCTAGTTTTTCGGCGACAATAATTTTTACATGAATTTTATGTCGCAGTTTCCAGAAATCAACAGCTGAAATTGCATTTACAAATCGGTGCTCAATTCTAGCAAGACGAATAAATTTTACAGGTAGCCACGCGTTCAGCATAAACCATCGAAGCATCGGCTCAATATTCTTCATGTGATTTGTACTCGATATGAGCTTAAATCCAGCGTCGCGTATTAGCTTTTCATGAACTCCGTGCTCAAATAAATCAAAAGCTGGCATGGCGGCATATCTATTAACGAATTCGAATGACCGATTCTCGGAGCTACTCATTGTGTCGTATGGGTCATGGGAGTATTCGAGCTGTACTAACTTTCCACCGGGCTTCAGAACTCTGTAAAATTCGCTCAGGACTTTCGCAGGATCGCTAGCGTGGACAAAAGTTTCGGTAGTATACACACCATCAAAAGTTGAGTCTTTAAAACTGAGATTGTGATAATCCATTTGAAGATAATGTAGCGAAAGATTAGAGTTCGCCGACTTGTCAGCTTCTCTACATGCTTTTGCCAAATTGAAATCGAGAATATCAATACCCGTGATGCTATAGTCAAACCATCTTACAAGATTTCGTGATACCGTACCCATGCCCGAACCTGCATCGAGTACGTTGCTTTTGGCTGGCAAATCTAATGCCTTACCTATTTTTCTTTCCATCTTGCGGAGCGCCTTGGAAACTTGAAACATTTTGTCACCACGCTCATAATAGCCGAAGTGCTTAGCGCCTCTTAAGAAGAGGATATATCCTAATTTTGATTCTTTTGTATTGTAATAGGCTTTAACGTTTTTAGCATTTGTCATTTCGATTATTGTACAGCACGTGAGTTGATAAAATTACGCAAATAAGAATATTCTTAGCGGTAATTCAGCCTTAGCCTAGAAACTCACTGAATGTTGCCACCTCCCCGTTTTGTAACGTAAACTTACCAACATAGTCATGGGGATATGCTTCGCTAATATTGTGCGCACCGAAATCTTGACCGATATGACTTGCTCGAATGGCAGCCATGACTCCCGAGTGACAAACCAGCAAGATATTTGCATTGGCATGCGTCTCGTCTAAACCATTTACAGTCTTGAGCACGCGTTTTTGCATATGGTCGAGTGATTCGCCATTTGGCGGCGTATAATGCGTATCGCTATCTAGTCCAGGATATTTTTGATACGCCTCAACGCTATACATATTGGCTGCGTCACCGTAGCTAACCTCTCGGAGTCCTGGAAGTCGTACTATTTCATCGTCGTAACCAATATCTTTTGCTATAACATACGCAGTGATAAATGCTCGACCTACGTCACTGGAATACATACTGTCTAAGCGAAGAGCGGACAATTTCTCTATCACCTTTTTAGTTGGTTCTAAACCCATATCAGTTAATGGGGTATCTATCCAGCCAGATAAGCGTTTTGCTCTATTATTTTCCGTTTCACCGTGCCGGGCTATATAGATGGCGTTCATCACTGGATTGTAACATACTGAAAACGCACACGATGAACACTACTGTAGCTACTAAGAAACAGAGGATTGTACTCAAAAGTCGTGTGATCTTGCTAAATATCTTATCCAAACTAATGTGTCGTTGGCAGTATTAGCAAAATGAACAATATTCACACTTATTGCTTTATTAGAATTATAGACTTTAAGATATAATAGTTATCGGTCGAGGCGCGACAAATAGCGCCGAAAATAAAAAGTTTTCTTTTATGTATAACGAAAACTGATGACCCTACACCACCCGATTTATAAAGCCGTAGTGGCTGAAATCGTTAGATGGAATAGTTTGAGTTCAATACATTAACGGACAAGGCAGGAGGCTTGTTTTTATTAAGCGTTAGCTTTACTATAAAAAATCTAAAAGGATTAAAAAATGAACTTTATTAATGGTAGTCTCAGATCAGTCAACAATAAGGACGATAAACAAAAGTCTAGCTTAGCAATTACATGGATAATAGTAATTCTTACAGGAATAGCTACAGCAGGTAATCTTTATCTGCTGATTAACGGTGAGTTCTTTCAGGCTCACTGGTTTCAACAAGTGTTATCAGTGCTCTATGTAATCTGGTTGGTTGCGGCTATAAAACAGCTTGTTAACTCTAAAAATCATAGATAGTTTCCAAGTCCCTTTGCAAGGATTAGAAAATCGAACAATTTAACAGATAAGAAAAACACCTATTTTCCACATGGAGAATAGGTGTTTTTTTGAAGATACAATGTTCTTGTGGTGACCTCATGGAGAATCGAACTCCAATTGCCAGGATGAGAACCTGGCGTCCTAACCGTTAGACGATGAGGCCAAATTACGACCGGCCTATAGTACCATATCTGTTAATCGCAGTCCACCGTCAGGTCCGATCGGCATTGAATCTCAGACAGTTATAGACCATAATAAACTTAAGCGATTATGAATCCAATTGATACAGCAAATACTATGTTCGGCATCGGCTCTGGCGGGCCTTCTGGTTACACTTTGATGATTATTGGCGTCACTACGGTGGTAGTGGCTGCTGTTTTCATTATTTTCTGGAGGATTCGGCGGCGTCAGCTGGGGCCGGCAGGGTCGGTCAGTAAGCTGGCTAGCGCGCTGCGCGATGAGAAAATGAAATCAAGCATTATCGTCAGCGCCATCGAAGACGGCGTCGTACTGTTTGACGAACAGCATGCCATTCGGTCGTTTAACCCTGGTGCGGCGACTATATCCGGCTGGAAAACAGAGGAGGCAATGAGCCTCGATTTTGGTACAGTCATCAAAATTACCGATAGCAAAGGCGAGCCATATCCCGCCGATCAAGACCCGTTTCAGCGCGTATTTGTCGAAAAAGCCACTATCCGTGTCAATGATGCCGAGCTGACGACACAGAGCAACAAGCGAATTCCTGTTAACCTGAATGTTTCACCGCTGATCGACGAAGACCAGCATGTCTTTGCAGCAGTTGCCGTCTTCCGTGATGTCACCAAAGAACGGCTGGAAGAATCTCAGCGCGCCGAGTTTATCAGCACCGCCAGCCACGAGATGCGCACGCCAGTCGCCGCTATCGAAGGCTACATCGCGCTGGCGCTCAATGACCGCGTCAGTACCATCGACAGCCGGGCCCGCGATTACCTGGAAAAGGCCCACATTAGCACCCAGCATCTTGGCAAACTCTTCCAGGACTTACTGACCAGTGCCAAGGCCGAAGACGGCCGGCTCAGCAGCCATCCGACGGTCGTCGAAATGGGCGCCTATCTGCAGCAAATTACCGAGGAATTGCGATTTTCGGCCGACAAAAAGGGCTTGGCGGTTGATTTCAACGTAGGATCCAACCAGCTTATTAATGCCCGCGAAGACACCGGGCACGTTGTACGGCCGCTGTATTACGTTCTGGCCGACGCCGACCGTATGCGCGAGGTCATCACCAATGTCTTCGACAACGCCGTCAAATACACCGATCAGGGCAAAATAACCATTGGCCTGACTGGCAATCAGGACGTCGTTCAATTCTCGATCCGCGACACTGGTCCCGGCATTCCGGCCGAAGATCTGCCGCATTTATTCCAGAAATTCTACCGTGTTGATAACTCAACCACCCGCACCATTGGCGGTACCGGACTCGGTCTGTTTATCTGCCGTAAAGTTGTCGAACTGTATCAGGGACGAATTTGGGCGGAAAGCCAGATGGGGCAGGGCAGTACGTTCTTCATCAATCTGCCGCGGCTTTCAACCCAGCAGGCCGGTCAATTCCAGGCGGCCGAAGCCAGCAATACTGCTTTGCCGGCCATCACATCACTGGCTCATTCATGAATCATGGCGCAGAATAGAGACAACCGCTTATAGTATGTGATATGGTACAATTAAGCTAAACATTAGCACTTAAAATATTAGTAACTACAGGGGCCAGACCAGATGACAAAAATAATGCTTGTCGAAGACGACAATAACCTCCGCGAGATTTATGAAGCGCGTTTGGCCGCCGAAGGTTATACGATTGTGTCCGCCCAAGACGGCGAGGCTGCGCTTGCTCTAGCAGCCAAAGAACACCCGGATCTTGTTATTACTGACGTCATGATGCCCAAAATTAGCGGTTTTGAGATGCTCGACATCCTCCGTAACACCGAAGCACTCCGCGATGTCAAAGTCATTATGCTGACCGCACTCGGCCAGGCCGAAGACAACGCCCGCGCCAACTCACTCGGCGCCGACCGCTACCTCGTGAAGTCGCAGGTCACACTGGAAGACATCGTCAAAGCAACACATGAAGTACTCGAGCCGGCACCTGTCGCGTTAGCTGCTGCCGAACCAGGCAGCTGGCAGGCTGGCGTGTCTGAGGATACAGCCGCACCAGATGCAGCGCCTGTTGACACTGCCACACCTAGGAGCACTGCGGTGCCGATTGCCACTGTTGACACGACTACCTCAGCAACCGACGTGCCACTGACCGACGCGGTGTCGGCGCCCGCTCCAGTCGTAGCATCAACCACTGACATTACAGCAGTCGAGCCAGAGACTGCAACCACACCAGCTGTAGCCGAGCCAGCTGCCACAAGCCCATCACCAGTACCGCAGCCAGAATTCGCTCAACCCGTCGTACCGGCCATCGAAACCGAACAGCCGGCTCAGGTACAACCGATTGATCCGGAAATAGATTCCACATTTGTCGCACCTATCCAGCTGCCAGACGAATTGCTGGATGAGACACCAGCGGAAGTGCCCGATGCTAACGTGGCGGCGCTTCCTGCAGACGAACCAGTTTCAACTGAATCGCCAGCATACATTGAGACAGCGGTCGCGCCCATCAATATCGCCGGATTAAGCGACGATACGCCAACTACCACATCACAAGACTCCGATACTACGGCACCGACAGGCAGCGTCAGCCAGAATGCTACTGACCAGCCAATCAGCGCAGCTGACGCTCCAGCAAGTGATGAGCCAGCGACAGACACCGTACTGCCCGAGCCGGTCGCCGACACAGACCTTCCAGCCGCCGTCGACACTACCGTGGTAACCGAACCAGAGGTGATTACATCGGAAGCCTTTACCGCCGACGCAGTATTGCCAGCATTCGATGAATCCACCCCCAATAACACCGGCAGCCCTACACCCGAAGTGCTTGCCGCTCAAGCTGAAATAGATGCCGCTGCACCAAGTTCACAGGAAGAATCAGTCATACATGATCAGATTAATGAATTTCTAGGTAATCTGCCGGCTAATCCTGAAGCTACTGCACCTGTAGCCGAGCCAGCCGGAGACCCGACAGTAGCGGCAGCCGTAGCAACAGAGCCAGACTATTCGGAAGTCCACCAACCACCAGCAGATGAACCTGTCTCAGAATACGAAAAGGACGCCAGTACGCCGGACATGGGCGAACTCGATGTTCACACTGATGAAAGTACCGCTCAAGCATCCGCTGGCACTGAAACTGCCACCGGTACTACCGATTCCGATACGAACGTCTCCAGTGAAGCAAATTATCCAAGTCAAGCCTACGAATTGCCATCTTTACCAGGTGCCGCAATCGGCGACACAACAGCCGTACAATCTTCCGGCGACAAACTCGTATCCGACGCTTTTAATGAAGATGTCAGCACACCACAGCCAGTAGCAGCTCCGTCAACGGCTGAGCAACAGTCAGCGCCCCTCGAACAACCTTCTGGCTCTGCTGCCGGCGTTTCTCAGCCGCCATCACCAGTCGGTCCAGCACCAGCTGCAGCCGGTACGACTCCTGGTGCCACTCCAAATGCTCCACTCAATCCTGTCACCCGCAAACGTGTTATAGCACCGCTGAATACCACACCCGGCCCTGACATCAATCAGCTGCTGGCGCTCGAGGAAGCCAAAGCCGCAGCCACCCAAGCAGGCAATGTACTAGCACCTACCAACAATCAGCCACCTGATCCTGCGAATTTAGCAGACTGGCAGCCGCTGCCCGTATCCGAACAGCCACGCCAAGACAAATACAACTCAGGCGTCGATCCAAACAGCATTTCACTGTAGTCTGCCAGTTAGGCAGTATCCAATGTCGGCGGCTAATGCCGTATACTACTAGCATGCGACTTAACAAATATATAGCTCTTTCTACCGGTCTGAGCCGGCGGGCGGCCGATGATGCCGTCTACCGCAATCGAGTGCTGGTGAACGGCCGCCCGCCGACCTCCGGCCAGCAGGTAACTGACGCTGACGTCGTAACTCTTGACAGCCAGCGTATTACACCGCCTGTCAATACCATAACCATTATGCTCAATAAACCGGCCGGTTATGTCTGTAGCCGGGAAGGCCAGGGCAACAAAACGGTCTACGAACTCATCCCTGAGGAGTTCCATGTATTAAAATCAGTCGGTCGTCTCGACAAAGACTCCAGCGGTCTACTGCTCATGACCAATGACGGTAATCTAGCCCAGGAACTGACGCACCCCAAATACCAGAAAACCAAAATATACGAAGTCACACTCGACAAGCCGCTGATGCCGCTGCACCGCCAGATGATCACGGATCACGGCATCAGCTTGGCGGACGGCCGCAGCAAACTACAGGTAGACCGCCTCTACGACGGTGATGACACTCAATGGCAGATTACCATGCACGAAGGCCGCAACCGCCAGATCCGCCGCACGTTCGAAGCGCTTGGCTACAACGTCGTCACCTTACACCGAACTAATTTCGGCACCTATAGCCTCTATGACCTCGGACTCGGCAATTACAAACAACTGTAGAACAGGCAATTTCTCAGATAAGTGTAAGTATTTAAGCAGCCAGCGCGTACGAACCGACTGATTGGGGGATTGAGCGCTCCAGCACTGGCGCTTGCACAGGAGTAGGCGCACGGCCTTGGCCATCACGGAACAACCGCAAAAAGAAGTCTTCGGTGCCATCTGCAAATCCGGTCGCGGCCTGGCCAATGCCACGGATAAGCAATGGATCAATTTCCCTGCGGAACTCAACTGGTTCGACCGTTTCAAAGTCAGCAGGTTCCGGCATTGATAATCGCCCGACTGCAGATCGGGTATGGATACTACGCAGCCCATCAGCAGCAGTCACGAAAGTTGGCTGGCCGTAGTTTTGACTGAACTCAGATGATGATTTCACATTATGCATCGTAGCAATAACCTTTATATATTCATATCATCCGCTCATTACACGCACTTGTCAAGTATTTTTGTGATGTACGTCACAAATTAATTAACCGAAGGAGCTTACGTTTCAAGAGTAGCGCGTATAAGGAGGTGTTCTGTCTGGATGCCTTTTCCACCGGGCACTTTAGTGACCTCGTAGCGCGGGCAGCTTATGTCTTTTGATACTAAAATATGGTCGAGCTGGGCTGTTGCTCGTCCGCCGAGAAATCGAGCAGTTGTCTCGTAGGGGATTGTATTAGGGTTACGGTAACCAGAATGTTCAAATATTTTCAGAGTACCGCCATGGGCCATGCCGCTGGCTCGTACAGCTTTGCTGGCAATAACACGAGGATCTTTTTCGTTTTGGCCGATCCGTGGTTCTGCTACCGGCAAGATGCGACCAAGATGCTTGAGTGCTCTGTACCATCGAGCTCTCGGGTCGTCACGGTACATTGCATTTGCATCCATCGCTGCATATCCAGGTATGTCATCGGGCTGATCCAGCCACTCGATGATACTATGTGCCTGATTGTGTCGAGTATACTCGCTCCGATCATCTAGATGCGCATGAGCCGCTGCTACTCGGATGTTTGTTGCCTCATCGGTCAGCATACCGACGATGCCATTACGACTGGCAAATCTGTTTACATAAAAACCGTCAATTTGCGTCACAACCAGCAAGCCCCGCTGATCGGTACGGCCATCTTTGTCACCATTAGGAGTTATGGCCGTATTGAAGCCACGTTCATGAAACAAATTTTGAGCTTCGCGTACACCTTCCTCGGCACCGACATTATAAGCTTCAGGGAATCCAGCTGCATGTACATCAAGCGACACGACGTAGTCCACGAATGGCCGTACATTTGCGGGGTTCGACAGTGATCCTGCTGCGTTCAGGGTTGCGATTTCTAATGCCATGTATGTAACTCCTCATTTTCCTCTGATAAGTGTTGATAGTAGTTGGCAAAACTTTAGCATAAAAATGCATTATGGTCAACGTCCCATATCTGTTATAATTTGAGTAATGAGCAAAAAATTACCCATTATCGCTATCGTCGGTCGCGCAAATGTTGGCAAGTCCAGCTTGTTCAATGCGATTCTGGAACGCAAAGAGGCGATTGTAGCCCGCGAAGCCGGTACGACCCGCGACAGCATCATGGCCAAGGCCGAATATATCCACCCTGACAACGACGTCAGCCAGTTTTGGCTCGTCGACACGGCCGGTATCAAAGACCCTGAGGACGACTTCGAATCAACGATTCAGGAGCAAATTGTCCAGGCCGCCGACAGCGCCGACATCATCTGGGTCGTCGTCGAAGCTGATGTCCTCATCACCGAGGAAGACCGCCGCGTCGCCAAGACTGCGCTCAAGAGCCGCAAACCGGTCTACCTCATCGTCAACAAAGTCGACAAGGCCAAACGAGCCAACGCCGACCTGACGACATTCATGAAGCTTGGTATCAAAGACATATTCCACACCAGCACTACTCAGAACCGCGGTATCGACGAGCTCCTTGCACACCTGGCCGGGATCATCCCGCAGATGAGCATCCGTGAGGACGACAATCGCCTGCGCATCTCGCTGATCGGCCGTCCGAATGTCGGTAAATCGAGCCTTTTCAACAGCCTTGCCAAAAAGCAGCAGGCCATCGTCGCCGATAAGGCCGGCACCACCCGCGACGTCAATCGCACCGTCGTGAAGTATCACGAACGTGAAATCGAAATCATGGACACGGCCGGTATCCGCCGTAATGGCAAGATAGAAGTCGGCATCGAAAAATTCAGCGTTGTCCGCGCCCTGGCGGCCATTGAGCAGTCAGATGTCTGCTTCGTCCTTATGGACGCCAACGAACTCAATGTCCAGCTCGACCAAAAGATTGCTGGTATGGTCAAGGAAGCAGGCAAGGGGCTCGTCCTAGTTGTCAGCAAATGGGATACAATGAAGCTTGAAACCAAGAATGAAGACGGCGAAGTCAGCCTCGAAACTGATCCGTTCGCCCGCGACCGCATTGCCGCCCAGCTAGCGCAAACTTATGATTTTATCCCCTGGGCACCACTGATGTTTACCAGTGCCGTCACTGGCCAAAATGTCACCAAGATGTTCGACCTAGCTGTCGAGATCGACGAACAACGCAAAAAGCGCATCCCGACGGTGCAGCTCAACAAATGGCTGCGCGAAATGGTCGACAAGCATCCGCCGGCCGGTCTCAAGAACCGCCTGCCGAAGCTCAACTACATGACCCAGGAAACCGACAATCCGACGCCAGCCTTCAAAATCTTCAGCAGCCACACCCGCTACATACACTGGAGTTACAAGCGCTACCTGGAGCGCAATCTCCGAGAGCGTTTTGGCTATGCCGGAACATCCGTACAATTATGGTTCATCGAAAAGCACGACACGCACAAACACGGCAACAGCCCGACACTTGCACCACGCAAGAACAACTCGCGCGCCGGCCTGCAGCGCCCAAGCTAAAATACTGTCTCATCAGAATAAAATCGGACTGAAGATTTCATAGTGTTAGATTTGCGTTATACTAAAGCGAATGGCATTATTCCAAAATCGTCCGCAGACCAGCAATCCTGTCAATTATGTGACCGTCGGCCTCAACAAGACTGTGCTCGTCGTGGGACTTGGCAATCCCGGCAAGGAGTACGATCAGACTCGGCACAACATCGGCTTTGCCTGCGTCGACGCCTTCGTGGAGGCAACGAGCGAGCTGTCGAGCTGGCTTCAGAAGAAAGACCTGAAATGCCTCGTATCGACTGGGCAGCTGGGTGATACCCGCGTCATTATCATCAAGCCGACAACCTTCATGAACCTCAGCGGCGAGGCCGTGCAGGCGGTTAGCAGCTTCTATAGAATCGAACTCGGCAAAATCGTTGTCGTACACGATGAACTCGATGTTGACTTCGGCCAGATCCGTATGCGCATCGGCGGCAGTGCGGCAGGCCACAACGGCATCAAATCCATCTCGCAGCATATGCGTGAAGATTATGGCCGCATCCGCATCGGCATCGGCCCAAAGCAGCCGGCCCAGATCGACAGTGCCGATTATGTACTGCAACGGTTCAACACTGACGAACTTGCTCAAATGCCACAATTAACTCGCGAGGTCAGTGCTGTACTGAGCGAACTGGTATATGGGGCGGAGTTGCAGGCTGAGACCAGAAGTTTTCTGATCTAAGGCTTATCAGCTTAGTTACACTTCAAGCCAAGCGTCGAGTATTTTCCTACCGATAGTTGCTTGATTGATGGCAGGGATGTGGATCATATGGCTCTCATCGCCGTGTGGGTTATTCTCGGGATAATAGCCATAGGCAGCATCGATTTCTGCTTGCAGTGTTTGAGCTCGACGCAACAGATCAATACCTAGAGTATTCGCGTCCGCTATAGGTATCTCATCCGGAATAAGGTCGGGCGCATGTCGTCGGTCCTGATCATCAAATTTTATTACGCCGTGTATTTTATCAATTTCCATAAACGCTATTTTACAAGTATTTGCCTGTATTCCAATACTTTTATCTGATGTACAACAAAAAAGGCCTACAAGAGGGGGTGGGCACCGCTTGTAGGCCTTTTTCGCAGGACAATCCGGTATGCCGGTGAGGGCAGTGGATTGTCCCACAGATACACCCTTCAACCCACCTTGAAGGCTCCCGCTTATGTAATCTCGCAAAAGTCACACAAGCGGCCCACTCAGAGGCTTTACCGTCATATCACCACAGCTCAAATAAAACGAGGGGGAATGCGGGGTTAAAGGGGTTAGTATGCTTTAGAGCGCTGATACCCGGAGGCATCAGACAAAGGACAAGTGGAGGGTAACAACTTGGGGCCATCGTCACGCTCTAATGCACTCTAACAAATTGTTAGAATTGGGGGTATAAGGTACGTAGGTCATCTTGCAAGATTATTGCAAGGACTTACAGATTGCTATTCTAGCAAACCGCTTGCCATTTGTCAATACTAAAATATATATTGGACTTTATGACAAGTTTTAGCATAAGCTAGTTTTTATGCTTATGCTCCTACTATTAACCTCGTATACTGTAGTAATATTTTCAAGTTTCGTTGACTAAATAAGTCTGGCAGATCATCGTAATAGCAATGATTACCAAAGCCGATTCCACCATTCCTGTCAACACGCTTACGCTTGCAGATTCAGCCTACGCGGCGGTCTTCGAGGGCATACTGCCAGCCGTCAAGACACTCTATGTCCGTAGCGATAATCTGCCCGATCTTCTCACGCGGCCAAGAGTGGCAATCGTCGGCAGCCGCAAGGTATCGCCGTATGGCCGGGCCGTCACTGCCCAATTCGCTGGAGACCTGGCTCGGCAGGGAATTGTGATTGTAAGCGGGCTGGCGTACGGCGTCGATGCCATTGCTCACCAGGCGGCTCTTGACGCCGGCGGCCTGACAATAGCCGTACTGCCGAGCTCAGTCGAAAAAGTCTATCCGGCGGCCCATACAGAGCTGGCTCGCCGTATTGTCGGGCAGGGCGGGGCGCTCATGAGCGAGTATCCAGCCGCTGCGTCGATTGCGTACAAAAATCAGTTTATCGAGCGCAATCGCATCGTTAGCGGTATGAGCAACGTATTACTGATCACTGAAGCCGCCATCAATAGCGGTACCATGCACACCGCCCGCTTTGCTCTTGAGCAGGGCAAGGACGTGCTCGCTATACCGGGCAACATCACCAGTGCGACGTCAGCCGGCACAAATAATCTCATTAAAGCCGGTGCAGCACCCGCTACCTCACCGGAAGACGTCCTGGCATTGCTTGGCCTGAAGCCACTGCATGTAGCCGCCAAATCCATTGGTGGCACTGCCCATGAACAATTGATACTGGATCTGCTGTCTAGCGACATATCTGATGGTGACCAGCTGCTGGCTGGAACCGCGCTGCCCATTGACCAGTTCAATCACGCCCTGACGATGCTCGAGCTGACTGGCAAGGTCAGGGCACTCGGTGCCAACAAATGGTCGTTAAATTAGCTATGTTCATTTTATTTACTCAATGTAAATTTAATGATACTATAACCGAGTTCTCCACAGGGGAGAAGTAGTACTGCAGTTGGGAAAACCGATGAGCCAGAACTTGATGATTACCCGGCTTGGGATTGCGGGTACCGCCGCCTTCGTCTTGATCGTCGTAGCTGGATCCATCCCGTTTGCGATGGAGAACAGGGACAAGACCAAGGTTCAGATCTCGATCGTCGAGACCTGCGCCAAGGCGGCCGACCCGGTCAAGTGCGGGCAGCAGCTCAGCGAAGCCATCAATAAGGTCAAGTAGCCTTCGGCTACGACCTGACGATTATGCTGCGAGCAGGAGAAGGGGCCGAGGTTTCGCACCGAAAATCGTATCGCATTCCAGCGATGCCACACCGGTGCGAAACCTCGCCCTATCCTGCACAATACTACTTAACCCTAGAGATATGCGCGTTCGTATACATTTCCGTGCGGCATTTGCCCCAATATGTATACAGCCCGCAATTAGTGCGAGACAGGCTTGCAGGCGTACGATACAAATCGAAGTTTAGATGTATAGCATCTGCCATACTCCTTCACGCCCTCGTCCACCTCAGCCAATCTCGCACTTTTTCCCATTTCGCATACACAATCCTTATTAAATACACATAAAAAGAGCTCCGGGAAGAGCTCTTTTTATGTGTATTTGTTGAGACGTACTAAGCTGCGTTGACTTCTGCAGCATTAGGAGCGAGTCTAGCAGTAGGGTCGAGAGTGAATACTGCTTGTACCTCCTGAGGGGTACCTACTTCTGCTGCGACAGCAGTGATACCAGCGTTTGCTGCTGCTTGCATCCGAGCCGTCTCTATTAATGCATTGTCTTGAGCTACAAAAAAGCCTTCAACTTTACGATCAATAATAGTTCCTGCTTTACCATTGAAAATCATTCTTTTCTCCTTTAAGGTAGGCGTCACTCAAAATAAAAAACCGCTCTCCGTTTCGTACAAACAGGTAGCGGCCTCATCTGGTGGGCGTCTTGCCTAACTAATATTACTTATATAGGTTTACTCTCGTTTGGGAAACGTGTCAAGCACTTTCATGTAAGAATTTTTACCACAAGGAGTTTATACATATGGATGACTTAATTTGGTATTTTCTGCAAGGTTCTGTATGCTAGGCATTTGTGCGCCAAAATACGGTTTGCGCTTAAGATTTACCATAAAACCCGTATACTGTAAGGACAAATGAGTAAAAACTTAGTTATCGTAGAGAGTCCGGCCAAAGCCAAAACTATCGAGAAATATCTCGGTAGTGATTTCAAAGTGCTCTCCAGCGTTGGTCATATCCGCAGCATTGCCAAGAAGGTTAAGGGCGGGGCTGCCCCGATCGACACCGCAGAAGGCTATAAGACTACTTACGAAGTCGATCCTGATAAGAAGAAAGTAATTACCGAGCTCAAAAAGGCCGTCAAAGACAGCAGCGACGTCTGGCTGGCAACTGATGAAGACCGCGAAGGCGAGGCGATAGCCTGGCACTTATGCGAAGTACTCAAGCTTGACCCCAAAAAAACCAAGCGCATCGTGTTCCACGAAATTACCAAGCCCGCCATCGAAGCCGCTATCAAAAGCCCGCGTACCGTCGACATGAACCTCGTGCAGGCACAGCAAGCCCGTCAGATCCTCGATAGGCTGGTAGGATTTGAATTATCTCCTGTCGTTTGGCAGAAAGTTCCTGGCGGCAAATCGGCCGGGCGGGTACAGTCGCCAGCAGTTCGTCTGCTGGTCGAGCGGGAGCGGGAAATCGATTCTTTCGAAGGCTCATTCTCGTTCAAAGTCGTTGCGCTGTTTAATGCCCACGGTCTGGATATGAAGGCCGAACTGCCGCAAAAGTTCAAAACCGAAGCAGAAGCCCAGGCATTCCTGGAGAGCTTAATTGGTTCTACTTGCACTGTTTCCGACGTCACAACCAGCCCGAGCACCCGTAATCCCGGTCCGCCGTTTACAACGTCCAGCTTGCAGCAGGAAGCCAACAGCCGGCTGAGCTTTGGCGCCAAAGCCACCATGAGCAGCGCCCAGAAGCTTTATCAAGAAGGTAAAATCACCTATATGCGTACTGATTCAGTCAACCTCAGTGGCCAGGCGATTGCGCAAATGGGCGATTATATCAGCAGCGAATTTGGCAAAGAGTATCACCAGGTACGCACCTTTAAGACCAAGTCTGCTAGTGCCCAGGAAGCCCACGAAGCTATCCGGCCGACTGATGTCCGTATCCAGCAGGGCAGCAGCAATGATTACGACCAGCGCCTCTACGACCTCATCCGCCGCCGCACGCTGGCCAGTCAGATGGCCCCGGCCAAGCTGGAGAAGACGACCGTTACAATTACGATATCCACCAGCCAGCACCACTTTGAAGCCAAAGGCGAAGTTATCATCTTCGACGGCTTCTTGAAGGTGTACGGCGGCAGCACTAAGGACGCCGACATACTACCGGCCGTCGCCAGTGGTGACACGCTTGAACTCCGCGAAGCCTCAGCGCGTCAGGTATTTGCCCGGCCGCCGGCCCGCTACAGCGAAGGTAGTTTGGTCAAAAAGCTCGAAGAGCTCGGTATTGGCCGGCCAAGTACCTATGCAACCATCATAAATACCGTGCAGGTACGCGGCTACGCCGCCAAGGGTGAGGGTGAGGGCACGCCGCGTGATGTCATCCAGTTGGCACTCCAAAACCCAACTGCTGCCGATGCAGCGGTAGAACGCGCTGTCGTACAGGAAAAAACCGGCTCCGACAGAGGTAAGCTAGTTCCGACTGCCAGTGGCCAGGTCGTCAGCGACTTCCTGACCAACCACTTTGAACAGGTCGTTGACTACAGCTTTACTGCTAATGTCGAGGAGGAATTTGACCAAATCGCCGATGGCAAGCTCCAGCGCAATAAGATGCTTGATGAATTTTATAAGCCATTTCACCAACTCATCACCGAATCCGGTGGTATCGACCGCTCGACGGTAGCCCAGGCCAGGGAAGTGGGTATCGACCCCAAGTCCGGCAAGCCGATCTTGGCCCGTTTTGGACGCTTCGGACCGATGCTACAGCTCGGTAACCCCGATAAAGACGATAAAGATCCCGCCAATAAGCCGTTGTTTGCACCGATGCCGACAGGCACTAAGATAGAGAATGTCACCTTGGAGCAGGCGCTGCAGATGTTCAAACTGCCTCGTACCGTCGGTACCACCGAGCTGGGTGAGCCGATCAAAGCCAATATTGGCCGCTTCGGGCCGTATATCCAGATAGGCAAGACGTTTGTATCCATCAAACCACTTGATCCGCACACCATTACCCTCGATGAAGCCCTCGAACTCTATTCGGAGAAGCAAAAGAAAGACGCCGAGAAGTACATCGCCGAATTCCCGGGCGGCATTCAGGTGTTAAATGGCCGTTATGGCCCCTATATTACTGACGGCAAAAAGAATGCCAAGATACCAAAGGACAAAGATCCTGCTAAACTGACCGAGATCGAAGTAAAAGATCTTTTGGCTGCCACACCCAACAAAAAGCCCGGCCGGTTCGGTGGCCGTCGCGCCGCAGCCAAGAAGTAAAAAATATTACCACGTGTTGCCCTAAACCCCTCTATTGTTGAACGGAGGGAGATTTTTTATAGCTAAGCGTAAGAACTATAGCTTTACAATATACTTGACTTATTTCATTGCTTATGGTATCTTAGGTTTAGCATCAAGGCAAAACGAAAGTGGCGCCAATAATGAATAGGGAGTAATTATGAGCTCAACACTTAAGACGAAACTTGCAGGATTTTCCGCAGTAGCAGTAATTGCCGCTAGTTTGATCGTACCTCACGTATCAGCAGCTGGTTTAAGAATTCAAACCGCACGCGACTGTGATGATAACGCAGTTATGTACTGTGGTGCAGATACAACCGCAGAGGTTAATGTTAAATTTGATAAAGACGCTAGTACGCGTGTCATTTATAGTCACTTCGGCATTAGCTCAAGTGCAATCGACAACATGGATACGACTGCCAAAGAAGGCCGCATTACTAAAGACGGTAACGTCTACGTTGGTACCAAGCTGGTTGCCAAGAATGCAGTCACTGCAGGTCGCCAGAACATCGCTGGCAGCACCCGTGTCGTTAGCAATAACGTTACGTTCTACACCCGTACTCCATCAGTATCGTTCCGTAGCAGCAGCTTGAGCGCCTTCGTCGTGCTCAACGCCAATGGCCAGTTCCAGTACGCTGTTATTGGTGCCTGTGGTAACCCAGTGAAGGCCACGAACGTTGTTCCGACACCCGCACCGAAACCAACACCAAAGCCAACTCCTACGCCGGTCCCAACGCCTACGCCAACACCTACTCCTACGCCTGTACCAACCCCGACTCCAACACCTACCCCAACTCCAACACCTGAAGTAGTAACGCCTGTTGTTACACCACCCGTAGAAGAGGAAGAAGTAGTTGTTCCAGTCGAGGAAGTAACACCAGTAGAAGAAGTTGAAGCTCCAACCGAACTGGTTGCAGCTGGTCCTGCTGGAATGATTGGTCTGTTCTCCGGCGTCTCAGTTGCAGCCGCAGCTGGACACGCCTGGTTCTCAAGCCGACGCCGCGATTCCTAAGTTTAGGTAAGCGACTGACCGCTCAACCATAAAAATACCCGCTCTATGCGGGTATTTTTATACATTAGACAGGGAAGCGTAGCAACAGGGGTGGCGCAGTTATGTTCCGTATCAAACCGGAAACTTGCATTTTATGCAGCATAGTTCATAGCTACAATTCTACAACATAAGATCTATACCTACGCCAAGATCGTGATACAATATGTTCAGACCAATAAGTATTTGACTCAAATATGCTTAGGTGTTATAGTTAACATAACGTTACTGTATTAACAGATAGGATAATAACGATGGCTTCAGAGACCACTCAGACCTCAATTCAGACCGAGGAGTGCATCAATGAAATTTTAGGCACGATTGACCGTGAACGTGAACGAGAAATCGTATCGCGCCGGTTTGGTCTTTTTGACCGCAAAGAAACCTTAGAGCAAATTGGGGAACTTCTTGGCATTACCCGCGAACGCGTCCGTCAGCTCGAAAAATCAGTTGTCAACCGCCTCAAGGCAGCAGCAGAGCAGGGAGCAGTCCCTCGTATCGTCGACATCCAGACGGAGTTCGTGCAGCACTTGCAGGGACTTGGCGAATTGGCCCGCGTCAGTACACTAACTGAGAAGGTCGGCAGCGACGTCTCCAAGCTACAGCAAGCCCGCGTCGCTTTCCTGGCACAGCTTTGTCCTGAACTCGTCGTTATTAACGAAGATGATAACTATCACCACGCCGTTGGCATCAAAGCCACCCGCGATACGATTGCCGTCAAAGAAGACGTCACCAAACTCATCGATGCCGTCAAGAAACTCGGCCAGCCCGCTGCAATTGCCGACATTGCCAAAGGTGCTAGCATACCAGACGTCGAGCAGGCTGCTTCACTCGCCAGCATCAGCAAACACCTGGCAACCCTCAACGGTCGCTGGGGCCTCGTCAAGTGGCCAATGGTCAATCCTAAGAACATCCGCGACAAGATCTTCGTCATCCTGAAAGAACATGGTAAGCACATGCACTTCAATGAGATCGCATCAGCCATCAAGGACAGCGAATTCAAGCGCAAAGACGTGACCACCCAGGCCATTCACAACGAGCTGATCAAGGACAAGCGCTTCGTCCTTATCGGTCGTGGTATCTATGCCCTCAAAGAATGGGGCTATGAAAAGGGCACCGTATCTGACATCATCTCGGAAGTCCTCAAGCAAGAAGGTGGCCCGCTGCACCGTGACGAAATCGTCAAACGGGTCCTCAAAAGCCGCTACGTCAAAGAGACAACCATTCTCCTGAATCTCCAAGGCAAAACCCAGTTCAAGCGCGTCGCCAAAGCTACGTACAGCCTGGCTGAGTAAAGATCTAGGATGACTCAGTTTCCGTTTGTCCCGTCGCATTTATCTAAAGAATATTACCCGGCCGTATCTGATCGAATGCTTAAACCTTTTGACTACGATGATGATACGATCGTAAACCCTGATGAGACTTTTACTTCGCAAATGCAGAATGCGTTAGAAGGCGGCACAGTCGATTGTTACGTTGTCACCGCCAACTCAGCCATTCCTGTTGCAGATACAGTTCGTGGTTTCTACGAAGAGATGGGCCAAACATCGCCGCCAATAGAGTTTGTTCGTGCTCATAGTCAGATGGCACTATATCCAAGGGACCCCTCTGTGCGTCGCGTATATGACGATGAAGTCGCTCGCTTATCTCACACGGTTGAAGGCATGAAGCGCGTATGTGTAATTGATCAGTATGTTTATACTGGCGGCACCATCAATTTAGCTACCAATATATTACGCGATGCGGGTGCGTCAGATGTCATGCAAATTAGAGGTGAGTGGTACCACAACGTCAAGCTAACCGAAATTACTTTAGAATCAGTCACATCAATACATAGTGAAGCAATGGTTAGCATAGGCCGCTTTGCTGCTCAAAATACACAACCTGATAATAACCGAACAATATACGAACAATGACAATATATATTTGAATTCGGGCATTTGTATACAAAACACGAACAAAGCTAACATCAGAGCAAATGTAGCCGATAATCAATGCGAGCTTGTATAGACAGCGAAGATTAATGCGGAAGCGTACGTAACAAACAGTGCAGTTATATGAAATTGTAATATTACAGTTTTTACAAGCTCGATTGGCAGTCGGGAAGCCGTATTGCTAACCCGCAAAAGGTATAGTGCATATGTCGTACAATGTATATTGCCTTAATGCAATAAAATTGTAAAACACCCCTGATTTTAAATTATAAAAATAATTAAACTATTTTGTCAAGTCTAGTAGAAATACTAGGCTATTTTTGTGGGTCAAAACAGGGTCGTTTTTGCAACGACTCTGAATAATTCATAACCGTGCCCGAAGGAGGGAATATGCAAAATATTGACACAGTAGTCGATGAATGTAGAATCGACAGCGCATTGTCACAGAAGACAGGCAAACCCTACAAAGTATTAGTTCTCAAGCTCAGCAATGGATACGAGGTAAAGGTATTCCCGCACCCCGCAGAAATGGCTGTGATTGATTCCCTCATCAAAGGCGCGAAATAACGGAGGATTCCAATATGTCACAAGCAGTACTCGGAGCATCAATTTTCCCAGCAGACACGGTAACAACCGTGACCACTGGCATCACCAGCGCAATCAGCGACAACATCGTAGTTGTTGTCGGATTAATAGCATTCACCGCAGGACTGAAATTTGTCATGCACCTGTTCCAGAAGCACGCTAAAGTTAGAGCCTAGCTTAGCGTCGCACTTTCCGGGAATGCCGGCCGATCGGCATTCCCACTCTGTTCAAGTTAATGCGAGAAATTTGAACATTGACTCGTGGTCCGGAAAAACGCAACGCTTCCACTCGTTTACGATTCCGGCTCGCGATTCAATCAAGCAAATAAGGAACACACCACATGTTCTCAGCACAATTTTTTCCACCCCAAGCAATCACAACGTACACAGACGCATTTATGACTCACCTAGTCGCAAATATACCAATAATCATAGCAGTCTTAGCATTCACCGCAGGCCTTGGACTAATAATTTCCATGTTCACTCGAAGTGCAAACATGGAACAATGGCAGATCGAAGGATATCGCTCATGGGATTCATGGGCCGACGATCGGGATGACAGATTAGAAGCAGCAGCCAGAGACACATCTGAATGGGTAGACAATTACCGATCAGGACAAGCTGCCGGACTCTCGCCAGAAGAAAGCGAAACATACGCTAACGGTAAAGAAAGGCACACTTATGGCAAACGCTGAGATAATCGCTATAATCATTGATTTAGTGAAAGAAATGATGGTATACATGCTACCTATCATCGCATTATTAGCAGGCATCAACTACATGGTCACATGGTTTATGGGTGTCGTATTTGGACACGGACGGAAAGCGTTTCGGGCCTGATGAATGTCAAAAAGAATCGGCCGTCTTTCCGCAGCCGTAGCTCTGATGCTCGTCGTGGCGCTAAGCGTACCATCGAACGCATCAGCCGACGCGCTACCAAACTACGCAAGTTGCACGGGATTAACTCTCCCCTCGGACTATATGGTCCGAGTATCGAATTTCATAGCAAGCAAATCCAACGCCGGACAACACATTGATTGGAGCAACCAGAATACCAAAGGTGTAATAACACGGCGATCTGCCGATGCTTATTACGTCATGTATGTCACCCAACCATCCTACAATTTGAACATCACTGACTCGGCCGGAGTAGCAAATATAGCAGTCCAAGCGATAGGAGTGTCATCATTCGGGTATCGTGTCCAAATAAATTCTGACGGTAGTATACCAACGACAGGGAACAACGCAACACAGTCGTTTTACCAGTTTTCAAACGCGGCTAACGGGTCGTCATCATTCGGAACTCACAACTGCATAACGGCACAAAAAGGTGCCGCAATTTCAAACACAAGTTTCAGCGTAACTAACACATGGCCATTTTACGCAAACCATTACTGGGCAGGGAATACAGTATCTAACGACCCCAACACACCAGCGCAAACAGGAACAAGCCACGTAATCGTAGATAACTACGACCAGTTTCCGACCGGCTCAGCCGGTACAGGTGGCATCAGTCCCGATGAAATCCGCACGATAGCCCATGATTACGCGACCAAAGGTGCCGCATTTTGTACAAGCATAGCACTCTGTTATTTCATCATTAAACAGTTCCGATGGAGGTCGATCGCATGAACACAATGTTAACAATCCAACTACTCGCTTGTATACCCGGAATACTTATCTGTATGCATCTATACCATAGGCGATCTGCCAAAAAGCCCTCAGCCAAGAAAATCCCAGTAACGTTTTTAGTTGCACTATTACTCGTCAGCCTAGCGCCTGCTCAAGCTCATGCATGGACTGGATATCCGGAAACGAACGTAGGACTACTCCCCCAGACCCAGTGGACGAAAGCTGCAGCCGATGCTATCCCTGGCTTTAATGCATCCGCGTCCAAATACGTTGTGTATACGGGAGGAACATTCCTATATAACCCGAGCCCAAATGATACTCCAGACCGACGACAACATATCCTCTGCATCAGCAGTACTGATATAACATTCTTAACTACTAACGGCCAAAGTGCTTTTAGATCCACGGCATCATTCAACTGCTACACAGTTTATTATCATTTGGAAGATGTCGAAAAAGTCTACATCACAACTTACGCCACAAACTCCGGCAGCACCAGTATATATCAGGGGTACTACACCCAAAACATCATGGATACGTTAGCCTATGCTGTAAACGTAAAGTTTGACAGCAGCTATCAGTCGACCAAAGGCGTTAATGATGTACCATCGACTGCTACTAAAGTCTGTTCTGCACTAGAGTTCAGCTGTTGGATGGGCGACCTTGGCGACAACATCACCGGCGCAGTTTCTGGCATGGCCCAAAACATACTAAAGGGCATAGCCTTTTTGTTCTCTCCTGACTCCGGACGTATTAGTGCCATATTCGATAATTTTCAACAGTTTATGAACCAAAAACTAGGCTTTTTGGTCTACCCGTTCGAATTTTTTGGCGGCTTCCTAGGCGCATTCACGTCCGGCAGCTCTTGGTGCTCCGAGTCATCTTGCAATAAAAATTTTGGAAACATTTTTGGCCAGCCCTTTACGATCAACCTCATACAAATGAAATCAACCATGCCAGCGCTATGGACTTACGCACTCCTATTCCTTCGGGGCATGTTGATATTAGCTCTCATTTACGGCATAAGACGGAAATATTTGGAGGTTATGACGCGATGACAAATTACATAGTAATTTTATGGCTAAGCTTAATGACTGGTTGGGCCTGCGGCAGTATTTGGTCTGATTATCGGAGGGTAAACCCGTGATAATTGAATCCATAATATCGGCATTACTATCAGTAATCCGAGCACCACTGTCGTTACTTCCTAACGTCCCTGCTACACCAAGCGCAGTTGTTAACGGCGGCCAATGGCTCATAGACCAAGTAACGAGTGTGATATCAGTACTAAATATGATATTCACTCCGGGCTTAATGAGTGCGGCTATGATAATGATAATCGCAATAATAAATTGGGAATGGATCTACCATGCGACACTATGGATAATCAAGAAAATACCAATGTTAAACGTAAAATAAGGGGTACAAAATGTCCGGATTTATTAATGTCATACGCAAAAATAGCCGTCCCTATCTTGAGTCTCTACGCGACGATATTGCTAATCGAAGAAACCCGCATTTCTTTTGGCCTACGGGGACGCAGGTATACGTGGGTAGGCAGGGCAGCGGAAAAACGGTATCGGCAGTAAAACACGTTCACGATATGAAATTACGTTATCCACGATCTATAATCGTCAGCAACGTAGATCTAAAGTATTTCAAACGGCGTCCTTTTACCGATAAAGCTGGCTTGGCCGCAATATTGACAAATATTGACCCTGTATCAGAGTACGTTTTTTTCGAGGACATGGAACAACTCGGCATTGCTCTGACAGGAGTAAATAACGAGTTTTACGGCGTAATATACCTCATCGACGAAATACACACGTATTTCAACGCATTAGAGTCCAAAAACATTCCGATGTTCGTATTTACTGAGATTTCTCAACAGAGAAAACAACGCAAAGTCATTATTGGCTCGTCCCAGCTTTTCATGCGAATGGCCAAACCGTTCCGTGAACAAGCCGATAACATGATTATCTGTAACACGATCTTCGGCATTTTGACCATTCAAAAGGCTTTCGATGGCATGTCACTATCACAGGATTATGATGGTGGCATTTCCGGCCACGTTAGAAAAACTGGCTGGTTTTTCCATACACGCAAAATACGCAATAGTTTTGATACGTATCAAAAAGTAGTCAGTGGTGCCGAACAATACGACACCATGCAACAACCAATGCAATTAGTATCAAAAGGCAGGAAAGTACAAGTCAAATAGCGCCGGTAGGCAATCAAGCGGCAGTGCCGCGATTGCCCCGGCCTAGTCTGGCCGAAGTGTACCTCAACTTGATATTAGGTACACTTTATACCCCATTATTAATGGTGGTACAAAGTTATCCATCCCCAAATTGGAGTTAAAATGAATCCCACCCACGAGTTTGAAACCTATCAAACTGTTCATAGTTATGCTAAGATTTACCCAACATTTACTAAGTTATTTGTTTTCAACCATCCATCCCAAGTACGCATCAAGGGTTACGAAATCCGAGCAAAGAAAAAGGAGAAGGGCATTACTACAAACTTCACCGACCCAGTTACCTTAATCGACTCTCTACGACGTACCAAAACACGTCTAACTGATATTGCTGTAAGTAATGATTTCGACTTGTTTTGCACATTTACATTCGCTAAAGATCGCCAAAACGTCGATCATTTAAAAAAACAAATGTCCCGATGGTTGAATCATCAGCAAGAACGGGCAGGGAAGTTCTCATACTTGATTGTTCCAGAGTTCCATAAGGACGGTAAATCTATTCATTTCCATGCACTTTTTAAGGACTATCCCGGACAATTAACCGACACCGGCCACAAAACCAAGCGCGGACAAACAAGCTACGAAATAAAATCATATAAGCTAGGCTATAGCACTGCTGTAAAGATAGATGACATTGAAAAGGTAGGCAGTTACATAAAAAAGTACATAACCAAGGATATGCCCCAATTCAACGGAAAAAAGCGCTACTGGTGCTCACATGGCCTCCAGCGGCCTAAAAAAGTCATGAACCCCGTAGTATTTCCGTCAGACATGAAACATTTTACTACCGAGCACCAAATACCCAACATGAAAGTACATGTAGCATCTAAAAAAATCGACTTTGTTGGTGAAGTCGAAAATATCCAAACCAAAAACATGTACTCGAATGAGCAACCCGACATACCGCTTCTAAACTTCTTACGACGTCCAAATCAGCAGCCAACCAAACCCACAAAGCCATACCAAGACCAACGACGTTTAGATATCTAAACAAAAAACGAACACTATAGATCATAATGCTTGCTCAGCCTCCTAGTAATCCGAGCACCAATCGGCTCACGTCCAACACCAAATCTACGCCTTAGCATAACAATGTCGGCATGACCAATTATAATTTTTCCCCGCTCACCACATGAACTACAGGTGTGATAACCACCAAAAAAGGCAACGCGACCACCATCGTTTAAAACAGCACCTAAACGGCTTTTACGACCTCTGTAGTTAATTTTTTTGACATTCATTAAAACTCCTTAATTAATAACTATTCCATAGTTATAGCACATTAAGCTTATGTATTTTTGCGTAGGGACGCAGAAAACTATTGACATGGTTACGCTTAACATATACATTGTGTCTAGTTCGTTAAAAATTTAACACACTAGACAAAAGGGGAACGTAAAGCACCCCATTCAAAATAGTTACCATATGTCGCACAATGTATATTTTACGACGTGATACAATGTATTATAGGTGTTAATGTGTACCACTTTCATATATCGATGTAGGGGATGTTTCCGTCATTAGTTATGTTTATAAACAATTTGTATGTAAACTTTCTTTTATAAATGCTCTATGCGTATTATCTATAGCTGCATGTGTACGTATGCTGCGTTGTATTCACGCATAGCAGATTTGACCCAATATTGTCTTAACTAGTCGTATTCCTAGATATGTCGAGCTCTAGCGTTTACTATTTGCATTTCACGCTATTTGTTTCACGGCTATAAGTTTTCCACAGTTTACAGCAAATATTTGTATTTTTGACAAAATGTTATTTTATGTCACTCCCCTACTTTTCTCATCGATATGTTGGTAGTTTTTGACATTTTATATGTATTGTATGTTTATATGTTTTTTTGATCTACGATTATATTCTTGAACAAAATACGAACAATGAGGGCAGAGCGGGATAGGAGCCCTGCTCTTTTATACTTCAATCTAATGTAGCGATATGTTCATAGACGGCTTTATCTGAGCATACAGGCGGATTGAAAGCGGAGAGTGGCGGCAATGTGCGTCGTGCTAGTCGCATCGCAGTACGAGCCTCCGCCCTGCCTTGTAAGAGTAGCGTTATTTGTAATATGCCCGCTCAGGAACCCGTACGTCAATATATTGCCCAGGGGTGACCTTATCTGTTGTCAGCCGCTGTCTGGTGGCGAGATACGTGCCGGCTTGCTGCAAGGGGTCATTCTGTAGATTGAACTTCACGTAATACGGCGTTTCGGCGATATAGACATCAAGCTCGTAGGCGGCTGGCGGCAATACCAGTGACGTAACTGATACATCTTCAGCATCCAAAGCGGCCAGTATTGTCTGGGCAAACAGCACGGTCGTACTGGGAAGCGCTCGGCTCCCAAGCTTTACATCTATACCGGTTTTATCCTCGATTGTCGGCAGGCGTAATTGCTCGATATTGGCAATCTGGCTGGTCGTCGCCAAAGCCCGTCCAGTTGTATCAAGCAGAAAAGCATTGCTACTGGTGGTGGTGAGTATAAACGAAGGTCGATACGGTTCTATATATATCTGCGGCTCATGGCCGACAATCGGCAGCGTAACCGATACGTTTTTGATTTCTGGAAACCTATTGAGTAGCTCCAGGCGAACGCTGCTGGAATTGATTGTCAGCTTGTTGCGGTTAAATATTGACTGCCCCAGGGTCTGCTGAACTGACTGCTGGTAGATGTTGGCGTCCTGCAAAAAGTAGGCCGTCGCCGCGTCTTCCATCAGTATAACCTTCGATCGGCCGCTCAGCGACAGTGCATAGGCCAGAGCAAGAACAATCAAGCAAAGCACAACGAGGGATAGGCTGCGGTGACGCGCAAATAGTGATGTATCCTGCTGGCTGCGACGTTCGGATACCATATCGGTCGGGTCACGGCGGCCAGTATTGCCGGCTTCGGGCGAACGCTGCGAATAATACGAAAAAGCTTGGTTGGACCGGCGCGCGGCGTCATCATCCGCTGTACGTGGTCGGCGGCCTTGTGGTTCGACTGATTGTTTCCCACCAAATAATTTCATGCTGGTGTTTTGGATTTTTCAATTAATAGCCGTGCTAAGCGCCGGGCTGCATCAGGCCGGGCAAAAGCCGTGAAGCTTTGACCAATCGCTGCAGCCTTACCCGGATTGTCGAGCAGGTCTGACACGACGCTGGCAAGGCGTAATTCTTGCTGAATTTGCTCCTCAGTCATTTCGACGATTGCCCCAGCATCCCGGAGCGTGGCAGTGTTCTTCAGCTGATGACCGCCAGTCAAGAGCGGGTTTGGTACGACAATGCACGGTTTAGCTTGGACCGCCAGTTCAGCCAGATTCGTGGCGCCACCACGGGCAATGACGACATCCGCTGCCCCGGTGTAGCGGTACATGTCGGACACGAAACCTTTGACCATAACCCGGCTGAGTGCTTCTGGTTGCAAGATTGCACTGTACGAAGACTTGACGGCCGTTTCGTGGCTCCGCCCTGTCAAATGCACGATCGCCAAGCCGCTATGCCGGTCCAGAAGTTCTGAAGCATTGGCAATAACTGCATCGTTCAACCGCTGAGCGCCCAGGCCACCACCGGTTACGAGTAGAAGACTGGTGTAGTCGCTCAGCTGCAATTCTCTTTTGTACTGCTGCTGCAGGCTGCGGGTGACCAGCTGGTACTCTGGACTGATCGGTACGCCAACGGTGAGCGTTGTATCGATTGGATAGGGATAGAGTTCTTCCGGCAGCGCCACAGCATGTACTGCCGCCCAGCGGGCGATCAGCCGGTTAGTCAGACTAGGGATGGCATCCGAGTCATGCGTGACATATGGTATGCGCCGCAGAGCGCCAGCCAAACAGACCGGCACGCTGACGTAACTGCCACGGGTAAATATAATACTCGGTTTGAGCCGTCCTAGCAGCCAAAAGCTTTGCCAGATACCCATGAGCATCTGAAAGCCATCACGTATATTGAGGTACATGGTTCGTAGGTCGAGCAGCTGGCGCAGGCCCTCGCCGTTATAGCGGCGCAGTTTACCAGCACGCACCGCCACCATTTCGTCGATATTGGTATCTGCCGCTACGACATCATCCAGTCCATCGCCGATTTGGCCGATATAGACGATACGGACATCAGGCCGGATGCGTTTGAGTTCTTTAGCGACTGCCAGGATTGGGGTGATATGCCCCCCGCTGCCGCCGCCGGTCACGACTATCGTCATGGCGCCTCCCTCTATTATTATCTTCGTATGTTCCGGTATTCTGTGAAACTAGCGGTGCACGAAGCGCCGTATAGTACGAAATCTGAAATACTAAGCCGACTGCTGCTGCCGCGAATACGACACTGGTACCACCGTAGCTGATGAACGGTAGCGTTATACCCTTCAGTGGCAGCAAGCCGATCATAGCACCGATATTTATAACCGCCTGAATGCTCAGCCAGGCCAGTACACCAACCACGATGAGCCGGCTAAAGACATCCGGTGCACGTTCGGCAATCGTTCTCAGCCGGCTAAAAAACGCCGCCATAACAGCTAACAGTACCGTTACACCGATAAAACCAAATTTTTCGGCATAAATTGCAAAGATTGAATCGTTGGCTGCTTCAGGTAAATAGCCATACGCCTGAACGCTCCGCCCAAGGCCAAGACCAACCATACCACCCGATCCGACAGCGATGAGCGCCTGGCACGCCTGGTAGCCTGCGGCCTGCTCGCAGCCTTGATCAGGATGCAAAAATGATGCTACCCGTGCCCGGCGATAATCGGACGGCAGCACCACCAGTACTGCACCGATGGCTAATATGCCGACACCGAGCAGCAGCCGCTTGAGTGACATTCCAGCGACAAATGCCATCGTCGTCAGCATAGCGAGTATGACAGCCGTCGATCCAAGGTCACTCTGGGCGTGCAGCTGACTAGGACCAGCTACAGTAAGACCGAGTACCACCGAGGCGATGAGTAACGGCCGGATAGTTTGCTGCCAATCGTTGAGCAGTCCCGTCCGGGCGCGCTCTGCCAAGAACCCGGCAGCAGCCACCAGTATGGCGAATTTCAGCAGCTCGACTGATTGAAACGAAAATCCGCCAATCCGCACCCAGCGGTGCGCCGGATAGAGCGGGTCAAGCGGCGTGATCAAGGCTATAAAGGTTGCGATAGCGGCCACGATCAACAATGGTTTGTATAGTCCTCTAATAACATGCAGCGGCGTTTTAGCCATCACGACAAAGGCGACGGCACTCAGCCCGATTGCGACTAATTGCTTTGTGACATAATGCGTTTGGCTGGTACCAGCGGCTTCGCTCAGTGCCGGACTAATGGCATACACCACGATAAGGCCAATGACCAGCATCATCAGACACAAAATGACCAGCCAGTAATCGGGACGGTGCTTTCGTCCAATGTCGGAGGGTTCGGCAGCACGAGCCAGCCGGCCATACTCCCCCATCTAGTAGTATCTCCCGATAAAGAACAGCATCAGACCAACGACACTGGCCACCTGCCCCAAAATCCAAAAACGCATGGTGACCTTGGTCTCCGGCCAGCCGATCGCCTCGAAGTGATGGTGTAGCGGCGTCGACAAAAACACCTTCTTACCATGACGCAGCTTACGGGACAGACGGTTGATGATAACCGATCCTGTTTCCATGACATAGACGGCGCCGATGATCGGCAAAACGTATACTGTATCCGTCTGCATTACCACAATACCGAGCGCCGTACCGAGCGCGAAAGCACCGACATCTCCCATAAAAAACCGGGCTGGAAATATATTAAACCAAGTATAACTGAGCAACGCACCGACGACAGTCAGACAGAAGGCAGCCAGCGAATATTTACCCTGAGCAGCCGCAATAACTGCGTAGGTCGCGAACGACGTTACCAGCAGACCGCCAGCCAAACCGTCCAAACCGTCGGTTATATTGACTGAGTTGGCGGTCGCAATGACAATAAACCAAAACAGCACGATGACAAAGCCGCCGATATAAACCTGCTCAAAACCGGGTATGTAAATTTGCGTGACGTCGAGTTTGTCAAAAAACCACCAGCCGGCCGCCAGAGCGATAGCACTTTGCAAACTGAATTTTACAATTGCCCGCATACCAGCAATCGATGAGTTGCCACGGATATTCATGATGTCATCGACCAGGCCGACAGCACCCGACGCCAGCATACCGGCCAGCGGCAACCAGGTCTCGCCACGGCTCAGATTACCCATAAGCGTCGTAATGGTGATGGCGACGACAAATATCAGTCCCGCCATCGTCGGGATATTACGCAGGTGTTTGGCAGCGTGCAGCTTGGTGTAGACAGCGGACGACTCACCCGACCAGGCGACCGTGCGTGCCTTTTTCCACCATTCATACTTATAGGCTGCTGTCGTATATATCGGCGTGATCAGCATACTCAGCACGAACGCGATAAATCCATACGTAAAAATATGGATAATTGTGCTCAATGGGACAACGAGTTCGAGTGTTTGTGTCATGGTGAAACTTCTCCGCTTATTATACTATACGCGGAATGTTTGATGGTTTATTATTCCAATTTTGTGGGTAGCTATCGCTACGTGCCAGCCGGCTGCTCATGCAAGGCGGCTGCACGTAGAGCGCAGTCAAAATATTGTAAAGAGAGCCGTCCTTATTTTAGTCCTGGCCTCAGTTTTTCGCCGTCACATACGAATTGTTTATCAGCATGTGCCCAAGCTTCACAAATACCGGTTGAGCTGCGGCCGAGCCGGCGTATCCCGTAATCTTCGGTTTGTTCATAAACACCGCTATCACATATTCCGGCTGGTCGCCGCCCACAAACCCCAGGTAGGTACCATTGAAGTCATTATCAAGATACTTCCCGTCCTTTTCGATCTGGGCCGTACCCGTCTTGCCGCCGACGATATAACGCGATTGGTCAAACGCCGGGGTAACATTGTGCTTGTCGATGACGTATTGCAGCAGCGGTATGATTTCTTTGCTGACTTTGCCAGACACGACGTTTTGACGCACCACTTTCGGAGCGGATTCTATCAAATGCGGCTGGTAGTAGGTACCGCCATTGACGACAGCGCTCATAGCCGCAGCCATCTGGATCGGTGTCGCCGTCATAGCCTGACCGAAAGCAGTGTTCGCATACGTTAGGTTGATGCCCGCACCATTGTCCTTTGGTCCCGGTACGAATCCTGGCGACTCGTAGCCTTGCTCGATGCCAGTTGTTTTACCAAACAGGAAGTGATTGACCATATAATTGTGCCATGTCGTACGCGCCTTTTGGTTGATAGTGCCGCCGCCCATCTGCATAAGTTCCCAGGTCACGCCGGTATTCAGCGACAGGTTCAGTATGTCTGCAACCGACCTGACACCAGGGCCGCCATCTTCCTCGATATTCGTAATATTGAATTCATCGATTTTCCATTTTGCTGGATCGTAATACGTCGTCGTCGGTTTGATGACACCAGTATCCAGGGCGGCGGCCGTCGTCAGTGTCTTCATGATCGATCCGACTTCAATGGAATGCGTCACGGCACCGTTATTGAAGCGGGCGCCGTCCTCGACTTCATAATACTTTGCCGGATCGTAAGTCGGCACATTAGCCATCGCCTTAACGGCACCAGTGCGCGGATCCATGATGACAGCGTGAGCCGATTCAGCCCTGGTCCGTGTGACACCGTCGGCCAGGATCATCTCGAGCTGCTTTTGCATCGGCAGGTCAAGCGTCAGCGTAATGTCTTTGCCGGGAACGGCAGGCTTGAGCGTGTTTCCAGAGCTCGCCGCCAGCGGTACACCATGGACGTCGGTAATTGCTTTCAGCTCGCCCTTTTGGCCTTTGAGCCGACTATCAAGCGCCTGCTCAACGCCATATGTTCCCTTGCCCTCATCATTGACGAAACCAAGCACCTGGGCTGCCAGTAAACCTTGCGGATAAGTTCGGTATTCCTGGACCTGGGTACCTATACCAGGAGATTTTAAGGCTGTAATTTTCTTTTTCTGGTCTTCGGTTACCTTTTTGGCAAGAATGGCATAGCGACTGTCTTTGCGGCTCATCAGCTGTTTGTAAGCAGCAGTGTCACCACCGGTAATACCCGCAACTGCCCGTGCAGTCCGATCAGCATCTTTGATAAACACCGGATCGGCATACAACACATATAGTTTTTGATTGAGTACGATGGGCAGGGTTTGCCCGGTTGTGCCGTTTTGCACCAATATCCTGCCCCGGGAAGCTGGAATCTCATACTGCTTGAGTTGGTCGCTCAGTGCCGAATCTTTGTAATAATCGTAGCGGATAATCTGAATATAAAATAATCTGATCAAAAATATAGCCAGAACTACCAATAAAACCGCATACCAAATACGGATGCGCACGATAGGCTGAGCGCCAGGACGAGGATTGTCATTGACTTGAGAAAACATAAGCTCAGTATATATTATACAGATATTTCGTGATTACTGGCGAACTGTACCAGACGGAGATACCGGAACCATGGCAGTTGCCTGTGGGCTTGCCTGCACGCGGTCGAGCGACTGCATCTGTGCCGAAGCCAGTACCAGGTCTTCATTTTCCTGTTTCAGCTGTGATTGCTGCGTTTGCAATTTGTCGATTTGGTAGCCATACGCATCTGTTTTCGTGACCTGTGTCAGATATAATAAACCGAGCAAGCAGGCCAGTACGATAATAATAACAGTGTTGCTGATCGGTCCAAGCCGGGTGCTGGTGCGACGAAAATCAACCGCATTTTGACCTCGACTGGCGAATCTTTGACCCTGTGGAGTCCGCTGCGTCATAGCGCGAGACATAGCAATAGAACTAGAGTACGTCATATGCGCTCCTTTTATTTTAGTGTGTTTGTATATGGGCTTGATACATGATCAAGCCTGTGTGAAGAATAAATGTTCCGAGCTATGTACTAGCTAGAGATGTGGAAAGAGGGCAACAATACGTTGCCCTTCTCCGGTCATTGCAGTACTAGACTACTTTGACGTGAACTTTGTAAGCACGTGATGAGCTTTTGATTTGTATAGGCATGATAGCCTCCTTTTATTTTATTTGTTTATTTTCACTGCGGCTCGCAGCTTAGCGCTACGGGACCGCGGATTGTGAACTAATTCAGTGTGACTCGCGGTAATTGGTCGCTTGGTAAGCAGTCTGAGGTCCGAGTCATATCTATCTTTGCCGCTTCGTTCGGCTAATAGATTCTTTACCAGCCTGTCTTCGAGGCTCTGAAAAGATACTATAGCGATTCGTCCGCCTGGCTTCAGTAAATTAATCCACAGCGGCAAGGCTTTTTCGATTAATCCGAGTTCGTCGTTGACGGCGATACGGATTGCCTGAAATGTCCTGGTCGCAGGATGCACTTTACTATGTCCGGGCCATACCCTGGCTACGACGCTGGCAAGCTGCGCGGTACTGCGTACCGGCCTGGCTGCGAGTATCGCTCGGGCGACTGCCCTGGCCTTTGGTTCTTCGCCGTAATTGTCCAGTATGTCGATCAGTTGCGCTTCGGAATAGCCGTTGACGATAGTGTCAGCCGACAGTTCCTGGTCTTGATCCATCCGCATATCCAGCGGACCATCCTGGGCGAGCGAAAAGCCGCGTGCCGCCTGGTTGAGGTGCGGTGATGATACCCCGAGATCTGCCAAAATACAGTCAAAGTGCCTGCCCTGGTCGACGAGCTGCTGCGAAGCAGCTGCAAAATCGTTTTGGACAATTACTTCACCGTGATTGAAGCGTTTCTGGAGTTCCGCCACGGCATTACCGTCGCGGTCCACTAGCACTGCTCCGCTCGGATTCTGCGTGCGTTCAAGCACCTGCGCCGCGTGTCCGCCGTATCCAGCCGTCAGGTCGAGGTATGATTCCCCAGACTGCGGATCTAGATAGTGCATGACTTGCGTTACAAGCACCGGGATGTGCAATGCATCATCTGGCGTATCGGCTTGTGTTGTGGTCATCGTACTACTTTCTCTACTCGTCATAAGCTAGCTATTATACTGGCTGATGGACGAAACAGAAAAGCATCTTGTTATATTGTTAATTTTTTTGGTTTTGGTGATTTTTGTTTTAAAACCTGCTGGCATTATACCAGTAGATTGCTAGGTCACCTATTCGATAGCCAACTTTTTGTTTTTTTTGGAGGAACGTTTTTGTTTTTGGTTGATCATTTGTTTGCATGTCCCGAAGCGTATCTCATAGATTTGGAGTAATCCATGAGACTTCTGGACGAACAAATGATCGATGTGGTTCTGTATTGCTACAGAACAAGTGAGAGACTTATGTGTGAGGTGGAGTTTTGGGAGGTGTTTTTGATGAATGTGCAAGGGTTTTTAGAGTGGTGCCCCAAGGTGCCACTTGTTGACTACCGAATAGCTGACCTGCAAATGTGTGTATTGAGACACCTACTATCGTAGGTTTCTCATCGCGCCGGATGCCGATATAAAATCGTCATGCGGGCTGCTCTTCCCTGTCTATCATTTATTGTAAGTTTGATTTGACCTACAATCCTGATAGCTCAGATCTTGTTTGCGGGAGTTTTCAGTTTTGGTTTTCTATGAATTGTTAAGGAGCCTAGTACGTATAGTGATGCTTAGGTGTCAGCCATAAGCCGCCAATACTTACCGGCGCGCACGCAGGCGACGCCTTTATCAATACCTGCATAGTCCAGCAAATGCTGTTCAATCGCGATGCGCCCCTGCTTGTCGTCGAGCTCATCTTCGCTTTTGCCTGCTCGGAACTGTACGTTGAGGTCAGCCGTGCGCTCATCGAGAATATTTCCCGTCAGCTGCGGCTCAACTTCGCTGTCCCAGACCGATTTGGGATAGATATGTAAGTATTGCTTGAACCCACGAGTTATGACTACGCCATCGGCAAATTCGGCTCTAAGTTCGGTCGGTATGGTTAACCGCCGCTTGTCGTCAAGCTTGCGCTGGAAATAATCTACTGTGGCCATACGTATTGTTTTAGTGTGCTAGTGGTTATTTTTGTTTTTTGATGGTTAACACTTGTTTCGAGCTGATTGCTCTCTGCTTGGTTACCCACGATTACCCACTAGCTAGAGTGTACTACCCACTTGTACCCACTACAAGTACTTTTCTACTAAACATGAGCGTTTTACATAAAAGTTATCCACAGTTTTACTAGTGTCGTCGAGTTTTGCACACATATAGCGCTTATGTTTATAAGAGCTGCGCTAGGCGCCCCTGCTGCTCATGTGCCAAGCGTCTCTGCTCTTTATTTTACGTACGGAATTATATGTACGAAGTCGATGCGTCGTTTATACAGTACCAGCTACAAAATGCTGGCGCCGCAGTTCGCCGTAGGATGCTGCAGCATGGCGAATTTCTTCTTTGCCGCGGTGCGCCTGGTCGCTGCCCTGCCCGGCATGTCCGCTATGACCAGCCTGTCCAGCTATATCGCTCGTCGATCCGGCGTGGACATAGGCCGGCTGTAGTGTTGTAACGAGCCGGCTACTCTCTCGTTCGGCAATCTCGACGATGCTGACAACCGTGGCTGCCAGCATAACGGCAACACCGAGATGGGATACGACATTTTCTAATTTTTCTTTAATTAATATAAAACTGTTTTTATTTTTTTCTACCATGATTTAACATTAGCATAATAGTGCTAATGTGTCAATATTGTTCCCTACGCATATTCTTCAGGGTCGCTTGTTACCCGCTGGCCGTCGCTCATACTATTCAGCGTGTTCATAGCCTCGTCATCAAGGAAAAAATCGAAGATTTCGAAATTTTCGCGGATGTGATCGGGGTTTGTCGAGCGTGGCAGCGGCACGGTGCCGTGTTGCAGACACCAGCGTAGTATCACCTGTGAAGGCGTGCGGCCGACCTGCTCCGCAATGGCGGCGATGCGCTCGTCAACGTCGCGCGAGTGACGCGCCAGCGGGCTATAAGCTTCGATAATAATGTTTTTGTCAGCGCAGTAGTCCAGCAGCTGCTTTTGCTGTTCGTAAATATATGGATGGAACTCTACCTGATTGACAGCTGGTACCAGCTCGCTGCCTGCTAGTAATTCCTCCAGATGGCGGACGGTATAATTACTAACTCCGACGGCCTTGGCTTTGCCAGAGGCGTATATATCCTGCATCGCCCGCCAGGCGTCAAGCCGCGTGCCGCTTTCCGGCCAGTGAATCAAGTACAAGTCGACATAGTCGAGGCTCAGTTTGGCGAGGGATTCATCAATAGCGCCCAGCGCCGTGTCGTAGGCCTGATCATCGTTCCAAAGTTTGGTGGTGACAAACACGTCTTCCCGCGCCATGCCGCCAGCTGTCAGGCCAGCGCCGACGCCAGTTTCATTGCCGTATATTTTGGCGGTATCAAAGTGACGGTAGCCGGCATCGATCGCAGCCTCGACGGCAGTGCGAGCAGCGCTATCGGGTGTTACCTGCCAGCAGCCAAAGCCGACAGCCGGGATAGTAGCTCCAGTATTTAGCGTATAGGTGTTATTGTCGTTCATATTCCTCGCTTTCGTTACATTATTTCGTTTGGGTTATGGCGCTTCGTTCAGTCTGCTTGTGCTTTCCGGCTTGGATCGGGCCTGTGAAGCGGCTTTGCACTAGTTGATACTTATATCTATGACAAACGGTTGCCCGGTTATGGGTTTGATAAATTTGATGTCATGATCGGCGAAGAATGGCTCTAAATTGTCATAGGTTTGCGTGCGGGCATCATCGCTCCAGTGCCAGTCATGGATTGGGATAATGTACTGCGGCTTCAACTTTAGGGCGGTTCGGACAGCGTCGGTCGTCGCGCCCCAAGGGGCGGTAATTGGCAAAGCTAAAATGGCTTTCGTTTCACTGAAATCATACCCGTCGCCCGGGTTAGTCAAGGTGTCGAGATAATGTACGCCCGCTTGCTGCGGCGTCGGAAATAGCGGTGAGACGTCGGCATGCGGCGAGGCAAAGAAAGCAATTCCCGGCGTCTCCTCGCTGACCGATTCAATTCCCTGCTCGGCGAGCAGCATTCGAGCTTCTGGTGGTGCGGTAATCTGGGCACTCGGGAATTTGGCCCGCAGTTTTTGCAGCAGCGGCAGACTCATATGGTCGACGTGGCTGTGCGTAATGATAATATTGTCCAGAAATTCAAGTGCATCGACATCAAGCGCTGCTTCACTCATAACTCCAGGGTCAAACAATGCAGTCCGGTTAACAGGTGCCGGCATTTCGACCAGCAAACAGGAATGAACGAATTTTGTAATTTTCACATACACCTCCTTTGCACATACAGTAGCGTAGACTGCAATTACTATACGGTCTCTGCGTCGGACCGACAGTTAGAAATGGTACTCTGTGTCATAAAGGTGGAGTACGGGATAGGACGGAAATGGACCAGAAATAGGCAAGGAGTCGGCAAGGAATCGGCCAGAAATACGATCGAGCACTACCGGGAAGCCGGAGCTGGCAAGCGGTACGCAGCTAGCCGGTAAAAACGCCTGTCATAGTGGTGCATCAGGCGGCTGATTTCGCCGTATATCAGCACGGCCGCCGGTAGGTAGACGGCTGCTGCTAGTCCGATCGGACGGCGCAGTATACTGAGTCCATAGCCGGCACCTGGTACAATATGTTCGACTTTACCCAGGATGGCATCGGCATTGATAGCTGTATCCGGCGCGTCCAGCGCATCGCCTTTGGTAATTACCATCCCGGATGCGGGCGAAATGTTCACAATTCGGTGCGTGATCAGCGTATCCGGCTGGCTGGGGCTCCAAAATGTTACAATATCACCTACTCGCAAATTACTCGGCGTCGAATTTGCGGTCAACGCAGCAGACGCATTACGGACAACGACAGCGTCACCGGGGCGTATGGCTGGCTGCATACTACCCGTCTGTACACTGAGCACTGCCCTACCGTGCAGCCGGGCATACCCTACGAGTCCGATCGCAACGACCGACAGTACGACGCACAGCCACATTACCATCGTAATAATCCGGATGGCTGCTGGCTGTGCGGAGGCGTACTGCTGTGTCATGCGCGTGTCGTATGGGTGCTTATTGTGTTACTACCAAGCCGGTAAACACTAGGTCAATGCCGCCAATGGTTGCTGAAGCCCCACTGAAAGCATCATCATCCATGACAACCTGGGTTTTGTACTGTGCCGTCGCTCCACCGACGAGGTTATCGGTGACCGGCGTACCGCCCGTGGTGTGGGAAGCGATAAGGCTGGCAACTGGTAGTTTCTGAACTGCCGTGGTATCGACGCGGCTAAACTGTATGTAGACTTTGCTGAGGTCGACGCTTGAAAGATTGGTTGGCGTCGAACTAATTGCAACTTTCAGGGCCATTGGCGCAGTGCCAAAGTTTTTGAGATAGAACAGATTGCCATCAGTCGGCACGGCAGCGGCACCAGGAATAATATTACTAAAGGCAAATCCAGTTTTGGTATTAGCGAAACTCGTCGAGCTGGTCGAGCTGGTTGTCGATATCCGCAGATCAGCCGTCGCCGTGCTAATAGAGTTGCCCGTCAGATTAGCGGCCTGGCTCTGCAGAGCAGCATAGGTTACGCCTGTCGCCAGGACTGCAACAGCAGATACAACCATGACAGCCCGTGCCAGCGGTTGAAAATTCCGAAGCTGCAATTTTCTGCCTGTATTTCTAGTAATGTTATGTGCCATGACCGCGACCCTCATTTAATTTATGACGATATATTGCCAGTCACATGACGCTCATGCCAAATATTTTGTTAACTTTTTTAACAACATGTCACATAGCTGTTATGTCTATATCCACTACGATACTGCTCGGTGCCGAGGATGCTGCGGCCATTATATAAACAGCAAGATTAGTGCAGATCAGCGACTGCGTCTTCGCCAAAATGCTTCTGCAGACGAACGCGAATGGATCCGGGATGTCGGCCAAACACTGCCGTTAGATCTTTGAGCGATTTTGGCTTGCCATCACTAAATACATCCATCAGCTTGGCGTCATCAGCCTTGGTCCAGGGTTTGTAGGCATTGGGGTATTCAGCACGCATCTTGGCAAGTTTGTCGGTCCAGCCCCCTGTTGCTGCCTTCGGCGTGGGATTTGATTTTTCGAGAGCGGCTCGTTTCAGAGCTTTTTCGCGGAGCGGCTCAAAGCGGGCGGCGTCAGAGGCGGACTTGCGGCGGAGCTGCTTGTCTATCTCAAGCGCTTCTTCACTGATCTGCAGCGCCATTCGGTTGATACCGACGAGACTGAGATTGTCGAGGCGGCGTACCCGCGACAGCGCGACGTAGCCCATACCCTCGACAAATGCCCGGCGCAGGTCAATGCGGGCTGCGTCCAGGGTCATACCCTGGCTTTTGTGTACTGTAATCGCCCAGGCGAGCCGCAGCGGTATTTGAGCAATCGCAGCCCGCTTCTTGTTGCCATCGCGCAGCTCCCAGCTTTCTGGCTCCATGGTAATGCGCCGGCCGCTGCTGAGCAGTTCAATAATCGGAAAATCCGTACTCTTTTCGAAGTCGACAACCGTACCAAGCGAGCCATTGGCATAACGCTTTTCAGCACTGTTTTTGATACACATGACGAGCGCGCCTTTTTTGAGCGTCAGCACGTCCAGCGCCAGACATGAGCGCTTCAGCGACTCAACATATGATTCTTTGCCTGATGTCGAAAGTTCGTAGTGGTGCTCTTTGCCGGGAATGCTATCGAGACGCGATTGGTTGATGCGGTCGACATCAATATTGACGGTATGCAGCTCAGTTGCTTCGGTGTGCTCACCAAGGTCAGCATCGACGCGGGCCAGCAGCAGTTCGGCATGGCGGCGGCGGACGTCGCCCGCGCGCAGGGCGTTCAAAATTTCTAAAAAGTCGTCGTCATCCTGCCGGTGCTGCTCTTCGAGATAACAGATAACGGGATCGAATTCTTCCCATATTTCGGAGCTCACGACGAAGCTGCCCTGCCGGCTGTCACCCCGATTGACTGGTGGCAACTGAAAGAAATCACCGCAGAGGATGACCTGGATACCGCCGAACGGCTCATCACGTTTGCGGACTTTGCGGGCAATCTCGTCCACCATATCCAGGCGGTAATCGTGCAGCATCGAGATCTCATCAATCACCAGTATGTCAGTCGCTTCGATGATGTCTCGTCTGCCCTTGAGCAAATGCTCGTCAAACTGCGGGTGCAGCTGATCGGCTATGCCCATGCCACTCCAGGCGTGAATCGTATTACCGCCGAGATGCGTGGCAGCCAGTCCGGTTGTAGCCGTCACGGCGACATACTTGCCGCCAGCCTTGGCGCGCCGAATAAACTCATTGAGTACATATGTCTTGCCTGATCCGGCCGGGCCGGTCAGAAGTACGTTATGACCCTCCGCCATAATCTCGAGTGCGAGCGCTTGATCCATCTGTATCTAGTATACCGCGTTATGCTCTTGCCACGATAGCCTCGTTCAGCCTTTTGAGACTGTTATCTCGGCTTGTCGTTTCTGCGCCTCGAGCACCGCTCGTTCTTGACTAGCAACTGCAGTAATAACTTTCGTATTACCAAGTTCTATCTGTTTCTTTTTTGCTAAAAGTTCCATTAAGTAAACTTCAGAAACAGCAGCTAGATCCATGCTTTTCTGAAGTTGATTGATACGCTCCGCACGGCTTAATACGACTCCCCAACCTACGCAATAAAGAACATTTTCCTCTCGAGTATATGTTATTGGTGGTGCTTGCATTACAGCTGCCGCCTCATCTAGTTGTATATATGCTTGCTCAAGATAATATTTTTCATCATCAATATGCATCGATATCGCCATTCTGGCAAGCTGCTCTGGAGGTAATCGTAAGTTGTGTTCGATTTCCACGAGCCTCTCAGCTTCTGGAGATATTGGAGAAAACTGCAATAATTCAATGGTTGGCATACAAGCTTATCCTCTAATAATTAAGCTCCTATAATACCATTTCAGTTTCTTTATGCAAATATTCCTACTAGCTGAGTTCGCGCAGAATTCCGGCGTTTTCATCTTCTTCTGTCGGTTTGAGTTCGCGCTTTTTTTGGATTTCGTAGCGGATACCGGTCATGGGACTTTCCATATAGTCATCGTTGAGCAGATTGACGAATTTGGTCATGTCTTTGCCGTCCATAATAATAATGGCACCGTTGTCGTCTTGCATGAGGCCAATATCAAGTTCATCTGATCGGTCAATGATATCTTCCTGCTTCAGCGTACTTGGTTCTAGCTTCTGTAGTTTTTTGATAACACCGCGGTTGCCTTTGATGAGGCTCTGGATCGATTCGCCGTCGGAGAAACTCAGTTTGAAGTTCTGTTGAATCTCTTCGACCTTTTTTTCGGCGATACTAGCTTCTTTGGCGTCATAGCCGAACAGCGCTTTGAGTTTGGCCTGGCTAAATACATACATATCCTGATCGATGACCAGCAGCTGATTGTCGGACGGTACGCGGAGGGCCGCATCAGCGTCAAAACTGACAAACTTATTGTCCCGGATCATCCAGCCAGTACTTCCCTTCATGACCTGCGACTGCGGCAACTGCTTGATGACATAGAATTTCATCGGCATATCGCGGTGACTACAGCGCGCAACGATACCTTTGATACGCTTGATGTCATGCTCTTCTTCTTTGAAGACTTCGATTTCGTGCTCCTGAGTCTTGAGCCAATTCAGCATTTCTTTGGCCTTTTCAACTTTGTACAGCCGGGTGCGCATCAAGACATTTTCTTCACTCTCGGCCTCTTCGAATCCACGGACGATCATGCCTTGGTCGGCTCCTTCGAGTACATATTCCAGGATTTCATCGATAAACAGCGGTTCCAGCTGTTTGCTGAGCTCGGCTGTCATATTTGTACGGTACACGACGTTATTTTTATTGAAGAAAAATAATTCGATTTTCAGTTCATCTTTGTACTGCACCAGGTTGTTTGCCCAAGCGAATACATCGGTTTCTTTATAATTATCGATCTCGGCCTGGTCGGGTGCCAAAATATTTTCCGTCGGCTTATCTTTCGTCACTGGCTTCGTCACCGCTGATTTGATAGTGGGCTCAGTCTCTGCCTCTTCAAGCGACACTTCGACGTCTGCTTCAAGATGCATTTCAGTTGCGTCATCAGTCGTCAATACATCCAGATCGGTATCTTGTGCAATCTCTTCAGCCATACAATCCCTCAATATCCGGCCGAGCTCTAACCGCAGCGGCACATTAATACAATATAAACGTAAACCTTATTCTACTGGAAAATACCGTAAAAGACTGCTGTAAAATTCTCTTACGGTGTTTTAGGCTCAGGTGCAGACGTCGTGGTTGTGGTTTCGGTAACAGTCGTGGTCATTGACTTGGAATGAGTTGCAATCTGTACGTACGCTTTGATGGTTGCTGCATGCTCGCGTACGAGGTAGTTGACCGTCCAGTCACGGCCCGTTGATTTGGCAGCCACGCCAATCGTATCGATGCCGATGTCTTTGCAGGTCATAACTGCCCGCGGCAGATGATAGCCCTGCGTAACGACGGTAGCGCTCGTGATTTTAAACACTGCATGCGCCCGATGGCACGTATCGTAGGTACTGTAGCCGGCATAGTCCATATCTATGTCAGCCGGACTAACGCCAAGCGTTATTGCATAATCTTTCATGACGACCGGCTCGTTATAATGACTGGTGCGGTTGTCGCCGGACATCATCAACCGTTTCACATGGCCTGATTTGTAGACATCAACCGCTGTTTCGATACGGTGTTTCAGGTATTCGGTCGGCGTCCGATCTGGCAGCACTCCCGCTCCAAAAACGATGCCCACCTCACGAGCAGGCAGATTTTGTATTTCGGCAACGCTCGAACCATATCGAATATCTTTCGTCGATTGCCGGGCAGCTTCAGACGGAATATACAATATGGCGCAAATAACCAGTACAATACTGACAATCCGCCATTTTTGACGCCCCAGCAAACTGAGCGGCCCCGAATCGATAGGGATTCCGGCATTTGGATGCGCCTGCGCTGGCTGTCCGCTTGCGGTTTGATCTGGTTGCACCGGGCGCTGTATCGCAGTCGACGAGCTAGATAGCCGACGCTTCGATGTCGTAGGGCTTACCTGCGTCGCAGTACGCACAGAATCGGCACCTGCTCCTAACGATCGTTTACTCTGGGCTGTCATTATGGTCATTCTACACTACATAAGCATTTCGTAGATACAGACAACAAGTATGAAAATATATGAATTCATCAAAATATGCAGCGTACTTAGGCTACAATGTATACAACGTATAGACGATAACGACCGGGAGACACTATGAACTATTCACAACTGACAACACTCGAATTTCGGCGCAAATTCCTACGTTTATTTGGTGCGTCAATTACAGTGACAGATCCAGCTACTGAAACACGGGTCGGCTACATAGAAATGAAAGCCTGGACACTGCGCGAGGACATCCGGCTGTATGCTGACGATAGTAAGAAACAGGAGTTACTCCGTATCCATGCTCGTCAGATTATCGATTTCGGTGCGACCTATGATGTCTACGAAAATGCCTCGGACACCGTACTCTTCTCGTTCCGGCGTAAAGGTCTAAAATCTACCTTTATCCGTGACCATTGGGACGTGCTAGATGCATCCGACAATCTCATCGCGAATCTGCGCGAAACCAGTGGCGGTTTGGCATTGGTACGCCGCTACGTCGGCTTCATTCCCTTCGTCGGATTTTTGGCGGACATGCTGCTGATGGTCGCTCCCTTGACCTACACAATCAACGGCGTCTCTAATGGCGTAGCCACTGGTATTGGCGCTCGACTTACCCATCGCAAAAATCCATTCATCGTCAAAATTGGACTCGATTTGACGTCTGCCGAAGTACCCATCGATCCACGGATCGGCGTGTCCATCGCCGCGCTGCTGAGCGTAATAGACGCCAATAAGAACTAGTGACATACAGTGTATTCGCAGCGTTTTGCCGCAATAAGTAAAATTTATTTCTTGCGACGGTCGTAGTAGCGCAGTTCGCGCTTGTACGTATCAAGGCGAACGATGTATTCCTCGTAGCGATTGAATAGCTGCGAATACTGGAAACTCGGCGTCAGGATTTTGCCGAGGCGCTTTTTGCCTTCTAGATACTCTACAAGGGAATAAAAGTCGCCGTCGCCAGACACCAGGATCGCCTTGTCGTAGTTCGACAATTCCTTCATGGCCCACAGTACAAGGTCGGCGTCGATGTTGCCCTTCACAGGTTTCTTTTCCTCAGGCTCAATCTTGATGCCAGCAGCCTCCGCAGCGGCCGTCTTAGCGGCTTCAACTGCTGGATCTGGCTGTGGCTTGGTCATGTCGTAGGTTGGCTTGAGTACGATCATATAGCCGGCTTCGTGCAGCTGTTCGTACATAGCTTCGAATTCTGGCACGTAGCCGATGAACATAAAGGCTTTCGTAACACCATGTTCATCAGTCAGCCATTTCCGAAACTTCTGCCAATCCATTTTCCAGCCGAACTTCTGGACGCCCACATTGAGGTTCTGACTGTCGATAAAGGCATACACGTTCGGTGTTTTTGCTGGTTTCATTGTTTAATCATACCATCTCGCTGCAGAATCTACTGGCGCTATGGTTGCGCCATCCTCTTCTTGCAAACTGTGCAGCGTCGCAATTTCGTCAAAAAGCTGTGTTGCATCATATTCTGTGCCATCGCGGCGTCCGACAAAACGAGTAAATGATATGTCGTCATGAGCCATCGCAGTTGCCAGGCCATCTAAAGATTGCCGAATTTTCAAACTTGCTATATTACCGGCATACTTCCGTAGTTCATATTCTGACACACTTACAAAGTGCCCATCTGCTGTTTCGTAAGACACGGCAGCCTGCACACATTCCCGAAGTGGCGCAGTAGGCGCGAATCGCTCACAAATAACTTCCAGGCGAACGTTCAATTTTCCAATCGGCAGGTCGCCGATTTGTTCTGTGAACGTACGGTCATATGTTTCCGAATTCGTAATTGTATTGCCTGAATATGATCTGCCGATTTTTGATACGGCAACCAGCTCGTCTAGGCACTCTGCGACTATACTGAGCGTACTATCCGGCGCTGCTAGCTGATCCGGGCCGTAGTACATTTCTCTCCAGCGCCGAATAGTTGGATCACGGGCCGTAAAATTAAATGGCGGTTGTTCTGTACTCATTGTTGGTTATTTCGGTTATACGGCTATTGTACGCTGGACTGACAATTATTTCAGTCTGAATCGTATTATTTAGCGGCATGCTGCACGCGGGCTTCATTAGCCCAGTGGTCTGCCAGTTCATTGCCGGGGTCATTATTGTGGCCGCGTACCCAGACGAGCTTGGCCTGCGAGGCGCGGTACAGCGGACAGACTTCCTGGCAGATATCCAGGTTTTTGATCGGGCCACCCTTTTTCTTCCAGCCGTTGGCTTCCCACGCCAGCGACCATTTGGTGATGACATTAATCCAAAATTCACTATCGGTATAGATTTCGCAGGGCTCGCCGCCCGCATGCTTGAGTGCTGCGATAATGGCGAAGCCTTCCATGCGGATATTTGTCGTAATCGCGCCGCTCGGTTCCCCACCGAGCACGACCGGCTTCATGTCGCAGATAACCGAGAAGCCGCCGGGACCAGGGTTAGGGCTGGCTGAGCCGTCGGTGTAGTAAATTTTCATTGTTTTATCTCAAACATTGCATCGTTACGCTGCTGCAGGTTTTTTCGGCATAATTATCCAGAGCATAACGTACGGCACAAAGCCCGGAAAGCCGCCAGGAAGCAACAGACACACGCCGATGATTCGAATAATGACTGGATCTACATTAAAGTATTCTGCCAGCCCGGCGCAGACGCCGGCAATCATTTTGTTATCAGTTGATCGGTACAATTTCTTCATAGCGTATCCTGTTTCATAATAGCTTTATCATATCACGGCTCGTCATGTGCGCCATGAAGTTGCCGTCGTTCCCGGCAGACTTGTTGCGACCTGTTCTATCGCTACATCAGACGAAGTTACGGACGGTATTTTTGAAATTGCGTATCAAACTATACCAAACATGGTTATTTGTAACGAGCATAAGCGTCATAACGCCGTAGGACGTTGACACTATTTACCATGTACGATAAGCTTGAATTTGTGTTCAATTCATGGAGATGAATGAACATCATTACTCACCCCTGTTATCCAGTCGATAAACAATATTATTTAGAGGGTTTCGTTGGGGTTGGTAGGGAGGAAATAATATATGCGCTACGTCGCAATTACAGCGGCTCTTGCTAGTGGTGCCCTCGTTTTGGCATTACAGACGAGCCCAGTGTCCGCAATTAGCGCACTTAACATCAAAAGTATTATTAACAAACCGAGAATTGCAGCAGTGACAGCTGCCCAAACTCAAAACAGCGTCCCACTACCGCAAGCGTCGGCACCAAAAGAAACCATGATGATTACGGTCGCCTCTGGCGATAATCTAAGCAAGATAGCAGCAGCAAACAATACAACGTATCAGCGGCTCTACTATGCAAACACTACTGTAGTAAATCCTGATTTGATCTATCCTGGCAATCAGCTGCGAATTCCGGACAGCACCGAAGAGCTTACTCCTCGCCCGCTGCCCGAGAATGCACCGGTTGCAGTTAAGGAAGAAGTGCGAGCAGAAGCGGCACAGCCGGTAGCATCAGCCCAAGCGGCACCTGCCTACACCGCTCCGGCTCCGCGTCCGGTTGCAATAGCAGCTCCGGCAGTATCCGGCGGCAGCGTTTGGGACAGGCTGGCAGTCTGTGAAGCGGGCGGCAACTGGGCCATCAACACTGGCAATGGCTATTACGGTGGCCTGCAGTTCACTCTATCCAGCTGGGCAGCTGTTGGTGGATCTGGCTATCCACACCAGGCTAGCCGCGAAGAACAAATCATGCGCGGAGAGATGCTTCAAGCTCGTCAGGGCTGGGGCGCATGGCCAGCATGTACGACCAAGCTCGGTCTTCGCTAAGTTTTTCCAAACTGTAGCATCTGCAACAAAACCAAAAATAAATCCCCGCTTGCCTTACCGGTAGCGGGGATTTTTAATAATAAAAATACCGGAGATCAACCCGGTATTTTTACTTCTTGCAAGAATGTTTCTGCGCCTCTCGGCCCTTTCCTCAATTGTTTATCGGAATGTGCCCTGAGGCTAGAGGTGTAAGTGTTTCTTTTTGATAGATATACTTACTTTTTTCACAATATCAAAGCATATGCGTATTGTCAACATTCTGCGTATTAAAACCCGCCAGCACACAGCATCTATTACCAACTGCGCCGTTGACTACTATAACTTGATTATGTTTCTCAGGTCCGAAATATGTATACGTGTTTGCTCTGTCGTATCACGGTTGCGTACGGTGACAGTATCGATTGCGCCCTCTTTGCCTTCTAAAGTCTCGAAATCAATAACCACGCAATACGGCGTACCGATTTCGTCCTGACGACGGTATCGTTTGCCAATATTTCCATTGTCATCCCACATGACGGCACCAAATTCTTTTTTGAGCGTGCTGTATACTGCGCGTGCTTTGTCGACGAGTTCGGGCTTGTTCTTGAGCAGCGGCGAGACGGCGACTTTGACAGGCGCGAGATGTGCGGGCAGTTTCAAGTAGCTGCGCTTTTCCCCATTGACTTCGTCTTCTGTATACGCAGCTGTCAGCACGGCCATCAAGGCTCGTTCCAAACCAAACGAGGGCTCAATCACATGCGGCACGTACGGCGCTCCGCCATCTTTGGGCCGGTATTCCATAGTCTTTTTGGCATTATTCTGGATATTCATCAAATCAAAATCTGTCCGGTACGCCAAACCAAGTAGTTCTTCACGGCCGATAGGAAAATCAAATTCGAAGTCAACAGTCCGCTTGCTGTAATGTGCACGGTCATTTTCCGGTACTTCAAGCTCGTGGACTGATTCGGCTGGTAGGCCGAGTGCACTACACCAATCATGAACCTTAGCTATCCATTCTTCAAAAGCCGATTCCCAATTATCAGGATGTACAAAATATTCAATCTCCATCTGTTCAAATTCACGCGAGCGGAATATAAAATCACGCGGACTGATTTCATTTCGAAACGCCTTACCCTGTTGCGCAATACCGAATGGCATATCAGGATACAAACTATCAACAACGTTTTTGAAGTTCGTGAATATACCTTGGGCAGTTTCTGGACGGAGATAACTTATCGAATTCTCGTCACTGACTGGTCCCACGCTCGTTTTGAACATCATGTTGAACTGTTTTTCAGGACCAAACGTTCCAGTTTTGCCGCACGTCGGGCATTTGCTGGTATCGATTTTGTCAGCGCGGAAGCGGCCCTTGCAGTTCGAACATTCGACGAGCGGATCGGTAAATGTATCGACATGCCCACTTGCTTGCCATACTTTCTGATTCATCAGGATTGCCGCATCGACACCGTACATATTTTCGGCGTCATCAACAAACATTTTCCACCACAGCTGCATAATATTACGCTTAAGCGCAACGCCGAGAGGTCCATAGTCCCACGTGCCGCTAAGACCGCCGTAGACGTCGGAGCCCGGATATATAAACCCGCGCCGCTTACACAAACTGACAATATCTTCTAATTTTACTTCACTCATAATGTCCTTGATTATAACCTCCCCGTCCCCGTTCGCCTAGCAGCGGAGAACGATAATCAAATACAGATTCGAATTCTGCAAATAATAGTACTGTCGAGCAGCGCAATCGACTATAGACTTTGACATGGTTAGGGCACGTAGAAATATATAAATATTCGTAATTTAGTAATTTTTACACCTCTTTTAAGCGTAAGGAGCTTGAAAATTTTACCATGCCACGATATAATTTTATAATAATGTAAATAGGGAGACCTACTATGGGACAATTCAATACTGCTGGACTTGCTGAAGGATTACCAGAGGCATTACGGGAAGCAGACCGTTTCCGTACGGTTGAGCTTGGTGCAATTGCTCTTTCCAACACAGCGGTCGAAACCAGAACTATGTCTGTCAGCGATGAGTACGAACAAAATACTCGTGCCTTTTTTTCAGGACCAATCGGTGATCAAAAATCTGATTTTGTCGACTGATTGTCGTACGCGGCCGTACCTTAAATCGTAATTATCCATGCACCGCTACAGCCGGATATATGTTGTTGCCATAGTTTGGAGCAGCGGCGTTAGATCGGCCAGCAGCTGCGGACCACCTGTAATTTTCTGTATAACTGCCGGCTTGTTGCCGGCGAAACCAACGCGCAGGAACTTTATATGATCGGCACCAAACTGAGCATCCGGCTGGGCAGCGAAACCCATGTCATCGTAACTGAACGTATACTTTTGATCCGCGCGCAGTTTGTCACCCGTACTATCAGTCTGCAAATTGGGGGTATGTCCATCGATGCGCAACAACTGCATGAGAAACCACATTTTTATGAGATGTAGGTCAATCGAGACATCGTCGAGTGCCGCAAAGGCCTGTTCGATCAGTTCGAAATATTCCAGCTCTGGTTCGTCCTCTGTAGCTTTGTGGAGCTGGCGAATCAGCTCGTAGCCCAGCATCGTCCGGTTGACGTCGGTGACAATGGCGCCGTAATGCCGTATGAGCCTCGTCGAGACAAGCGTGCCGACCGTACCCCTGCCCTGTATATACGATATGTCGCTGACACTGAACAGCTCAATGCCGCCAGCTAACTTCGATTTTATTTTACGCACGCCTTTGGCTATAAGACTTAGCTTGCCATGGTCGGGCGTGAGTAGCGTCAGGATGCGGTCAGCTTCGCCGTATTCCGTGCGGTTGAGTACGACGGCCTGGGTGTTGATTTGTTTCATAATTTCTTTAGAAGCTACGCCGTTATTGCTGCCGGGCTGATATCCGTAATTGAGCGCAGTAGTTTTTGCATACTGGTATGCGGCTTGTATAAATACTCCTTTACGCCCAGCTTGTCGCGCAGCAGACTCGTACTGTCGCTAAATTCAGTTGGCGGAATACAGCTGTGGATCAAAACCGGGATATGCTGCCACTCATGATAGGAGCGCAGTTCATACAAAAATTCGATACCGCTATGCGCTACAAGCTGCAGTTCAACGATTATAACATTTGGCATACTCTCATCGACTTGAAACACTGCATCTTGTGCACTGACCGTCCGCCGCACGGTATGTCCAGAAAAACTAAAGGCCTGCATATACAAATTAGCGAGAATAGCATCTGGTTCGAGTAATAGTATGTCTGCCATAATTATATTAATTGTAACTGAGGATTTGCCTGAAGGACCGTGCCCAGCCCGGAACGGCGGTTATGGTGAGAAACTTTGAGCCGGGCGCCAATGGCGTTGAGTATGGCGTCGGCGACAAATACGCCGGCGCCGCCGCAGTGGCTGAGCGCTGGCAGTGGCTGACGCGTATCACCAACCAACCGCCTCCCCTGGCGCAAGGCTTCGGCAGTCAGCCGGTCAACATCTGCATACAGCCCGGCCACAATGCCGTAGCGACAGCGGTGCGCTGCCAGCTCCAGTTTGAGCTGCGGCGTATTGGTTGCTGGCAGCGCCTCGATCAGTGCGTACCCGAGCGTCACGAGGGCGCTCTGCAAACCTTCGCGGTGGGCTGTCACCGGCCCGTACTTGCCGCCTAGCGACAGCTCCAGGCTAACACCGTACAACTTGGCAATCGGATGTAGTTGATGCGCTGTGTCGTACAGCACTGATGATATTGATACCGATTCCTGTTCAATGTCATACGACTCTTCGGCCGCTAGCCGCATGCTGAGCAAATATCCGTCAATCAGCTTCAGCGCAACATCTGCGTTTACCTGTACCTGCTGCAGATGTTCGGTGGCATTGCCGATGAGTACGCCGAGTTCAGCCTGTTTTAAGATTTGGAGCAGCGGTAATTTCATTTGTTCTGCCAGTGACAAAAACAGCTGTTCGGATTGCACCAATGCTTGCTTTTGCTCTGCCAGAGTCGATTCAGTCACCAGCGTACCCCTCGCTTACTTACTACAGAGTAGTATAGCACCTCGATCACGCTGTACCGCGAAGTAACCACAAAATTTATTCAATTCTTCACTACTTAGCTGTAAATTTATGTTCAACTTCCACGCTTCAACGTTCGAAAACCGGCGGGTTCAAGGAGAAAAAGTAATATTCGGGAGAATATAGGTAGTAAAATCAGCACTCGTGACTGAACTCTCGTTCCAGACCTGCAATGTCTTGTCGCGCAGCGGTACTACGATCATACTGCCAGTGATTTTCCGGCTTTGATTGATTGTACCGTCGAATTTGGTACCAATGACATTTGGTACCTGCGGAAAGGCGTACGGTGTTGCGGTCAGCTGCTTAGCAGTAACCGCAGTATTTAGTCCAGCAATAACTGCGGCGTATGGTTGATTGACGATCTGGACACGAAGGGCAAAGATAGAAGCTTGATCACTCAAGCTCGGGACGACTCCAGGATTAAAGTATCCGTCAAGCGGCTGGGCGCCACTTCCGCTGGCGTTAACATAAGCACTCCAGGTCTTGGGAAACGAGACTTTTACACTGCCGAACTGATCGGGTCCGGTATACGTTTTCAGCGGCTGCTTGTCGGCTTCGGCATGTTGCTTGTCCTTTACGATTCCCTCTTGCTGCTTGGCTGTTTTAACGGCGCTGGCGATTTTCTGTTCCGTATTATTTTTGTAATCCTGCCGGCCACCATACGCCCATATAGCGAAGCCGGCGCTGGCTACGAAGAATACACTCAGCAGAATCAATGGCAGTAAAAGCACATTAATTTCACCTCTGTTGCCTGGTCCGAAGGTTGCCCGTATCATATTGCTAATGGTAAACGACTTATTGCTCGCGTGCAAGTCTGACTTAATTTGCATTTGAAAATCTCCACCTTGAGTGGCAACCTGCGGGGCGGCCCCAAAATTATTTTAGGGGCGGACAGGTTGACGAGACTCATGGGGAGATTTTGAAATGCAGATTTATTTATATTCATAGAGATATACGCCGCTCCGGCTGGTTGCAGGTGTCTTGTTTGGGATTTGGAACGCAAAGCTGACAAGTTTGATTGGACGCGTCGGTAGTTGCGCAATTTTTGTATCCAGCCGCACCATATATTTATCAAGTAAAAATACAAATATTCCCTGGGCTTCCGGCCATTCGCGGCTCCAGAAGTTACCACAAACGATTCGCACCTGTTTGTGGTAGCGACGGGTACGCAGCCAAGCGATCAGCGCCAGCAGAGGATTCAATTCATAGCCGACTACATTCCAGCCTCTGGCGGCAGCGGCTATGAGTATCTTACCGTCACCGCAGCCCAGCTCAAGCAGCGTGTCGCCAGGCTGCAGATCTACTAGGTCAAGAGCTGTTTCGACCTGTTTGCTGAGCGTCGGCAAATACGGTGCGCCGTACAGCAGCACAAAACCAAAACAAAATGCCAGCAAACCACCGACGATTAGTATCAACTGCATACGGCGCCCTACTCTTCTTCGCTTGCGTCATCGAGATCACCGAGCGTTGCCTTCAGTTCGCTGACGCGGTTTTCGGCATGTAACAAATGTGCTTCGAGTAGCGCAACGATTTGCAGTCCGCGGTCGTAGCAAGCCACCGCAGCATCAACGTCTAACCCGCCCTGTTCGAGCTTTTCCATGACAACGGCGAGTTCTTGGCTCAGCTCCGTGTAGTCGGGCTGGCTCGCATCTGATGCGGGAGCTGTGCGTGATTTGGTCATTTCGTTTCTCCTGTTCGTTGCAGTGTCTGAACACTGGTTATTGCCGCGCTTAACTGCGAGTGCAGTAATTCTATATGTACTATATCACCGACCGCCGGCAGATCTGAGCTGCTCGTCGTCTGCAGCGCCTTGTGGCGAGCGTCGCGTACGATAGCGTAGCCGCGCTTCAGCGCGGCGTCCGGGCTGAGTACTGCAAGCAACGCGCGAGTGCTGTCCAGCTGGTCTCGGTGCCACTGCAGCCTGCCAGTGATGGCTCGGGTAAGATCCCCCAAAATATGTTCATGCGCTGTCCGTTCATCGTGTATACGATCTTGCACCGCGTCATACAGCTCTTCCGATAACGTAGAGAGGGTTTGGAGCACTACTTTTTTATCCGGTGTCAGCAGCTCGGCGGCGTTACTTGGAGTGCTGGCACGGCTGTCAGCCGCCAGTTCAGCCAGGCTTGTATCAATTTCGTGACCAATAGCCACGAGCGTCGGCACCCGGCTGCCAGCGACTGCCCTGGTAACATGCTCGTGACTCCAGGTCGCTAAATCATCAGCACTGCCACCGCCTCGGATCATCACGAGTATTTCCGGCGGATCGGCAGTTTCATTGAAGGTATCAATCGCAGCTATGATCTGTGCTGGCGCTGCCTCACCCTGTACCTGCACGTCAATCAGCTCGATAGCAAGCCCACCCCAGCGGGCTCCCAAAATTTTTATAAAATCGGCATAAGCCGCTGACTGGGCTGAAGTAATCAGGCCGATGCGCCGCGGTGGATATGGCAGCGACCGCTTGCGGCTGTCGTCAAACAAGCCTTCGGCCTGCAGCTTTGCCTGCAGCAGCTCCGCCGCACGGCGAATCGAGCCTTTGCCAGCTGGCTGTATGAACTGCACATTAACGCTGAAGCCGTACAGTTCGTGCATGTGCGGCGTCCCGCGGACATTGAGCAGCATGCCGTCTTCCAGCGGGCCGGGCAGCTGATGAACATTTCCAAAAAACTTGACGCTGGCGCCATCGTCTTTTAAGTCAAAATACAGCCATTTGTTTTTGCTGATCCGCAGATTGGCCAGCTCACCGCTGATAACAATACTCGGGAAAGCAAATTCATAGGTTTCATTTAACAAGTCAACAAATTCGCTGACCGTCACGCTCACGTCCGGCAAATCATCAAACATGCATTAGCCTGGTGCCTTTTCGTGGAGTGCTTTGTGATAAAAATAATAGCCTGGCGGTACCTGGATGAGCGTATTGATAACTCGGTACATAACCGTCACCGGCAGACTTGTGGCGGCCGGAACGCCGCCAGCCGACAGTACTGCCGTCATCAGCGCCTCGTAAATGCCAACACCGCCTGGCAGGACTGAAACAAGCCCGGCAAAGTTCGCTACGGCATATGCCAAAATGACGGCGCCGACATTAACGTATTCCCCGAATGCAATGTAGACGACATATAGCGCTGCCAGCTCAGTCACGCTGGTCATGAGCGCCCAGAATGCCGGCCAACGAAGCTCGTTGTAATGAGTTCTAAACAATAAATAGTTTTCATGCAGATCATCAAATGCATCACGCGCCCGTTCGACATTGATCGTTTCCGGATGCCGAGGCCGGACAATTTGAATCAAACGATTGACGATATTAGTAAAGGCACCAAAGAACCTATTTATACGACGTTTACTGCCGATAATATAGCTAAACGCCATGGTCCCGAGTACCAGCATCGTTGACAATGATCCAGTTACAAACATGGTCAGATTGCTCGCCTTCCCGGCTGCAGCAAGTATTATCAGACCGAGTACCAGCAGCACTTCGAATGTCAGAACGACTAGGGCAACTTTCATAACCTGCACCAGCGTCGCCTTACTAGCGGTAATATCCTGCCCGTTTTTGAGACGAAGACCGAAGTAGGATATCCCAGATACGCCACCGCTCGGAAACACGTGATTGACAAAATTTAGCTCGAGAGACGCTTTGAACAAAAATTTGTAGGATAATTTGTTGCCAACGATGGCAAACAGCTGCTGATACAGCTTGACCTGTGAATGATAATTGAGTGCTTCAATCGGGATAATCAGCAGTAATATCCACAAATTGACGTACTTCAAATTGGCAATCGTCTCAACAAGCTGATCCCGAATAGCATACACCAGCACAAGCAGCGCGATCACGGTGACAATATTTAAAATAAGTTTCCAGCGCCGTACAAAAAAGTTGGCTGGGGCGGCATCGGTCGTCGGCATAATACTATGCAGTATACGCGAAATATGCGAACCATTCCTGAATCTATGTTTAAATCCGTTTCATGAATACCGCCCAGTCCATAGATGGGCCATAATGCCGTATACTACATAGGTAATGCAGAGCTTATTTATACTTGGACGACAGCCGGCACTTGGAATTGCGGAGCTAGAAAGTCTGTACGGTGCTACTGCGGTACACCGGGTCGAATCAACGGCCGCCCTACTCGATGTCGAGCCGGGCGATGTTAATTTTGCCCGTCTCGGCGGCAGCATCAAGCACTGCCGAGTCTTAAACATTCTCAACACGACCTCGTGGGGCGATATAGAAAAATATTTACTGCGTACTATCACGGATCATTTGCAGTATGTACCAGAGGGCAAAGTGCAGCTCGGCCTGAGCGCCTACGGCATTCGTATCAACACACAGAGCATGTTGGCGACAGGCCTTAGCCTCAAAAAAGTCATCAAAAAATCCGGCCGCTCCGTGCGGTTGGTACCAAACAAAGATATTGAACTCAATAGCGCCTCCGTGCTGCACAATGATCTAACCGGCCCAACTGGCTGGGAACTCGTCATCGTGCGCAGCGGCCAGCAAACCATCATAGCCCAGACGGTACACGTCCAGGATATCGACAGCTACACCGTACGCGACCGCGATAGACCGAAACGCGATGCCCGGGTCGGCATGCTGCCGCCGAAACTGGCACAGATTATTATCAATCTGGCTGGCAAACACATCATCCCCACGGGAGCTGTCGTAGACCCAAACCACCCCACCAACAAACAGGCCCTCGCCGCCTGCATCCTCGATCCATTCTGCGGTACGGGCGTCGTCCTGCAGGAAGCTCGCTTGATGGGCTACGATATCTACGGGACCGACCTGGAGCCGCGTATGATTGAATACACCCAGACTAACCTGGAATGGCTGAGCCATACGTATAACGTAACAAATCAGCCGGTGTTCTGCGAAGTCGCTGACGCTACCGAGCACACCTGGCAGCCAATATTCAATATCGTGGCCTGCGAAACCTACCTCGGACGACCGTTCACCGAACTGCCGAATCCTGAGATACTGCAGCAGACCATCGGCGAATGTAATCTCATCATTACCAAATTTTTGCGCAATCTCTATGCCCAAATTCAGCCCGGCACTCGCCTCTGCCTAGCAGTGCCTGCCTGGCAAGTCCGCCACGGGCAGTTCAAACACCTGAGGCTCCTTGACTCACTGGCAGAACTGGGGTACAATCGTATAAGTTTTGAGCACGTCCGGCATGATGATTTGATCTACTACCGCGAAGACCAAGTCACCGCCCGCGAACTACTCATTTTAGAAAAGAAGTAAAAGAGGTTATTCCATGTCACACGTGAAAGCTGGCGGTACCGCCAAAAATACCAGAGACTCACCCGGCCAGCGTTTAGGCGTCAAGGTTTCAGGTGGCCAAAAGGTCTACACCGGACAAATCATCGTCCGCCAGATCGGCCTGACCAAGCGTGCTGGAGACGGCACCAAACTGAGCCGCAACTTCACGATTCACGCCGCCCGTGACGGCGTTGTCGCCTTCCAAAGCCGCAAAGTCCGCAGCTTCACCGGCCGCAGCATCCGCCGCACCGAAGTTACCGTCGTATAGCACATCTACTAAACTCGTACATTTTGGTAGCGACTTAACTTAAAGCATCGATTACATATAAAACCCGCGATTATCTCGCGGGTTTTATATTTTATAACGTACAGCCTAACTAACTAACTAACTAACTAACTAACTGTTGCTTGATGCGGTCAACGACATCAGCGATAACAACCTGTGATTTGACAAGGTATTCGTCGACGCCGAGGCTTTTGGCGCGGGCCTGGTCGCTTTCCTGGCTCAGCGCAGTCAGCATGACGATTTTCAGGTTGCGCGTTTCGGGCGTGTTACGCAGTATGTCGAGCACGTCGAAGCCGCTGACCTTGGGCATCATCACATCGAGGAGCACCAAATTCGGGCTATAGCTCAGCGCAGTTGCGAGGGCATCCTCCCCGTTGGCGACACGGCGTACATCGAAGCCTTCGGCTTGCAGGCGTACAAGATAGACATTGGCAAGCGCATCGTCGTCTTCGACGAGTAGAATACGCTTAGGGTGCATTGGTGAAGTAAAATCCTGATTTTGTGTAGTATCCATACTGCCGAGATTATCCTATTTATGCCTATAATGCAATCAGTCCGTACCGAGCAAGCAGCGAATGAAGCCATCAAACATCGGATGCGGCCTTGTCGGCCGGGACTTGAACTCCGGATGAAACTGACTGGCCATGAAAAATGGATGTTTAAGCGCCGGATCGGCTTCGATAATTTCTACCAGTTTATTGTCGGGATTGATACCGCTGGCGCGAATACCCCATGACTCATATTGATCCTGGTACTTCGCAGCACATTCATACCGGTGGCGATGCCGCTCGACAATGTGCTTAGCTCCATAGATTGTCGCCGCCATGCTGCCCGCTGCCAGGTCGCAGTTATAATTACCAAGGCGCATCGTGCCGCCGGTGTTTTCCTTGCCCTTCTGGCCGTCCATAGTGCCGATAACTGCATGCTTGGTATCCGGGTCGACCTCAGTCGTGTTAGCGTCTCTCAGGCCAGCGTTACGGGCGGCGGCAATAACTGCCATATGCAGGCCATAACACAGCCCGAGGTACGGTAATTTGTTGGTCAGCGCATACTGCGCGGCTTTGATCTTGCCATCGACACCGCGGCTGCCAAAGCCACCAGGCACGACCACGCCGTCATACGCCGCCAGCTTCTTGGATACATCGGCAGACTTACCGAGCGCTTCAGCATCAATCCAGTCAATAGTGATGTTGGCGTCGTTGGCCCAGGCAGCTGAGCGCAGCGCCTCAAACACGGACATGTAAGTGTCCTGATTATCGAGGTATTTGGCGATAACGCCAACTTTGACACTGTGCGTTCGCTCGCCTGTCGCCCGAGCTGTCATTTCGCGCCAGGCAGCCAAATGGCCGTCAGGATGGCCGGTGCTTAGTGCGAGCCGGCGGCAAAGGACGTCGGTAATACCAGTGTCTTCCAGTGTCAGGGGTACTTCATATATACTCTTGGCGTTTGGCAGCAGCGCAATCGCCTCTTCGGAGACACCGCAGTATAAACTGAGTTTTGATTTGACACTGACAGGGGCCGGTTCTTCGCTGCGGGCAACCAAAATATCCGGACTGATTCCAAGCCCACGAATTTCGCGGAATGAGTTTTGAGCCGGTTTGGTTTTGATCTCTTTGCTGGTGTTCAGGTACGGCAAGTACACCACATGGACGTACAGGCAGTTGGCCAGGCCCACCTTCATACCGAGTTCGCGGATAGCTTCGATAAAACTCAGTGATTCATAATCACCGACGGTACCGCCGATTTCGACGATATGCACGTCATAGCCTTTGCCAGCTTTGATTATCTCGCCCTGGATAGCCTGAGTGACCTGTGGAATGATCTGCACGCTGCGTCCCTGGTATTTACCGGCACGTTCATCTTCGATTACCTTCAGTAGGACGCGGCCGCTCATCAGGCTGCTGGACTGCGTCAGTTCCTCGTCCAGGAAGCGTTCATAGTGCCCCAGGTCCAGATCTGTCTCAGCGCCGTCTTTGGTAACGAAGCATTCGCCATGTTCGCGGGGATTGAGCGTCCCGGCATCGACATTTAGATACGGGTCACACTTCTGTATGTTGACCTTCAGCCCGCGGGCCTTCAAGAGATTTCCGATAGAAGCGGCGGTGATACCCTTGCCGAGCCCGGAAAGCACACCACCAGTTACAAAGATATACTTCGTCGGCTTTGTCGCCACGCTTCTCACCTTCCCCTTATTTATAGTTAAATAGTAGCATGGATCAACAAATTAGACCAAAATCCGCATTCTGCGACACGCAGGTGACAACTTATTGTAATCTGAATTTCAAAACCTGCCCATGAGCCTCGTCAACCTGTCCGCCCCTATCAATTTTTATCTTAGGATAAAACAATTCTAAGGGCCACCCCGCAGGTTGCCACTCAAGACGGAGGTTTTGAGATTCAGAACTCAGCTTATTTCGTTTCAAATCTATCAATAAATTCTTCAGTCGGTAGATAGGTTACGACGAGCTCGGGCGCATGGACTGGTTTGCCGTTGATCGCCAGATACGCCCGGTGGTCGACCGCTAAGGCTGCTTCGAAATCCGGATCGATAGATCCGGCCAGCTCCATAGGAATAAAGCCAAATCTAGTAGCTGCCGCCCCGACCTCCTCGTAGGTAGTCCCGACGACATATGGCCGATCATAAAAGCTTTCGTGAGTTTTAATATAATCAGCCGCTTGCGCTAGACTGCGCTGGACGTCGTGCACACCTTTTGCTGGGCCCAGATGAATCCCAATTAGATCACTTTCACAGGCGGCCAGCCTGACGTCGTTTTCATGGTCGACAGCCTCGACTGGCATAGAATTTTCAATCGACACGGTCATGCAGCCGAGATGTTTTACTGTCTGGTATGTGGTTATCTTTTGATTCGGCTGCAGTAGAGACGCTACGGCATGATCGATCAAATCGCCCCAGTTTATCAGCTCATCTTCCCGGCTATATTTCAGCGTAAGTGCCACAAATTCACGGTCTGCAATCAACTGTGATTCCGGTAGCGCCGATCGTACGATACTGCCAACAACTGAGCGTTGTGCCATAAGTTTGCCTCTACGTCTATATAGATAGTAAATGATTATTCTATACCACGTAGCAGACAACTACAATTCAAAACACTTCAGCCGCGACAGTCAGCCGGATTATCGATTGGACAGCAGATAGTCGATGGCGGCCTGCTTCTGGTTGTCGCCGCCGGCCTCAACAACGGCTTCGTCGAGTTTGACTTCTTTGTCTGGCTTGATACCCTGGTTGTTGATGTTTTGGCCATTCGGGCGGTACCAGCTGGCAACCGTCACCTTCAACATATCGGCGCTGCAGCCGCCGTTATCCTGGCGGTAGCCTTGCACACACAGCGTTTGCTGGACGACACCCTTGCCGTAGCTCTTTTCACCGATGATATAGGCTGCTTTGTTGTCCTTCAGCGCTCCGGCGGTGATTTCTGAGGCCGAGGCGCTGCCTTGGTCGAGCAGCACGACAGTCGGTATGCCGTCCAGTGTTGCCGGGCCGGATGAGCTATAGGTCTTGACGACGACTTTACCGCCGCGCTTTTCCTGCAATATGGTTTTGCCGTTTGGCAGCCATTGGCCAGATACATTTACTGATGCATCGAGCAGTCCGCCGGGGTTACCACGCATATCGAGCACAATTCCTTTGACGTTTTTGTCCTTAAACTCAGTAGCGGCCTTCTGCATCAAATCGCTGGTGTCCTCGGCAAACGTACTGATGCGGACATAGCCGATATTGTTGTCCAGCATTTCCGTTTTGACGCTTTCGATCTTGATAGTGTCGCGGGTGATGGTGAACGACAGCGGCTCCGACTTATTGCGCACCACCTGCAATGTGACCTTGGTGCCCTTTTCGCCGCGTATCTTGCTGACGGCGTCGTCAATCGACATATTTCGTGTTGTTGTCTCGTTGATCGTCGATATGATATCCTGCGGCTTTAGCCCAGCCTTTTCAGCCGGAAAGCCTGCAATCGGTGAAACGATGATAATGTTGTCGTCTTTGTCTTTACCGAGCTCTGCGCCGATGCCACTGAACGAGTTATTCAGCTGATCCAGAAATTCGCTGGCCTTGGCAGCGGTAAAGTATTCGGTGTACGGATCACCAGTAGCTTCAGCCAGGCCCTTTTTGAGACCAGTTTGAATCTGCTCTTCAGTCAGTTTGCCGTCGTAATTGGTACGCAGCGTGTCGTACAGATCTTCAACGTTTTTATAATCAAGATTTTCAGGCAAGCCGGACACAGATTTGAAATTCGAAGTACCGCCCTGCAAATCAAGCCGGCCAGTACCAATAGCATTGCCTAGACCAAACGCCCCGACCAGTAACAGCAGGATCATCCAGGGACGCGTGAACAGCCCTCTTTTTCGCTCTTTGAGTTGTACCATTACGATCTAGTATAGCAAACAACTCTTATACTTATCTGAAAAGACCGTTGTGCTTTTCATAATGAAACAGATGTAACGAGATAAGAATCGGGCATTAAAAGCTGACGAACCGGAGGTAGCTGGTTACGCCTGTTGAACTGCGGTAAGCGCCGTCACCGACGCGGGTCAATGTAGACATGCGGTACAGGCCGTCGCCAAGTCGGTTGTAGTCGCTGACGGTGATACTATTGGCATCAGCTGCCTCGATGTACATGACATGTCCGTACTTGCCCGTCTCGTCAACTGCCGCATCTCCAGCGTGAGGAGTCGTACCCACATAGCGCACTCCCTCGCTTCGTACAGCCCAAGTATTTGCGTGGCCAAGGCCGCCGGGTGCACCAGCGCGCCAAGCTACCCAGTCAGTACAGTTACGGTAGCCGTAGCCGCCGGTGCTTGGGTTCCATATAGATCCATTGACAGCCCAATCATAATCAGAACAGTATCCGGTGACTTGCCCGGTGTGCAGACATGGTGCATTGCCCCAAGGATATCCACCACCGCCTACCATACCAGCGCTACTGCCGAACTTACGGGCGTTTTCAATGGCCTGCTGTTTTTTCAAATCAGAAATTTTCGAGCTGTTGGCAGCGATTTGCTGATTGAAGGCGTTCTTTTGGGCTTCAGTGTAGGCCAGCATTTGGCTTTGCTGGGCTTGATCGGCTGCAATCTGTGCTTCTTGGGCTTTTTGCGTGGCCAGTAGCTGCTCAACTTGTTCTTTTTGGCCTTTGAGCGTGCTCTGGAGTTTGGTAATTTTTGTCATCGTATCCTGGATAGCTGTCTGAGCGCGGTTACGATACTCTTCTTTATCAACGTAATCACTGAGGTTTTTGCTGGTTGCCAGCATTTCAATCGGACTCATCTGGCCGTCGACATACATGGACTTGATGTCAGCAGCCAGGACAGCGCGCTGCGCATCGAGCTGGATTTGCTTGTCGGCAATGTCGGCTACCAGTCGTGCCTGCTCTGCTTGATTGGTGGCAATTTGCGCCTGAATACCATTTATCTGAACTTGTAATTGATTGATGGCATCTTGATAACTGTTGGCCTGTGACTGCAGGTCGTTAACGGCACTGCCCGCTTGAGCATTCTGATCGCGCAGGGCTCGAATTTGATCGTCATACTGGTCGGCCTGTACGATTGGTACGGCTACGCCCGTGATTGCTATGACAGCGACAATAGCCACAACGGTCGTGCGGCTCAATATACGAGAGGTAAATTGTTTTTGTATGTGCATTGTTTTTGTCTTGTTTGCTGGCCCGCTACCGGTACTATTTGACCGGGGTTGCGAGACTTTTTGGTTGTTTTTGGTTTTGTCTTTTGATTTTATGAGAGACAAATTCAATATATCATACCGCATGTGCTTTGTAAATACCCTCTCTTAGTGTTACCGGTGTATCGGCATGGCGGCATCGTACAACTACGCTAACCTTATACCCCGTTACTACCCCCGTTGTACTACTGTGTATACTATCTTGGCCGGTCAGTTCATTCGATCAGTTGGCCGATTAGTTTGTCGGACCGAAAGCCGGCGATACATACATGTTCGTTGCTGTTTCGTTGTTGGGCGAGTGGCGCCTCCAGTGAGGACGGCCGTGTTTATTTCGTTTTAAATTTGAGATAGCGCTGCGTGGCAATGACAGATGAAGCAGCACCTATCAGTATACCGACGGCAAGCTGGAGTAGCAAGAGCAAGAGAAAATGTTCATTGAAATAATCATGCGCGTATGCAATGTCGAGCAGACCGAGGCTGCTGGCCTGCAGCGCCGAGCTGGCGGCGACGAATATCGAATGGATCAGTAACAATGAAATGACAGCCGATAAAATACCGTAGATGATGCTTTCTACGATAAACGGCCCGCGGATGAACCACGAACCCGCCCCGAGTAACCGTTCGATGGTAATCTCGTCACGGCGGTTGAATATTGCCATCTGAATTGTATTAAATATGATCAGCGCGGAGATAATCGCGAAGACGACAACTCCGATCACACCGACCCGGCGCAAAATATTGGTAGCATGGGTGATGTTATCGATAGCTTCTTTGCGGTCGCCAGAATATGACGGTGAGCGCTCAGTCTGCAATGCTTTGTTGGGTGCGGTGCTCAGATAATTTCTAATACTGTCGAGCTGGTTGAGGTCGCGCGGTTTGACTCGGATAGTTGCCGGAATCGGGTTGCTGCTCAGACTGGCGGACGATAGCAAGCTGGCATTGCCTGGTGTTTCTTTGATAAACCGCTGAGCGGCCTCGTCTTTGCTGAGGTATTCGACAGATTTGACATTGGGTAATGCCTTCAGCTCGCGTACCAGCTTATCTGTTTGCTGCGGCGTAACGGTATCCTGCAGGAACACCGATATGTCTATCTTGTCGGTAATTTGCTGGATGGTATTGGTAAATGTGGCGTTGGCGACGATCGAAAATAGCACGATGGTCAGCGTCACAACCATAACTGCCATGGCGGCAATAGCCAGTGTGGCATTACGGATGAAATTGACAACACCAGCATGGACGATGCGCCAAAATGTTATGTATTTACGTTTCATCGGCGAAAACGCTCACTCGATAAGCGGTTCACATCCTGGGATTTGGACGGCTGCCCTGATTGCTGAGTCTGTTGTCCTTGCTGACCTGACGTCCGGGCAGCGGATTGCCGGTCGCTTGCCTGCTGAGACTGCGGCTGGGTCTGCTGCGAGCGCGCCTGTGCCTGGTTCGGTTGACGATTACCGGAAACCGACGAGCCGCTGCTAGCCCGGTCACTGGCGATCCGGCCATGTTCCATGGTGACGACGCGGCGCTTCAGACGGTTGACGATCTCCATATTGTGCGTCGTCAACAGCACAGTCGTTCCATAATGATTGACCTTTTCCAGGATTTTGATGACATCCCAGGCGTGCTTGGGGTCGAGGTTGCCAGTCGGTTCGTCAGCAATCAATATCTTAGGTTGACGGACGATAGCACGGGCGATGGCTACCCGCTGGCGTTCACCACCGGATAGTTCGAGCGGCATGTTCTTTTCCTTGCCCTTAAGATTGACGATGTCGAGCACGCGCGGCACGGTGTGTTGGATTTCACGCTTGCCCATACCGACGATTTCGAGCGCGAAAGCGACGTTTTCGAAAACGGTTTTGTTAGGGAGCAGCTTGAAATCCTGGAAAACCACCCCGATCTTGCGGCGCAGCAGCGGTATGTCGCGGTCGCGCAATTTGTCATAATCAACGCCGCCGATGATAATCTTACCGCTAGAGGGTCGCTCCTCGCGGGTAAGCAGCCGGAGTAGTGTTGTTTTGCCGGCACCGCTCTGGCCGACGACGATAACAAACTCTTTTGGTTCAACATGAAGGCTAATGCGGTCGAGCGACGGCACTGTACCCTTCCCATATGTCTTGGTTACCCGATCAAGCAAAATCATTACTCTTAGTATAGCAAATCGAACTTAAACTATGATGAAGCTTTTCGGCGATAGAGATGTGTCGCTAAGCAGCCAGAACGACTTTGGCGCGGTTTAATTTGTTGTAGGCGTATTGACGGGCTGCCGGGCTGAGCATGGCTTGTATGTCAGGTTCGTAAAAGCGGGCCTCCAATATAGCGATGACGGGCAGATATTTCGCTTTACGGTATTCTATCTTGACCGGGTCTTCGCCAACGGAGTGGATAATGCCGACTGCGTTATCAATAAAGTCAGCGAATTTCAGGAACCAGGCATCGTGGTGCACAATAACCTCAGCGACTTTTTCGGCGTATCGGTCGGTCTTTGCGGCGCCGGTCAGGCCGCGGTACATATCTGGCGGGTTAGTGACAATACCGACTAAACTCGCGACGTTTTGGCCAAACCCTCTAGCAATATAGATCAGGGCTACGGCCTGATGACCAACAGTCTGCTGCAGCGGAATTCTGCCGAGCGGCTCTGACAGCTGCACATCACGCGGCAACAGCTCGATCAGTCTTTCGGCATGGTCTTCAACGCAGTCATGCAGCAGAGCTGCAATCACCAGGTCGGCATCCGGCCGATCAAGGTGGTCCGGACTGGCCAGACGGTTTGCAACACGGAGAACATGATAAACATAGGGTTTGGCACGGTGCGTGTCGTCGATATGCAGCTTGGCAGCCAGACAAAAGGCTTCGGTAATGCGGATTTGATCTTGTGGTGTCCATGCTTCGTTCGACACCAGGCGAGCGAACAATTCATTGGCGTCCTGATCTTTAATTTCCGGAAGCTGCCGAATTGTTCCCTGCTCTCTATTCATATCTCATGATGCACGCTTTGTCTAAAAGAAGTCAAATGATTGAGTTCTGAATCTCAAAACCTCCGCCTTGAGTGGCAACCTGCGGGGCGGCCCTTAGAATTGTTTTATCCTAAGATAAAAAATTTTAGGGGCGGACAGGTTGACGAGGCTCATGGGTAGGTTTTGAGATGAGCTACGAACTGAGCGTGTGCTCGAGGTAGGCATTGACGAGAGCATCGAGGTCTCCGGCCAGCACGCCGTCGATGTCGCTGGTTTCGTAGCGCGAGCGCAGATCTTTGACTTGTTTGTAAGGGTGCAGCACATAGGAACGGATTTGATTGCCCCAGGCAGCTTGCTCATTCGGACCTTTGAGTTCGCGGATATCGGCAGCGTGTTGTTCCATCTGTAGCTGGGCAAGCCGCGAGCGCAGGATTGTCATAGCCGTCTCCCGGTTTTGTAATTGGCTGCGTTCGTTTTGGATTGCCACGACAATACCCGTCGGCTGGTGCGTAATACGAACGGCGCTATCTGTTGTATTGACCGACTGACCGCCCTTGCCGCCACTGCGGTAGACATCAATCCGCAGGTCTTTTTCGTCGATGTCGACATCGTCCGGCGTGTCGATCTTGGGCATTATTTCGACTTTGGCAAAGCTCGTCTCGCGGGATTCAGCATTAAATGGGCTGAGGCGCACCAGACGATGGACGCCGTTCTCGCTCTTTAGTTTGCCGAATGCAAACGCGCCGCTCAGCTCGAGTGTCACACTTTTGATACCGGCTTCGTCACCGCTTGATTCATCAATTGTCTGGATACTCCATTTGTTTTTCTCGCCGTAACGGACATACATGCGCAACAGCATAGCGGCCCAATCTTGGGCGTCAGTGCCACCGGCGCCGGCATGAATGCTGAGAATCGCATCATAATCGTCGTATGGTCCGGCCAGTTTGAGTTCTTCCTTCAAATCCGCGTAGGCTGTGCGTAATTCATCGAGTTGCTGCTGCAAGTCGGCAGCCAGGGTTTCGTCGCCGAGTTCGATCATTTCCAGCAGATCAGCCGCACCCTGCTGTAATGTCAGCCAAGGCGTGACGCGGACTTCCAGCTTGGAAATTTCTTTCATAGTGGACTGCGCCCGGTCGTTGTCAGACCAGAAGTCAGCTTGTTCGCTCGCCAGTTGCAGCTCCGTGCGCCGCGCTGCCAGCTCTGTTATGTGCATACGTTCAGCGGAGGCAGTAATATCCCGTGAGAGTTCTTGGGCCTGATTGTGTAGGTCTTGCATCTGTAACATTATACCAGTTGCCAGTCTCGGACCGCGGCTATGCGAGTGTTATTCAGTTCTTTAGATTATTCGGCGCTGAGGAAATTTTTGATAAATGGATACGTCATCATATCCGTCGAAGCGCCGCTTTGCAGCCAGGCCCAAACGACGCCGCCAATGAGTAACAGTACTACCACGAACAGTGCGTGGGCGATGATTATGTTTGGCCGGAACACGTGCCAGACCTTACGGGTGTATTCGCTATAAATATGCTCAGTTCGATTCTGCTTGCTCTTTTCGATCGTGCGTTCTGCTGCCTGCGGTTGGGTGGGCGCGGGCATTACTGACGCGACCGGCTCGCTGACCGGATGGCTGATCGGTATATCAACCGTTTGGGTCATAGGAGTTATGTCGGAAAGAGATGCTGGCGCCGGTGAGACAGGTCGAACGGCTAGTGCTGGCCGGGGCGGCACTGGGGCGGCACTTGGCATAACAGCGGGCTTTGGTTGCGTAACGGCAGGCAGCGTCGGATCTGGAACTGGCGGCGGCGCAGGCGGTACGACTGGCGTGGGACTTGGCAGTGGTTCCGGAATCGGTACACTGGCGACAGGTAACGATGGCGGTGGTACCGGCGTAGCGCCTGGTTCAACCTCTATGACAGTTTGGAATACTTGAACTTTTGGATTTTCAACGGGAGACCATGGAAAGCGATTTGTCGTCGGGTGCGGGACGATTTGAATTGTTTCTTCGCCAATCGGAATAAGCTTTTGTCGAATGACTGTACCTGTCGCCTCCTGCCCGGGCACGCCTGGCCGAACACTACGCATCGTTGCTGTAGCGGCGCGAGTCAATGGTACAGCAGATTGCTGACCAGGTTGCAGCGGCGGATTAGTTGTGTCGACCATGATATATCTATTATAAGCTGCTTATGCCTAAATATGCTATTTAACCTGAAGCAGAAAAAATTACTGCATGAATGGACACGTCGGCAGCTTAGCGGAAAGACCAAAGATGATCTATGTGTTCCTGCAGCCCGGTGGCATAGTCTTCGCCGCAGTTGCCGAGCACGCCGAATCCGCGCACGTCTTCTTTGAACAGCTCGCGGGCAACATCGACAATCGCCTCTTTGGTAACGGCTTTGATTCGCTTCGGCACCTGATAATAATCATCGATTTCCTCGTCAAAGAAATAGCGGCCGCTATAGCCATTAGTCGTGCCGCTGACGGTCTGGGCGCCGCGCTGGAATCGTCCCAGCGAGTACTGTTGAGCCGCTTCGATATCAGTCTTATCAAGGTCGCCAGCAAAGATTTTTTCCAGTTCACTGACGACAATATCGAACAAGGCGGTTGCATTCTTCGGTGATACTTGCGCCCCAAACCACCAGTTACTGTTCAGCTTGGCCTGTCCAATGCCGGAACTCATACCGTATACCAACCCTCGCTCACGGGCCGTACCAAGTATTTTTGAATGGAGTGTTTCGGTCAGGATGGTATTCGACAGATTGAGGGCATCTTGTTCTGGTTCAGTTAGTCGCCTGCGCATAAAGGTATCAATGTAGAAATACATATTTTTGACCGTCGCATTATGAATGTAGAGTGGCCGCTCCAGACGCTGTGGCCGTTCATCGGGCAGATCGATCCGGCTGTCCCCTTTTGGCAGTCCAATACTTCCAAAGTGTTGCTCGATAGCCTCGCGGCGCTTGGGTGTGATGTTGCCGCCGATGACAAAGCGCATATTCGAGCTGGTGTGCGTAGATTCGTAGTGTGCCTTAATATTTTTCAGTTTGACGTTTTTCATAAGTCGAAGGCGTTCCTGGTCGGTTTTGGCCAGAAAGCCATAACTCTGCCGCAGAGCGAGGCTGAGGTGACGGAAATGATTGTTGGCACGAGCGGTCAGCTCTTCGCGGACATTGCCGAATTCAGCCTGAAATTCTTCTTTGAGGAACAGCGGCTCGGTAATTGATAGGATAAGCAGCTCAAGTACCCGTTCCCACTCAAAATCGGCACATTCGGCTTCGTAGGTAATGTCATAGACGCTGGTCGATGCATTGCTGTAGGCACCGTTTTTTTCGATTTCAGCTTGAAAATCCCGAGCCCGTGGGTACCGTGTATTCGCACCGAGCAAAATATGCTCCATCAAATGCGGCACTTCCCAGATTTGCTCGTCGACCAGATATTCACCGGCCCGAAAATTGAGCTCGTACGTCATTACTTGGGCATCTGGAATATGTATAATCAATCCACGCATCCCATTGTGCAAAATCAGTTCGGAAACGGTGTGTTTCATAGCTCTATTACCCTTTCCTTCAGTTCGGTAGAACAATTTGCAGCGTAGCGCGAGCTTGTCATACGTTGCTCACGTTTATGCCCAGTCGCATTATTTGCGCTTTCGGCCTTGTGTTTTACGCTGGCGTTCTGCCTTGCGGACTTTTTTACGCTTATCAGCGGATTGTTTTAGTTCTGCCTGGGCAGCTTTTTTGCTTATGAAATCGGCTTCTTCAAACTCTTCGCCGGCTTCTGACAGCTGGTTGGCGTTACTGACGGAACCGCGGGCGGCACGGGTGAGCTCGGTTTCTACCGGACGGTTGAGCACTGACTCATCGACAAGTTCGACGTGGAACAGACTACGGATTACTTCGTGTCTCATTTGGTTTTGCATGTCTTCAAACAGCAGTTGGCCACGGCGGCGGTACTCGACCAGCGGATCCTGCTGTCCGACGCTCATCCAGTGGATACCCTCGCGCAGGTGGTCCATATTCTCGAGATGCTGCATCCACAAATTATCCAGAATCTGCAGATAGATATCGCGCTCGATTTTGCGCATAATATCGGCAGTCAGGCCAACTTCGCGGCTGGCGTACAGTTCTTTAGCTTCGGTCAGCAAGACCTGTTGGAACTTGGTCGTTTCACTATCGAATAGCCTGTCAAGCGTCGCTTCGTCAAATGGAAATACTTCTCGGATAACATCTTCGAAATCATCGCTGGTCAGCAGCGGCGAGTTCGCCAGCATCCGGACTTCGTCCTCAATATAGACATTGATACGCTTCTGTATGTTCGGCTGTATCAGGATTTCGCGGCGCATGGCATAAGTTGCCCGGCGGTGCTTGTTCATAACGTCGTCATACTGCACGACGTTTTTACGGGAGTCAAAGTGGAAGCCTTCAACCTTTTTCTGTGCTCCCTCGAGGCTTTTGCTGATCAGCCGGTTTTCGATCGGCGTGTCGTCGTCGACATTAAGCCGGTTCATAATGCCGGAAATGCGGTCGCCACCGAATATACGCATCAGGTCATCTTCGGTACTGACGAAAAACTGCGTCAGACCTGGATCACCTTGTCGGCCGGAACGGCCACGCAGCTGGTTGTCGATACGGCGAGATTCGTGTCGCTCAGATCCGAGTACGAACAAACCGCCTAGGTCTTTGACACCCTCGCCGAGCACGATGTCGGTACCACGACCAGCAATGTTGGTTGCCAGTGTAACGGCGCCTTTTTCACCGGCGTGAGCTACGATCTTGGCTTCACGCTCATTATTCTTGGCGTTCAGCACCTGGTGCGGAATGTTGGCTTTGGTTAATAGCTGAGATAACAATTCGTTTTTCTCAATAGAGACGGTTCCAACCAGCACCGGCTGGCCTTTTTGATGCAGCATTTTCAGTTCGCGGGCAATGGCCTTGAACTTGCCCTGCTCGGTACGATATATCCGGTCAGCACGGTCGATACGTGCCATTGGACGGTTGGATGGTACGTCCACGACATCCAGCTTATAAATCTGATGGAATTCTTCGGCTTCCGTGAGAGCCGTACCGGTCATACCGCCAAGTTTTTCGTACAGACGGAAATAGTTTTGGAAAGAGATTGTAGCCAGCGTCATTGATTCCTGCTGGACTTCGACACCTTCCTTGGCTTCGATAGCCTGGTGAAGACCTTCGTTGTAGCGGCGGCCAGCCAGCAATCGTCCGGTAAACTCATCGACGATAACAATTTCCCCGTCTTTGGTAACAACGTAGTCTTTGTCTCGCTTGAAGAGCGCCTGGGCGCGGAGTGCCTGCTGCAAGTGATAAATCGTACGGATATTTTCGGCACCGTACAGGCCGTCGATACCAAGAGCTTTTTCGATTTTTTCGACACCATCATCAGTCAGGATGACTGTTTTACGCTTTTCATCAGTTTCGTAATGTTTGTCCTTTTCGAGCTGGCGAACTACCTTACTGAACTGGGCGTAGGCATTACCGCTTGTCACTGATGGCGCTGAGATAATCAGCGGCGTCCGGGCCTCATCGATCAGGATGGAGTCAACTTCGTCGACGATCGCATAGTGCAAGTCGCGCTGGCGTAGCTGATCGGTTTCGCGGACCATGTTGTCACGCAAGTAGTCAAAACCAAATTCGTTGTTGGTGCCGTACGTAATGTCAGCTTCGTAAGCTTCACGGCGGGTGCAAGGCTTCAAATGGCGGAAACGTTCGTCTTCATGATCTTCGTTGACGTATTCAGGATCATAAATATACGAGTGGTCAGCCAGGATAACCCCGGTACTCTGCCCGAGGAAATAGAATACCTGGCTCATCCAGCCGGCATCACGCTGCGCCAGATAATCATTGACGGTGACGACGTGAACACCTTTTTCGGTCAGGGCGTTCAAGTAAATGGGCGCTGTCGACGTCAGTGTCTTACCCTCTCCGGTTTTCATTTCAGCGACATTGCCCTCGTGCAGCACCAGGCCGCCAATCAGCTGAACGTCGAAATGGCGCTGGCCAAGCGTCCGGCTGGCAGCTTCACGGACGACTGCAAAAGCATCCGGCAAAATCTTGTCGAGTGATTCTGTGCGCAGACGCTTTTTGAGGACTGCAGTTTGCTGCTGTAGCTTTTTGTCATCCATTTTTTTGTATTTGTCTGCAAGTGCATTTACGTCTTTGACTCGCTTGCGCAGCCGCTTAACGGTCCTGGCCTGCGGATCGCCCAACATCTTTTTGAATACAATATTCACGCGCGTCTCCCTCTGTCGTCAAGTGGTGGATTAGTCAGGCTATATTGTAACCTGAATCACAGGGAAAATCGAACGTAATTTTGCCTACAGTCATTTCAGGCGGTTACTGGACAGCTGTTTTTCGCATAAAGCGATTTGCCAGCCGGCGATGCAGCGCACCGGACGCATGCAGCTGCTTGTACTTGTCTATCTGGTGTTTAAGCTTAGCTTCAACGATATCGATGGCTGCATACATATTGATAGTGCTTTCAGACACATTGATGACCTCATGCGGTAAATGCAGCGTTACTTCACAGGTGCAAGCGTTTTTCTGACTGTTGTTTTTGAGAGATGTGTTTTCTTTGAGCCGGACTTCGGCGTGCGCGCTCTCGCGGCCAGCCCGCGGAATATAGCGGTCAAGCGTACCTATTTTTTTGCTCAGATATCTGTGCAATTTGTCATCGATAGTCATATGGACACTGGTGATATCAAATTTTTGAATCATTATTGTTATCCTCCTAGCTATTATTGTACTCTCGCGTCTAAAAGTGCGTTAGCTGAATTCTTACATAACCTGGATCTCAAAACCTCCCCATGAGCCTCGTCAACCTGTCCGCCCCTAAAATTTTTTATCTTTAGGGATAAAATAATTTTGGGGCCGCCCCGCAGGTTGCCACTCAAGGCAAAGGTTTTGAGATCCAGGTTTACTTACTACCAATCCTCGGCTAGAGTTGTTCGCGGCCGCCCATATACGGACGAAGAACTTCCGGGACGATGACATGTCCATCAGCTGTCTGATAATTTTCCATGATGGCCGCTAGAATACGGCCGAGCGCAAATGCAGTCGCATCGTTGGTGTGTACCAGTTCTACAGCGCCGTCAGATGTTTGCGGTGCTTGTTCGATGCCATTAATAGTCTCTCCCTTCGAGGTTTGCGACCGGCGGACGCGGATCTTCAGGTCACGGGCCTGATAATCCGTCATATAGTCGGCGGTATGCGTTTCGCGGTAGGCGCTTTGCCCCGGGAACCAGCAGTCAATGTCCACGCCACGAGCATTCGGCTTGCCGATGTCGAAGGTGCACTTCTGGAGCACACGGTACGGCAGGCCGATTTGTTGCAGCAGATATTCCTGAATTGCAATCAGCAGTTTATGCTCGTCAAGTCCGGTTTCGGCAGTACTGAAGACTTCCATCTCTAGCTTATCAAACTGGTGCATACGGATGATGCCTTCGGTATCCTTGCCGTACGTCCCTGCTTCGCGGCGGAAGCTAGTGCTATAGCCAATGTAGCGGATGGGCAGCATAGCCTCTGGTAGTATTTCATTCCAGTACATCGTGCAGAGGGTGTGCTCAGCCGAGGCATTGAGCCACAGATCGTCGCCGTCGAGCTTGTACGTGACTTCAGCGGCGTTCAGGCGTGCACTGGCGACATATGGTTCGGTACGCAGCATAGCTGGAGGTAATACAGGCGTGAACGGCTTGGCGACGACACTGAGATGGTTGTCTTCGATCAGTTTTTGCAGAATCGTCTCGTCGCCGAGTGTTTCCATGACAAACTGGATAACCGCGAACTGCAGCCGGACGAGATCACCTTTGATGTAGGCGAAGCGGCTGCCCGATATTTTAGCGGCCCGTTCCTTGTCGATCAGGTCCTTCGGTTCGGCAATCTCGTGGTGATGTTTGGGCGTGAAATCATACGCAAACGGCTCGCCGGCTTGCTTGGCGACAACATTGTCGTCTTCGCTGGCGCCGACTGGTACGTCATCCAACGGCATATTCGGAACTGCCTTCAGTAGTGCGTCGTACTGCTCTTCAAGCGGACCGATTTCAGCTTCGAGGCTACTGATCTCTTCTTTGAGTTGTTTACCCTGCTCCAGCTGCTCCGGAGATGGCTTGCCGCCCTTCATCTGCCCAGACAACGTATTGCGCCGGGCGCGCAGCTCTTCGACCTGCGTCAGGCGGGTGCGGCGCTGGGTGTCCAACTCCAGCAATTGGCCGATATTAACTTTGTAGCCCTTTTGCTGGGATTTTTCTGTGACCAGGTCAGGATTGTCGCGGATGAATTGGATGTCTAGCATGCATATAATTGTACGCTATTTTGGACTGCTTCAGTGCTGATGAAAGATTTTTGGCATTTTTACGAGGATTTGTTATTTTGCAAAGCCTGGATCGTCAGTTTGGCGCGCTCGCGGGCATAGGCGCAGAATTCACATTCGCCGCCCATGATGTGGTCGCCGACTGGCGGCATAGTGTCACTGTCCATGCAGGCTTTCATGCGTTTTAGCGTGGGCTCTACCCAGATATCGCTGCCGGTATACGGTATCAGCTTGGTTTTGAACTCAAGCTTGTTATAAAATCCTTCGCCGTCCATACGGCCGTTGGTGTATACGAAGTAGCCCGTGTCGGACACGTCGAGTCCATTACGCCGCAGTAACCACTGATATACTTCCAGCTGCCGCTTGTAGCTCATTTGCCAGTCGCTGTCGATGCTGACGTCTTTGTCTTTGCTGGTAGCCTTGTAGTCGACGACAATCACCTTGCCGTCCGGACCGACCCATAGGTCGTCAACTGCCCCGAAAACATGCAGATTCGTCGGTTCGTGCTGAGCAATGACGCCAACGAAATTTTCGCGCCACTGCCCGAGTTTGTCGTGCGCAAACGGTATTGCCTGCAGCGAATACTCCAGCATGATGGGATGCGGCTCGGCCTTTAGCCGGTAGCTGTCGAATTCCTTTTTGAAAAGTTCATCGATCGCTTTGTTGATGTTGAACGGCGGACTGCTCGGCCGGGTAATCTTGAGCCGGACGTCGAGCCAGAAGCAGCGCGGACATTGCATGAACAGCTCAATCTTGCTGCGCGACACCTTGAACGGCGCTGTTTGGCCAGGCTTATACGGCTGACTGCGTTCTCTCCAGTAATTATTTGCCATTAGTACTATTGTAGCAGGCCGGGCGCGGACAATGCCGGATATCAGTTGAAGCGTGTCTGGCTAGACCTGCTCAGACAGTCGTAATATGCCTGGTTGTCGGCGTCCGATACGCTAAAATTATATTCACAGCTATCCAGACTGCCGATGTCTGGGTCGGCAGTACTTGCACCTGGATCGTATATTTTGACAGTCTGGCAATTTTCACCCTTTTTGTGGCTGTAAATATACAATCCTTCCGATTCGGTACTCGCAAATGACTCGTCGAAACTAGTATCCGACCCAGTGCCTGACAATGCACCGCCGCTTAATACGTCGGTAATGCCGACTGTAAAGCTATTGTCACTCGCCGCTTTATACGTTGCGCAGAACGTATAGCGGGTGTCAGACAGTTTTTTATACGTAATGGTCGCGGGAACATCTTTGACACCGGCGGTTGCCAGGTCTGCCGGGACTTCATTTTTTTGGCCCGTATAGTCATTGAGCTTATTGGCAATCTCCTGGGATTTGGTTTCTGTCAGCTTATCACTGCGGGTGCCAGCCGCTTGGGCCAGCGCGATAATCAGGGCAATCAATACCAGGCCGCCCAGTGCCGCCAGGCCTACCTGATATTTGAACAGGCTCGTACGCATTGCCGTCTACTTTCCTTGCCGTTCGTCATTCCAGTAGTATGCCAGTATGCCACCGGCGACAGCCAGGATAGCGACCACGTCGAGAATTGCTTTGAACAGAGACACGTCCGCTGAGCCGCTGACTTTGAGCATCAGGAAGTACACGAACGCGATCAGAGTCAAAAGACAGGTGCCGAAAGCCGCGACCTGAGTAAACTGTGTGAAGCGGCGCTTGGAAGGATCAAGCTTGAGCGCCGGCTGAGTCAGCTCGGCCTGTTTGAGCCGTAGAAAAAACCAGCTGAAGACTGGCAGCGAGATGATTAACACCGCCAGCGGGAAGCCGAGGGCCTCAAAATTGGCACCAACATTGATACCTGTCAGCAGCAAGGCCAGCAGCGCCAGCGCGCCGATCCACAGTGTTAGGGTCATCATGGCGTATTCCACACCACGAGGGCTGACAACTTCAACGACAGCTTGCGGTTCGACAGGTTGGGACGGAATGTCTGCCGGCATAGTATCAGACGAGTAACCATTGGGCGGCGTCGCCAGTGTCTGGTTAGACCATGGCTTGCTCTTGATAGATGGCCGCCAAGACTGTTTAGACTGTCCGAATCCATGATCAGTCATGCTGGCTGCGGTAGCGCCGTAGACGGGTGGTTGGGCCGGGCTGACAGGCTGAGCATCAGCACTCCATCCTGCCTGGCTCACCGCAGGTTGATAAGCCGGTGCTGGCGCAGAACTGTCCTGGGCCGGCGAAGATACTAGAGCCGGGGCTGGTGGCGGCGTTGCAAAGTCATAAGCTGCCTGGGGGCCGACGTACGGCTGCTGTTGTGGCTGTGGGCTGGCCGTAGTCTCTTGGGCTGTTCCATACGCGTCAGCCACTGCTTCCCGCTGCCAATCTGGACGACCGCTAGCCTGCGGCACTGGCCCGCCTGTCGGTGGCGTGTAATCGGAATGCGGGATATTACTAAAATCTCGGTCCATGGGGTCGGTACCTTTCAGTTAAGTAGTTATGCTTACCTGTAGCATATCGCCGAAGTTACTTAAGCACAAGCACTATATACTATTTGAGCTTTAGTATCGCCAGCGTCTCGATATGCGGCGTCCGCGGGAAAAAGTTAAAGATTTCAAAATGTTCTATTTTGTAGGCAGCTTGGAGCTTCGCCAGGTCGCGGGCGTGAGTGGCCGGATTGCAGCTCAGATATATGATCTTAGGTGGCAGTACCGACAAAACGGCTGCAACCACCTTGTCATGGAGCCCGGCGCGCGGCGGGTCAAAGATTACTGGGCTGTCGGCGGTTATGTATTCCAGCGCTTTTTCTGTTGAAGCTTCGATAACTTGAGCAGTCAGTCCGCTGGCGAGCGCGTTGTCGCTGGCATTTTGCGCTGCCATGCGCGCACTTGCCGGATCGAGCTCTACCAGTGTCACCTGATTGCTGGCTATGCTCAGGCCGATCGAACCGACACCGGCGTACATATCTGTCAGCGCGCCGTCGTCAACGTAGTTTTTGATGACAGTCAGTGCCTTTTCAAATACCGGCAGGTTCACCTGGAAAAATGAGTCGACATCGTAGACGAACTGCGTGTCGTGCAGTGTGTCGTGCAGCAGACAGTTGCCAAGCTCGTATATGAGCCGCGTCGGCACCGACGCCGGACTCTTCGGGTTGGAATGGTAGACGCGCAGTCCCTGGAGTTCTGCTGGCAGCGTGAGCTCTTTGAAGGTATCAAGCTTCGTATACAGCGCGCCGACGGCATTGCCACGCTGATCGCAGCGAATAATAATTGTTTTCAGGTCGCCTGCCCGTGCGCCCTTGCCGTTGTTTAGTGTATTCAGCTGCGCACAAATAGCATTTGCGGCGGCGTCGATGGTCGGCATTGCCAGCTTGCTGCCCTGCACGATTTGTTTGCCATGACTGCCGCGCTGGTGCAGCGCCAGATGCAGGCCGTCGTCATCACCCCAGAAGCTGTATTCCATTTTGCTGCGGTAGTGCCATTGCCGGTCATCGTGCACGGTTGTGCCGACGCCGGGCAGCGTGACTTTCTCATGAGCAAACAGTTCCTCGACGATTTGTTGTTTGTAAGTATTTTCGGCTTCGTAGGTCATCATTTGCCACGGCGACGTTGCCAAATAATTTTGTTCTGATGGCTCAACGCGTTCAGCTGACGGCTCGAGTATTTCCTCGGCAATGCCTTCGGCATATGATTTTTTGGTCTTAATAATCCGCACATTGACCTTTTCGCCTGGTAGCGCGTTCCAGACAAATATTTTCCGTCCATCAGCCAGCGTCGCCAGGCCCTGGCCGCCGTGCACAAGTTTGTCGATTACTACTACCTCTGTTTTATCCATATCTACAGTTTAGATGATTATACTGGATCCGGCCAGCGAACCGACCGTGCCGTCTCTCATCGCTAAGCTCCAGCGCTACAAATCTTCAAGGATCGTTATAATGTCCTGCGGCTTGTCGGCCATGGCTGTCGGGTGCAGACTTTCCAGGAATTCACGCTGGGCGAATCCCCAGCTGACGGCGATGACCCGCATACCGACAGCCTGTGAGGCGATAACGTCACGCGTTTCATCACCGACGTACACGCAGTCCTTAATCTCCAAATTGTTTCGCTCGACCATTCTTCGTAGCAGACGAGCTTTGCCGGACAGCCCGTGACTTCCCTGTATTTCGACAAAATATTTATACAGATGGTGTTGCTTCATGAACTTTTTGACATTGCGCGTGCTGTTGCTGCTGAGTATGAAGACTTCGTGGCCTTCGGCGTGGAGCTGCTCGATAACCTTGGGCATACCGGCAAACACTGGAATGTCATGAATACGCTGTCCCATCAGATGCCGGCCACGCAGCAGTAGCCACGGCGCCCGCCACCAAGAGACATTGAGCCGTTTGGCAACGACAGCCACTGGGTAGCCGCGCAGCTCTGTCAGTTGCCGCTCACTGAGTTTTTCGGAGCGACTTGTTAAATGTTCAAAGATTTCGACGATAACATCAAAGCTATCGGCGATCGTCCCATCAAAATCGAATATTATTGCTGCCATTTAGTTGTAGTATACCGGATAAAATAATTCTTAGGCGATAGGTTGGTACGGTATATGGCACATGCCCCTGCCCGTTCGTTCCGCAAACTTTTGATGATAGCCTTCGGCTGGATAGAACGGGCCGGCCTGCTCAATAACCGTTACGATCGGTTGTTTCAGCCTGGTCTGAGCTTCATCACGGATGCGCTCTATTTGTTCGCGCTGCTCGTCCTGGAAATAAAAGACTGCCGAGCGGTAGCTGTCGCCGATATCCGGCCCCTGGCGGTTCAACTGGGTTGGGTCGTGCATGCGGAAGAAGTGCTTGGCAAGCGTCGTGAGCGGGACGATGTCGGGATCGAATTCAATCAGCACGGCTTCGGCGTGGCCAGTCGTATGCGTGCAGACTTCTTCGTACGTGGGATTCTCGATGATGCCGCCAGTATAGCCGGAGGTGACGGATATAACGCCAGGTACCTGATCGAAGTAATACTCAACACCCCAAAAGCAACCTGCTGCAAAGATAATTTGTTCCATACTCACCAGTGTACCAGACCCGTTTGTCAGCAAAAGTGAAATATTTTTGCACTCCATACATTACGTTAATATATGCAATTGTGCGCAAGTATGCACAATACTATTTAGGCCTGTGCACAAACAAGAATAACAGTTGTGCAAAAAGTGCACACATTATACACTAGCTCTATGGAAACAACACTGATCGCAATTCGAACCTACCTTGCCAAGCTTGGCTTAGAAGCGGAAATAGCCGACTTGTACTACGCCCTGCATACATATGGCCCACAGACGATTTCCGAGCTTTCGCGCAGTTCCCACGTAGAACGGACACGTATTTACCGCTTGATAGACCAGCTTATGGAGAGCGGCCTCCTGGAGGTTGAAACACAGCACAAACGGGCTATTCTCAAGCCCGCTCCAGTAGCAAATCTGCGTATACTGATAGAGAAGCGCGCCGAAGAGCTCCGCAGCCTTCAGGATGAGCTGCAGATGGTAGAGCAAGTCCTAGCCCGTAACAGCATCAGCACGGCCGGTGTACGGGCGCAGACATATCAAGGCGACACTGGACTGCAGCAGATTCTGTGGAATATAACCAAAGCGCGGAGCGCCGTACTGGGAACCATGCAGACAGACATGCACATGCCTGCCGACAAGGCTTTTTACATTGGTTGGGTTGCAGCCATCAACGATACTAAACTGCATTTTGACTGGCTAACTGATGGTGCAGCCACATCCACAACTTGGCTCAATGGCAGCTGCGGCGCAGTACCGGAAAACTGGAACATTCAAACTATTCATGGAACGCCATTGCCACTGACTCATAGTATGGTGATCTACGATGATGTCGTTGCCTATTTTCTATCGCAGCATGGCCAAGTCTACGGTCTGGAAGTTATAAATAAAGCGATTGCCACGCAGCAGCGCCATGTCTGGCAACTAATCCTCGCGCAAGCCAGTTCGGCGAGCGACAGCGCCAAAGCCTGATATGGTACGCGTTTCGAGCGCCCGGCGATGCGCCGGTATCTCAGGTATGTCATTTGGGCCGGGTATCGGCGCAGTGACCAGGCTGTCATAACCTGAGCCACATATTTCGTGGACCATCCCGCCCAGCACCGTGTTTGTAGTGTCTATAATTTCAGCCTGTAATGGTAATTCAGATTCATAACTCATTTGTTGCCTCCATTAGCACCCATGTTTAGCGGTGTATACTTATCCTAATAAGCAAGACATGCTAGTGCACCGCAACGCTATTCACTAACAGTCACGTCACGCCAAAACGCCACATAACCCGAGAAATCTTTTTTGACGCGTTCAAAGGCCGATGGATAGGGTTCTGGGTAGCTCCAGGCATTGTCACCACTCCATTGCTCTGCCGCACCGACATCGTAATACTGACACTCACCTTTCCATGGACAGGTATACGGCGTGTCGCTCTTGCGCAGAAATTCCTGATTGACGCTCGCGGGCGGAAAATACCAGTTTCCTTCGATGTATATGAGATCTTCCTTCGGTGCGTCAGCGATGATTTGGTCGTTCCAGATTGCTTTCATAGTCTTGCTCCTCTTTCATATATGAGTATACCGCTCAGGGGTGTTAGAACGAAATAGTATGCGACTCATGGGCCATTTGAACAATATATTTACTACGTGATACTAAATTTATACTACTTTATTGACATATTTACATTATTATGGTAATATGTATAGGTTGATAAGTTTTGAGGCGTGTGAGAGCCCTCAAAGAAAGAGGTGATTCTGATGAATAAACTTATATCTTTTAGCGCAGCAAGCGCCCTAAGCGTTCTCGTAGCCGGATCAATCGTAGCACCTGTCTACGCTTGGCACCCTAAAGGAATGATTACAAAATCAGTCCAAAACGTGTCTGCTAACGGCGCAGTACTGCCGGCTGACAAGGCTGAAACTGCCATTGCCGCCAAGCCCGGTGACGTCCTCAACTACGTCATCGTCGTCAGCAACGTTGCTGCTCCTGCAACCAACAACTACAACGATCTGGCCTACACGACTGTTACCGACACTCTGCCAGCCGGCGTCGTCTTAGTTACAAATACGAGCACCCGTGAGCTCAAAGAAGAAATGGGTACCATCTTGCCCGGCCAGTCCAAGAGCATCCACTACCAGGTCAAGGTAACGTCCACGACTGACGGTGCCGTAATCCTGAACAAAGCCTGCTTTACTGCTGACAGCGTCGTCAAGGACAACCCGCAAAGAGGTTGTGACGACGCCCTTGTCAAAGTATCAGTCCCCGCTGTCGTTACACCGCCAGCCGTCGTAACGCCTACACCTCCAGCGCCCGTGCAGCCTGCCGGTAACGGTGCGGCCGAGATTGTCGCACAGCCAGAAGTACTTCCGAGCGTCGGCATCCCTGCATCTACGTCACTTATCGCTGCCGTAGCCAGCGTCGCCGGATATGTCGGCTTTCTGATCCGCACCAAGCGCGCTTTGTCTGCTTAAAGTTTTTCATTTTGAATCTTTTGGTCAGCAATACCCTCCACGATTTTGTGTTTGTGGAGGGTATTTATATTTATTCGTTATAAAGAAGCTTGCATTAGTCAGATTTTTGGCGTAAAACAATACTATCAATTCTTAATCAACTAAATTATGAACAACATATGGATCGCTGAAACAACTCCGCCACAAGTAACTGCCGAGGCAGAAGAAGTAATAGTCGGAAAGGTATTGGAGCTCGGCGTCATGCCCGTTGCCAAGGAAGGTCTATCTATTTTACTGGCATCCCAGAGACCGCTTGCACGCTATGTGTCATCACTAGGCGAAACACTTAATGCGGCATCGCACGAGGGTTTATGGCCTTCAAGAGCACTTCGAATGGGAGCGGCGTTTGGCATGGCGGCCTATCATGAGACTGGCTACTATCACGAAGTAGACTCGCGGAGTTTATTAACCGGCGCCGAGCGAGCCCTTGAACTGGGAGTACCTGAAGCCTATCAGATAAGTTATGTTCTCGATTCCCACCTCAACTCTCTTTTGGACATCGTACAAGAAGTGCCTGATTTGAGAGAACATGCTAACGACTCCCGCGACCAAGGAGGCTATAGACAAGTATTGGCAATCGGCGCAGGCTGCGTCCGTCATTATCTGCAACAAGCCATAGCGACTGAGTAAGTATCAAAATTTCAAATCGGGATAAATCGTCTTCGTTACTTCGTCGATTTCAGAGCGCAGCTGTGGAAATGGTACGCCCTCACGGGCGGTGACGCCTTCGAATATCCAGAAGACGCGCTCGCTAAAGCCGAGACCGCAGGCGGGCGGCATACCGTATTCCAACATCTCAACGTAATCGATGTCGAGCATCATGGCCTCGCTGTCGCCAGCCGCCCGCATCTGTTGCTGCTCTACAAACCGCTGTAATTGTTCCTGTGGGTCATTCAGCTCACTAAAGCCATTGCACAGCTCGCTGCCCGCCACAACTGCCTGGAAGCGCTGTGTTGTCTGTGGCCGATCAGGGTTTATCTTGGCAAGTGGACTGATATAGAGCGGCGTATTCACAAGCCAGATCGGACCGACGACATCTTTGCGGATGTTTTTCCAGAGCTTGTCGATGCCACGGGCAATGTTTTCGGTTTTTTCTACCTCTAGCCTGTTGTCCGCGAGCGCTTTCTTAACTTGTTCAATCGTACAATCCAAGGGATTAATACCATAGCGACTTTCAATAGTTTCCACATAATCCCATTCCTCCCAATCTTTAGCTAGGTCAACCTCCATCGGATTGCCCTGCTTATCTTTAAGTGTAAATTGTAGTGTACCAAAGGTAGTTTGCAGGACATGGCGATATAGTTCAGTCATATATTTCATACCGTCCCGCCAGTTCCAATAAGCGGCGTACCACTCCATGGCGACATGCTCCGGCAGATGCTCGTCAGAATAGTTCTCATTCCGGAAGCGCGGTCCGATGTCATAGACCCGCTCGAAGCCAGCGCCGAGCAGCCGCTTCAGCGGCAATTCGTGGCTGATCCGCAGATAAAAATCCTGGTCAAGCGCGTCCATGTGCGTGACGAACGGATTAGCGTCGGCACCACCAGTGGTATGTTCCAGCACGGGGGTATTAACTTCCAAAAACCCATTCTGATTCAAGAAATTACGTGTCGCTTGCCAGAATTTACTGCGCCGTATAAAACGTTGGCGAATCTCCGGATTTACAGTCATATCAACGTAGCGACGGCGCAGACGCTCTTCCTTGTTCGTAAATCCCTCTTGCCGCGTCGGCATCGGGCGCAGGGATTTCGTCAGGAGACGCAACCGTTTGATCTCAACAGAATTCTCTCCTGTTTGCGTACGCATAACCATTCCCATTGCTTCAACAAAATCACCAGCATCCAGCAGTGCTATATCTGTAAGCAACAGCTCGCTATTCGAGCGGTCAGCCTTTACATCAACATCATATCTCCAAACGAGCTGGATTTCATCGCCGTCGTCTTCAATAACAATAAAAGCAATTTTTCCGAATTTGCGGATGCTGAGTATACGACCAACCGTTGTAACATCACTGCCTTCCAGCTTTTCGAATTCTACCTGGATATGCTGCGTATCATGCGTCCTACCAGATTCCGCTGGATACGGGTTTATACCGAGCGTGCGCAGATCATCTAATTTTCGCAGCCGTTCGTCACGGAGTTCTTTGAGTGTTGCCATGTTGTAGTAATAATACGCAAGTTTTGCTCATTCGTACAGCTTGGTTCGGTTAAATCCAGACGACTATAGCAAGCCTTAGCCGAAGTGGAGCCGGTGCGGTATGTCGCGGAGATGCTATACACTAGCAGCTCAGGCGACGTACCCTCCGCGCGTGAACGGGCTCGCTGGAATTATTATCTGGGTTTAGCCAATAGTCGCGATTTTGTAAACAGCTGTTTCAGCAGGCGTTTTGATCTCGACTTCTTCGCCAAGTTTTTTGCCCATCAGTGCTTTGCCAATTGGTGACTCATCGGAGATTTTGCCTTCCAGCGGGTCAGCTTCAACAGTGCCAACAACCTGAAATGCCTTGGCAGATTTGCTGTGCGCACTAATCGCTTCGAGTGTAACCTTTGAACCCAAACGAACTTTGGTTCCGCCCTTGGTGGCTTGGATAATTTCAACATTACCGACAATGTGCTCGATTTCGCTAATACGCGCTTCGTTGCGCTCTTGCTCTTGCCGTGCGACCTGATATTCGGCATTTTCTGAAAGGTCACCAAATTCGCGGGCGGTTTTGATATGCTCCGCGACCTCAGAGCGGGCAGCGATCAATCGTGCCAGCTCAGCCTTCAGTTCGTTTACTCCCTCTTCTGTCAGATGAAACAATTTTTTCATGTCTCTCCCCTTTTCTTTCTATCGACTATCTTGCAGTCGGTGATATTAATACAAATTCATAATGTGGCGTCGGAGGCTTGGATATACCTGACAGTTTTCTACATACCGAACTTTTGCATGAGCTCTTGTCTGCTAATGTACTCACTGTCCTGTGCCGTGCGAGCCTTGCATTCGTATGTGCCGGCTGCGACGGTTTTGCTACTGACCACTACTCGATACGGAATCCCTAGCAGGTCTGCGTCGGCGAATTTTTCTCCGGCGCGAACGTCTCGGTCATCGTATAATACAGCAACGTTTTTGGTTGTCAATTCCCTATAAATGTTATCTGCAACATCGGTAACATCCGGGGTATCGCCGAGGCGAGCCAGATATACTTTAGCAGGTGCAACCGCTTCTGGCCAGACCAGACCGCGGTCATCGGCCAGTTTCTCGACAATAACGCCCATCACCCTCGTAATTCCTATGCCATACGAGCCGAGATGAACATATTGTTTTTCACCTTGTTCATTGGTAAACCAGAAGTCGGTATCTTCACTTTTTTGAGTACCAAAATTGAATATATTGCCGACTTCGGCAGTTTTGACTTTGCGTAGATCTTCCCGTTTGACGCCTAGACCAGCAAGCGTCGTATCGTCGCCGACTTCTTCATTGACGGCAATCGTCTTACCGTCTTTGTCTGTGCCGAGATATATGACATCTTCGCCCGCATCACAGACGGTTTGAAATTCGTGACTGAACTGCGTAAATGCCCCGCCACTGGCAAATGTCATGTACGTGTCGTCGCCGATACCGAGTCGCTCATATATACGCATGTAGGCATCTATCGTCGCCTGGTAGAATGCATCATGCTGCTCTGCATCGAGGCTGCAGGAATACATGTCCTTCATCACAAATTCGCGGCCACGCATGATGCCGGATTTGGAGCGCAGTTCGTTACGGAATTTGGTAGAGAATTGGTAGACATTTACCGGAAAGTCTTTGTAACTTGCGGTATATTGCTTCATCATCTCGATAATAGCCTCCTCGTGTGTCCAGCCGAAGCCAACATCGGTGCCATCTTTCAACTTAGACTTAAACCACACATCGACCATTTCGTCGTCCCAGCGTCCAGTAGCCTCCCAGGTTGAGCGCTTTTGCAGGCTGCTCATAATCAATTCCTGACCGCCGATGGCGTTCATCTCCTCACGGACGATCTGCTTGATGTTTTCCAGTACCTGCAAACCGAGCGGTGTGTAGGCGTAAACACCGGCCATTACCTTGTAAACATAGCCGGCCTGTATCAGCAGCTGGGCATTGCGGGAAGTTTCATCACCAGGTGTGGTTTTGCTGGTTTTTGTAAATAGATTGGACAGTCTCATGTTCGTCACCTTCTCTCTGTTAAATTCGTGGAATACGTCTGTAAATTAGCTATGCATAATAATCCGGCAAGCCGGGATCTGTGGTGCGAAAGCGAAGTGTGACAATGTCATATTGCCCAATATTGTAGCAGAGATGGCGCGATTAGACTATGTAATTTGGCCTGAATCTAAAAACATCTACCTTGAGTGGCAACCTGCGGGGCAGACCCAAAATTGTTTTATCCTAAAGATAAAAAATTTTAGGGGCGGACAGGTTGACGAGGCTCATGGAGAGGTTTTTAGATTCAGGTACTTATGACATCGCGCGGATATACGGCAGCAGGAACAATACGAAAAACGCCAAAAAATTCTTGAGAGCATGCAGGCCGATGCCGGGCCATAAGCTGCCGGTTTTCTGGCGCATATAGCACAGGACGAGCGACAGTATGAAGGTATCGATGGCGGCAACCCACAGCAGCGGTGCCCCACTGCCGAACTGCAAGTGGGCAACGGCAAAGATAACGCTCGTCAGCAATGCAGCCCGAACAACCGACATACCTGATTTCAAGCTGCCGAACAGGTACCCACGCATGACAATCTCCTCCACGATCGGAGGCAATACGACTAGGCTAAAAAATGTCAGGATTAGGTCTGTACCGCTCGTGGCGTTCTCGAATCCAGTCTGTTGCTGCTGGGTTTGATCAAGCTGGAATAGTGCCGTCGCTGCCAGCGTGGCAATAGCATTAAGCACAAAATACGGCGGGTAGGATATCAGCGCGACTCCAAGGTCATGCAGGCGCGGCCGGATCAGTCCGAGGTGCCTGAAGCCAAGTTTGCGGCGGCGCAGCACAAAATAGAGCAGCAGCAGCGTCACAACTTCGACAATGAGCACGTAGCCAAACTGAATCGCCGCTGATCCGGACAGCCAGGAGTTGGCCTGCGATTCCGACCAGCCCTGCAGCACCGGATATATACTGACGATCGACTGTCCAATAATCATCGATCCGAAATATATTCCGAGCACTATAAGTACTGCGACGATTGGCGTCCACGGTAGTTTGTTCGCGCGCGGATCAGATGTATCGGAAGGATGTGATTGTTGCATTATGTTAATCCATCATGTCGTTTAGGTATCAGAAGAAACGTTTGACGTCGACAATCGTAATCAGGACGATGAGCAGCATCAGCAGCAAGAAGCCGCTGGCATTGATCAGCTCTTCCTTTTCCTGTGAAATTGGCCTGCCAAGGCCACGTGTAGCTAGTGTCAGCCACAAACGACCACCATCAAGCGCCGGAATTGGCAGGATGTTCATGATGGCCAGCGTCAGCGAAATAATTGCAATGATCATCAGCACAAACTGGAAGCCGAGTGAGCTGCCGTCGCGTAGAATGACAAAGATGCCAACCGGCCCTGATACCTGCTCCGAGGCGTTTTTCTGGCCGTTGCTGCGAGCCTCGCTGTTGCCTGTCGCCGCACCGGCAATTAGCCCACCAAGCCCCTTGAGCGCATTGCCCAGCCCCTGGAATGTCAGGACAGTAAACTGTTTGATGAGTCCGGCGCCAACAATCGGTGCCGACCAAGTCGAGCGCTGGATGACGTAGTCCGTTGGATAGACGCCGAGGTAGCCTTTGGGATTATCGGTTTTTTTGCTGGCTTCGACTTCGCTGGTACTACGGATTGTCGTTGTGCCCTGCCTTACTTCGCCTTTGCGGGTATATGTAATTGAGACTTTCTGTCCGGCATTCTTGCTGGTTGCAGCCGTCAATTCTTTGGACGATGTTATCTTTTGCTCACGGCCTGACTGGCCGAGCGATACTATATGATCAGCCTGCTGAATACCGCCTTTGGCAGCCGGTGACCCCTTCTCCACGCCGCCGATAATGATCTCGCTTCTGGCGATCTTAGTATCGCTTGCCACGGTAAATTGATTTTCGACAATTTTCGGAATACCGATTAATGCTAAGAACGTTAGCAGCAAAAAGGCCGTGATCAAGTTCATGACGACTCCGGCGACCATAATCTTGGATTTGGCGGCTAGTGAGGCGGCACCAAACGTCCCGTGTGTTGTGTCGCTATCATGCTCGCCCTTCATTCGGACGAAGCCGCCAAGCGGTAACAGGTTTATCGTGAAGTCATAATCGCCCTTCGGGCTTTTGATACGCTTTTTCCAGATGCGCGGCGGAAAACCTATGCCGAACTCTTCGATGTCGACACCATTGCGCCGGGCCATAATGAAGTGGCCGAACTCATGTACGACAACCAGGCCAATGAATAATATAAGTCCCACGATTAATAACAGCACGTCTAACTCCCGAATCTTCTCTGTAGTTTACTATATTTTACGAACATTTCCTGTAATTCAGCTGTGCCAAAATCCGGCCAGTGCGTCTGCGTGAACATCAGTTCGCTGTAGGCACCTTCCCACAGCATAAAATTACTGAGCCGTTGCTCACCAGATGTCCGGATGATCAGATCAACCGGTGGTACGCCCGGGGCATACAGATTTTCGGCAATCAGCTCCGGCGTGATCTGCGATGCCGGCGTGCCGGATTCAACAATTCGTTTCATCGCATCGACGATTTCCTGCTGGCCGCCGTAGTTGAGGCACAGCAATAGTGTTCCACCGGTGTTGTTTTCAGTTTTGACCTCGGCTTCATGAATGGCTTTGACGAGAGCCTTGCCGAGACGTAGTTTGGAGCCGAGCGTACGGAGGCGTATGCCGTGTTTGTTAAAATTATCAACTTCGTGTTTGAGCACCCAAAGCAGCAATTTCATCAGGTACCTGACTTCTTCGGCTGTCCGGTTCCAGTTTTCAGTTGAAAAGACGTAAGCCGACACATACTCTACACCCTCTGCAAAGGCGGCGTCGGATATAGTGCGCAGGTTTTCATAGCCTTGTTTGTGCCCTTCCATTGGCGGCAGATTGTGCTCATGGGCCCAGCGACGATTGCCGTCCAGAATTAAGCCCAAATGCCGTGGCACGGTCAGTTGGGCGGCATTGCCTTTTCGTATCAATGTAACCGCAGGTGCGGCAGCGGTCGGTGTATGAGACATGTGGATGTAGTATATCAATGTTTACTGTAGTTCGGATGAATATAAGCGCTTTATACGGTCATGATTTCGGTTTCTTTGGCCCGGGCCGCAGCTTCAGCTTTCGCCTTGACGCCGTTTAGGGCATCATCAACCTGTTTTTCGAGCCGTTTGGCGTCATCTTCGCCAATGTCTTTGGATTTTTTGGCCTTTTCAATCGTATCAAGCGCATCATGACGAATACCGCGCAAGCTGATCATACACTCTTCCTGCTTTTGCCCGACCTGCTTGACGATGTCGCGCCGGCGATCTTCAGTGAGAGCTGGTACCGGAACCCGAATGACCCGTCCGTCGTCCGATGGGTTCATACCGAGCGCCGGATTGTTGCGTATGGCTGTCGCGATCGCCTGGATGTTGCTGGGATCAAACGGCGAAATTTGGATTAGTTGTGCCTCTGGTGCAGTCACGGTTGCGACCTGGTTGAGCGGCATTGGCGTACCATATGCCTCGACTACAACGCCGTCAAGCATAGCCGAACTGGCACGGCCGGTACGCAAGCTTTTCAGATTACCCTGAAAATGTTCAAGCGCCTGATTGAATTTGGTTTGTGCGTCTTTGACGGACTGATTTGGATCCACGGTAATACCTCTTGAAGTTATACTATTATTCTACACGAAAACACGAAAATTGGCTGTAGCTACGCCGTTGCTATTGATAATGCCTTGCCCTTTTTACGTTAGACAAGATTTTATCTGCCTTTGTTGCTCTCACTGATACATTGACCGGATTGCTCAATGTTGACTTTACGCAGTTTTTATGTATAATATAATTAAATTTAATTATCTGATTCCGTAATGAAATTTCGCAGAACGACTGTCTCTCCGGCAGAAATGACCGGACACCTCTCAGATTTTGAGCCGACGTTTTCATGCGATATTGGAAAAGCTGAAGTCGCAGCCAAAGTATATACCGGCGGCCATCCGGCTGACGTAACGTCAGTCGCCCTGCTGCTGCAAGGTTGGATGGCGAAACCGCAATCACTTCATCCATTTGCTACTGAGCTGGTCAGCGCAACCCAGGGCCTAGCCGCAATCGTACTGCAACAACCGCGCCTTCCTCGCCCAAACATCCGCAAAGATATTGGGACTCATATTCGCGAAGCAAATCCGATGTCTATCCGACAGCTGCGGGCTCGGTCTGCTCAAGTTGTTGGCCAAGCAGCCTGCCATATATTTGGCGTTGATAGCTTATCAATAATTTCTCACAGCCTTGGTACGGTTGATGCGGCGCAGCTGTACAAAAACGAGCCGAGCTTTGATATTAGCCGTTTAACAGCCTTGGCTCCGTCCGGATTTTTCCGGCGCCGCGACATAGTACCGGTAGCCCTGCGTGCCAAAAGCTCCGCTTGCGGTGGCACCGGAAACATGAAAGACAAACTACGCAATTATCCGGTTCAGATTCCATCTGAAGGCTTGTATGCCCTGACCGCGCACATCGCGCCAACACTCAAGCAAATGAAACAAAATGGCACGTCGTTATACGGTATTGATTTTGCCAATGACAAATTGATGGGGCAGCGCGATTTGTCGCATGCGTTCACAGATGGTTACCATATCATCGATGAAGGCTGCGCCTGCCACAATGCGCCGAGTCACGGCAGCGAAGCAAGCCGGATTGTTGAAACGATACAGGACGCGTGGACCAATGTTCAATATCCGGATCCGCAGCCCGGCTACGCGGCAGTTCCACGGCAGCCGAGCTTTCCAAACATTTTGAACATCTATAAGGGCGCAAGGTCGTTTGCATCCCGGCAGTTACCGGCATAGTTCGCTCTTGCATCATAATAAAACCGCCGCGAGTATGCGGCGGTTTATTATTTGAGATGTCGTGCTTAGGCTACTTCACCGAGAGCCAGGCGGCTAAACCGGCGGACGACGATGTTCTCGCCGAGACGGGCATTGTGCTCTTTGACGTAATCGCCAACGGTTAGGTCAGGGTTCTTGATGAACGGCTGATCCAGCAGGCAGCGTTCTGCGAAATATTTTTTGAGCTGACCTTCGACGATTTGGCCAACCATGTTTTCCGGCTTGCCTTCTGCCTTCAGCTTTTCGCTGAATTCGGCCGCAGCTTTATCGCGGTCTTCAGCTGGGATTTCATCAGAGCTGAGGTACTGTGGATTGCTAGCTGCAACGTGCATGGCAACGTCTTTGACGAGGGCTGCGAAAATCTCATTGCGGGCAACAAAATCTGTTTCGCAGTTGATCTCGACGAGCACACCGATGCGGTTATCGTGCAGGTAGCTGCCGATGACGCCTTCGCGGGCTTCACGCTCACCGCGCTTGTCGGCTTTGGTCATACCCTTTTTGCGCATGGCTTCAAGCGCTTTATCAAAGTCGCCGTTTGCTTCCTCGAGGGCTGCTTTGGCGTCAGTCAAGCCGACACCAGTTAAATCTTTGAGTCTTTTTACTTCTGCTATGTCTACTGCCATAGTTATATTCCTTGTTTACATTTACATATAGGTGACATTGTCGGGTGCAGGTCCGGGCGCCTCAAGAGTATAATGTATAACTTCGAGCCCCATGTTTAAATATGGGCGATGTGTGGGGTCACAGGAAGTATTGTCGACCGAAACAAGTGCTCGGTGTTTGTCCTTCGCATACATCTGCCGGATATCCTCAGCGTATTCACTTTTTACAGAGAAAACTCTTCTTCGCTCAAAATTAGGACTGTGCATAATTACTTCATTTACTTCTATATACCTACGCCTATTAGCGTGGTGTTTGCTTATGCAGCTACTGCGTCTTTGTCAGGTGCTGGTGCGATTTTCTCGCGCTTTGCTTGGCCGGCTTCAATAGCTTGGCGGACGTAGTCAGCGACGAGTTCGACGGTTTTGATGGCGTCGTCGTTGCATGGGATCGGGTAGTCAGCCAGTGACGGATCGGCATTGGTGTCTACAAGTCCGATGATTGGGACGCCGAGCTTGCGGGCTTCACGGACAGCGTTTACTTCTTGTACCATGTCGAATACAAAGACTGCACCTGGACGAGCTGGCATGTTCTTGATGCCGCCGTAGATAAAGTTCTTGTCATCGATCTCTTCCTGGAAACGCTGGACTTCGAGCTTTTGATACTTGCTCTGGAGTTCGCCGGATTCCATCTTGGTTTCAAGGTCTTTGAGACGCTTGATCTGGGTGCTGATGGTTGGCCAGTTGGTCAGCATGCCGCCGAGCCAGCGGTTGACGACAAATGGCTGCTTGGTGTCTTCAGCAAGCTTGAGGACGATGTCCTTGCTCTGGCGCTTGGTGCCGACGAGTAAGATCGGCTTGCCCTCGGATGTCAGGCGGTTGATAAGGTCGAGTGCGCGCTCTAAACCTTCGACGGTACGAGCCAGGTCAATGATGTGAATGGTACCGCGTTTGCTGTGAATGTACGGCGCCATCTTGGGGTGCCAGCGGCTGGTCTGGTGACCAAAGTGCGCTCCAGCTTCGAGTAATTTCTTGATGTCTACAGGTACTGCAGCCATAATTAATATGTCCTTTCCTTCGGCCTTGTTCTTCGGTGTGGGAGCTTTGCCGACCCTGCACGGGTGATGACAAAGAGGTCGATATCCCTACCTGCTTCGTGTTATTACACCCTCATTATAACAGATACGGCGGCGGCAGACAAGTACACTACCCCTTCTTAAAATATCGATGGGTAGGCTATACTAATTATTAGATAACATAAGCAATATACCTTAGCCTAAATATAATAAATTTTGTATACACCAATGCCTCGATCTATATCACCGTCACATACAGTACTCAATATCGTCTTCGCAGTACTCGGTATGGGCTTGTTTGCATTTATCGGCGTCAAGATGCTCAATGCCAGCTTCGCAGCTACCATTAACCCCTACGGTGCTATCGACTACTGCGCACTGGAGAACAATGTCACGACAATTTACGGCTGGGCCAGCGATCCAAATGCCGGCTCGCTCGCGCTGCCGAATGTCACGATTAGTGCCGGTGGTGTCGCCGGTAAAGCAGCGACAAACCGGGCGAATTACCGCGATTTCTACGTCCACAAATATATCGACAGCTTTAAGCCTGGCGACCCGAAGCCTGGTACCTATGGATTCCGGGCGCAATTGCCAAACCTCTTTAAGGGTGGAAACTATACGGTTGCCGGTGTCGCCGAAAATGTCGGTCCAGGTGCCAATACGGCGCTCAGCGTCAACCGGTCGAGTGGCCTGGACGGCGATACCAGCAAAGCTACCTTTGGCGGAACGGCGACGCTGCCAGCTGCCTGTCTGGCAAACAGACCAGCTCCAGCTCCGTCGCCTGCACCGGCGCCTGCCCCCGCACCGACGCCGAGTCCGGTAACGCGGCCCGTACCTCGTCCTATACCGACAGCTCCGACGCCGGTAAATCCAGCAGACCCTGGCGCCGATGCCGATGCTGCCGTGACCGCTGGTACGCTGGCCGTCCAGCTAAAAATCCCGGCTGGCAATGCTACCAAGGTGCACGTCGTTTACAGCCGTAGTGCGACTGCCCTAGATCAGACAAGTCCAGACATCGACACCAATGGAACTGATACGATCCATCTTCTCACCGGGCTCACGCCGCGGACGACCTATTATTATCAAATCATCCGCAGTAACAACACTAAGACAGTACCATCGACGACGGCCAGCTTTACGACTCAGGGCTTTAACATCGCCGTATTGTTTGCAAACGATAAGTCCAAACCAGTCGCCGGTATCAAAGGACAGCTGGGCAATCTCAAAGCATCCAGCACTTCTGATAAAGATGGTTTAATGTCATTCAAGGACGTGCCGGCTGGTACCTACAAACTGACCTTCCGCAATAGCGGACGAGACTACGTACAAACAGTTAATGCGGCAGTCAGTGACGCCAGCGAAGCTGATGCCATGTCGACTTCCCCAGTGACGCTGCGCACTGTCATCAATACTGACAAGCTGACTGCCGTCAGCGCCAACAAGCCTGTTGCGCAACCTGATAGTCGTAGCGTGTCATGGTTTATCTGGGCTGGGCTAGCCGGGCTGCTGCTGGCCGTCATGCTCATCATCGTTATGCTGCGAAGGCGGCGGCGTCCAAAACAGACGCCTGGCGCGCGCCTAGCCTTTCCGCCGCAACCATTGAATAACGCAACCTCGGCCGCTGCTGGAGCTGGCGACGGAGCACTGCTGCCTGCCGCCGGTCCTACGAATACATCAAAAATTTTTAAGCGCAAAGCGCACCGATCTGACGTACAGAGCTCAGCCGGACTAGCGGCGCCTGTCGAGGCATCCCACATCGGTGAATCGCTCAAAACAATGGTGCTACGAAGCATGGCCGAAGAAGCCGAGGCTCGTAGAAACCAAAGCCAGAACCCGGTATCTCCTCAAAGCCTGGCACCGCGCCAGCCCGGTGGATACGCGCCGCCTGCACCGAGCAACGACTATTCGGCAGTACCGCCACGGCCTGCTAGTGAGCCAAATCGGCCGCCAAATAGCGACACCTAAGCTGAACTGGTCATTCCGGGCATCACTTGGCGTAAGGGCGTAAGTCAGATCTAAAACCTCTGCCTTGAGTGGCAACCTGCGGGGCAGACCCAAAATTGTTTTATCCTAAAGATAAAAAATTTTAGGGGCGGACAGGTTGACGAGGCTCATGGGTAGGTTTTGGAATTCAAGCGAACTGCCGTTGACGGCTCCGCAACAGATGTGATACTATTGTTTGGATTATGAAAAAAGCATTACACCCCACCAGCTACCGCCAAGTGGTCTTCCAAGACCTCAACAACGGCGACAACTTTATTACTCGTTCAACTGTCGCTGCCGATGACAAAATTACCATCGACGGCGTCGAATATCCTCTCGTGAAAGTTCACATTTCACGTACATCGCACCCCTATTTTACTGGCGAAGAGCGAATTGTGGACATCGAAGGACGCGTTGACAAATTCAAAGCTCGCGCTGCCGCTGGTGCCGCCGCCAAAGACCGCCGCGCTGCTGCTGCCCAGAAACTTACTAAGCGTGCTGAAGCCAAGGCTGCCAAGGCTGCCGACCAGGTTCAAACTAAGATTGATGCCCCGTCTCCAGAAGCCCAGTAACTGGTTTCAATTCTCGATATCGCATCTATTTCAAGCGTGAGCAATTTTGCATCAGCAGACAATAAGGTATAGTGAAGACATGCCAACAACCCCCTCATACAAAGACATGCCGATTTGGCAACGTTCCATGCAACTTGCCGTCGATATTTATCAGCTAACTTCGCAGTTGCCCGCCACCGAACGTCTTGGACTCGGTGCGACATTGCAGCAAGCTGCCGTTAGCATACCGACAACAATTGCCAGCGGCACCAAAGGCGGTCGTAGCGGGTTTCGCGCAGCCTGTTTATCCGGACGTCAGGCCTGCGCCGAAGTAGAAACTCTACTGCTTATAATTCAGCAGATTTATCAGACAATATCCGTCGATGACCTCTTGGCAGAAACCAATGATATTCAGACTGCGCTGGCCGGCATGGCTAAGCGACTGGAACACGCAGCGTCCAGCAAAGCCGTATAACAAACCACGTACACATGGGCAGCTACTCCTCTGGGATTACTATTCATTTATCTCTACTAGACTAATCCTGTAAACTAATTACTGATGGAACAAAAAGAACAAACTTACCGCACTGAGCTGGTTGAACTGGAGCGCAAGCTGCAGGATCCAGATATTTATAGCGACAAAAACTACCCGAAGCTCGCTAAGCGCCGAGCTGAAGCCGAGCGCATTGTCAGCCTGTTCGACGCGCGTGCCGATCTCAGCAGTAAGCGCGCTCAGGCCCAGGAATTATACGAGTCGGGTGATCCCGAAATGCGCGAGATGGCCAATCTGGAACTTGCCGAGCTAACGGCTCAAATTGCCGACAACGACGCCAGCCTATCTGAAGCATTGACACCGAAGGACCCAAATGACGAACGTGACGTCATCATGGAAATACGGGCCGCCGCTGGTGGCGACGAATCCAGCCTGTTTGCCGGCGAACTGTACCGCATGTACGCCCGTTGGGCCGAAGTACATGGTTTCAAAATCGAATTAATTACCGAAAGTCCCAACGAAGTCGGCGGTTACAAGGAAATCACCTACGCACTGCGTGGTGTCGAGGCCTACAAACAGTTGAAGTTCGAAGCTGGCGTCCACCGCGTTCAGCGTGTCCCTACCACCGAAAGCCAGGGCCGTATCCACACTAGCACAGTTACTGTCGCAGTACTGCCAGAGGCCGAAGAAACCGATATTGAGATCCGCGATCAGGACCTGCGGATCGATGTCTACCGCTCTGGTGGCCACGGCGGCCAGTCCGTCAATACCACTGACTCGGCGGTGCGTATCACCCACCTCCCTTCTGGCCTTGTCGTCAGCAACCAGGATGAAAAATCACAAATAAAAAACAAAGCCAAAGCCATGGGCGTGCTGCGCAGCCGCCTGCTGGCCCAAAAGATTGAAGAGGAACAAAAGCAGCAGTCTGATGCCCGCAACAAGCTGATCGGCTCAGGTGATCGCAGCGAGAAGATCCGGACCTACAATTTCCCGCAGGATCGCATCACTGACCACCGGATTGGTTACAGCCGTAGCAACATACCAGCCGCCTTGGCGGGCGACATTGACGACATGATTGAAAAGCTACTTGCCTACGAACACGAGCTGCTCAGCGGCGAGGCGTAACGTGCCGTACGAGCTGCACAATAGTCTTAGCGATTTAACTAGTAAACTAAACCGGACCATCTCTAAATGGTAAAATTATGATAATGACGACAGATGCCTGGCTCAAATCGACAACTGCGAGCCTGCGTGCCGCTGGTATTGAAACGGCCCGGTTGGATGCCCTAGTACTACTCGAAGACTGCCTGAGTGCAGACCGAGCAACAATACTGGCTTATCCAGAAACTGAGCTGACAGCTGAACACATTGCTGTACTCGACGAACAAATTAAGCGGCGCTGCGGGCACGAACCACTAGCCTACATCAGGGGTAAAACCGAGTTTTACGGTCGAGATTTTGAAGTTAATAAAAATGCGCTCGAACCGCGCCCAGAGTCTGAAACTATCATAGAAGTGCTCAAAAAGCTGTATGCTGCCGCCTACACTGGCTGCAGTCTACCGGTAAATCCTGTCTCGATTATTGATGTTGGCACTGGTTCCGGCGCACTGGCCATCACCGCCAAGCTGGAGCTGCCAATGTCTGACGTAACGGCAATTGATATCGACCCGGCCTGCGTAAGGCTTGCCCAGCAAAATGCCGACCGTATGCAGGCTGAGATAACATTTTTGACGGGCGATTTGCTTGCACCACTTGATAATCAGCGGCCTGATCCAGTAGTTTTGCTCTGCAACCTGCCCTACGTACCTGACACGTTTCATATCAATCAGGCAGCAACGCGAGAACCAAAGCTGGCTATCTTTGGGGGCAGCGACGGTCTGGATCACTACCGTGCATTGTTCAAACAGCTACAGCAGCGCGAATGGCAGCCAAACCACATTATCACTGAGTCGCTGCCCGCCCAACATGCGGCGCTGTCAGTTTTGGCAGCGCGATACGGGTATGATGTCAGTATGACTGATGACTTTATTCAAGTGTTTGCAGCCAACTGAAGAACGCACGTAGCCTAACTCTGCGGAGCTGCGCCGACCGTTACATTGACAGAAATCGTCTTACCGTCACGGATTACGGTCAGCTTAGTGGTTTCACCGACCGCTTTGCGACCAACCAGTGACGTCAGATTGCGGCTTTGATCAAGCTTCGTTCCATCGACAGCGGTTATGATGTCCTTTTCCTTTAGTCCAGCTTTGTCAGCTGGACTGCCCTCAATGATTGACGGCTGGCCGCCTTCCTCGGCCGGTGCGATATAAGCCCCGCTGGTGACATCAAGGTCGAGTTCTCTGGCGGCACCCGGTGTCAGTGGGATATAGCGGACGCCTAGATATGACCGTTCGAAGGTTCCATTCTTGAGCACCTGCTTGATCAGACCATTCACATCATTGATCGGTATGGCGAAGCCGATGTTTTGGCCCTGCCCCGATACTGCGGTATTAATACCGATGACCTGACCGCTGCTATTGACGAGCGGGCCGCCGGAATTGCCCTGATTGATGGCTGCATCGGTCTGGAATAGATCATTCAGATTTTCAACGGATGAACCAGATTCGTCGCCAGCTTGGACTGACCTGCCGAAGCCGGAGATAATTCCAGAGGTTACGGTGTTATTGAACTGGCCAAGCGCATTGCCAATAGCGACGACAATATCGCCGACTTGGACCTTGCCGGAATCACCAATTTCGGCCGGGACAAGCTTTTGGCCTTTGGTGTCGGAGATTTTCAGGAAGGCTATGTCCAGACTGTCGCTCTCACCAGTGCGGCCGACAACTTTGACATCTTCGAACTCAGTGCCGTCAGACAGCGTCACGCTAACGCTTGTCAGCCCAGCCGGTACCACGTGCCGGTTGGTAATGATAAGTCCGTCAGAAGATATGATAATACCGGTGCCAGCGGCTTCCTGGCTCCGCGGCGGTGCGGAAAATCCAAAGAAATCTGTTGGACCGGCTGATGTCGTGCTAACGACATTGACAGACACTACGCTTGGGCCGACTGTCTTGGCGATGGATGATATAAGCTGGCTTTCACTTGCCGCCAGATTGCGCTGACTGGCTGTTGTCCCATTCAGCATGGCAGTGTCTTGCCGGCCGGATGCACCGAGCCAACCTCCGAGAAAACCAGTCGCTAGACTGACTATCAGGACGAGCGCGGTGAGAAGGAATTTGAAGCGCCGCAGACTATCTGGCGATCGATCACTCCTCGGTGCACCCGAGCTGCGGCGTGACGATACGGTCGAAGGATTCGTCGATGGTGGTGTCGCATCCATAGCGGCCGCGTGCGTCGCAGCTGTCTCTACAGTCTCAGGATTAGCCGAGCCAGCATTTTTATTGTCGTCGTTCGTTGATGTGGTTGGCACCTCAGCCATACAGATTCCTCCCATTAATTTGACCATGTTTTACATAAGTATTGAGACGTATGCCGTGAAGCATATACGTAACGATAGATACCATTATAATCATATTTAATGAAAAATACCTGAACTCTTGCCGTGGCCTGCATGCTATTTGAATATCGGTAGCCCTGCCCGCATGCTACGGTTTCTTCGATTTAAGAAATGAGGTGCAGACCCTCGTAAAACAGTGAGGCGAGCAATATGATCATCGCACCGGCGCATACAAATATCAGCTCACGCCGTATTGTCAGTGATAATTTGTCGTAGTGTTCGAGATAGTACGTAGCGCCCAGTGTATAGCCAATAATAGACAAAAACAGCGTCGGCTGGGCAATCGGGCCGTCGCGGCCCGGATAAACCACCAGCAGATGCCCGAGCACCCACATGAGAGCCGCACCGAAATATCCCCACAGATAGGACAGCATTTTGGCATACGGCTCACTATAACTGTCAAAAAAGTGCCGGGCAGCTAGGTAGCAGATCAGGCCGGTTGCCAGCACTAGGCCGAGCAGCGGGCCTTCTGGCCAGGCTATAAACAGTGCCATCAGCCCTGCTAGTTGGCCAATCGCCGATTGGATCGATACTGGCAACGTGCCAGACTTGGGTTTGATAAATAGCAGCCAAACACCGTACACAACAGCCCAAATCAGCCGTATACTCAGGCTGTCTGTCTGCGCCATGGCTACGACAATGGCGATGCCAACCATGATGTCGACAGCATTAGCCCGCAGATTGGCGAGCCAAAACCTTGGCCGGACGGCAAATATACGCCATTTACTGAGGAATATGACGAGCAGCGGCAACCAAATTCCAATGCTGAGCGACGACAGCACGAAGACCGCTATCGGCAATGCTATACGAAAAGCGACGTGCAAGAGAGGCGCGACGCCTGCTGCTGGTTTAATTTTGTGTAATAGTGGACGCATCCTGTCCTAGTATTATAACAATATCTGCGTTTCCGCGCACTATTCCGGCCGGAAGCTGTTTGGATACTGTCTGGACGTGGTAGCGGGTCTTCAAATAGCCGAGCGTGTACTTTTTGGCACCGTTCGTAAAGTCGATGATTGTCGTCTTGTCGTAATCAGGTGTCGGCGCATTGTCGACGGTACCGACATTGTAGCCATAGGATTTGAGCTCGTCGCCCTTCTCTGTCGCCAAACCTGGCACAACGGTGCCGTTCAGTACAGTGACATTGGCATTTTCTTTGGTGATATAGCCGTCTTTGAGCTTTGAGCGGACAAAGGCTTGAATCTTGGAATAGTCTTCCAGTCCGGCGCGTGGCTGGACAACCGACAAACCGTTGATAGTACCAGTTGTCAGGAAATTATTGGGCGGGTCCGCCAAACCAACAGACTGAATCTGATTGTTCGGAATTTTCTTAGCCAGCGTCGCCATACGTGTCATGTCGTTTAGACTGATATCGGTCTGAACATTATCACCAAATGCACTCATCAGCTGCGACAGCTTGACGGGATTAGTCAGCGTCCCTTTGTTCAATACTTTGTCCTTGAGCGCCATTAGCACTGCGCGCTGGCGTTCCGACCGGGCAAAGTCAGAGCTGGTTTCGCGCGAGCGAACGTAATTCAGCGCTTGCTTGCCGTCAAAATTATTGATACCGAGCTTCGCGAGCACCGGGCTGCGGTTATTTTCCCAAGCCATACTTGGGTCATACAGTTGTTCCGGCGCATTGATGGTGACGCCGCCGACTGTATCGATGGCTTGACGGAACGCTTTGAAGTCAACCAGGACATTATAGTGAATCGGTACGCCCGTCACCCGTTCGACTACGCTGTCAGCACCCTGGAACCCGGCTTCAATCGCCTTTTTGTTGCTATTTGTGCTGTCCTGCTTGCCGAGATATTTGTATTTACCGCTCTCGTAAGCTGCATTGATCTTTTGATAATTCGAGATAAAGTTATTTGGCATTTTGGTCCACAGATCACGCGGTATACTGAGTAAAATCGCCTGATTATTGACCGGGTCAATACTGGCAACCATGATGGTATCCGTTAGGTCGCCACCGCTGTGATCCGAGCCGCCAATGCCCATCATTAACACATTGATCCGGCCGTCGCCTTCGCCCTTTAGCAAGGAGGGATCAACTTCAGCCTGCAGCGCAGCTGCACTGCCAGTGCCGTCAAATACCTTTTTGAGTTTGAAATATCCTTTGCCAAACAATAACCCGCCGACCGCCAGCAGGACCACGAGACCAACTGCCGTGCCACGAACAGCCCATTTCAAACTTCGGCGAAACTTACTGACGGGCTGCGTCCGGGATTTGGAACGACTGCGCCGACCTATGCTAGCGCGCTTGGGAGTTGGTTCAGTCGACGGCATAGCAGCCGCTTGTGTCTTTGGCGATGTTGTTGGTGCTGGAGAGAACATATTCCCGGCTGAGCGGCGCGGTGCGGCATGAAATCCGTCTGCCCGTCCAAAATCATTGATCCGGCGCTGCCCGGCATTCGTCGTACCGGTATGTGGTGTGCGGACGGCAGCCCGCGGTGCGGCTGTGTGACCACGCCTTGTGTGATTTGTATTTACAAAGAATCCATCGATTGCTTTGCTTTGCTCAGGTGGTCGGGTGCGTGTTCGTTGTATATCCATAACTCAGTCCAAATCAGTATAGCGTTAATGCTAATGACCGTAAACCTTCTTATGATTATTTGGTCACATTTTACATCAGTTAGTTAAATTATTGCATACATTTTTTAGTCAGCTTAATTGCTTCTAAATTGTAGTATTGAAGCAATTTTCTCACTATATACAAGGTACAGACAGGATAAAACATGTGCATCATCGGTCAAAATACGCTATAGTGAGCACGAATGAATCCACAACAAAATCCTGATAATATCCCTGGCCCGCAATTTCCAGACTCACCGAGTCCAGGCTCGTCAAATAGTATGCCGGGTAGCGCTCCGTACTCGCCCGCACCAACTTCAGGCGGGGCACCAGAGCCATACGTATCTCCACCGTCGCGGCACGAAACAGTCCGAGAGATTATTTCAACCATTGGCGTACTGCTGGCCGCGCTGGCGGTTGCCTTCGGGCTCATCGCCTGGGTGTTTCAATCATATGAAGTCGAAGGCCCAAGCATGGAGACGACGCTTATGAACAATGACCGCCTGATAGTCTGGAAAGTACCCCGTACTGTGGCCCGAGTCACACATAAGAGCTGGATTCCCAACCGCGGTGACGTTATCATCTTTGTCGAAAGCGGCTTGGCTCAGTTTGGGCAGGAAAATGACAAGCAACTCATCAAACGAGTCATCGCCCTGCCAGGCGAACGAGTTGTACTTGCTAATAGCGTTCTAACTGTTTATAACCGCGAACATCCTGAAGGTTTCCAACCTGACAAAACCATGAGCTATGGCTCAGTTATCGACGAGTCGAATGATACCCATAATCTCGATGTTACTCTAGCCAAAGATCAGCTGTTTGTCTGCGGTGACAACCGTCCCGATTCGCTCGACTCCCGTACCTTCGGTCCGATTGAAGCCCACCAGATCGTCGGCAAATTAGCGCTGCGGCTGCTGCCTCTCAGTGAGATTCAAAAGTTTTAAATCAGGCCGATCTGGGGACAGAAAATGTTTGTACGATACTGAATTATGGCCGCTGTGCAATAATTGTCAAAACATAAGGCTTGTTAATATTTTAAGCTGTATGCCAGCTACATAATGTGTTAGCATATACTAATAGGTTAATCATAAGTGGTATGAATAAAAAGTTACAACGACTACTTGATAAAGAGCTAACCCGCAAAGAATTTTTGGGAGTTATTGGGCTAGCATGCGTATCGCTATTCGGTGTTACCGGACTACTCCGCGAGCTTTCATCCTATGCAGCTACCCCATTCGTCAGTACCGAGCCGGACACCGGAACACCCACAAATGGCGCAACGGTGGTCTCTGATACGGCAGCATCAGGCGACAAAGCCATCAAATTCGGGCAGGACACTACTACTACTCATTATGTTCCAGCCACACCTGGGAGCTACAAGCCGTCATCTGCGACGACCGGCTATGCTCCATACGGCATAACACTAACACCCTACGGCGGCCAGTTCGGAGCCATTGTGAACGGCACACTGACGCTAGCAACTGCCGGAGTGACCATCAGCGGCTTCGACATACCAGCCCGCATTGTCATCCGAGCGGCAAATATAACCATACGCAAATGCCGGGTACGCGGCAATGCGACGCTGGCCAACAACAGCGCGCTAGTCGACTGCAACAATGCGGCAGTCGTGAACTGCATCGTCGAGGATTGCCTGCTGGTACCCGACCATCCATCCGTCTGGTGGAATGGTATGATCGGTCACGACTACACGGCGCAGCGCAATAATGTCTACCACACCGTCGACGGATTCGGGATCTATAACATTGCAAGTCGAAGCGCTCCAAATAATGTGAAGCTGTACGCTAACTACGTGCACGATCTGACGTATTACTCTCCCGATCCAAATCACGCCAGTGATACACCCGTATCAAAGACACATAACGACTGTGTTCAGTTGCAAGGCAACTCAAACACTGATATTCGCTGGAATAACTTCCAGGGCTTCTTCTCGACGACGGTTGGAGATACCCAGTATACGTCGACCAACAGAAATGCCCAAGGTGGCTACAACGTTTACCATCCATCGGTGACCGCAAACGCAGTCCTGCAGGTGACCCAAAACGTCGGGCCGGTAACGAACCTGATATTCGACTCCAACTGGTGCGACGGCGGCGGCGGTACGCTTAATATGGCTTCCAAGGGCGACGTAATTGGCAACACGATCGGTTCTATTACCAACAACAAATTCGGACGCGGACAGTACTATAAGGCATCTGGCGGCGATACAACAGTTACCTTCTTGTCGAGCGGCTTCAAATATGTTTCCACGACCGGTAATGTGTACGAAGACAACGGCAATCCAATTACCCTGCGTATAACCTAAGGCATCTAGCAGGAACGTCCTGGCAAACAAAAAACTCCTGCTTTCTCAATTTTCGCCGTTTACTCGCTTCGAAGTTTTTCAAGCAATTCAATGAGTCGATCCAGCTCATCATCAGACGCAAAACTGACTTCCAGCCGCCCGCCCTTCGCCGTACGCCGTATCGCCACGGGCGCACCAATGTATTTTGATAACTGTTTGGTTTGCGGCGTCTCTGTTTCCACTCGGGCTTTGACTGATTTTTTGTCCTTCACGCCGTCTTTGTGACTGGTTACAAAGCGCTCTGCCTGGCGTACTGACCAGCCTTCTGCAAGTATTAACTGGAGAAGTTCCGCCTGCAGCTCAGGCTGCTTCTTGAGCGCTAGAATAGCACGGGCATGACCTTCGGATACCTGCTTGTCCTGCAGTGCTTCGCGGGCCGGTGCCGGCAATTGTAATAATCGGACGGTATTGTTAATCGTTGATGGCGCTTTGCCCAGGCGCTCGGCAATTTTGTCATAATTCATGTTGAACTGCTGATGCAGCCGCTCGATAGAGACCGCCTGCTCCATAGGCGACAGATCAACCCGCTGGACATTCTCAATCAGGGCTATTTCGAGCTGTTCGAGCTCTTTGGTCGTCCGAACAATGACCGGCACCGTCTCGAGACCCGCTAGTTGCGAAGCACGCCAGCGGCGTTCGCCGGCAATAATACTGTATTCACCACTACCGAGCGGTGTAACAACGAGCGGCTGTAGGATCCCGTAGCGTTTAATGGAATCAGCCAGTTGTGCCAACAATTCATCATCGAAATGCGTCCGTGGCTGATTGGCATTTGGCACGACCTTGGCGATAGCAACCTTTTGTATGCGGTCGTCGTCCGTCAGCAATATACTGGTATCGAAGTTCTGCGGCAGCAGCGAATCAAAGCCCTTGCCGAGTCCGGTCATTTTGCCCATTTTGCCAAGCGCCATTATCCAATTCCTCCTGTTCGTTTTTGTACTTCTTTTGCTACCTGTTTGTACGCCCGTGCGCCCTTGGACCATTTATCGTGTTCATAAATTGTTTTCCCGAAGCTCGGCGCTTCTGCAAGCCGAATATTTCGCGGCACGACGCTTGCGAAAAGTTTATCTCCAAAGTGCGTTTTGATCTCGGCCTTTACTTGCTCCGACAGCGACGTGCGCTTGTCGTACATCGTCAGGACGACACCGAGCAGATCGAGCCGAGGATTCGTTGCTTCGCGGACTCGTTGCACTGTACCTAGCAACTGCCCCAAGCCCTCGAGGGCATAATACTCTGTCTGTACTGGTATAAATACGTGCGTCGAGGCCGTGAGGGCATTGATTGTCAGCAGGCCAAGCGCCGGTGGACAATCAATAACGATATATTCATATGCTGCCGTACGCAATGCTTGCTGCAGCCGGAATTCACGCTTTTCGAGTGGCCCCAGCTCCAGCTCGGCGGCGGCTAAATTTGGATTTGCCCGCAAGATATACAGACCGTCTATGTGCGTTTCGGCGATACCATCGGCCAGCTCTGCATAGCCGAGCAGCACTTCGTAGGTCGTCGCGGTGCTTTCCTTTTCGAGCCCCAGGCCGCTGGTGGCATTACCCTGTGGATCAAGATCTACCAGCAGCACCGGATGCTTGCTGTCTGCCAGATAGGCGGCTACATTAACCGCGGTGGTTGTTTTGCCCACTCCGCCTTTTTGGTTTGCAACTGCGATTATTTTTGGTGTCATAGTTCCCTGCTTAATTCACAGTATACCATTAGCTATTTTTGGCGCCAATCTAGAATCGGCTGCGGCCGCAGGCTTTGCGATCTCGACTATTTCATGGCTACGCATTTGGATGCAGTCTGCGGCCTATAGATTACAAGTATCAAGCGGCTGCTGAATCTCGGTTGCGAAGAATTTACCGCCGCGAAGCCTGATGTCCGGGCTGGCACGAGTCTGATTGTATGTCACCGTAAAATCGGTAACGTTGGCCACTGTCGTATCTATCACTGAGCTGACCTGACTGTCATCCATATCAAATATTGCCATAACGTATCGCACAGCAGCGTTGTTGATACAGTTAACGGGCAAAGCGCCCTGTGCGGCAACATCTGACAACCATTGAGACGATCCAAACACGCCGCTGCCATTGGCAGTACGCACAGACACCGCGGCATCTCCATCCGCCAGCAAGCCGTTGTACGATAGAGACGTCAAGGCATAATCCCCGCCGAGATCAATAACTTTTGAATATTTAGCGACACGGGCGGATGACGACAATGGAGTACTCTCGACGCTCGCATACTGCGTTGACGCATTAGAGCCTCCTGTCATATGCATGTAGCCCTCGTGCAGCGCACCACCGGCATTTTGGCGCGGGTTCGTAAATACAGACGGCGAAATGCGCCATGAGCCGATATAGCCAAAGGGCAATAATTCGGCGTAATACGTCATATTGGTAAGCGCCGAAGACGGCAGGCCGACATAACCGCCAGACACATAGACATAGCCGTTGGATACGCCGCCAATAGTACCGTACCGGCCCAGTGGCAACCTCGGCGCCGTTTTCCATGTAGCGTCCAGTGTGCCATCGCTGTTTATGGCGATAAACGAGCTACTCGACAGCACGGTACCGACGGCGTCCAAGCCTCCAATAGAATAGAGATAACCATTGGCAGCAAAAGCTAGCATCTGCTCGGTAGCGACCGGCAGCGAAGTTGTCGCTGCCCAGGCGCCAATGCTGCCGTCGCTACCAATCGAGGCGTACTGGATGCGACTGGTCGGGCAGTTACCGGTACAAGAGCTACCGCCGATATGGTAGAGATATGATTTGTATACCGCCAGTTTGCCGTCATGCAGGCCATTGCCCGGATTATCATCTCCCAGCATGGCTGTGCCCGTCTGCCAGGTGCCGAGCGTACCGTCAGCGTTGACACGGGCGTAATACGATGCATTTGTACCTGCGCTTGGATTAGCACCAACAAATGTACTCGTTCCCTGCGCTGCATATATATAGCCGTTACGGACAGCAAATCCGGCGCCGTACAGCGCCACCGGTAGCGACGCCCCGCTGAGTGTTGTCCAAGCGCCGACAACTCCCATGCCATTGATAGGTGCATACTGCACGTCGCTCAGCGCAACATTAGAACTGTTCTTGCCGCCCAGTACGTAGAGATAGCCTTTGTAGGCGATTGTACCGTGGCCGGACCGTGCCGTGGTAATACTAGCTGGCGACGTCGTCCAGGCACCAATCATACCGGAGCCGCCGGCATTGAGTGAGGCGTACTCAGTGGTATTTATTTGTGCGCCTCCAGAATTAGTTCCTCCCAATGCATAGACATAGCCATTGTATATGCCACCTCCATGATAATTGCGAGCTGCGATCAAACTATTAGTATTAGTCCATGACCCTATAGTGCCGTCACTGTTGAGTTTGGCATATTCGGTCGTGAGCGCTTGACCAATAGCGGTTGAGCCGCCAATTGCATATATATAGCCGTTATATGTACCGGCAGTATAGTAAAACCGGTCTATTAACATGGATGTGGTCAGATTCCAGGTGCCTAGCGTACCGTCAGCGTTGATAGCGGCAAAGTAGACAAGTCTTTCTGCGCCATCAATCTCATTTATGCCCCCCATGATATACATATAGCCGCCAATTGCAACCATTTGATGGGCCCGCATTCCTATATTTTTGAAGTCGCCGAGCGTCAGCCATTCCACCAGCGAACCATTGGTTTCCGATTGGATCCTGGCATATTGCACATCTTTGTATTCGATTAAGCTAGCGGTATTATCGTAGCCGCCAGACATGTACATATAGCCGTTGTAAGCCGCGTATGCGGCAAAAAACCGGTTTGGACCCGGAGGTTTGTACTGCACGCCGTTGACAAACCCTCCCAGACTACCATTACTGTTTATTGGCGCGTAGCGCATGTAGTTTACGCCAGGATCCGCTTGATACATTATTCCCCGGTAGGCCACCAGCGTCACATCGCGAGTAGCTACCGGCAGATTATTCGTGCCCTGCACCGTCCACGTGCCGATACTGCCATCGGCATTTAATGGCGCATACCGAACAAGCGTCGTTGAACTTCCGAAGTTAGCGGCCGTGGCGCCGCCGACTGCATATATATAGCCATTATATACAGTCCCTCCGAGCCGGGTCAGTGTAGTAGGCAGAACGGTAGTATTACTGAAGCTTCCGAGCACACCAGAGGCATTGGCTGACGTATATTGTATGTCCGAACAATATGTGGTGTTGACGCCGGCGTTCGTACAGGCCTGATCAGTTGCAGGATGAATACCACCGACAATATATACGTAGCCATTATAGGCAACGGCAGCCGATTCACGTCGTCCCGTCAGAAAGCTACTAGTCGTTTGCCATTTGCCAATTGCGCCATTTGCCAGTAGCGGCGCATAGTAAACGGTATTAGTATGGGCAAATGTACCGCCAAAAGTATAGATGTAGCCTCCACTGACAATAATGCCGTTTCTAAAGGTAACAGCTGGCAGACTGCTGGTCGCCGCCCAAGCATCAAGTGTGCCATTGGTATTAACGCGGGCATAATAGGTTGTCGCCGTACCAGTAGTACTGTCCGTCATTCCTCCGACGAGATACATATAGCCGTTATACATGCTAGTCGTGAGGGTATGTCGCGCACTAGGCAATGGCGTAGTTGCTGCCCATGTTCCAACGGTACCATCGGCATTGAGCGGGGCGTACTGCACGTCGCTCATAGCATTCGTACCGTCGTTTCCACCACTGATGTATATATAGCCGTTATAGACATCTGCACTGGCAAACTCACGGCCAGTCGCAAAACTCGTAGTGGCCGCCCAGGTACCGAGCGTGCCGTCACTATTGATCTTGGCATACTCGACTGCATTCGTAACACCGCTGGCCGTCCGGCCTCCCAAGAGGTACATATAGCCGTTATACGTCACGGCATTACCGTATCTGCGCGCCGTCAGTACGTCTGTCGCAGCGCTCCAAGTTGCACTAACAGTACCGTTTGTGTTAATGGCTGCATACCTGACATCATTTAGATACGTACTACTGTAGCCTGTAAGATTATACATATAGCCGTTGTAGGCGATAACGTTATTACCGTCTCTTGGCGTCGTATAGTAGCTCGTCGGACTGCCCGGCCAGGCCGCGAGCGTACCGCCCGATAGAGTGCCACGACTAATTTGTCCTGCAGGGTAGCTGACATTGCCCTCGTTATTGCCAGCCGTAAAATCCGAGGAGCTGGTCACGACCACCGTCGGATCTATGCTGACAGGATATGTCAGTGTGTCCATACCGCTTGCCCGGATGTGCAGTATTTCCCCGTCGAGCTCAAATCTTGCGCTGGCAGCATGCGTACGGTCACCGCTCTGCACAATAACTGGAGCCGGTACATTAAACAGCATATGGTCTTTGGCGGCTACTTTGCGGGCGTGTTCCACCTTCGCTTGATCGTCGTCACTGCCGAAGGTAATGTTGGTAAACAGCACAGGGTCAGCCGAGTATACGCCTATCGAACCATCCGCCTCCAGCTTTGCTTCCAGCGTTTCCGGCAAATCCATGTTGTATGCAAACTGCACATCGTTGCCGATATTGTGCGACAATACAATATCTTCCTTCATGCCATTGTTCTTGGCACTATAAACAATTTTCATGCCATCTGGCATGGCGTAGATCAGTTGCCCGTTTCGCTCTATGCCCTGGCCGACTGCGAACTGCGGAACCAGGCCAAATGACAGATCAGTGTTGGCGTCGTAATATTCAATTCCTTTTTTGCCGTCGACAGGCATATTGACAGCGTACAAGCTCGTATCTTTACTGCCTCCCCCGCCCATCTGCGCCTGTAGTGCAGCTGCCGCCGGAGCCGGTACATTAGAAGCAGGATTCGTGCCAGTATCAGCTGGGATGGCAGATTTGTTGAATTGCCACCGGCCGTTTTGGGCGTCGTAGGAGATTTTATCAGCTAAATTTGGATTGGTAGTACCGACTAGCTTCCTAGTAGCGGCATCGAGCAGATACGAGCGCTGCGTTTGTATTTCGATAACCGCCGGAGCCAAGGCGGTCACAAGTATTAGCGACGCCATGCCGAGTCGTATCAAGCGGCCATGACCGATATAGCCGGCGTGGCGGCCAGCGGATTGTAGTACCCTTGTAACTTTCCGTGCGTGCGAGTTTGTATTCATCTGTATGTATAGTTTCTGATGTATCTATATTTTAGCATAAACTCTTTGACGGATGTAGTACAGCCGCGTCCATGCAGATTCCGCCCAGTGCTTGACGCGTGACTAATACTTACTAAGATAATTCAGCGTGATATTACCGACCTGCGCCACGCTGCCGCTCTGGGCAGTCATGCGCACGCGGAGCGTTATGTATCCGCCCGCCGTATACGTACCGCCAGTCCCGCACGACGGTGTCATTGTAGTCCATGTTGATGTCGAACCAGGTGTGATAAATGTCGGTGTGCCGCCATCGGCAACACAGCTCGTGGCGGCACCGGTCGTGTCAAGAACTCCAATGCTCAGTTTGCTGTTAGTCGTATTTGTCGTATACGTGCTGACAGATATCGACGGTTCCCCACCGCCCGACCAGGCACTAAAGTCTGATGGTATTGGCACTTGCGTGACGACATCATAACTCTGCGACGCACCAGTCTGAGCCGTAGTCCATTTGTAGTAATTCATGCGGTTCGTCATATTGAAACCGCTTGTCATTGAGCCAGTGTTATTTGTCCCCGATGCATCTAGTACGGCACCGGCATATTCAGCCGTAAGTAAAATTGTCTGCGCATTCCGAGCCGTACCTGTCAGGACAACACCAGTGGCCGACAAGCTCACGCCGTTGGTAGTCGTTCCGGCCTGTAGTGTTCCCGCAATCGCCGTACCAGAGATATTGAGGCTACCTGATTGAGCAGTCCCTGGGGTAAATCCCTGCAATTTTACACCGCTCGTGTCAGTCAGTATTGTGCCGCTTTCATTTGGCAAAATGATCGTTCGGCTGGCAGTCAGCGCGGCCGACTGTAAAGTTATCCCAAAATTACTGGTCGTGCCGTCCGACAGGACGATCTGACCTTGTGTTACGGTGCCGCTCGCAGCAATCCGGCCGAGAGTAAGCTGATTTCCGAGAGGTCCAAATGAAGCGTTCACGTTGCTATTGACATCTTTAAGGTCAATTAGGTTAGCAGTTTGACCCGCTGAACCTAGAATGCCGATGCCCGAGTTAGATGCCGACCCGGTTGATGCAGACAATACGGCATTACCGACTGGTGCGGTGCTGGCAGCAAATATGCGACCACTGCCAGTTATACCTGCCTGCACACCGCCAGCCGAACTTCGAACTTGGAAGGCGTTACTGGTGGCGCTGGGTGCAGTCTGAATCACAAGACCGACATTAGTAGCCGAACTGGCGGTAATAACTGCGTCTGCACCGGTTACGGCAGTGGTTGGAGTGTTGACGTTAAAGCGGTTTGTCGCTGTTGTACCCACACCTAGGTTACCTAGTACGCTCGTATTTATTACAGCTGAACCAAGATTAATCTGCGTTGCATTAGTTGTACCTATATTTAGAGTAGTGGCACCGACCGTATCAAGCAGTGATGTCTGCACACTAGTGGTTCCCTGTAGCGTAGCGGCAATGCCTCTGCCAGAGATGTTGAAATTGCCGGTGTCGGCAGTACCGGGCGTACTGGCTTGTAGTGAGACGCCGGGTGCTGTATTACATGTAGAATAGCCGAGCTGCGCCGTCGTACTGGCAACAGATGCTATGGTCAGACACTGGCCGGCGCCGCCAATGGCAGTTGGTAGTTGCAGTGCGTAGCTGGCAGCGGTAACGCCGGCTTGCAGATACACGCCAAAGCTATTCGTTGCATTAGCCAGTTCCAGACGGCCTGCATTGGTACCGCCTACACCGATTGTAACAGTACCTAGGGTTGAAGAATCTCTGGTTGCAGTCAGTATATTGCTTGCACCTGCTTGCAGTCGAATGCTGGCGGCACTATTCATCAGGTAACCTGTGGTATTTGAGCCATCATAGCTGAGTCCGAAAATTTGGTTTTGGTCAGGACTCGTGACAGCTATACTTGGCTGATGGCCAGCAGCCCTGGCGTCGAATACATTAATAACGCGCGCCGTCGCACTAGCTGTGCTTGGCACGCCGAGAGCGAGAAGCTGGCCGAAATTGCCCGGATTTTGTAACGGTATATTAATCTTTGTCTGCACCGTGCCGCCAAGCGGTGTAACAAAGTTAGAAGTACCACTCGTGCCAGTAAACACCAGCGCACCACCGGTTGTTATACCCGAAGTACTCACCAGGTTTCTGACTTGCACCTGCTCCGTAGTGGTGTCGACACTCAGGACATCTATATTGGTTGTCCGAGACGATACCCGAAACGCAGTACCATTATCGGTACTCGGCCGGATTGTTGTCCGCCCAAAGGCATCGACACTCCATACAGCAACTGACTGATATGAAAATTCTATAATTGGGGCGAATGACGTTTTATTAATATTTATTGTTGTCCGCGTACTGGCATCAGCCTGGACAGTTGCTGGCGCAAACTGTAGATAATTGCTATTTGCCTGCGTCTGTGTCAACAAATTATACGTCCCCGCCGCTCCCTGGTCCTGCACCACAAAGGTCTGGTTGCCACCAGTTGGTGCAGCGAGAGTCAGGTTGCTCGTAAAGTTGGTCGTACCATTAAACTGCGCCAACTGTCCTGCCTGGAAGGCATACGGCACAGCGGTGAGGCTGAGCCGAGGATTCATTTCACCGTCGTAAGACGGAGTAGCTGTTTGGGTGGTACCACCAATATTCATGGTGACGTAGAGAT